>JAIBAT010000053.1 GCA_019695055.1 Candidatus Sumerlaeaceae bacterium | reverse complement strand
CGAACATCGTGGACGGTGTCAGCAACGCGCTGACCGCCTCGTTCACAACCGGCGAGAGCTACACGATTGACCAGACAGTTCCGACGGTCAGTTCCATCGTCCGCGCGGACGCCAACCCAACCAACGCCACAACCGTCAACTTCACGGTGACGTTCAGCGAATCGGTGACGGGTGTCGATGCGACAAACTTCACGGTCGTGGGCAGCGGCGTTACAGGATCGGTGGGTACTGTGACCGGCAGCGGCACGACCTGGAACGTTCCGGTGACTTCTGTCTCCGGCACGGGTACCATCAAGGTGGACCTCGACCAGAACTTGGCCAATATCGTGGACGGTGTAAGCAACGCATTGTCGGCAAGCTTCACGACAGGTCAAAGCTACACGATCGACCAGACGGCGCCAACGGTCAGTTCCATTGTCCGTGCGGATGCCAACTTCACGAATGCCACAACCGTCAACTTCACGGTGACGTTCAGCGAATCGGTGACGGGTGTTGATGCGACGAACTTCACGGTCGTGGGCAGCGGCGTCACAGGATCGGTCGGGACAGTGACCGGCAGCGGCACGACTTGGAACGTCCCGGTGACGAGCGTCTCCGGCACGGGTACCATCAAGGTGGACCTCGACCAGAACTTGTCGAACATCAAGGATGCGGTGAACAATTCCCTGACGGCGGCCTTCACGACCGGCGAAAGCTACACGATTGATCAGATGGCACCGACGGTCGCTTCCATTACGCGGGCCGATTTGGATCCAACCAATGCAACGACTGTGAACTTCACGGTGACATTTAGTGAAGCAGTGGCCGGAGTCGATGCCATCAACTTCACGGTGGTGGGTAGCGGGGTGACCGGTGTGCTCGGGACGGTAACCGGGAGTGGGACAACCTGGAATGTACCGGTGAACAGCGTTGCAGGAAGCGGAACCATCAAGGTGAACCTGGATCAGAACCTGGCCAACATAGTCGATGCGGCCTTCAACCCCATGTCCACACCTTTCACGACCGGCGAGTTCTACACCATTACCAATAACTTTACTTTCCAGATATCCTCGGACGACGGTTTCACCACTGACATTACAACGACGAACGCCAACGCCCCCGGTTGGTTCTATTCCAGCAGTGGCGGCACAAACAGCGGTACCTACGACTCAGCAAATTCAGCTCTACGTATTAATCAAACGGCCATGGCTGCCCTCGGAAGATTCAACGTGTCAGGCTGGACCACAACGATCTCCGATTGGTTGCCCTACGCCATGGTGGGTACTGGCAAAGTGGTTCGCGGTAAGTTCTTTGTGTATGCCTCGGGGCAGACTCCGAACACACAGAACATCATCCCGAACCTCCGTTTAAAGCTGCAGAATGCGTCAGCAGTGGCCTGCGAACTGGAGGTTCTTGCCACGAACAGCGCGATCAATGACACGGAAGATCAGCGTGGTTACGAAATGCAGCCGTCGCGCAATTCATCGCTACCGTCACTCTATCGCCTGGACTACGACCCAGTCGATGTGCCTTACCTTGCTTCGAACGGCCAGTCTCAAGGCTTCGGCGGCATTCAGAGAACATTTGAGGCCTATTCGATTGGGTTGCCCCAGGTAAACGGGAATCTCAATCTTGCCCAGAGTG
This sequence comes from Candidatus Sumerlaeaceae bacterium, assembly GCA_019695055.1. GTDB lineage: Bacteria > Sumerlaeota > Sumerlaeia > Sumerlaeales > Sumerlaeaceae > JAIBAT01. The sequence continues at coordinate 65,870 of JAIBAT010000053.1, read as the reverse complement.
TGATCGGGGTTTACCCATCCGCATACATCGCGGATGGTGCAGCGCTTGCCGACGCACCTTACCGAACCTACGTGACCGGCCCAACCGGTTTGCAAAACTTCAATGGTTCAGATTACTCAAGTTACAAGATAACAGGCATTTCGGGCAATAGCCTTGGAACGGTTTCCACTGCACCGCCGCTGCCAACCATTGTGTATAACTCGTCTACAGGCGTGACGATGGACACATCGGTCTTGGCTTCAAGCAGCAACCTTTATGTCGCGTCGGCGGATTTCAGCCCGATTCCCAAGGCAGGCTCCAACTGGGTTACGTCGGATTATCAGACAGCGGTCAAGGTGGAGGAGGGCAAGCAGTATAAGTTGCGCTTCCACATGGTTTCGTCGCGCGCATCAAATCTCCAATCCCAAATCCGTGTGCGCGCCCGCTCCAACCGGTTCCTGTGGGCTGTTAAGCAGGAGTTTGGCGGTGCGTACCCAACCAACAATACGGTCAACATCAACATTGCAGCTCAAACGTTGCCCGGAATTGGATGTCTGAATCCCGACACCGGCACTCTGCCGTCTGGTACGGATGGCGGTTGGTACACGCTGATTTTCCATACACCGCTGAGTGCGGACATTCGTCCGGATGTGCCTGGCTCCATTTCTGCCAAGATGCCATTTCTCTCCAGCTGTCCGGGGCCAGGCGTCGGGAATACGGCAGCCACCACAAACGAGAACATCCGGCGAATGATCTTCTTTGGTGCGGATGTCGTGGATACCCTGAGCAGCGGGGCCAATGCAAACCTCGAAGGCGGAAACGTCACAATAGATTCTCTGCAGGTTCGGACATACGATCTGCTGCCTGATTGATGAAGGTAAAACCGGGGAGGAGCTAGTCCTCCCCGGTATAGTGAACTCGATAGAGGAAGAGGCCATTCGGGGGTAGGGTGACCGCCTCGTTGCGCCGCTTCCCAGTCTTAAGCATCTCGGAGATTTCTGTGGCTGCCAGCCGTCCGCGACCGCAGGCTACGATGGTCCCAGCCATAATGCGGACCATGTTCTGCAGAAAAGACCTGCAGCGAAAATCCATGATGATTAGGCCGTCCGGCAATAATCGGATCCCGGGCCTTTGCATTGTCAGGTCCGTTCGCACGGCCGTGCAGGTTACTGCGCGAAACGCGCTGAAATCGTGATGCCCCTCAAACCGGGCGGCAGCCTCCCCCATTTTGTCTGGATTGAGCGGGAAGGGGACATGCGTAAGGAAATTGGCCCCCACGGCTGGCGCGATGGAGCGATTCAGGATGTGAAAGCGATACCAGCGCAATCTCGCATCACGTCGCGCATTGAAGGTGACGGGGACCTCATCGGCGGCGACAATGGTAATGTCTCTTGGGAGATGACGGATCGCTCCCCGGTGAATCGCCCTTGGCGTAAGCTCAGAGCTTGTGTGAAAATTCACAACCTGACCCAGGGCATGCACTCCCGCATCGGTTCGTCCTGCGGCTGTGACTCGAACGGGCGTGCCGAGCTGCACAGCAAGGGCCTCTTCGACCTTCTCCTGGATGGAGATCCCGTTAATCTGGCGTTGCCAGCCGACGTAGTTGGAGCCGTCGTATTCGAGAACGAGCCGGATATTTCTTTGCGGGGATTCTTGAGATGATTGTTGCAGCTTCATTGGGGGTAATTGTGGTGCTCCCATGTCAAAGTCTGCAAATCAAATCCTCGCCCGGACCGACCTGTCGCCCGCAGCGCTACCATCGCCCATTACGACGCCAGAGACAACGGAAACGGATGGTGAAGGATCGCGCGTGGTCCTTTTTAATGACGACCATCACAACATGGATGAGGTCGTACTTCAAATTATCAAGGCGATCCACTGCCCCATGTCCGACGCGGTCCAGATCATGTTGAAAGCTCATAGCTCCGGCCGGGCGGTTGTAATCATTACCGACAAAGCAGAAGCTGACCGTGTGGCCGGTGTCTTGCGTGAAATCGGCCTTCAGGTGACAGTCGAAAGCATTTAGTCCCGACCGTTCGAGGCTAAATGCTTGGAACGGTCTCGCGGTTTCCCTGTGCAATCGGAGCAGCTGCGTGCTTAAACTGGAGCTCATAGAGTTTTCGGTAGAGCCCGTCCCGCTGCAACAATTCGGCGTGTGTGCCAGTCTCCCGGATTCGGCCGTGATGGAGCACGATGATCAAGTCAGCATTCTGAATAGTTGAAAGCCTGTGGGCGATGACCAGCGACGTCCGGCCCCGAAGCAGTTTCTCAAGAGCATCCTGAATCAACAGTTCGGTCGCTGTGTCAATGTTGGCCGTCGCCTCGTCCAGAATCATGATTTGCGGATCAAAAGCGAGTGCCCGAGCAAAGGAAAGAAGCTGTTTCTGCCCGACAGAAAGCGTAGCTCCGCGCTCGAGGACTTCGTGCTTCATTCCGCCTTTCAACCTGTCAATGAACGGAAGGGCATTTACGTGGCCTGCGGCCCGGCGAATCCGCTCGTCGTCGATCTCCTGGTTCCCAAGCCGGATATTTCCTTCCATTGTTCCCGAGAAGAGAAAGGAGTCCTGTAGGACAACGGCCATGGGGCGCCGCAAATCGTTGAGGGACAGGTTGCGGATATCGATACCGTCGATTCGAATGGTCCCGCGATTCACATCATAGAATCTTGCCAGCAGGCTTGTAATGGTCGTCTTTCCACTGCCGGTGGCGCCTACCAGGGCCACTGTCTGTCCTTTGCGAATCTTGAAGGAGACGTCGCGCAGCACCCAATCCTCTCCCTTGTAGGCGAACCAGACATTCTCAAATGTAACCTCATCCTGCAGGCCATGAAATGGCTCGGGTGTCGCAGGGGGCAGGATTTCCGCGGGTGTATCCAACAGGCGAAAAATCCGCTCTGAGGAAGCCATGGCAGTTTGGAAAACGTTGAACTTTTCAGTAAGGTCCTTGATTGGCTGAAACAAGCGTTGTGCGTACTGGATAAACAGGTAAACGGTTCCGAGTGTCAGGGTTCCCTTCAAGGTTTGCACGCCGCCATACCAGACGATCAAAGCCAGCGCGATGGCGGCCACCATTTCCACAACCGGGAAGAAGACCGACATGCAGAAAATGGCCATCCCGTTGGCATCGCGATGAGCGGCGTTGAGCTCGGAAAACTCCTCGAAATTGCGAGGCTCCCGATTGTAGGCCTGCACGGTCCGCATCCCGCTGAGGTTTTCCTGAAGGTAGGTGTTCATGCGCGACAGGCGCGCCCGCACGTCGCGGTAGGCCACTCGGATATTTACCCGGAAAATATTGCCAGCCAGAAGCAATAATGGCCCTGTGGTCATTACCAGCAACGCCAGCTTCCAATCCGTGGCCAGCATGAGTCCCGCGATGGCCGCCAACAGGAAAATATCCCCCGCGACTGTCATTACACCCTGAGAAAAAAGCTCGTTCAGTGCCGCGACGTCGCTTGTGATGCGTGTCATCAAGCGGCCTACTGGATTTCTGTCAAAGTAGCCGATGTGCAATTTCTGAAAGTGAGTAAAGATGCCGTTTCGCAGGTCGTGCATGGCCCTCTGGCCCACATGGGCAATCATGTAGGTTTGGGCATACTCAAAGCCAAACAGCAACGCGAGAGTCAGGGCGTAAAGTCCGCACAATTCAGGAACATTGTCGGCATTGCCTAACATGATGTGGTCATCTATGGCAATCTTGACAATGTAGGGCCCTGCAAGTTGGAGAGCCGCAGTTACCAGCGACAAGACGCTCGAAAGCAGCACCAGTTTCCAATAGGGCCTGACGTATACAAGCAAACGCGCGGCAAGGCGGTAATCGGCGCCCTGGATGACGCGATCTTCCTCAATATAGGAGTCAGGCGTCATTTCACGTTGTCTTGGCGCGCGGATTGCTCTTGATGTGGGGGCAGTTCAATCATTCAAACATTTCCGAGTTACTGGTTGCGTTGCGATTTATGCGGCCGCCATTTGGGCCGTCAGGAATGGGGACACGAGAGTGGTTACGGGGCTGAATAGATTGTTGGCGACGGTGCTGGCGCTTGTGGCCGTGCCCCGCGATGTGCCGGCGATTTGGCCGTTCTCGACGGGTGAGAGGAATTCAAGCCCCACGGTTTCTCAGAAGAGGGCTCCGACGCTAAAGGGAATGCCTAATTTCGATTTTTCGCAGGTGCCGGGATTGAATTTATCAAAATGCCCCACCGGGGCAGGCGGCAAAAAAATTGTGGCCCGAGTCAACGGTCGTGAGATTACTGCAGAGCGCCTTGTTGCAGAGGTCCGGGTTGCGGGTGCCCGGCAGAATGCCAGTGGGGCGGCGCAGAAGGCCGGTTGGGAGGGTGCTCTTTCCCAACCTGTCCTCGATTCGCTGATCCAACGTTCCCTCATCGAGGAGTATGCTGACCAGCATCAGATTGTTGTCAGCAATGCGATGGTTGACGCGCTCATTCGAAAGGAAAATGCGCAGCTACCCCCCGGCCGAAAGCTGGAGGACGATGCCATACACAACGGCCAGTCCCAAGATGACCTTCGTTATACCATCCGGTCTCGGGAGTTGTTGCGCCTGGTCAGGGAGCACATTGGCACCGGAGTCCAGCCGGCAACCACGGACACCCTCATGAAGTTTGTACAAAACAATCCCGTGGTAACAACGCGATCCGAGGAAATCCGGGCAAGCCATATCCTGCTGGTGGCAAAGGACGGAGTTTCCACGCAGTTGCTCGAGACAATTCGAAACAAGTCGGAAGCAGTCCATGCAGAACTGGAATCAGGGTTGGATTTCGCGGAAGCAGCCCGCAAGTACTCGCAGGACTACCTGACGGCCGCTAGAGGGGGCGACCTCGGCTACTTTACGCGTGGGAAGATGTATGCCAATTTCGACGCAGCAGCATTTGCCCTGCAACCGGGGAATTTCACCCGTGTCATCAAGACTCCCATCGGGTTTCATATCATCAAAGTAACCGACCGCCGCCCGGACAATGCGCAGGAAGCCTACCGACAAGAAGAAGCGCGCCGGGCATTTGATCAATGGATGGCCAAGGCGTTGAAGAGCGCAAAGGTCGAAAAGTACTTGTAACCGCCTTTGGAGTTGCCCCAAAGTGCTCCCCGATAGATTGAATGCCGGGCAAATTTTCTGCGGAGCTTCCAATATCCTGTTACTTGGGTAGCACGCCCCCTGCTCCGCCCGCATCATCCAGTCACAAACAAACAGAAAGTGAGATGACCATGACCACAACACTTGCGCCCGAGAATAAGGCCATGCTGCCGGAGATCAAGACGCCATTGCCGGGTCCTAAGGCCAAGGCTGTTGTGGATCGCGATCATACCATTATGTCGCCGTCCTATACGCGTGACTATCCTTTTGTCATGGAACGGGGCGAAGGCTGCATTGTGTGGGACGTGGACGGTAACAGCTTCCTCGACATGGCCGCTGGAATTGCCGTTAACTCGACTGGACACAGTCATCCGCGCGTCGTTGCCGCAATTCAGGATCAGGCGGCCAAGTTCCTCCATATGAGTGGCACGGACTTCTATTACGATGTGCAGGTGCGCCTCGCCGAGCGCATCTGCAAATATGCTCCAATAAAAGGGGACAAGAAGATCTTCTTCACAAATTCGGGCACCGAGGCCATTGAAGGCGCACTTAAACTGGCCCGCCACCACAAGCACGGTACCCAGATGATTGCCTTCTACGGGTCCTTCCATGGTCGTACAATGGGCTCCCTGTCCCTGACCGCCAGCAAGAGTACCCAGCGCAAGGGCTTCTCGCCTTTCCTCGGTGGCATCTTCCATGTGAACTACGGGGAGAGTGTGGCCAACATCGAGAACAACGTGATCAAGCGCGTGGTGGACGAAGCCGGCTTTGCGGCCCTGTTCGTTGAGCCGATTCAAGGCGAGGGTGGATATATCGTTCCTTCACGCGAATGGCTGCACGATCTCCGTGGGCTTTGCGATAAATACGGTATCTTGCTGGTGGCAGATGAGGTGCAGTCGGGTATGGGGCGCACCGGCAAAATGTTTGCCTGCGATCACTTTGGGCTTCAGCCTGATATCATCTGTATCGCCAAGGGCATCGCTTCTGGCATGCCCCTCGGGGCTTTCATCGCCCGCGCTGACATCATGGACTGGAAGCCGGGCCAGCACGGTACGACATTCGGTGGCAACCCGGTTGCCTGCGCCGCCGCCCACGCCACGGTGGACCTGCTTGAAGAATCGCTCATGGAAAATGCCACCCAGGTTGGCGGGCATCTCAAGGGGCGCCTGGAAGAGCTCCAGAAGAAGGTTAAATGCATCTCGGGCGCTCGAGGCCTTGGCCTCATGCTCGCCTTCGACGTGGTAGACGCCAGTGGCAAACCGTCCCCGGAGATCCGCAACAAGATCGTCCTGAAGGCCTACGAGCATGGAATCCTGATTCTCGGATGCGGGGCCCATGCAATCCGTGTGTGCCCGCCGCTTGTCATATCCCGTGAGCAGGCCGACTTCTTTGTAGATACCCTCGCTACGATCTGCCGCGAAATCTAAATGTGGCCGGTCCCGACGGCGTTAAAGCCGTCGGGACTGACTAGTTACTCGTAACTTTGCCAATTCTGCGCGGCGGTGGGCTCCGACACATTAAAGGTCCAGATGCGTGACCATCGGGCAAGGTTGTCCTGCTCCTTCACTCGCCAGTAATAGGTATTGCCCCGAGTTAACCAACCTTCTGGGGATTGCCATTCATTCGGAATGTATCTGGCAATGGAGTGTGTCGGCGAAACCGGGTGGTACCCGTCCCGATCCCATGTCAGTTTTACAAATCGCCAGACATCCGGGTCGCTTCCAACCGGGCTGTTCCAGCGCAAATCCGGGGAGGTGGATCCAATGGATGATCTGTCGGGAGGGTAAATCGGTGAGTTTGGTGCCACAATTCGAGGCTCCTCATCCGTCTGTCTCCAGTAATGGTCGACCTTGAGCTTTGCGCCAGGTTGTCCACTAAATGTCCCACTCAATTGATTGGTTGATCCAAAGACGACTGTGGGCAGCGACCATGGGGCGCATTGGATCTCCCCGACTACGCCAAAACCGGACAATCCGCAGGTTTCTCCCGACGGAGATGGATAAACGAGTACCCTGACCTGAAAGTCGTAGCAGGCCCACCAACCGTGGGTGTTAATGGCATCATCGAGCGATACCTCCATGTCGCCATGAACCGGCCCCGAGATGGGCGCGACTGTGGACCAGCTTGCGCCGTCACGCGAGTATTGGAGCTCGGCGTGGTCCTCCGGGCCTAGATCCAGATTTAAGGCCACTCTTCCTCCCACAAAAACGTAGGGCATTTTCATTCGGATGACAGCTTGCCCCGGGGCTGTGGGATCTTCGGGACGCAGGTGCGGCGCATCGGCGCTCCAGACCCAATTGGCCGTGGCTGTTAGTTTTTCCATACCACTCGCCTCGGAGAGATCTGGTGCGTAGACGTCGCGTCCATTGCCAAACAGAACCGGTATCGACTGGGTGTAGATGTCATGAAACCTTCCCCAATTGTAGAAGCATCTCTCGAGACTCTCACCCGGCCTGAGAGTCATGGCCATTTCGGTGCTGGTCTCATACCATCGCCAGTACCAATAGTTGTCCTCGGTCGTGGAATAAAGGCTCGCGATGCCATCACCAGATACGCGTGCCACATAGGCTGGGTCTGCGGCGCACTCTGTGACCGATGCCAGGGTCTTATTGTCCCATTTGGGATAGAAATACTCGAGATCGGCGTCCAGCATGTGGTAGGCGCCATCATAAAAGACTTCGCTGATGACGTGGCCATTGATGTCCCAGCAGCGTTCATCCGGGAAGCCAGCCATTCGAAACAGACACTCCATCGTGTTTGCGGTGTCGTCGCATAGCCCGTAACCGTACACGTTCAACAGCTTTACCGGTGAGTGAATCTCCATTCCGGTTTCCGCCGGAGCCCAGTGGTAACGATTGCGGCGCACGAAATCCCAAATGCGAAAGGCCTTTTGTTCCATGTTTTGTTCATTGCCAATGGCCTCATTCAAGATGCTGTTGCAGTTATACCAATTGCGTGTACTGTTCGCCACGACCCACGGATTTACGATGTCGGAGGTGCCGACATTTGTCATGACAATGCGTTCATTGACGCAGCGTGTTTGGGAAAAGAGATTGATGGTGTAGGTGGAACTGGAATTCAGCACGGCTGTGTAGCTGGTTGCCGTCCAGTCCGCGGTGGGGTCGGTTTCCCGGATCGATTGCTGCCCAATTCCCCGGTTTCCATGGGCGTCCGGGATCAGTCCGTGCTCCCGATACCAATCCAAACCGATGACCGAGGCATTCTTGACCAAATCCTCGTGGGGTGCATCCTGAGCTGGAAGCCCGTCGGGCAATGCTGCCGAAAAAAACATCGATAAAACAAACTTCAACGCGAGTCTCAACCGCCCGCGAGACACAACCACAGAATACATCATTTTACAACCCAACCCCTGACAACATAAATGCGAGAGCAGACGAGAGAGATTAGTGCGTAGCGTTTCCTGTGCCATCCGTGCCGAAGGCGGGGCACCCTCTATTCATGGGATGTCAATCGGTAGGCCTCCGGGAAGTTGGTTCCAAATGTGTTTCGGGACAATCGGATTTCGTTCCAGAATGAACAGATTCCAGCGGATAGAATTGGAGCATAATCCCTTGGTGAATTTCCTATTTGCGGAAGTAACCTTCGATTTTCCTGTCGTTCATTCCCAAGGCCGAATAGACGATCCGATAGCATTCCACAGCATCCCGGCTCGCTCGCGCTGCATCAAGCTCCTTTTGGTTAATGGCTGCTGCGACATCCATGATGAATTCCCATTGCTTGACGCTTCTAATCGCAGCTGCGGCCGTGTCTTCGGTGTAGGGATAGAGATCAAACCCCACGCGTTCGCCCTTATTGCCATATCCGCCGCGTTGCAGTTCCACCGCGATGGCAATGGTCTCCATAAAGTTCAACGCACCTGTCATGTTGTCATCGTCAAAAGTGCCCCAGCCGCTATTCGCATGCAGATGGCCCAGCTTGCCCATGCTCATCAGCAGCGCGGCATACTCCGCGAGGGGCTCGCCGTTCATGATAAGGTGCTGGAAATCCATGTTCACCAGCAGTCGCGATGTATCCACGCCCAGATCCCTGATGCGCTGCATCAGGAACAGTTTCATGCCGATGTTACGCATGAGGATCTTCATCGCCGGCTCACTGTTCTTATGCTCCAGGAAAACCTTCACTTTTTTCTGGGCCGCATATTCCACCACCTCAGCCATGTTTGCAATGAAGGTGTTCCATGTCTTCGCAAAATCGATTTGGAATGGATAGTTGTATCCTTCCCCGCCGGGCCAGATGATCAGGTGTCCCTTCACTTTCTTTGCGATATCGATCGCATTTTTGGCCAGTTTGATGGCGAGTTTCTGCTTCTTCTTGTCCGGATTGATGAAAGAGCCATTCGTGAATTCGTCCATGCAGTGGAATCCCACGGGTACGCAGTACATTTCCTTGCCCCCGAGGGCCTTCAGGATCGCGTCCAGATTGTCCTCGTTTACCTCGCCCGGGTAGTGGTACTCATAGCTGTCAAAGTAATCGCCGCAGGCGTCCACCGCGCGCCGCGTCCGGGTTACCATGTCCTCGCCGCGGGCTTCAAAGTGATAACCGTTGGGTACAAACCGCGTGGCATTTGGACCAAAGGCCCAAATACCAATGGAATTCTTGATTCTCTTGCGCATACGAATGTTCTCCCCTAAGCCGTGATTAGTAAACGCTTACGCAGTGTCCCGGAAATGCAATCCCTGATTTGTCGCTGGCGGTTTCCTCTGCTTTGAATTCCGCGCGCCATAACCAATAGTGGTCTCCCATGACTTCGAAACAGTATTGGCTGCTGAAATCGGAAGCCGAATGCTTTTCCTTCAACGACCTTCTTAAAGCCCCGAAGCAGACCACCTTCTGGGACGGGGTCCGCAACTATCAGGCGAGGAACTTCCTCCGCGACAGGTTGCAGCCCGGTGATGGGGTCCTATTTTATCATTCCAATGGTGATCCCGCTGGCGTGGCTGGTCTCGCGGAGGTTGTGCGCGCCGGCTATCCGGATCACACTGCGTTTGACTCGAAGAATCCCCATTTCGATCCGAAAAGCAAACCAGACAGCCCGACATGGTACATGGTGGACATCAAGGCGGTGAAGGCGTTGCCCCGTTTCCTCTCGTTGGCCGAACTCAAGGCTACCAAGGGTCTCGAAAAAATGCCATTGCTAAACAACAGCCGCCTCTCCGTACAACCTGTTAGCGAAGGTGAATGGAAAATCGTTTTGAAGCTCGCGGGCTTATAGCGACTCACAGGTTGCGTCGCTGCCTCAGGTCTTATCCGCCGATTGTGGTCCACCTTCAGCCTCCACCAGCTTCTCATCCAGCTTGATAAACAGTGCCGCAGGTTCGCGGAGAGCCTGCCCAGCTCTGAGTGGTTCCGCTTCCCAACGCGCAGTGGCGGGGGAGTGATCATATCGGAGCACAAGGTGCTCCCCTCGCGCATCGTTCACGCTCTCCGTAAACTGCCTTCCATACAACGGCCCATCGTACCCCAGCATTTCGTGAAGTTGCTGGCTGCTGTGGGGCAGTATCGGCGACCAGAGTACTTTCAGCCAGTCAATGGCCTGAAGCGCAACGTAAACGGCTGTGCCGGCAGCAGCGGTATCTGTCTTGATAAGTGTCCATGGGGCCCGCTCCGTCAGGTACTGGTTTACCCGCTGGCTCAAACGGCGAAGCTCCACAGATGCAGCCTTCAGCTTCACGGATTCATATAAGTGCGAAACGGACTCAAAACCTCCGCGAATCTCTGTCAGCAGCGCATTGTCCGTTTCTGTCAGAGGGCCCGGTTCGGGGATCTTTCCCTCAAACCGTTTGAAGGTGAAGTCGAGGACACGCTTGGTCAGATTTCCCCAGTTGGCCAGCAGTTCGTTGTTCACACGTTCCACGAAATCATCCCAGGTGAAATCCACATCAGTCCCCTCAGGGGCCATGGCGGTCAGGGCATATCGCCACGCATCGGCTTGATAACGCTCCAGTACGTCGTTAATACCGATGACGTTTCCCCGGCTCTTGCTGAACTTGCGACCGTACATGTTAAGGTACTCATTACTGGGTACATCGTAGGGGAGTTGGAGTCCGCCGTACGCCTGAAGCATACCGGGCCATATAACCGTATGAAAGGGAATGTTGTCCTTGCCAATGAAATAGTAGCTTCGTACATCGGTTCGCGCCCCACTCCACCACTCGCGCCAACGTTCAGCGTCACCCGAAATCGCCGCCCATTCGCGCGAGGCGCTGAGATAACCGATTACCGCGTCATACCAGACATAGATGCGTTTTGTGTCGTAACCCTCCAACGGCACAGTGATGCCCCAAGTCAGATCGCGCGTGATGGCTCGTCCGCGCAGCTTGCGCTCGGCTAGCTGCGTACGGGTGTAATTCAGGACGCTCGCTCGCCAGTGCTCGTGTGGCTGGTTGATCCATTCGAGTAACGGCTCATTCATCTTCCCCAGGTCGAGGAAGAAGTGTTCCGTGTCGCGCGCTTCAAGACTCGTGTTTCCCGTAATCTTCGAACGCGGGTTCAGTAGCTCCGTCGCGTCGTAAGTAGACCCACAGCTATCGCACTGGTCTCCTCGCGCATCGGCGTACCCACAACGGGGGCATGTTCCCTCCACATAGCGGTCCGGCAAAAACCGCTCGGCTTGAGGGTCATAGACTTGCTTCTGGGTATCCTTGTAAATGTACCCGCCATCGAGATGGTGGCGGAACATGTCGTGTGTGCAGTCCCAGTGGTTTTTCGTGTCTGTGTGTGTAAAAAGGTCAAACGTGAGCCCCAGCTTTAGGTAGCTCTCGATGAACCTTGGATGAAATTTCTTCACGACCTCTGCTGGCGTGGTGCCTTCGTCGTCGGCGCGCACGGTTATTGGGGTGCCATGGGTGTCAGAGCCACTGACCATGAGGACCTCTCGTCCCCTCATGCGCTGGTATCGGGCAAAGATGTCCGGCGGCAGGTAGGCACCTGCAATATGCCCAATGTGCTGTTCGCCGTTGGCGTAGGGCCACGCCACGCCGATGAAAATTTTACCAATCGTATCTGTCATGAGTTCTTTCTACAATTTCCAGTTTCCGTATGCGTGCGAAACCGACAGGGACCGCGCAAGGAAAACCATGGGACACTTCTTTCAAGCCAGTGCCCTTCCTGTGCGTATTTTGGTTGTTGTTCCCGGAATCAGAAGGAAGAGTTGCCAGTAAATGTCGCCGGTGTTGCCAGATTCGTTGGCGGCCGACGGATTCTGGGAGGCGGTCGTGGGGGGTGGGACAAGTCGGTTCCTGATTGTGCTCTGTTTCCTATCGAATCTTGGCGTGGCTAAAGCGGTTTTAGCAGCGCCGCCTGCTCGCCCTGTTGCCGAGTCATTCTTTGGGATTAATGGCACCGGGATTTTGCACTACCGGGACCAACCCAATTCCGGGACGCGAGCCGCCATCAAGATGCAAGCATTGAAAACAGCTGGCTGTGCAGGCGATCGTACAGACTTCTGGTGGTCGCTTGCCGAATCTGATCCAGGCCAATGGCAATGGCCGATTCACGACCACATTGTCGACTATATGAGGAAGAACCGTGTGGAGCCTTTTCCCATACTTAGTTACACGGCACGATGGCTAAAGACGCCCCCGTCCACCGACGAGGAGATTGAGGCCTTTGCTGGTTATGTTTCTCGTGCAGTTACTCGTTATCGCGACCGGGTTAAGGCCTGGGAAATTTGGAACGAACCCAACATCCCGACTTTCTGGAAACCCAAACCCGATGTGGAAATTTACACCCGACTCCTGAAGGCCGCCTATCGCGCAGCCCATGTGGCGGATCCCCACTGCACAGTAGTTGGAGGCTGTCCCAGCGAAACGGATCTCAACTGGATCACTGGAATTGGGAAACACGGTGGGTTTCGATCCATGGACGTCCTTAGTTTCCATCCCTATTCCATGGCCGATGGGCCCGAGGAGATGGATCTCACTCGGCAAATACGTTGCCTGCGTGAGTTGACAAAAAGTCTAGGTAGACCCGATCTTCCCCTGTGGATCACAGAAATGGGCTGGATGTCGGATATTTCCAAACCCGAGTCCGTAGAGAAACACGCCCGTTATATGGTTCAGTCCCATGTCATTGCCGCTGCAGAGGTTATTGAGCGCTTGTACTGGTTCTCCCTCGAGGATTGGCGTGACGAAATCACCGGGCATCTCGAAGGCTGGGGATTCTTGTCGCCGGAACGGGTTCCCAAATGCACTCCGGACGGGACCCCCTTGACCAGCGTCTACCAAACTATGAAAACGAAGCTCCTCGGTGCCCGATACTTGGGGTGCCGCCCGCTGGGAAATGGTATTTCCTATGTCTTTACCCGCCGAGGCACCACCATTGAAATCGCCTGGGCCTTGAGCAAGCAGGAGTTCTGTCTCAGCCTGCCACCCACCGCTCGGACCACATCGCTTTTCGGATCTGAAACCACAAGAACCCAGGATTCTGTGGTGGTGGGCATGAACCCTGTCTACGCAGAGTACCGTGGGAAACCCCATGGTAAAATGGTTTCCGTTCGACCGCCCAAATCCAATCTCATTGTGAATCCGTCGTTCGAAGACATGGACTCCACCAAACCCTACGGATGGGATCAGGGACACTTCAGCGGGGGGGGCGTCTCTGGTGAATTTCAAGTATTGGGAGGGGAGGCTCCGGATGGTGACAGGTTTGTCGGTCTTTCCCGCACCCAGGACGCCGTCTGGGAGTCATGGCCTGTGCTGGCCTTGCCTGGTACGAGATTCCAGCTTAGTGTGAAGATCAAGACAACCAGTGCAACCGGAGAGAATCGCGTAGCCTTGCGATATCTCGGCGGCCCTGGTTGGCAACCGGTCGGCGTCTCAGAGTCGGAGTCGACATCTGGCACAACGGAATGGAAAACTCTCACTGTCACCGGGCAGGTCCCGCACAACGGCGATGTTATCCGAATTAATCTGGTCAGCAGGAAAAATGAAGGTCTCGCGGCTTTTGATTCGATTGAATTGGTGGAGCTGTCTTCCTTACCGCCGTAGTGAAATCAAAGATTTGAACTCCTCAACTCGCCATTGACACGACCGCCGTCATATACCTGATAGTGTGGGGCACTTGGAAGCTGGCGCACTACTATTCTGGCTTTCAAGAGTTCAGCCCCCAGGAGGCAGTGGTAATCATTATGACGACGGACCTATCGACCGGAAAGGCCAGCTTCATTCGTAGCGAGTTTGAGTGTTTTGTGCGAATAGGATCGGATTCGCGGGCCCGAGCCCGTACGCAATCCCTCATTGAACAATACGTCTTCTCTGGGGCGCTTGTCCCGCCACCCGCCATTTACCTTGAAGCACGCGATTCAGCGGGAAATCTCCGCGAGATGTGGTATCTCGAAACCGATTCTGGACAGTTGGTTCGTTTGATGCAGTTCCTTCGCCGTTTCAGTGTGGAGGACGTGCGCCTTATGGACTCAATGTTGAATCAGTAAACCTGCATCAAAGAAATGTCCGAAAACTGGGAGGAGTTTAACCGCCTGACAAAGGCTGCACTCTGGGCGCTGGATCACCCCGCCGAAAGCCAGCCCATCAAGTTGTTTCAAGACCTCTCCGCGCGCCTTCGTCTTTACTTTTATCCGGTGGATGGCCCCTATAAATCCTGGACCCTTTTCCTGCCACGCCCCGGCCGTTCTTTGGATGCAGCGGTGCGCTGTATTGTCTGGGATCGCCCGCTGGACCGCAGAAGATTTGATACGCCTGCCGATGAAACAACAGGCCCTCAAAGCGAGGAGCCAACCATTCAGGTCCGTATTACACGTGTTTCGGCGGGCGCCGTGCAGCCCGTCATAAACGAACTGGCTCTGCTGCGCGTGCCTGTATTCCCCTCATCCCCCCGATCCAATGGACCGATTTCTCTTTGTGGACTGATTGTTCCGGATGAAAAGGCGAAAGCCAAATTCGAATGGGACGCCGATGCGCCCGCGAATTGGGCGGAACTCCATGGGTGGTTTACCACGACCACTACTGTACTGGAATCCCTGCTCAATCCACAATTCTGAAGTGGCTGAATTGGTCAAGTTTGTCGCACCATCGGGCCGCAACCTCCCCCTCCTCTGCTACAAACTCGGCCGCCCGTATACCCATCAGCATCGAGTGGTCCATGTTATTGTGATTAAAAAGTCCCTGGCGTCCCGTGCTAACCAGATTGGAGAACTGCCGCAGATAAGAGGTCACGGTTCGGAGGCGCTCGCGGAACTCCGTGGTGTAGAGTGGATAGGCAAACGGCACTCGCCGCACGTGCACCGATTCTATTTCCTCCGGTTTTACAACTCCCGCCTTAATGGCATCCTCCCGAACCCGGCTGGCAATGGTTTCATCTCCCTGCTGCCATTCGAGTCCGTCCCAGCGCGAAGTCACCTCAAATACCACCAGTGTTCTGTCCCCAGGTGCCATCCCAGCATCGAAATTCCGCGGTTCATAAGCCCGGTTGAAGATGTACTTTTCCTCCGGGAAATACAACCAACTGTTTGGCGTACACTGGGGCTTCCGTATGACCAGCCCCACCAGGATGAGCCCAAGATAGGTGAACTCACTGGCGGCCTCGTTCGCACGCGCGTCCGGGGTCACGAGTTGCAGGTGATCCAATAATTCCGTCAGTGGAATGGTCGAGATGATATAGTCTGCTTCCACCAGGTTTACGGCGCTTGTGTCGGAGTGGCTGTCGGATAATGCCAGTCCGTTGTCATCACGCCGCACCTCAGTCACTCGCACACCAGCCAGCTCTCCACCGTGGGCCTTGAATCCGCGCACGTCAGCGCGCAGGGCAATTGTTCCACCCCGCGCTTCCACTTTTTGGCGCAGGTTCTCCACAAGATTCTTCACGCCACCCCGGATATACCCGAATTCCTTAAGGGCGGTCTGCCGCCCCTTCTGTTCGTTGCGGCCCAGAATTTTCGATACAATACGATTCACGTTTCCCGCGCTGACGCGCACACGCGCCACTTCGGCGCTCAATCGCAGGGGTTCGGTTTTCCAGACTTTCCGCGCGTACGGCCCCACCAGCAGCCGGTATGTGGCCGCGCCGAACGCGTGGATCATGACTTCTTCAAAATTGCGTCCACCGCCAATCAGACCGCCAAGCTTTGCTGCCGCTGCGGACACCGCAAACTTCGCCATTCGCACAGGACCCAGTACCCTTAGCAACTCACCCGCTTTTACCGGGTATTGAAAGTAGTGCCCCTCCAGCAGCAATTCGCTTTGGCGCTGGACCGTAAGCAACTGCTCGTGCCCAATAAGCTCTGGCAAGAGGCGCTCAATCTCCGGAAGTTCAGTATAAATGCGGTGCGGCCCTAAGTCCGCGGAGAAGTCCTCAATGTTCCAGCCAGACGCCAGCCCTCCGGCATGATCGTCCTTCTCTATAATGCCCACTTCCCAGTCGGGGCGTAACTCCAATACTCTTAAGGCTGCAGCCAGACCTGCCACCCCAGCACCAAGGATTAGAACCCGTTTCATTGGCACACGCCTCGCTTATATGCAGGCCGCGGCTGGTTACGGTCCGATGCACCCGGGCGCACGAATATTAAGGGCGTCGGGCATCGGCAGAGCTTGATTTGTGGCAGGCAAGGCATTTGGTTGCATTAGTTTTTCACTATCGGGCAATTTCAACCCTTGTTTGAACGGTATTGTAAGTGCCCGTTTCGGGAGTGCGGATTATAGCACACCCTGCAGTTTGAGTTTGAACCCATCAATTGGAGGATTTCCGTGGCCATTTCACGGCTTTGGGGCGGCTTTTGGGCTGCTCTGATATTTGGCACCATACTCGCCACCCCTGCGGGGGCTGTCGAAACCAAGGTCGCGCGTGATGATACGTTCGCAGACTTTAACCGGGGTGAATCCACCGGCACGGAAATCCTGGCCAGCGGGCGCCTCCGAATCGCCCCGGAAGCCAAGCGACTGGACAAGACGGACGAAGGGGTTGCCTGGCGAGCCGCTGTAGACAGGTCTGATGGCAGCGTGTTTTATTGCACTGGCCACAACGGCAAGATATATCGTTGGCTTCCCAGCGGGAAGTCCGAACTTTGGGCCACCCTCACCGAGGCCCAGGCCACGGCCATTGCCATTGATTCCACTGGCGGCGTGCTTGTTGGGGCGTCACCCGGCGGCAAGATATACCGCATCGTTGACCAGAACAAACCCCAACTTTTTTTCGATACTCATGAGCAGTATATCTGGGATATGATATTCGACCGCAACGGTCTCCTATACGCCGCCACCGGTGTGACGGGAAAGGTCTTCCGGATCCGCGGACCGAACAATGGGGAAGTTTACTATGACTCTGGGGCCACTAATGTTCTCGCGTTGACCTTTAGCAGCGAGGGCAAGCTCATTGCGGCCACCCAGGGCAAGGGGTTGGTCCTTCGCTTGGATGGTCCCCGCGACGGCTATATACTCTATGCCAGCCCGGAGGACGAAATACGAGCCCTGACTGTTGACAAGCATGGAAATATTTATGCGGCGGTCAATGGTGCCCGCGGAACCTCCACTCTTCAGTCCTTTGCGGACAGTGCCAAAAACTTTGCCTTGGGCTCCGGCTCCAGTTCCTCGCTGGCGTCTCCGTCCCCCACCCCCGGTGCTGCTGGTGCAGCAGATTTGGCTGCCAGCGCACTTGCGGCGGCAGCATCGGCGGCCAGCGCCAGTTCCAGTGGCAATGCGCAGGTCATCCAGATCCAACCAAACGGGTTTGTGTCCGTCTTCTGGCGGGCTCCCGAAAACCCCATCCAGGCCCTCCTTGCGGATCCCAATGGGCCGGGCGTCTTGGTGGCCGCGGGCAACAAAGGCAAGATCTACCGGCTTGAGGACGATACAAACTATTCTGTAGTGGGACGGGCCGAGGAGCCCATGGTTCTCAGCTTCGCCGAATCCAAGGGCCGTGTCTTTTTCACAGCTGGAAACAAAGCCGCGCTCTATGAACTCGCAGCAAAACAGATTCCCGAGGGGCTTTTCGCGTCACGCTCGCTCAATGCCGGTGTCACTGTCAAATGGGGTAACATCGTATATGAGTCTGAGGAATCCACCGGCAGCCAGATTAAGGTCGAAACCCGCAGTGGCAACACCCCTGAACCTGACGACAAGACATGGAGTTCGTGGACAGAAGCCCGTCGCGTCGGTCCGAAAATTCTTAACATTGAAAGCCCTGTTGCGCAGTACCTGCAATATCGGTTGACCCTTCAGACTGCCAAAGGCGACGGAGGCCCCCTGCTGGATTCCATTCAGGCTTATTACATCCAGCAGAATGTTGAACCCATCATCCGCGAGGTAAAGGTTGAGAAGTTTGGTGGGGATTTTGCCGCCCGTGCTGCCCAGGTCTCCTCTCAAGGCGCCGCATCGCAACCGACCGGCGGCAGCTCCCCGCGGACCTCGACTCTTTCGGGTGGTTCGGCTCCCGGGTCGTCGCCCGTGGATCCCCTGTCCTCGATGTTTGCCACACTAGCCGGTGGACTGGGTGGGCGTCCCTCTGGTAGTACCAGCCCCGCTCCCAGCGCTACTCCTGCTCCCACTGATGGCGTATCGGTGGGAATGGGCCAAAACACCCAGAAGGTGAACATCAGCTGGGATGCCACCGATCCGAACGGCGACAAACTGCGGTATAAACTCTTCTTCAAGGGGGAGGATGAGACCGTCTGGAAAGAAATTGAGAAAGACCTGACAGTCACTCGCTACACCTTTGCCGTCGACGCAATCCCCGATGGTGCCTATCGCATCAAGGTGGAAGCCACCGACGCGCCACAGAACCCGGAAACCTCGGCCACCCAGACGTTCCTTACAAGCCGCATCTTCAACGTGGATAACACTCCGCCAGTCATCAAGGATATGCGCGGGGTGAAGCTCGGCCCGAACGAGTATGAGATCACCGCCAAGGCAAGTGACGCGACATCCATCCTTGCGGCCGCTGATTACAATCTCGATGCAGGCAAGGAGTCGCGGGTCGTGTTTCCGGAGGATGGAATATTCGACTTCACGTCGGAGTCATTCCGTTTCCGCGTAAAAGCCGAGAAAGATAGCCCGGAGCACACCCTGAGCCTGCGCGTATACGACCGCGAGGGCAACAGCGCCGTCGAGAAGGTTCTGCTTAGGTAGACGCGGGATTTATCTGTAAATCCCTCCCATTTCCTTGGCCCTAACGCCGCTGGCGATGCCTTCCGCCATGAGGCGGAATTCGTCCGCGCTTGTGGCGTAGGCCAGCGCGTCCTCGAGCTTGATTTTCTTGGACCGGTAGAGGGCCAACAGGGCTTGGTTGAACGTCTGCATGCCAACGTGGCCGCCCCCCTCGATGTATTGCGGCAGTTCCAGGGTCTTTCCTTCGTGGAGTAACTTGCGAATGGACGACGTTCCCACCATAATCTCCACTGCCGGGATGCGCCCCTTCCCGGCCGCCATGGGCAGTAGGCGCTGGCAGATGACGCCCTCCAGGCAGAGGCTCAGTTCCATACGAATTTGAGGATGCAGGTAGGCGGGGAAATAGTTGATGATGCGCTCGATGGTCTGCACGGCGTCCATTGTATGCAGGGTGCTGAGCACGAGGTGCCCTGTTTCCGCTGAGGCGATGGCGGTATTAATGGTCTCCAGGTCGCGCATTTCGCCGATGAGGATCACGTCCGGTGACTGGCGTAGCACATGCTTCAGCGCGTCGCCAAAACTCTTGGTATCAAATCCGATTTCACGCTGGCTGATAATGGCCTGATCGTCAGCGTGAAGAAACTCGATGGGGTCCTCAATGGTCACGATGTGGCAGCGGCGCATCTGGTTGATGTGGTGAATCATGGCGGCAAGGGTTGTGCTCTTGCCGCTGCCCGTGGTTCCTGTCACCAGGATCATGCCGCGCCGCTTCTCTGAAAGCGTTCGTACCACCGGAGGGAGGTTCAGGTCTTCAAACGAAAAGGACGGGTTTGAAATATAACGGAATACGAGACCGGTGGAGCCTCGCTGGCGGAATACGTTTACACGAAAGCGGCCCACGCCACGCGCCACGATCGCGAGGTCCATTTCCGGCACGCGTGCGAAGTACTCGGATTGCTCCGCCGTCATGTTCTGCAGCGCGATGGCGTGGGTCTCGTCCATCGTCATTTCCGCATAGTCGGAAATCACGATCCCGCCGTCGATGCGGTAGCACGGGCGCTGCCCGGCCTTGAGAAACAAGTCCGATGCACCGCGTTCCACCATCTCTTGCAGCAGGTCCTCAATCTTGCGTACTCGTTCCATGGAAAGCTCTCGATTCTTGATACTGGCTGGTAAGGTCGCTATCCCCAAACTTCCCAGACTTCAAGCATTACCGAACTTTGGTGTGGCCCGGACGCTTCTGTCCCGCCACCCGTTTATCCCATGGCGCAGCTCCTGATAATTGATCCCAAGTCCTACCAAATCAAACCTTCACGCTTTCCGCTCCCGCTTGACCTGCTCAAAACACTTGCGCCGTGATTTCCCGGGGTGCAGGTTACCCCATCAAATTCATGTTTGATCCCGCACTAACTCCGGCACCGCTCAAGTTCGCTTCCATCGTCCTGCTAATCCTGCTTAATGGATTCTTTGTGGCGGTGGAGTTCGCGATTGTGCGTGTGCGGGGCACAAAAATCGACTCGCTGGTGCGCACCGGTTCACGTCGGGCACGGCTCGCGCGCCACATCACCGAGCATCTTGATGCCTACCTCAGCGCCTGCCAGTTGGGCATCACCATCGCCTCCATCCTTCTTGGCTGGATCGGTGAAGATACCATGCGGGCCCATGTCGTGCAGCCCATTTTTACCATCCTCTCCATCAAAAGTGAAGTCTTGCTGAGGTTTACATCGTTCGTTGTGGGTACAGGTCTGGTCGTCTTCCTCCACGTCGTCATTGGGGAGCAGGCCCCCAAGCTGCTCGCCATCCAGCGCTCGGCTTCCGTGGCGCTGTGGTGTGCCTATCCGCTCCACTGGTTCTATATAATCCTGTATCCTTTCATCCGTTTCCTCAATGCCTCGTCCACCTTTGTGCTGCGCGCCGTTGGCATAAAGCCCGACGATGCTGGCGAATTGAGCCACTCGGAGGAGGAACTACGCATGCTCGTCACTGCATCCCACCAGTCGGGTACGCTAACCCCCGACAAGCTCAGCCTCCTTGAAAATGTCTTTGATCTGTCGCAGACAGTGGTGCGACAGATCATGGTGCCGCGTACCGAGGTGGCAGCGTTCAACTTCCAGAAATCTCTCGCTGCGAATCTTATCATCGCCGAGCAAACGGCCCACAGCCGTTACCCACTGGTGGACGGCGACCTTGACCACGTCGTTGGCGTCATCCACATGAAGGACCTCTTTTGGCAGCTCAAAGAGATGGAAGGTTCGCTGGAGCATGCTGCGATGAACCCATCCATCGCCGGCGGCGATGTCGCCCATCAGCCACCTTCATCAGGGGCCGATTTCCTGCGCAAGATTGCCCGCGAAGTGCCCTTTGTGCCTGAGAATATGCGCATTGACCACCTGCTGCGCGAGTTCCAGAGCAAGCGCGTGCATCTCGCCATGGTGGTGGACGAGTACGGTGGCACCTCGGGCATGGTAACCTTCGAGAACGTCATCGAGGAAATCGTCGGCGAGGTGCAGGACGAGTTTGACCACGAGGCGCCGCAGATTCGCAAGGTCACCGACAACGAGTATATCCTTGATGGAATCGCTGCGCTTTTCGACGTGAACCACGCCATGGGTACCAACTTCGAGGCTGAGAACGCCGAAACCATCGGTGGCCTGTTACTCGGCGAGTTTGGCCGCCTGCCCAAACCCGGAGACCAGATCACAGTGGATGGCGTGGAGCTGACGGTTCGCGAGGTTCGCCAGACTCGCGTCCACAAAATCCACGCTAAGATTCTGGAGCCGAAAGCCGAACAGGACGATGCTTTGCACAAATCCGGGCACGGGGCGGAGTAGGGTCGCGAAGGAATCCCTTCGGTATTAGGCCCCCCGCACAGTCTCTAAAATCACTTGACCATAGCTCGCAATTTTTCGCTCACCCAACCCGGAAATGCTTTCCAGTTCCGCCCGGGTTCGCGGCATGGCCTCGGCGATGGTCTTCAAGGTGCTGTCGTGGAACACCACATAGGCTGGGACCTTCTTCTCGCGAGCCAGTTGGGACCGCATGACCTTTAGCGCTTCAAAAACCTTTTCGCCGTCCTGTGTCAGTTCCACGGAGGCACGTTCCTTGTGGGCTTGGATGCGCTCGGCCTTGGTCTTGCGCGCCGCGCCGCCGCGCTGCTTCTCTTCGGGCAGGGTCAGTCGTGCCTCTGCCTCTTTACGCAGAACCTTCCAACCCTCCGCCGTCACGCGCAGGATCGGGTAGGTTCCCTCGCTGCGCGCAAGGAGGCCTTGGGCGAGACAATCATAAATCCAGACCCGGACATCACGCTCAGAGTAGGTGTTCATGAGCCCAAATGTTGAAAGACCAAAATCGCCCAACTGCACCTGCCCGTCCCTGTCCCCGCGCAGCACTTGGATCGTGTAGTTTACCCCGCGCTTCTCCTGCAGCCTGACCACGCACGAGAGGATCATCTGGGCCAGCCGCGTGCCCTCAGGGTGGAACTTCGCCGACGATGAACAGGTATCGCAATTGCCACACGCTCCCTTGGTCCAGCCCTGCCCGAAGTACTCCACCAGATACCTATGGCGACAGGCCGTTGCCGAGGCGAACCGGTTCATCTCGTCGATCTTCTGCATTTGAGATTCCAGCATTTCGGTTGGCCCATCGGTGGTGCTCTTGGTCATGATTTCGCGCCATTTCACCGCGTCAGCGGGGGAGTACAGCAGGACGCATTCCGCGGGAAGGCCGTCGCGTCCAGCTCGTCCTGTCTCCTGCTGGTAATGCTCCACGGATTTCGGCATCCCGGCGTGGATCACGAATCGGACATTCGACCGGTCAATCCCCATGCCAAACGCCACGGTGGCCACAATGGCGTCCACCTCCTCGCGCGAGAAGGCCTCCTGTGCCCTTTGGCGGTACTTTTCCTCAAGTCCCGCGTGGTAGGGGAGCGTGCGAAACCCGCGTCCGTTCAGCGCCTCCGAAAGCTTCTCCGTGTCATTTCGCGAGATGCAGTAGACTATTCCGGACTTGCCGGCATGGCCGCGCATAATCTCCTCCACCTGGCTGGCGCGGTCGCGCCGCCGCTCCACGCGGTAGTGCAGGTTGGGACGGTCAAAGTCCCCCACGAAGAATTCCGCCTCGCGAAGCTGAAGCTGCTGCGCGATGTCGCTCCGCACCCGCTGTGTGGCAGTGGCGGTCAACGCACAAAACGGCTTTTCTGGGAAGGCCGTCCTCAATCGGTTCAGTAGCCGATACTCCGGCCGGAAATCATGCCCCCACTGGCTGATGCAGTGGGCCTCATCGACCGCGAAAAACGCCGGAGGTGCGGCCTTGATCAAATCCATGAAAGTCTGCGTCAATGCTCGCTCCGGCGAAACGTAAAGCAGCTTCAGTTCGCCCTTTCTCCAGCGCACAAGTGTTTGTCCCGCCTCGCCAGAGGACTGCATGCTGGTCAGCGCTGCTGCCGACACCCCAATCTGGTGCAGCGCGGCCACCTGATCCTGCATCAGGGAAATGAGTGGTGAAATCACCACGGCCGGGCCTGCCACCACGGCCGGCACTTGGAAGCAAAGAGACTTCCCACCCCCGGTTGGCAGTACGACGACACAATCCCGCCCGCCGCAAACCGCTTCCATTGCCTCGCGCTGGTGCGAACGAAATGATTCATACCCCCAAAGGCGGCGCATGACCGGCTGAAGACTAGTTGAGGAGTCTGGAGTCATTGTGAGATAGGTCCAGCAAACCGCATTAAAACAAATGTTCAATAAAAATCGTCAGATGGAAAACCTGGCAATTTTTAAAGAGTTTCACCGGCAGTCAAATACCGCGGCGCGCACGGATATTGATTACAATTCTTCCAAGGGGTGTGGGCAGAGTACTATTCTGATCACAACTTAGAATCCCAAGTTCTTCCGTTATCAATGGACCGGACAATGCACAGCTTTCCCTCGATGGTAGAGACTAACATTATCCATGTGCCAGTGCCGTCGGTTTCAAACCCCAAAAGAGAGTCCCCATTTGTGGATCTCTCGAAAATGGGTAGCGTGTTGCCGTTGTTTGTGGCGTACCGCTCTTCCAAATCCACGAGTAAGTTTACTGTCCGGTCTCGCATTGGGGTTTCCCGCAGTCGTGTTTCTTTACTCCACGACCTTCCGCTGTCGCTTGTGCAGGCGCTCACGACAACTCCTCGATTTCCATTTGCAGGAGTGCCAATCATCCCGCAGGCCACAAATGTACCTTTAAGGTCTGATTTTACTTTGTACCAGCTGCTAATTGGCGAACTCAATTTGTATCCCGAGGTGCTTGAAGCGGGGTTGAATTTCCACGTCGTCCCATTGTCGCTTGAGCTTAGAGCGGTAACATTCAGTTCCGTATCATCGGTATTTCCGGATTTTGTGGGTACCCTGACTGGTATTGTCCATGATTCATTGCCGCAAAATACGGGCGGCATGCCCTTGTCATACGCAGGCGGATCTGCAAGTAGTTTTGTCGTTGTCCAAGTGCTACCCATGTTGTTTGACTGCACGACAAACTTTAAGTTTGTAGAGGCTGCTAGAATCGTCCCGTTTCCACTTACGGCCCACTCCCAGTAATAACCTCGTGGAAATACAAGGCTGTCCAAGAGCATTGGTTTTGACCATGTCTTTCCATGATCGACAGATCGGCAGGACAGCTGACCGTATGGCGTGTTTTGCATGAACAACAGAAATCGCCCGTTCCTATCCCCGAGAAGTTCGATTCCGTAATAGTTTGATGGAATCTTTGTCTGGACGATGGTTACGTCCTGTGGCTGTGACCATGTTATACCAGCATCGGCGCTTGTCGACGCGAAGACATGATATCCAGCGGTGTCATCGGTGCTGACCCATGTAGCCACAAAATGTTCACCACCACCGAACGAAACAGCGGTTTCTGTTTTCCATAGGGGGCCACTGTTACAGATTAGATTTGGGTTTGACCATGTCTTACCCTGATCCGTTGACCGACAGCAAAGTACGGCACCATGACGGGAATGAGTTGTAGAGTTGCCGGCTGGCCAAACGACAATCCACGTGCCGTTTCCATAAGTGAGCGAGCCGTTACTGGAATAGATGGGATAGTCAGGACTTCCGTCGCTAATTACCAAAAACGGGCATGTCTGGCCTCGGGGAGCATTGGATATTAGAACTGCACCGAGCAAGACGGTGGTTAGCAGCACACCTCCCGCCCACAATAGCCATTTTCTCTGCAGAAGTTTCACCGTGTCACACCCAAATCCTCTTATGATAAACCACCCACTCCAACAGCACTATGGCCAGAGCACCGAGCGCAAACCACTTCCAGATTTCCCGATTGGACCGTGCCTCGCCGCGGAGGGCGGTGACTGAGGCATTCTGTAGGTTGAGGGTCTCCTGTGGCGTCACGTCGCTTTCCGCAGCATTGATGAGGCTCACGCCAAATTCTCCTGCCGATTTGCCATCGATCTCGGCCTTGTAGAAACCGACATGCCCGGTCCGGTCAAAAAGTAGGCGCCCGGCGGAATTGGGGGTTAGGATCCAGTCCTGGCCTGTTGGGTCCTTCATTGCCGCGCGGCGGAGGTTGTTGGGGGCATCCATTTGGAGGATCTGGCCTGTGCTTGAGGCTGCCGTCTCGGTGGCGGCGGCGTTGCGCATCAGCCATTCAAGGGAATTGGCCACGAGGATTGGAAACGCGACTCGTAGGGGCAGGTTGCTCTCGAAGACGTCGAAACTCCACAGCACGATGTTCCGATTGCCCGAGGAGTAGACACTGATCAAGGGAGTATCCTTTGATTCCGCCAGTATCTGCGTTGCGGACGGCAGCGTAAATTTGCGGGCCCTACGGATGAGAACCTCTCCCAACTCGACGTAGCGCATGACGGGATGGGAATTATCCCAATCGAAAATGAGGGGTGTGTCCTCCGAGCCCGAGTCGGTAAATCCATCCACGGGCGGCCGGGCGTTGATGAAGAAGTAACTCCCAGCGGCCAGCGGCCCTGGTGGTGCGAAGTTGTCGAATATGATGACATCGGCTTTGGTGGTCGGGGAGTAAAGCGCCGGCGTGACAGTGGCGATATCGTACAACTGCCCGGCGTTGCGACGCAGTGCCCGGTCGAGAAAGTAGTTCCCGCCGGTGACCACAAGCAACTTTCGCACGGCAGGGGGCTTGATGACGGCACAGGCAGTATTGTCGGCGGCGAGGTCGTCCGTTGTGACAAGGCGCAACTCCACCTCGCCTTCAGCGAGCTGGGCGCTGGTAAAAATCTGGGAGGCTTCGGCCTGCGGGGCTATCTGCAGCGGTTTGGCATCAATGAGACTCCCGCGATTGGTGACCTCAAGGCGCGCATCCATCGGCTCGGCGGAGAAGTTGCGCACTGTGGCGAACACTTGATACTCCTTCGTGTTCTCCGGCGGTCGTCGCACGTCCAGCGCCGTTATTCCTGCGTTGCGACAGCGCTGGCCCACACCCTGAAACTCGCAGCGAACGTCGCCGTTCAGGCGAATGTTTCCTGCCGGGAATGCGCCATCCGAGAAGACAACCAGTGCCGCGTTCTCTGGCTTTGCCAGGGACTGGGCCAGCGAGAACGCGTCCTGCGCCACGGTCGGCAAGTTCGTTGGCCTGATGCCGCGGACGGCCTGCTCGAGGCGCGATTTGTCGGCCGAAAATTGCACCAGGACGTTGGCCTTGTCCGCGAACTCCACGATCATGGCGCGATCGCCCGGGGCCATGTCGTTGATGTACTTGATGGCCCGCTCGCGCGCCACTTCCAGCCGTGAGCGATTGGCGCTTTCGTCAGTGGTGTCCATGCTGGCGGACTTGTCGATGAGGAGCACTGCGGCTTTGGCTCGACCGGTGGCCAGATTCAAGTACGGGCGCGCCAGCCCCAGGACCATAAGCGCAGCGATGATCAACTGAAGGA
The DNA here is from genome assembly GCA_019695055.1 of Candidatus Sumerlaeaceae bacterium. GTDB lineage: Bacteria > Sumerlaeota > Sumerlaeia > Sumerlaeales > Sumerlaeaceae > JAIBAT01. The sequence continues at coordinate 38,837 of JAIBAT010000053.1, read as the reverse complement.
GAAGCAAAAGGTTGCGGCGCAGCTTCTGGAACGGCGCATTCGCGTGCAGGTCCTCCGCGGCACGTCGCCACAACATGGTGCAAGAAACGTCCTGTCGCGAACGGCGCAGCTTGAGCAAATAAAACGTCACAATCACCGGCAGCGCGGCGGCAAATGCAAACCCAAAAGGGGCGAGAAATTGCATGGACTCTCTTCTGCCAGCAGTCCTTTTCCTATCCAAGCGGAAAATTGCAGTGGGCAATTCCTTGCCAAGGCAGGTGCAGGATAGCTTATATGCCTTAGTTTCAGGAACAATGGTGATATGACGGGAAAAAGGAAAAGGGCACAGGTGCCTGTGGCAGGTCCGCAAGAGCAGTCTCCGGAACCTATCGCATGGCTGCGCAGTCCCGCGGCGGACCTGCTGATTGGATGTGGCGCCTGGACGCTGCCGCTGCTCCTGCTAAATCATTTCCTGTCCAATGGGAACATCATTTCAACGTCGTTTGTGTTCTATTTCCTCACGCTATTTTGCAACAATCCACATTATATGGCGACAATCTATCGGGCTTATGGAACGGCCACGGACTTCTCGAAATACCGAGTCTTCACCGTTTATGTGACAGCAATGATGCTCCTGGCGGCGTTGCTGGTCCATTGGGCGCCGGTGCTCCTTCCGCTGTTGTTTACGATTTACCTGACGTATAGCCCCTGGCATTACACCGGCCAGAATTTTGGCGTCGCGATGGTTTTCCTCCGGCGCAACAATGTTTCCCCCTCCCGCTCGCTGCGTGCGGTGCTGAAATGGGCATTCACAGCCTCCTATGGAATGTGGTTTCTCTCCATGCACTCGGTCTACGCAAGCGATCCGCGCGTGATGACTCTGGGCATTCCGGAGGGATGGGCCCTTGCCGGGCGCGTGACGTTGTTGTTTGTTTTCCTGTCATTGGGGTTGTACGGGTTTGTCAATCTGGCGGATGAGGGGGGGCTGCGCCGTGTGTTCCCCGCGCTTGTCATGTATTCCACCCAGTTCCTCTGGTTTGTCTTCCCAACATTGCTGGAGCTGGCAACCGGCACCCGTTTGCCGCCGGGATTCTACAGCACCGGGGTGTTGGCTTTCATGCATTGTGCGCAGTACTTGTGGATCACATCCTACTATGCGCGCCGGGAGACCGAGCAGGGATTGCATGGCGCCCAAAAGGCGTGGCATCCTGTTGCCTATTACATGGCCATGGTGGTGGGGGGGATTGTGTTATTTGTCCCGGGACCGTGGATTGTGAGCCGCGTGCTGAGGTATGACTTTGTCCAAAGTTTCCTGATATTTACAGCGCTTGTTAACATCCATCATTTCATCCTCGATGGGGCCATTTGGAAACTGCGAGATGGGCGCATTGCCCGTCTGCTGCTGGGGGGAGGAAGCCCGGACCATACAAACACGGACCATGAACCGGAGTCCATGATCGCGACGATAATCCGTCGTCTTATGGGCCCGGAGCCATGGGCTCGCAGTTTGCGCATTGCCTGCACGCTGGGCCTTGTGTTTGTCGCTCTGGTGGATCAGCGGCAGTACTTCCTCACATTGGACACAACGGATTGGTCCGGGGTCCGGAAAGCCATCGAGGCGAACCCGAGTGACAGCCGTGCGTATAAGCGTGAGGCCCAATTGCTTGCCGATGCCGGGGACACCAGTGCGGCCCTCGCAGCCGCGGAGCAGGCGATTCACCTTAATCCGCGGGGGGACGCGCAGTTCCTGCTTGGGACCTTGCTTTTGCGGGGGGGGCTGGTCAGTCAGGCTTATGAGCATTATCGGCAGCAGGAGAAGCTGGTACGCCCCGACCTTTCAACTTTTGTGAATACAGGGGTGCTTGCCGCCCAAGCGGGAGACCTGGAAAGTGCCTCGCAGAAACTTGAAGCAGCCCTGAGTATTGATCCTTCGAATCGCGAGGCGCTGGCCAGCCTGGCCGAAGTTCGTCTCCAGCAAAAACGGCCGACTGACAGCGTCCACCTGTTGGAACTCCTGCTTCGCGATATACAAGCTGGCGGACTTAAAGCCCAGGGTGATCGCGCTCTTGCTGCACGCGCAGGCATGCGCCTTGGAAACGCCTACGCAGTACTGGGGAAACCGGAACTGGCAAAGCTCAGCTTCCAGAATGCCGGCAAAATCGCGGATGCGGCAGGGCTTGGCGAACTGTCCCTTCAGGCACGGAAGGAACTGGAGTCGATCCAATGAAGCGACAGCCGGCGATTAGTCCTCCGCGTTCTTCAGTTCCTGCTGCAGCTCGCGGCGCTTTTGCTGGAGATCCTTCACCGTGACGGTGGCCTCCTTGTACTGCGCGTCGGCCTTGAAGTTGCTCAGGAACATCCATTGCAGGAGGCGAATGACGCCAATCGCGATGATAACGCCACCCACATAAAGCCCGTAATCAGCCGTGGAAGTATGCAGGCTGCCGCTGACTCCGGGAATGCTGTCTCCCGCAGCCCAATAACCAATCCCAAGGCCCCCCAGGATGAAATACGCGAACGGAAATCTGCGGTGCACGTCCCGCATCTTGGGAAGCGGCGCTTTCGCCACCTCAGCGTTGATTTGGCGGTCGAGATCCGCCAGTTCCTGCTGCAACTCCTTGCGCGTAGCCATCGGATGAAACCTGCCTGTGTGTATGATCTGGTTTACGGATGTCTATTCGCATAGGCAAAGGGGAGGCGAAAACGCAACTGATAACGTCAGGGCGGGAAACCTCCTTTCCGCTTGAAACCTTACTCCTCCCAGACTTCATGAAATGAAATTTCCAGCGGCCGCCCACCGGGCGGCGGGAGGATGGCGTCTTGCGGCACACTCAATCCGGTTTGGTCATCATGACGGCGGCCTGCGGCTTGCTGCTGGCGGGATGCGGCGGTTCCGGTCCGCAGGGAAACGACAAGGCTAACCCAACTGGCCAAACTTCGGCCAAGCCCGCCGCCAGTGCGCAAAAGGTCTTCACCTACGCCAACGTCGCCGAACCGCGGCGCCTTGATCCAGCCTTCATGTACGACGTGTATGAGGGCATCGTTAGCGGGTATATGTACGACGGGCTGGTGCTGTTTGACCCGGAGAACAAGGTAGTTCCCGGCCTCGCCGAGAAGTGGGAGGTGGCGTCTGACGGCAAGACCTACACGTTCCACCTACGCGACGCGAAATTCTCCAACGGCAAGCCCGTGACCTCGGCGGATGTGCGCTATTCGTTTACGCGCCTGCTGCGCCCCGAGACCAACAGCAATCGCAAATGGCTGTTCGACAACGTCACTGGTGTCGAGGCCGTGACCAGCGGAACCGCGAAGGAACTAAGTGGCCTGGAGACCCCCGACCCCAAGACTGTCATTTTTAAGCTCGATCGCCCCTATCCGGCATTTCTCACGAAGCTGGCAATGCCGAACGCCGTCATCATTCCGGAGAACTCGGCCGGCGTGGAAAAACCCGACAAGCAGTTCGAGGCCAAACCCATCGGTTCGGGACCGTGGGTGCTGGACAAATGGGTTCACGACCAGCGCATGGAATTCAAGCGTAATGAGTTTTTCTGGGGAAACAACGTCAAGCTCGACAAACTGATCTATCAGGTGACAGTCAATGACCGTGTCCAGCAACAGCAGTTCGAGGTAGGAAACCTGGATACCTATGCCGTGAGCTTCACCGTGTGGCCCCAGTGGAGCCGCGATCCGGCGAAAAGAGACCGGATGATGCCGGTTCAGGAGCTGGTCACCTTTTATGTGGCCATGATGAACAACAAACCGCACCTGAAAGACAAGCGTGTTCGCCAGGCGATCTCACACGGAATCAACATCAAATCCATTTTCGAGAATCTGCAACAGGGTCGCGGTATCCAGGCCCACGGCTCGGTGCCCTACGGCATCGAGGGATACCGTCCCGATATCCCGCCGCGGGCCTATGATCCCGAAAAGGCCAGGAAGCTCCTCGCCGAGGCGGGAGTGAAAGACCTGACCCTCAATTACTGGTTTACCGACGACAACCTGACAGGAGAAATTGCCAGCGCCATCAAGAGCGATTTGGAGAAGATTGGTGTTCAAGTCAATCTAGCCCGCCGCGATACTGCCGCGTTCCGCCAGGCCATTGTCGGCGGCGAGCCGGACCTCTATTCCTACTCTTGGTGGCTCGATTATCCGGACATCGAAAACGCACTGATACCGAGCTTCCATACACGCAACATTCCCTACGGCGGAAACGGCTGCCGCTATTCGAACCCGAAATTCGACAAACTGGTGGACGCTGCCCAGAACGAGCCGGACCCGAAGAAGCGCATCGAGATGTTTCAGAAGGCCGAGGACATGATCATCGAGGATTGCCCCTGGGTGTTTAGCTACCACCGCCGCACCTACAACATCTCGCAGCCCTGGGTGCAGAACTACAAACCAGCAATCATGTACAATGCCGACCGGTACACTGACGTGGATATTGATCTTGCGAAGAAGCCTCGATAGTACGCCATGCTAACCTTTGTAGGCCGCCGCTTCCTCCAGATGATTCCCACGCTTCTCGGCGTGGCGATCTTCACGTTCCTGCTTATGCGGTTCATTCCCGGCGATCCGACAACCCTGCTGGGGCAGACAATCAGCGAGGATGTGCGCGCCCAATTGCGCGCGGAGTGGCACCTTGACGATCCCATTCACAAGCAGTTCTTCCACTACGCCAAGGGAATCCCGTTCCTGGATTTCGGCAGTTCCATGAGCAAGGACCGCCCCGTGCGAGAATTGCTTCTTGAGGCTTTTAAAAACACGGCCTATCTTGCCGTGGCGGCGTTTTTCTTGGCGGTCACCCTTGGTCTGTCCATTGGAATTGTGTCGGCTCTCCTGAAGGATACGTGGTTTGACCGGGCCCTCATGGTCGGAGCGCTGGTTGGAATCTCCACGCCGGTTTTCGTGGCCGGCGTGCTTCTTATTATCGTGGCGACAGCGATCGGCTGGCGACACCTCAGTGGGACAGGACCCGGCGACACCGTGGACTTGCGCTTCCTGGTTTTGCCTGCTGTCACCCTCGGATCGCGATCCATTGCCTATCTGGCCCGCATGACGCGTTCCAGTGTATTGGAGGTAAGCCAGGCCGATTTTCTCCGAACTGCACGCGCCAAGGGCCTCAGCGAGCGGACTGTCGTGTTGAAGCACCTGCTCAAGAATGCGATGATTCCCATTATCACCATTATTGGCTTAAGCCTCGCAGACTATCTTACCGGTGCTATCCTGACCGAATCCCTTTTCCAATGGCCCGGCATCGGTTCCCTGGTGCGCAATGCAATCCTGACTCGCGATCTGCCAGTTATCATGGGCACGGTCCTTTTCACGACTTTTGTCTTCATCATCATGAACTTCGTCGTGGACCTACTTTACGGGTTCTTTGACCCAAGGATCAGGTATTCGTGAAAACAGCGGCCCTTCGAGGGTCGCATTGGCTGGTAGAGTGCTCAATTTACAGCGCTTAGCCCTTTAGAAGTTGCCTGCCCCTGAATTTTTGCCCGCCCCGCCGGGTAGCATCTTCCCGAACCTCCCGCTCGGGGCTGCGACCACACCCGGCGCGCTTCTGGGCCCGAGGCGATTACATAGAAAAAGGGTGCATTTCCCATGAGCATTACCACTGCGGCCAAAAAGGCCGTCATCGAAGCCAACAAGACCCACGACAAGGACACCGGCTCGCCCGAAGTCCAGGTCGCCCTCCTCACTGAGCGGATCCAGAATCTGACGGAGCACTTCAAGACCCACCCCAAGGACCATCACTCCCGTCGCGGGTTGCTTATGCTCGTCGGCCAGCGCAAGCGCCTGCTGACCTACCTCCGCAACACGGAGATCACCCGCTACCGCGCTTTGATCGACAAGCTCGGTTTGAGAAAGTAAGTTTAGGGGCCGTGGAAAGCCAGAAAGCTTTCCGCGGCCCTTTTTGTTTTTGGGCTTGCCCCCAAGAATTGCAGTGAAAGATTGAGCACAAACTAACGAGGCATGACCGCCGGAAGCTGTTTCGCAGCGAGCGAAACCGGTTCGGGCTTTTAGATATCGGCAGCAGGGTTGCCCCGGCCGCCGGAATGTAAAATCCCGACAGCACCCTTCCCCGGAATTCGGCCCCGTAACCGCCCGCCCTATGTGGCGCGCAAAGAAAGGAAGTATTAACATGGCCGATAAAGCCACCTGTGGTCTCATGGGGACCACCCAATCCGCACCCTTTGGAAAAGACGAAATCGTCTTTGGAACTGGAAAGGTTGCCCGCCAGGCCAATGGCACCATCGTGGCCAGCCACGGTGAAACCGTGGTTCTTGCCTCGGTCGTCATGGCGGGTCCGCGGCCCGAGCCGCTGGACTTCTTCCCCCTCACCGTGGACTACCGCGAAAAGATGTATGCCGGCGGTCGCATGCCGGGAGGATTCTTCAAGCGCGAAGGCCGTCCCACTCAGTCGGAAATCCTTAGCGCTCGCCTCATTGATCGCCCGCTTCGGCCCCTGTTCCCGGATGGTTTCACCCAGGAAGTCCAGGTCTACATCAACGTCCTCTCCTTCGACGGCAAGAACGGTTCCGATGTGCTGGCTCTCACGGCAGCCTCCGCGGCCCTCATCATTTCCGACATTCCCTTCAGCAACCCTGTCGCCGGCGTTCGTGTGGGTTATGATGGCACGAACTTTATCCTGAACCCGACTCTCGAAGAGCAGAAGACCAGCAAGCTCGACCTCGTGGTGGCTGGCACCAAGAACGCCATCACCATGGTGGAGAGTGGAGCTGAAATGCTGACCGAGGAGCAGATGCTCGCAGCCCTGCGGTTCGGCCACGATGCCATCATCAAGATCTGTCAGGCGCAGGAAGCCCTCCGCACACAAGTGGGCAAGGAGAAGCTGGCTTATGTGAAGCCGGAAGGTAACGTGCCGCTGATTGAGCGCATCCGCCAACTCAGCCAGCCGAAGTTTGCCAAGATAGCCGAGCTTTACGAGAAGCAGGAGCGCGCCGAGGCCCTCGACGAGGCTCGCGACTCCATCATCGACGAACTCGCCGACGAGTACCCCGACGTCAAGGAAGTCATGAAATCCGTTTTCGAGGACGAGTACTCAAAGTCCATGCGCCTTGGCGTTCTGGACACGGGCGTCCGTGCCGACGGTCGCAAGCTCGACGAAATCCGCCCCATCAATGTGGACGTGAACGTCCTGCCCCGTACCCATGGTTCCTCGCTCTTCACCCGCGGGCAGACCCAATCGTTGGGCGTCTTGACCCTCGGCACCGCCGAGGACACCCAGGAAATTGACCAGCTTCAGGAAAAGGGTGAACGTACCTTCTACCTGCACTACAACTTCCCGTCCTTTAGCGTGGGCGAAGTTCGCCGAATCAGCGGCCCCGGCCGCCGCGAAATCGGCCACGGTGCGCTCGCCGAGCGCTCCATCGCCCCCATCATTCCCGATCACGAAACCTTTCCCTACACCATTCGCCTCGTCAGCGAAATCCTTGAATCCAACGGTTCCTCCTCCATGGCCAGCGTCTGCAGTGGCACGCTCGCGCTCATGGACGGCGGCGTGCCGATCAAGGCTCCCGTTGCCGGTATCGCCATGGGTCTCATCAAGGAAGGCGATCGCTTTGCCGTCCTCAGCGACATCATGGGCCTCGAGGATCACCTCGGCGACATGGACTTCAAGGTTGCCGGCACCAAGGACGGCATCACGGCGCTTCAGATGGACATCAAGATCGAGGGTATCACCTTCGAGATAATGGAGAAGGCTCTGGCTCAGGCCAAGGCCGGGCGCATCCACATCCTTGGCAAGATGGCCGAGTGTCTGACCGAGCCCCGTGCCGACCTTAATCCGTTCGCTCCTCGCATCCAGATGATCACCATTAACCCCGACAAGATCCGCGACGTCATCGGCAGTGGTGGCAAGGTCATCAAGGAAATCGTGGCCACGACTGGCGCCAAGATCGATATCAATGACAACGGCCAGGTCTTTATCGCCAGCGCCGACGGTGAAGCCATGGCAAAGGCCATCAAGTGGATTCGCGACCTCACAGCCGAGGCCGAAATTGGCAAGATTTATACGGGCAAAGTCACCCGCATCGAGGATTTCGGGGCCTTCGTCGAAATCCTTCCGGGCAAGGACGGCCTCTGCCACGTCAGCGAGCTGGAGCCCCGGCGCGTTGAGCGTGTCGAGGATATCTGTCGTCTCGGCGACGAGCTGGTGGTCAAGGTCATCGGTATCGACGAAAAGGGCAAGATTCGCTTGAGCCGCAAACAGGCCATCTATCCTGACCTCGCCAGTGAAGGGGGCGATGAAGGCGGTGGTCGTGGCGGTCGCGGCGGTGATCGCGACCGTGGAGGCCGTGACCGTGATCGCGGTGGACGCGGCGGCGATCGTGGTGGGCGCGGTGGTGATCGTGACCGTGGAGGCCGCGGCGGTGATCGCGGTGGACGCGGTGGCGACCGTGGCGGATTCCGAGGCGGCGACCGCGACCGTGGCCCGCGCCCGGATCGGGGCGGACACGACCGCACCAGCCATGGACCAGCCCCAGCGCGCGAAAGCACACCAGCACCCGAGCACGACGACCCGATTTTCGAGTCTCCGTCCTCGTTGAACGAGCCCCCCGCCAAGCGCGAGTGGAGCGGCGAGGTCGAGAACGAACTCGGCTAAACCCCGGGCAGTCCATAAAGCATTGTTCACCCCGTCAGGGATTCACTTCCCTGACGGGGTTTTTCGTGGAACGGACACTTTTGTCCGTTCAAACCGCGGACTAAATGAAACGCTTTTTCACTCCTAGTCCGCGTCTTTTGTCAGGTTCAGCGAAATATCATCCCCCGTCTTCTCCACCTTGTCCGGTCCCTTTGACAGCAGATCGTAATCCATATCGGCGTCGCCCGGAGCGCGGTAGACAAACTCCTCCTTCCAGGCATCGCATGGTACTGCGGGAAAGAGTTTTCCCGCCCATTCGTCCTCCGAAAGGCCGGTCGGCTTTCGCACGAGAGCTCCCAATCCCTCTTCCGTTGTGGGCAGCCGCCCCGCCTTGGCCTCAAACAGGCCCAATGCCGTGACGATGGAACTCAGCGTTGCCTGGGTGGACGCCGTGCGAGCGTGATTGGTCTGCCCCAGCATTCGCGGCACCGCCGCCGACATGATAATCCCTATGATGACGACAACAATCATGATTTCGATAAAGGTAAATCCGCGATTACGACATCTCTTGGTCTTCATCTGCCCCTCCCTTGTTTTCTTGCTGCGGATGACTGCGCGGCAAGGAGCGGGCCACATTTAACCACAAAAGTTAGGCGGTAATGAGAAAGCAGATGCCCCCGAACCGTCCCATCTTCACAATCAGTTGCGGAATTGCGGCAAAAGTTTGGATCGTATATTCGCGGTTGCGCAAAATCCAGAGGCCGTGGCTCATTGTGCAGTTGATTTCTGGAGACGGCAAGTTCATGCAGAGTTTCGTGAAAATACTACTGGGGCAAATAGGGCTGCTGACCTTTATCGCTTTCTTGGGAACACTTAGCGTTCAGGGAGCCGGAAACAGCCAACCTTCCGAGAGGCTTCTCCACGTTCACATTCTTGATCCGAAGGGCAAACCCGCCTCCGGCATAGTGGCCGAACTGAAAACCGCAGACCGAGCCGAGATCGGCCTGCCGCACCGCATGGATTACCAAACCACCTACGTGACCAACAGGGACGGAAAGTTCACCGTGCGATTCGACCTGCACGACTTCTGGGACAGGCAAACGACTTCTACCAACCCCTTGCCGGGACGGGACAAGCTGGGTGGTCGTTACCTTGTCGTTGACCCCTCAACTACCCACTCCGGTGCGGTAAGCCCCCGTATTGTCAATAGCCCTTACCCGGATAACTACTTCAGGAACGAGTGGGGGTCTGCAATCCCATTGGGCTCTAAACCATCCAGAGTCACTATGCGTCTTCGGAAGGGAATTGAGGTTGAGGGCGTGGTGGAGACCCTGGAAGGGAAGCCGGTCCCAAACCATTCGGTGCAGATCCAGCATGATCTTCACGCAGGAACCCACACTGGGTACGGCGCTGAACTCTGGACCACATCCACCGAAACAGACCGCAAGGGCCGATTCCACTTTCATAACGTTCACCCTGTGCAGTTTGAGATGGCTGCGGGGGGCTCATGGGTGGAAACCATCCTTAATGGCAAATCGATCAAAGATAATGTCGGGAGGATTCCTGTCGCCACCGACGCAAAGAGCATGTCGATAGTTGTGCGTTTGTCGGAAGGGAAGAAGTACCGGTACTACGGCCGAGTTTCGAATGAGGCAGGGAAACCCGTTACGGGATTGCGCATTTCCTTCGGCGTTTCAAATCCTCGCAGGCCAGGGGACTACGAAGACTACCAGGACTTTGAACATGTTGAAACAGATTCCGACGGCAAATACCAGTATTTTAACGATGTTCCATGGTTGCGATTTATCAAGTTTGGCAAAACCGACTTCCTGCCAAGGGCGAGTGCTGAAAGCCAATTGCCGCCTGGCAAATATGACTATGTGCTAAATTCAAACGGCAAAACAATCCGCTGAGAAATTGAAACCCCACAGGGCATTTTCACGATTGTTTTCGTTGTCCCCCAGGCTCTATTTCACCCCTAAAGGAGAGGGGAAAACCTTGACTCTCCCGGCGACAGTAGCCACCCCAATTCAGACATGGAATTCAGCCATGGATACTAATCAATGGATCGGAGAGTCCGCCTTATGAGTGCCCCCCGATCTCTTATGCGGGTATGTCTGCCACTTCTGGCATCCATGGTATTCCTGCACCCGCCCGCTGTCCACGCCGAAGGCGAAACCGATCCCAGCACGGGCCCCGTCGTAATCTATCGACCACCGCATATCGACTGGCGGGACACACCCACCAAGCCATCGAAAACTATGCAGCCCCCAGCCAAACTCTCGCCACTGAACCCCACAGCCAACTCCCAACCCACCGGTGCCCTATCGGGCGTTGTCGTATATTGCAGCGCCGGGCACGGATGGACTTCAGACCAGGACGACACCGCGCCCACTGATGGCGACCGCACATGGTACACACAACGCGGAAACTTCAACAGCGTGGTCGAAGACTACGGCAATATTGAGCAGTTGAACTTCTTCGTGGAGTACTGCCGAAACGCAGGGGCGACCGTGGTTCCCTTTCGTCCCGTTGGCCACCAATTAAAGGAAGTGGTTCTCGACAATGGGTCCCCGGGCGTGAACTATACGGGCGCGTGGTCAGATACGACTTCGACCATTTATTACGGCAATCCCGGCGATCCCGTACCTTATCGCTTCGCCTCCACAGATACGACCACACAAACCGCCGCAGCCCGCTATACCCCAAACATTCCCGTCAGTGGGTTCTATCCAGTCTACACCTGGGTGCGCTGGGGTGGTGACCGCGTCAAACAACTCTACCGCATTAGCCACAGCGGTGGCGAAAGCGATATCCGCGTCAACCACCGCCGGGTGGGTCAGGGATGGGTGTGGCTTGGCAATTTTCATTTTAACGCAGGTGCTTCGGGCTATGTTGAAATCTCCAATTATGCCCCCGGCGAGTCCGGCGTGGTCATCGCCGATGCCATTCGTTTCGGCAATGGCATGGGGGATGTGGATCGCGGGTATGGCGTTTCCGGATTTCCTCGCGAGTACGAGGCGTCGCGCTATTGGGTTCAACGCGGGAATGGTCAGGGAATAACGAGCGACATCTACGATTTCCCGGGCTTTACCAAGGATAGTGACGACAATGTGGGCACGCCTCCGCGAAAATCCGCCGACATGAACAACGAGGCAGAGGGCACCTTTTGGGAGCGCATCCTGCTGAGTTTTCACACAAATGCCGGCACCGTGAACACCTATGGGCTTTACATCAACACCGGCAGCACCGGAACCACCAGCCAGTCCCAGCTCGCCAGCTATGTCGGCAACGAAATCCCAAACAACATGGAGGCCGAGGACTCCGGCGTTTCGTTTGAGCACGATTGGATCAGTCCTCGATCCCAGGGTGCCCTCGGCGGCAATTACGGTGAGATTCGCGCCTTTGGTTCATCACCCAACATCGGTAATAACGACGAGATGGCCGCCACCATCGGCGAGGTGGCCAGTCACGAAGACTCGCGTGACGCGCTACTCCTTCGCGATCCCCGCTGTCGCCGTATCATCGCCCGTGCTTCCTATCGCGCCATCCTGAAGTTCCTCAATGATGGCTCCGGCGGAGCCATCCCCCTCAATTTCCTGCCGGAGCCGCCTACTAACGTTGCGGCAAAGAGCGACTCGTCTGGGAATGTGACGATTTCCTGGCAACCGCCACCGACCGGTTATCCTCGTGGCGATGCGGCCACGGGCTACGTGATCTATCAGTCTTCCAATGGCTACGGATTCAGCAACCCCATTGCCGTCGCAGGTGGTTCCACGACGTCCACCATCATTTCCGGTCTGGCACGCGAAAAGAACTATTATTTTCAGGTCGCCGCGACGAATGCAGGCGGCGAATCCCTTCCGTCGGAAACCATTGGCGTGCGCATACCTGCCAATGCGATGGAGCAGCGAGTTCTCGTCGTCAACGGTTTCGACCGTTTCGATTTCCAGATGTCACCCATCGAGGTGATCACCTCGAACGTGCTCAGTACCGCCAATACCGCGGGGGCAACCTTTGGTGTCATCCTGCCGCGTCAGATGAATTCCTTCGATTACGTCGTTCAGCACGGTGAGGCCCTGCAAACCTGTGGCCGAAGCTTTGACACGGCCAGCAACGAGGCTGTCAGCTCCGGATCCATCTCTCTTTCCGATTATGGCGCCGTGGTCTGGATTGGAGGCGAGGAATCGACTTTCAACAAGACGCTGAGTTCCACAGAGCAATCACTGCTTCAGACCTACCTCGCTGCCGGAGGAAAACTGCTTATTACTGGCACCGAATTTGGCGCGGACCTCGACCTTGGTGGCCAGGGCGCCGTGTTCTACAATTCAGCCATGCGGGCCGACTTCTCCGCCAACGATGCCGGATCCTACGCCGCTGGCGGCGTAGGCGGCGGTATTTTCAGTGGTCTAAACATCAATTTCTCCACAGCAGCTGGTGCGCCCTACGACGCTGACGCTCCCGACGTCATTCTCCCTCTGAATGGTTCCACCGCTGCGCTCCAGTACACAGGCCCCGGCACCACGGCGGCAGTTCAGTATTCGGGCACCGGAAAGGTGGTTTATTTAGCCTTTCCTTTCGAGTGCATAGGCGACGCCACGACCCGCAGTGAGGTCATGTGTGCCACCATGAATTTCTTTGGTGTTTCAGCTCCGATGGTGGACTGCAATAATAACGGCATTACCGATTCAGCTGAGATCGCCGGCAACGACTGCAACAACAATGGCCAGCTCGATGTGTGTGATCTCGCCACGCCCCCGTCCCTTGATTGCGACAACGATGGCCTGATTGACACCTGCGAAATTGCTGCCGTGCCTTCGTTGGACTGTGACTGCAACGGCCAGCTCGATACCTGCGAGATTGCCTCCAATCCTTCCCTCGACTGCAATGGCAACGATGTCCTGGATAGCTGCGATCCGCCCACAACCTTTGCACTCGTCTACAACGATACCTTTACATCGGAAGTCATCAGCCCGCCGGGAACACTGAATGGGTGGAGCTACTTTGGCATGAACACGCCTGGTTTTGCCGTATCCTCTTTCGACCCCACGTCAGGATCATTGACCAATTTTGTGGCCTCCGAATCCGGCAATCCCAACCCACGATACCGCATCTCTGGCATTGTTGGGAACGTCGATCACTGGCTGCCGCAATCCTCCATCGGGCCGGCCAACTATGTCCGTGGCAAGTTTTACATCTTTGCCAGTGGACAGGCCAATCCCGCGGCGAAAAACCAGATTCCCGGGGTGAGGGTCCGTTTGGCAAATCGTTTCGCGGTCTCTGGGCTTCAGGAGATCTTCCCCAGCGTGGGCCTCGACGCGCCCAACGAACTTCTTTACTCCGAGTTGGCCCCCTCCACCGATCCTGCCAAACCGTCCGTCTATCGCCTCGATTTTGACCCGGTGGATGTTCCCTACCTCACGTCGAATGCCAACGTTGAGGGAGTAATGCGCGGATTCGAAGCCTACGCCTTCGAACCTCAAATGGTTGGCTACATCAACATGGTACAGTCCGTTATCGGTGTCTATCCGGCGTCACAGTCGGGCAACGGCATTGCTCCTCTAAAGGTCTACCAGACAACAGGCGGCGATGCCGGAGACCTGAAACTCATGGCGCAGGCTGAGGTGACAACCCGCAGCTACATCCTCTCGAATGTTGAGGGTGTTTTCCCCACCTCTGACCCCACTCCACCCGGTCCTATTTTTTTCGATTCCGCTGCCGGAGCGCAACTGGACACGTCACAGGTCAGCGCATCACGCGTGGGAATCATTTCGCGCGACTTTAATCCTGACGGAACTACCGGCTCACTGACTACCCGCATCCGGATCGAACCGCTGAAGCTCTACAAAATCCGCTACCATCTGACCTCCACCCAACAGGCGAATCGCAATTCCCAGGTTCGCCTTCGCGCCCGCACCGCACGGTTTGGTTGGTCGTCAAAGTTTGAGGTCGGCGGCGCGCTTGCAGCTGGTGGCCTGACAAACGCAATTGCCCAGCAGGCCCTGCCGGGCGTGGGTACCCAGAATCCCGACAAGGAGACGGCCGACACCACCGGTGGGTGGTACACGCTGTTCATTCATTCTCCGCTCGACCCGGCAGTTCGCCCGGAGTTTCCTCAAGGCACGCCCCTGTCCGCCTCCATGCCTTTGCTTTCCAGCCAACCGGGCCCTGGCGTTAATGCCACTTCCAATCGGGATCTTCTTGTCTCCCTGGACCTGATAGACACCCTTAGTCAGGGGGATCCAACAGGATTGGAGAAGGGAAACGTGACCGTGGATCGCATCGAAATACGCCAGTACGATGAGTTCTGCGATTGAGGAGATAACGGGCTGATCAGGTCGCTGGGCACAGCAGCGGTGCAGTTGCCTGTCATAGGCCTTTGATAAGGCGCTGAGCCTCACTATTCTGAGGAGCAGCCTTCAGGACCGCCTGCAGGACCACTTTTGCCTGGGTAGTTTCCTTGTCGTTGACCAGGTACGCCGCCAATTTGTAACCTGTCCGCGCCTCGCCGGGGAAGCGTTTCTGATATTCTCTCAGGGTTCCCAGGGCTTCCGTGTGACGGCCGGCCTTGTTAAGTTCTGTGGCCATTTGTGTCGCAAGCAAACTTTCCCATGGATGTTCGTTGGTTCCCATACGTAACAGCTCGATTCCCTCCTCCCGCCGGCCGGCGTTGGCATACGCATTGGCGAGGATTGAGTAATCATTCATTCGAATCTCCCGAATCCCCGCGTTTCGTGGAGCATTGCGCCGGATACTTGCGGAGAACCATGGGTGCAGAAGCAAGCCGCAAACCAGAATCACCGTAGCCGCAACCACAAGTTGCCGCGAATCCCGCCGCAGCCACCCGCGCACAATTTCTGCAACCCCCGCGCCCGCCCAGATAAGCATCGGCAGCAGGAATGCCAGGCGGTATCGGCCCACCACCAACACAATCACAATGGACGCCATGAATCCCACTGCAAATGCATAGAGTACAAGTTGTCTGCGCCAGTCACCTCGCGTGACCCATATACCGTACACTCCCAGCGCGACAATGGTTGCCCATGTGAACGGACTCCATCGCAACACCGGCAGGATTCGCGCGTACAAATAGTAACTCACGTTGTCCGCCACGTCGTAGCTGTTCAGGAACAACCACACCTTCACGAAAAGTAACTGCAGGAAGGCCAGCGGATGCCCGGCAATGGACCGAGCCAGTTCCCCCAACCACGGCACCGCACTGCCGGCATACTTTTTCATAATCGCATCGTAGGAAGCCGGGTTCGAGAAGACCCCCATGGAGTCATGCGCGTTGCCAATGTAAAACATGGGACCGGCATTTGTGGTCAGTGCCCACGCACCCGCCACGTGATGGTTTCTCCAGACAATCAGCAGGAGCGGAGGGGCTGCACCCAGCAGGTAAATGGCTCCCGCCTTGATGCCGTTCAACATCGGCCCTCTGCGGTTCAGCCGGACCCAGGCGACCAATGCCACGGCGATAATCGGGAGCAACATCACACCGTTGCCGCGACCCGCGCTGGCGATTCCCGTGGCAAGGCCAGCCGCGGCAAACCAGGCTGAGGAAAGCCGTTCGTTGTCGCACCCCATTACCAACGCCCAAATGGCCGTGGAAAAGAAGAATACCACCAGTACTTCGCCCAGCAACATTTGCTCATAAAACAGGAGCGGTGCGCATGCGGCTGTCAGGAGCCCCGTTGCCAACGCCGCGCCCCGGCCAAACATTTGCCGTGCCGTCAGCCATTGCACGAGTGGAATGCAAGCACCCAGAAGAGCCTGTGCAAGGTGGGGTGGCCCAAATCGCGCCCCAAAAATCTTGATAAACGGTGCTAGAAAATATGCGTACAAGGGATTGTAGTAGAACGCCTTCCCGCCCGTAACCTCCATTGAAAGCCAATCACCACCAGCAAGGGACAGCGCCCATTTCCAATAGGTTTCCGGATCCGCACCGCTCAATGGCTGCGCATAAAGCGGATCTGTCTGCCGAACGGAAATGAGGTGACTCAGGTGGATTACCAGGGCCATTCCGATGGTTATCCAAAATCCGTGGGCGATACACCAATCCATCCATTGCGGTGGCACGATACGCAAATCGGCCTTCATCGTAACTGCGGGAAATGGCCTGGTCTTCTTCTTCATTCGAAGAACTAAGGGCGCTTGGCCCATGTATTATCCATCACTGCAACGGTCGCCGGGCAAAAACAAACTGCCTTTTCCAGGGCCCACTATACAACGGGTCACTTTCATCCAGACTGCTCACCTGCACTTCCGGCGGTGAGGAGTGGATGAACCGGCTTCCGCCCAGCGAGACTCCCGTGTGCATCACTTTCCCTGTCTCATCACAGAAGAACAACAAATCGCCGGGCTGCATGGTGCCAAAATGCCATGGTGTGGCGACCAGTTTGCCAACGATGACCTGCTGCTTTGCATCCCGTGGCAGCGTCAGTCCTGCGGCGGCGTAAGCCACTCCCGTGAGTCCCGAGCAATCCAGACCCAGTTTGCTCCGACCGCCAAAGACATAGGGGGTGGTCAGGAATTCCGCTGCTGCCAAAGCGACGGTTCTACCAGGTGTTTGGGCTCCCCGGGGACGCCACGAGAGGTTCCGTGCCGGCAATGCTGCTGTGGTTTCCATCGCCGTGGCCTTGACCCCTTTCGGTAGTCGCACCGTCAGCGCATTGATTCCGTCGCTTCCCGATCCGCCCCACACAATGGGTAATGATGCTCCGGCAGGTACGCGGAAGTCGTCTATCAGATAATCCTTCGTCACGGTTGCGTAGTCGGCGTTTTCCCACACAGCGAACTCCGGCTCCGTAAGGCGAAGCACCGCCTCATTGCGCACCCAGCCGATATAACCGTCGCCTCCGTGAATCAGCACGTGGGTTTTTTCAGGATTCTCGTCGAGAAGCATGACCCGCTCGCCCAGTAACACCTGCGTCTGAACATTTTCGCCTTCGGTGGGTTCGCCCCACGTTAGGGCCATGGGTATCTGAATCACTCCGAATCGCTTCGAGCCAAGCCGGGGGCTTGGCAAATGCTCAATTTCATTCGCCACCACCTGCGCTCCCGCCAACCGAAGCAATTGCTCCGCGCAAGTGCTCAGTCTTTCGTAGTTCGTTCGCCCCGTCAGGGCAAATCCGCCGCCGCGTTCCTCGACTGAAACTTGAAACAAAAAAAACGTTGGATCCGTAATCACGGACTTCCGGTAGCAAGCAATCAGAGCCTGCGCTTCCGTGGTGGTGCTTATTGAACTCGAAAATGGCCAAATCTGGTGCAACAGGCGATCGTAGAGTCTCAGGCTAACAGCCGCTTTATCGTCCAATGTGCCTTTGGATATCCAGTAAGGTGACGTATCCGGGAAGTTCTTCTTGCGAATAGCCTCAAGCTCCTCGCGATGCTCTGTCCAGAACTTGACGATCCCATTGTACGCTCCGCGTGCTTCGGCCCGGTGACTTCCCGGCTGGCTGACCCATGCGTCAAATTCCGGGTTTGTGAGGAACCCAAACTCAATCACCGCGGCCGGCACATCAAATCCCGAACTGAGCGGGTGATCCACGACATAAGGTTTGAACCAATCGCGATGCGGAACCATCTTCTCAACCTCTGAGGTCAGGCATTCCGCCAGTCGAAGTTCCAGTGGCTGCTCCTGGCCGGCCTTGTCCTTGGGCCAAATGAGAATGACCACCCCCGTTGCCGTTGTGCGTTCCGTGGAGTTGTGGTGGCAGGAGATGAAGAGATGCGACCTCGTTTCCTCCGCCACGCGCGTTCGTGCGCCCAGTTCCTCGGCACGGCTCAGCGCGCCCTCGGTCGTGACCCGCCGGTCATCCCAACGGGTCATGTGGACTTCAGCCCCGGCATCAAGCAGGTGGTGGCGCAGTTCGCCTGCCACCAGCATGTTCAGGTCGCCCTCCACCACCCTGCTTTTCGTTCCCCGGGCGCTTTCAGCGTATCCTGGCTGGTGCGCGCTTCCACCGTGACCGGCGTCCAGTGTGATGACCAGCCCCTCAAGCGGAATTCGGTCCGGAGTAAACGGAACTTCTGCGCTAATCTCCACCGGTTGGGCCTGCAATGCCACTGCAGTGTGGAGTAATGCTATCAGTAAACAGACGGATTTCAGGTTCATAAGGAGCGTTGTCGCTAGGGAATTAACCGCAATCAAGAAAACCCGCAGCCTGAAAGCGCCCCCATGCGCCCTATTTTGAGGAGTACTCCGCTTTCGTCCTCAACCTCTTGCTTGCACTCCCGTCCGACAAGTAGCTCTTCGCCATTGCGTTGTCCTTAAGATACGCTTCCCAGAAGGCCAGTGTCAGCACCTTCACGTCTTCCTGAATGGTCTTGTCCAGTGGAGTTGCCTCGCGCCGCAGATTGTGCCCACCGAGGACCATATGGTCTGCCCCCTCAAAGTTTACGAGAATCTTCCCTCCCGCAGGCATGTGCTGGTAGGGGAGCAGGCGGTCTGACGCCGGTTGGTTGGTCAACGAGGGAACCTCGTCCTTCGTACCTGTAAGCGAAAGGAAAGGCATGGTGATGGACCCAAACTGGCGGTCAAGGTTCGCGCTGCTGCGGGCGTTGGGACTAAATGCAATCGCCGCCACGATCCTTGTTTCACCAGGACGTGGACCCACCGGAAGTGGAATGGGAAATTTCTGGCCCGCCACAGCCTGCGTCGTCTGGGCGCCAAAAGAGTGGCCCGCCATCCCGATGTGGCGGAGCTCGGCCCGGGCCAGAACCTTTTCGCCCGCCCTCTGTCTGCTGACCAGCTCCGCGAGTACAAAATTCACGTCTTCCACCCGCGCAATGAGTTGTGCCGGAGTCATACCGGAGCGCAATCCGTCGAGCCGCTCCCCAGCATCAAGTCCCTTCCAAAGCGACTCATCGCTGCCTGGATGCTGCAGATGGACAACAAGGAAACCATGACTTGCCCAGTGCTCAGCCCAAAGGCTCCCCGCGTCCCGGTTGCCGCCAAGGCCATGGGAAAACAGTACAACCGGCTGTGTCGAGGTTACTCCTTCCCCATAAGTAATACGAATTGGCACCGTGCGGTTTCGTTTTGTATCCTGCCAGTCCTCGTAGACAGTTTTCGCAGGAAAAGGTCCCGGATTTGCGAAATCTGTGTTTCTACCGTCAATACCTCCCTTGGGAGGTGCCGACGGGGCAATGGCCGTCAAGGCGACAAAAAGCAAGGTTATGATGCCGTATCGTTTCATGGGATCCTCGTCAGTTCCTTCGGACACAAGATTGGTGCCACGTCGAAATGGGCCAGAATCCACCCGGGGGGCTGGCGCTAGTCCATTATCTGGTGCCTGGATCGTTTAAGGTTGTTCCAAATGGTTCAGAATTGGAATGTCCGATTCACACAATCCTTGCCTTCGTGGTGCCACGTCTTGAGGGTGACTTTCCATGACTGACAACTCCTCCATATTGGCGACTGCCAATGATACAGAAACACGCGAAGTACGCGCGATCATAGACAATTTCTCCGACGACGAGGCCGGGCGCCATGCGATTAATGAGTTGCTCGACAAACAACTGACAGTGCTCCACGGTCGCGCCCAGTCCCTGATCCAAATGGCCGGTGTTGTCATTACTGTTACAGGTTTTTCAGGGCGAATCATTGCGGATACGAGCGTGATTTCGCAGCTCCTGATAATCGGAGGACTCGCTTTGGTATGCATCGCGGCTGCAATAACAATCCTCTGGGTCATGCCTATCAAGTGGATGAGTTCCTACCTTCACCTGCCGGTCCAGGAGTACGTGCTATTGTCCCTCAGGCTGCGCGACCGTAAGGGAAGGGCCTTCACTCTCGCGTCGGCCGTACTGATACTTGGCATGCTGCTCTATGTTTGTGCCATCAGCTATATGTTGCTTCATCCGCAAGCCGCCGAACTCCACAAGGTGCGATAGTCACCGCAAAAGAAAACCGCGGCGGGAACCCCAAGAGGGCTCGCCGCCGCGGTGGCAAAGCAATTCGCGTTAAAGCGGGAGATTAAGCCGTCGGTTCGGCAGCGGCTGCCGGCTCGGCGGCCACTTCCTCAACCTCGACTGGTTCGGGCGCGCCCTCACCAAAGTAATCAATAGAGCTTTCCTCTTCCTCGGCCACATCGCCATACTTCTTCTCGATGCTCTCGATGTCCACGCTGAGCGGACCGGCGGGCAGCTCGGCCTGGAGCGGTGCGCCAGTGTCAGCGCGAGCCATGAGACCCTCGGCCACGCTTTCGGCCACCTTCTGCGCGATCAGCTTGACGGCCCGAATCGCGTCGTCGTTACCCGGGATGACCCAGTCAATTTGGTCGGGGTTGCAATTGGTGTCCACGATGGAAACGATCGGAATCTTCAGCTTGCGGGCTTCCTCGACGGCGATCTGCTCCTTATGCGGATCGACAATAAAGATGAGCCCCGGAAGCTTGTCCATCTTTTTTACGCCCGCGAGGTTCTTCTCGAGGCTGGCCTTTTCCTTGAGCAGCATCGACTGCTCTTTCTTCGTATAGTGCTGGATGCTGCCATCGGCTTCCATGCGCTCGATTTCCATCAGGCGCAGCACGCTGCGACGGATCGTGCGGAAGTTGGTCAGCATGCCGCCCAGCCAGCGGTTATTCACATAGTACATATTGCAGTCACGGGCAGCCTCAAAGATCGAATCCTTGGCCTGCTTCTTCGTGCCCACAAAAAGAACGGTGTGCCCCTCCGCCACGGCATCGCGCACAAACTTGCACGCATCGCGCAGCATCTTGAGGGTTTTCTTCAGGTCGATAATGTAGATGCCGTTGCGCTCCGTATAAATATACGGCTTCATCTTGGGGTTCCAACGGCGGCTCTGGTGTCCGAAGTGGACGCCAGCTTCCAGCAACTGCTTCATGGTCACGTTCATGGGACGTGATTTCTCCTTTATGTTTTTTACCGCCGCTGTCGTCATTTTGCGCCGCACCCTGCCGCACGTAAAAGCACGGAGACGAGGGAACCGCGGGGCCGCAATCGGACAGCGTGTGTATTGGCCGCCAGCCCCGAGGGGCAGGCAACGGGGCAAGGTATGAATAGTGGACGGGCTTATTCATTTGGCGAAGGTCATGAAGGACGATTTCTTTGCATCAACGATTGAATTTAATGGGGTTATGGTGGGTTTTGCCCACTGACAAAGGCGCAATATCCGTCTTGGGAAAATTGATATCGCACCAGTGTGATTTTCCACTTTCCTTGCCCGATTCCCGCCCGTTGATTGACCGCTTATGGAATCAAGTGAAAAGAAGGGGCTCCTCATCGCATTTGAGGGGGTGGATGGGGCAGGCAAGACCACCCAGGCCCGCGAGGTCTGCGCGGCCCTCGCCG
This sequence comes from Candidatus Sumerlaeaceae bacterium, assembly GCA_019695055.1. Lineage (GTDB taxonomy): Bacteria > Sumerlaeota > Sumerlaeia > Sumerlaeales > Sumerlaeaceae > JAIBAT01. The sequence goes on along the minus strand of JAIBAT010000053.1, from coordinate 16,936 downwards.
AACGTGGCGTGGATGCCGTGTACCTGCGAGAGCCTACCAACGGCCCCCACGGCACGCGCTTGCGCCAACTGATGGTTGCAGGCCGTGACAAAGTAGATCCCATGGAAGAGTTCCGGCTCTTCCTCGAAGACCGCCGCGAAGACGTTGCGCAAAACATTTCCCCTGCCCTGGCGCGCGGGGCCGTCGTTTGCATCGATCGGTACTATATATCGTCCATGGCCTATCAGGGAGCCCTCGGGCTCGATCCCGAGTTCATACGTGTTGAAAATGAAAAGATCGCCCCCGTTCCCGACCTGATTCTCTATTTCCACCTGCCGGTCGAGGAAAGCCACGCGCGCATCGTCGCGACCCGCGAGGGTGGCTATAACCTGTTCGAGCAACAGGCCTACCAGGAGCGGGTGGCCGCCGTGTTTGATGGCATGAACTTCCCGCAGATGGTGAAAATCGATGCGGCGCGCGACCCGGCCGCGGTGCAACAGCAAGTCATGGCGGAGATTGAAAAACTGCTGACAAGCCATTCTCTCGTGTGATTTCCTCACACAATTAAGTCCGCCACCGGCAATGGAACAGGGCGGCACAAACTCCAAAACGGGCGAGTGGTTGGATGGCAGAACAAGACGACGAGAGATCCTGGAAGCGTATAGAAAACCTCGTTGAGGGCGAGAAGAGCGAAACGCTGACGGGTTTCATGAAAACCCTGTCCCCGGCGGATATCGCGCTGGCGTTCTCGCGCATGGACCGCGAGAGTCAGCTTCGGGCACTCTCCATCGTTCCCCCCAAGGACGCCGCCGACGTCATCGAGGACCTTGAAGAGGCCTTCTTCGCCGATGCCGCCCTTATAGTGGGTGCCCTCCCCGCAAAAAGGGCAGCCGCAATCCTTGACTGCGTCCGCAGTGACCGTCAGGCGGATTTGCTCAGCGCCATGCCCCCGGCCACGACCGAGGAAATCCTTCGCCTGATGAAGCCCGACGAAGCCCGCGACGCACGCCTGCTCATCAGCTATCCCGAGGACACCGCCGGCGGAATGATGGTGACCGAGTACCTCGTCTACGACGAGGGGATCACAGTGCGCCAGGTGATCGAGGATTTCCGCCGCAACGCCAATGTTTATGCGGATTACGACGTGCAATACGGTTTTATCACCGGTCCGGGGCGGCGCCTGACCGGCGTCCTGCGCATGAGGGACATCCTTTTCAAGGACCAGTCCGCTCGTCTGGCAGATGTGATGCACCGCAATCCCAACGTCATCCATGTCGGGGACAAGCTGGAGAAGATGAGCGAGTTCTTTGACCGTCACGGCTATTTCGGTGCTCCCGTCGTGGACGCCGACGGCCGCCTCGTCGGCGTCGTCCAGCGCAGCTCCGTGCGTCGCGCCGAGGAGCAGCGCGAATCCCGGGCTTTTCTTCGTCTCAGCGGTATCATCGGCGGCGAGGAACTTCGCAGCATGGGCCTGTGGAACCGCTCCTCGCGCCGCCTCGCATGGCTCACGCTCAATATTTTCCTGAACATGATGGCCGCCAGCGTGATTGCCGCCAACGAAAAGATCATCTCCCAGGTCGCCGCCCTCGCTGTCTTCACCGCCATTGTCTCCGACATGAGCGGCTGCGCCGGCAGCCAGGCCGTCGCCGTCAGCATTCGCGAGCTAACCCTCGGCCTGATCCGCCCCAAGGAGCTCTTCCGCGTCCTCGCCAAGGAGATCCCCATCGGTGTGATGAACGGCCTGCTTCTCGGCATCATTTTGGGAATTGTTGCCTATTTCTGGAAGGGAAACATCTGGCTCGGCGTTGTCGCCGGCGGCGCGCTGGCTGCAAATTCCATTGTGTCGGTGGTCATGGGCGGTTCCCTGCCCCTCATACTGAAAGCCTTGAAGCTGGACCCCGCGCTGGTGAGCACGCCCATCCTGACCACCATCACCGACATGTGCGGCTTCTTCTTCGTCCTGCAGTTCGCGGCCCTGTTGCTCTCGCGCCTTGTCTAATCCGCAAAATGAATCTTGAAATCACCCGCGAAAGGGTTTGAGTCGGTGGCATGAAATGGGGGAAAAACACTCAGACTTCTCTCCTGCTTGCATTTCTCGCGCTGGTCACTCCATGTCCCGCGGCAAAGACCGGCAAGGCACCGCCGCCGCCGACACAGCCGGACATGGTCCTGATTCCCGGTGGGACATTCCGCATGGGCTCCGACCATGGCCAGGAATTCGAAAAACCCGTCCACAAGGTCACGCTCAAACCCTACTGGATCGGCCGCCATGAGATCACCGTCGCCGAATATCGCAAGTTCGTCGAAGCGACCGGCTACATGACCCAAACCGAGAAGGCCGGATCCTCGAAAGTGTTTGATGTGAAGAAAGGGGACTGGGTCGTGATGAAAGGCGTCAGTTGGCGCCACCCCGACGGCCCCAAATCCCAACCCGCTGTCGATGAACCAGTTTCCCAGGTTTCATGGAACGACGCCACCGCCTACACCCAATGGGCCGGTGCCCGCCTTCCCACCGAGGCCGAATGGGAATTCGCCTCCCGCGGCGGCCTCGACGGCGCCGAGTACGCTTGGGGAAACGACCTGCGCCCCGGCGGCAAACCCGTCGCCAACTGGTGGCAGGGCCACTTCCCCGACACCAACACCCTCGAGGACGGCTACCTGCGCCGCGCCCCCGTCGGCAAGTTCCCACCCAATGGCTACGGCCTGTGCGATATGACCGGCAACGTCTGGGAGTGGTGCTCCGACTGGTACGGCGCCGACTACTACGCCCATTCTCCCCGCGCCAATCCCACCGGCCCCCCCTCCGGCGAGGGCCACGTCCTCAAGGGCGGCAGCTTCCTCTGCTCCGAGAACTTCTGCACCGGCTTCCGAGTCTCCTCCCGCCGCATGCACGTCCCCGACACCGGCCTGAACAACATGGGCTTCAGAATTGCGCGCGATGCCACTGATGGCGAACTGCGCCCGTCTAAGGCGCGGCCTTAAGCGACTCCAGCATCTCCCGGAATTCCGGCGGCGATATCAGCAGTTCCTTCCCCGTCAGCATCTTTCGGACACTTCCATCGGGCCCAAGGATGAACAGGCTGGTTGTGGCATCCGGTGCCCCCAGTTTCTTCACCGTCTCCGGATGTTCCATCAGGCTGATCCTCGCCACCACGTAATCCTTTTGAAGAATTGGGACGGTAATGTTATTATTGAACAGCCGGTTATCCACGTAATTGCGATTCTCATTCAGCGGATGGATAAACATTGCGCTGGCGGGGTGATACACCATCGCGACAATGCCAAGTTTTGCGGTCCCAGCGCGGCGGATGGCCTCTTCCAGTGAGTTTTCAAAAAGCAACTGGGCCGGCACGGTTCCATTGTCCTCGGTGACAGTGGATGGCAAGCTTGGGGGCGCAAGCCGCGGTGTGCCGGTCTTCACGGTCAACGGACGGGCTGCAAACAACATGGCATCGGGAATAACGTCCCCCTGGCGCGCCCAGGTTAGGGGCTTCACATTGGCCGGAACTTCAACTTCCACGTAATTCTCGGATCCGGCGAGAAATTGGTACTCACCAAGTGGCGTCCATAGGTTGCTGTTGGGCGGCCCTTCAATTCCAAACCCGTCGTAAACAAGGCTTACACTTGTTTCCCCACCCGCATGGTGAATGTGGTAGTTGACCGGCCATGCGTTTCCATTGGACGGCCAGATCGTGTAAACCGTATAATGGCCAGACGTAGTCAAGTTGGGATAAAATCTTGCCCGGGCAGGTAACGGCGCAAAAATCTTCTTTTCGAAAGGGCCATAGAAGCGCATAACCCTGGCGTCCCGGCTCCGAAAAGGATCGAGAAAAGTCCCGAAACTTCGCGTGGCGCCGTCCCGGACAGTTCTCCATTCGCCTGCAATCTCCCTGTATCTCCGCGGACCAGAAGTTTCTGCCATCTCGGAATTGACATCAATCAGAACGTCCCCGGGGCGAAGTTTCTCCGCATGGTCCGCCATTCCGTATAGGTTGGCGCGAAGGAAGACAATATTAGTGAACCACTCACCATTTGCAAGCTTCACAGCATCCATCGCTCGATCCACTGCGTTTCTAGCAGCAGGGAAATCCCCAATGCGGGAGCATACCACTGCCAGCATGGTCCAGAACTCGAAACGATTGGCGAATCGTGTGGATATCTCCTCAAAGTTGTCCCTCGCAATGAGAAGACCGGCCGTTGTCCGGGGATCACTCATTTTGAGAAGCCCTTCCGTCAACTTAAGTTCATAGGGTTCTTCACCGATGGTGGAACCATCGGCCAGAGCCTGCCGGCGCAGTTCGGCGATTTCAGTCCGGGAAGTGGCAAGATCACGCGCGAGTTCCGGCCTTGCCGAAAGTAATACAAAGAGCCAGTCGTCGGTGGGCCGGGGATCTGTCGAGTATGGCAATTCCGCGGCAACCCGATTGATGAAGGAGGTGGTCGCATCCCTGAGATCCCGAAGTATCCGGGAGTGCGTTTCCTGCTCCCATTCCTGATTGAGTTGAGCGTAGAGAGTATCCACGTCCGCCCAGATCAACTCTTTCTTCTGTTGAGCCTGCTCCCGTTGCACACGGATGGCCTCGGCGTTGGATCTGTAAATCACGGCTGCCACAGCTACCGCAATCAGAAGTAGGAGGCTGGCAACGAGGGCAATTCTGCGCTGGCGGGCATGGCGCCGCGCTCGCCGCTCAGCCGTGCCCACCTGCGCGCGCATGTTCTCCCGCAACTCCGGCTGGGCGATGCGTTCCGCCTGAACCCGTGCCAGTTTGAGATCCCCATTACCGAGAGCTGCCCAAACAAACCGCGATAGGATTTCCCCTTGGAGCTCGCGAGCTTCAGGGTTATCAGCCCAATTCTGCAGTGCCTGCACGATGAGGGCGTCCGCCTGCTCAATTTCGTGATAGCCCGTGGCGGCCGTCTCCAGTGCCTTTCGTGCCTGGGTGGCCAGAGCTCGGGACTCCTCGCGGCGGGTTGCGCCGCTCAGCCACGCTTCCACCGATTCCAGGAAGTCCTCCGCCGTCTGGGTTCGCTGCGCGGTTTCCGGTGCCAGTGCCCGCATGCACAGGTCCGAGAGTTCCCGCGGGATCGCCTGCCCCGGACTGCGCGCCTCCGGTGGCTCCACTGCGCCCCGCGCCGCATGCTGGAAGGCGTCTGCGCTGCGTGCTTGATTGTGGGGCGCAGTGCCGGTTAAGATTTGATACAGCATGCCCCCCAGCAAATAAACGTCTGTCCAGGGGCCGAGGCGGTCCGATGAGCGCCGGGTTTGCTCGGGGGCCATGTACGCCACTGTCCCCGCAGGGTTCGGTGCCACATCGCGCGGCGTTGCAAACATCGTGGCGGGCAGGCCCTCCGCGATCTCGAGGCCCGGCATGGACATGGCCAGCCCCCAATCCATCAGGAAGACTTCGCCGTAATTACCGACCATCACCTGCCCGGGCTTCAAGTCTCGGTGGACGATACCCCGGGCGTGGCTGAAGGCGACGGCCCGCGCCACCCGCTGCAGAATGGGAAGGTGCCGGTTCAGCCGCTCGGCAAGGGCGACATTCTCATCTTCGCGGAGCTTCTGGTCCCACGGCACCCCTTCCACCAGTTTCATGGCCAGCAGCGGGCGACCATCGGCTCCGGCACCGAGGTCGTACACAGGAACAATATTGGGGTGGTCCAGGTGCCCGGTGGTCAGTGCCTCCTGGCGAAAGATGAGCTGGGCCAGCCGGGAGGCATCCTCCCGCTCGGCTTCCGTGGTTCCCTCGGGCGGCTTGGGGCGCTTCACCGCCACGACACGGTTCAGTACCACCTGAACCGCCTCCCACACTTCCCCAAAGGTACCGCTGCCAATTTCCTTTCTCAGGAGGAAGGCATTGGGATCCCCGGGTTCGACTTTAATATCCCCGGCCACTGCGGCATCGCGGAGAGCCGTGGAGAAAAGCCCGGGATCCATCGGCGCCCAGGTCTGCACGGACGGCGGCCGCAGCGACGAATGAGGGTCATTGGGCAGATCCGGCGGTGGGGCGCCCGGGCCGAGGGGATCGTCGTTTTCAGCCATTGTCGCCTCTGGTGCAAAGGGCAGTTACCACTGAATCGCAGTTCACGATCGAAGAGGTGTCAAGCTGTTCCCTCATTGAGCCAACTCCTTAAACAGCACTTCAGGAATCAGTCCCTTTTCGGGCTTGATCGGCTTCTGGATGATGACCCCGGATCCGTCCGCAGTTGGACTGCAAAGGACAATCGTTCCATCCGGCATCGGGGATAGGCCGTGGTCCCTGGCGGTCGGTGGTTCCATTGAGGACATCAACGGTACAAAGTTTGAATTCACTGCGTCCACGATGTCCTTGCGAGGGAAGACTTTCTGAAACGAGTAAATCCGGTGTTTTGAGTCGGAGGCCGAAATGTACCAGAGAACCCTTTTGTTCTGGTGCAAAGCCTGTGCAATGGCTTTGGCGGGTTCTCCCTGCCAGACGATCTGTCCTTCCGGTGGGCGAAACTCGAGGGGAAGGGTGGTGGCAACAGCCAATGGTTTTGATGAAAACACGACTGCATCTGCGACCACCTGGCCATTATTGATGGGGCGGACAAAAGTAATTCCCGGATTGGCCCGAATCTCGAGGCCCTGCCTCTCCCCTGGCGCAAAGTCGTAGTCGCCAAGCATGGTCCATTGGTTGGCCCCTCCGCGCCATGCACCGGCCCAGCCGTCCTGGGCAAGCGACCGGCTTGTTTCCCCCGAAGCGTGATAAATGGTGTAAATAACCGGAGCGGCATTTGCCGAGAAGGGGTAGGTTGCATAAACGTAAAGGTGTCGGCGGGAATTTAGCATCGGCTCGTATCTGGCCAAAGCTGGCAGGGTCGTGTTCGCGTCACCGGATACCGCGAAGAATCTCACCAACCGTGCCCCCCAACCGGGAACCCGTGCTGTGCCGGGGGCCGCGCTCTTGGCATGCTCCCACGGCGCACCTGCGTCTGTCCAAACATCCTTATTATCCCAGTATCTCCCCTGCTTACGGTTGGGATCACGCGGTTCAATTAGGATGTCCTCGGGCCCAAAGTGAAAATCGGCATACCGGGCCAGCTGGATCTCGTAGGCCAGCATCAGGGTTTTCCTGTAGTCGCGCTCCGACCGGACACGCTGGGCGAAGTCCGCTGCCTCTTCAATCCCTTTGGCGGCGGCATCAAAATTCCCGAGTTGTGTAGCCGCTGCGCTGAGGCCAACCCATGCCAGATCCTTGTCGAGTCCGAACCGGGCGGCTTCACCCAGAAAGAGACTGGCCCGCTTCAAGCCCCCCCCGTGAGCCGAGCGGAAGAGAGCCATGTAACCGGCGGCCAGGGCCAGGCGGGACGGAGGTGGGGCCAGCGTGCCGTCATCGAGAATCGAACGCTGCGCGCGCACAGAGTCGATCCGGCGATCCAACTCGTCCAGCCGGGCGGGATCCTTTCCGGCCAGGACCTGCTCGTCGTACGCCCCGAGGGACAGTGTCGGGGGCAGGATGAGTTGAGGGCGCCACTCCTCCTCAAGTTCCCGCGCCAATTGCGCTTCATCGCGGTACAGGCTGCTGGTCTTGTCAGTACGGGCGGTTCGCTCCTGGGTTCTCCGGGATTCTTCCTCCGCGTCTTTCGCGTCAATTTCCGCCACAGCTTGAGCCTGCTCCGCCTGTTGCTTCTCGATGCGCCAGTTTGCCAAGAGCGATATCAGGAGGGCGGCAAAGAGGCCGAGAACGATAATGAGACCAAAACTTGAGGTAATCGCCAACTGCCGCTGTCGGGCCAACTTACGGATCTCCGCTGCTTTGGCTTCAATCTGTTGGCCAAGCTCCGCCCGCCTGGATTCGTTGGAAAGCCGAACCACCTGTGACCGCGCCAGGCCAAGATCGCTGTTCGCGATGGACGCCTCCGCAAAACGATCCAGCAAATCTTGCTGAAGGTCTCCCGCATCTGGATTCTCGGGCCACAGATTGAGCGCCGAGGTCAGCAGATTGTCACACTCCGAAAGCGCCTGATAGTCCACCGAAGAAGCCGCAGCTGGGAGCGCGGGCGGCTCGCCCGCTGAAACACTTCCGCTAGCATCAGCACTGGTGCTCTGCCCGCCGACTGACACACCACCCCCCAGCATCCCCCGCACCCGCTCCGTCAACTCCACCGACTCTCGCCGCCGGCCCGTACCGTGCAGGTAATCCTGCAGCGCCTGCACAAACTCCATCACCGACGCATATCGGTCCCCGATCTCCGCCTGCAGCGCCGTCATCGCGATCCGCGACAACTCCCCCGGAATCTCCAGCCCCGGCGCCCGAACCTCCGGCGCGGGAATCTGGCATCGCCGCGCGCTCTCGAACGCCTCCCGCGACGTCGCGTCATTGTGTGGTGGCGTGTCCGTCAGCAGCTCGTACAGCGTGCCTCCCAATAGGAAAACGTCCGTCCACGGCCCCAGCCGGATCCCGCTGTTCTCCGTCTGCTCCGGTGCCATGAAGCACATCGTGCCCGCCGGGTTGATGGCGTCCTTCACATGCACCGAGAAGGGGAGAGTCGCGGAATCGGGAAGAGGCGCGGCCTGGTCCTCGAAGATGGCCGCCAGACCCCAGTCCATCAGGTAAACTTCGCCATACTTCCCCACCATCACCTGCGAAGGCTTCAGGTCCCGATGGATGACCCCCCTCGAATGGGCAAACGCCACCGCCTGGGCCACGGAGATCAGGATTGGCAGATGCCGCGCAAAGAACGCCGCCCGGTCCAGGTGGCGGTCTTCGGCGATGAGGTCCGTCCACTCCGTCCCCTCCACCAGTTTCATCGCCAGCAGGGGCCGCCCCTGCTGGTCCGCCCCCATGTCGTAGATCGGAACGATCGTCGGGTGGTCCAGCCGCCCCGTGACCAGCGCTTCCCGGTGGAACGCCAGCTCCAGCATCCGCGCCGCGTTCTGGGCCTTCTCGTCGTACCACTTCTTGCGGACCTTCTTGACGGCCACGACCCGGTTCAGCGAAACCTGAACCGCCTGCCAGACCTCCCCGTGACCTCCCTCGGCCACCACTCGGCGCAGCAAGTAGGCCGCATGCCGCGGCGACGCGGTGGAATCCGAACCGCTGCCTGGCACCGGAACGCCCTCCGGCAGTGCCGTCCCCCGCTCAGGATACGCCGAAGTCTCCTTCAGATAGCGCTCAAATGCCTCCGAAATCTCCGGCCCCGGTTCAGGGCGCCAGGAGGCGTGGGTGTCAGAAGGAAAATCATTCAGCGGTGAACTATCTGGCATATCACTGATCACGCTGTCAGAATTATGAGACTATTCAGCTTCCAATCAAGGAACATAACCCTACTGGAGTCAATGGCCTTGAAGGGGCAATGGGCAGAGTTCACGCACCTGGGCACCACACTCAATCCACTGGTAAAGGGGATAGATCCTAGGGGACGCAGCTACTTTGTGGGGGGTAACAGTAGGGACTTATTCCTTTTGCAGTGGATATACTGGAGCACCCGGCCATTGTGAGCAGAAATCCCATAATTGCAATCATGAAAAGATATTTAAACATTCGTGTCTCCTGCGGTATAATTTGGTGCAATTACAACTCTCTTACACTTCAAGTAGGCAGGGGGGCAAATCGCAATGTCATTTCAAGTAATTTGCAAAGTCTTCCGATTGAAAATGGTCCAAATCCCACAACGCCCAACCCTTGACTTGGGAGATTGCCTTGGCTTTGTTCTCAAAACTTTCAATATAGTTACCCTTCCCCGCCACATCGTAATTTGCCTGACCGAGTGGCACAAGTCTTGATCCCAGTTGCTTCCAGAGGTTGTCATGCTTGTTCGAAACCTCGTTGTAGTGAGTCATTTGATTGTCGCGTTTGGTCCAAAAGAAACGCGGGCAGACAAAGTCTGTATTCACTTTCTTTAAAAAGCAAAAATTGAATCGGTGGCTGGGCACAGGCGGAGTTCCATAATTCCATGGATCAAATATGTCGTCGCTTTGGCTAATGATGGCGGAAAACCCCAATTCTCCAGAGTATCCAATTCGCCTCAACTCGTCTAGAAATCGTTCAGCGTATTTTTGTTCGCTGCCTGGATATTGTTTATTGGCGCTAAAATACACAGAGTAATAAGGCGCGACAATTAAGCCGGCGGCGCTGGCGTCGTTTATTTGCTTGGCCGCTAACGCCGCTTGGTATTCGGGCGGCGAGCCGGGGTAATTTTTTTTTGCATCCTTATCCCCAGTAAACAGATGCCAACCATAGGTGGAAATGCCGCTGTCTGCAAAAGCTTTGACTAAATTCTGATTAAATTGTGGGCGTTTTTCATCTCCGCCCGAGCATTTGACACCAACCCACGTGATTCCCTTTTCATTGAGGTAAGTTGCCAATTCCTCCACGGTTGTCATGGGGAGGCCCGGCCGGACGGCATAATCATTAATAGCGTGAATTGCATCCTCAACATTTGTGATCCAGACACCTTTTCCTTTGGGTCCCTTGTACTGTGCTGACAGCCTAGAAGGAGCAGTTAAAAATATGAGAAAAAAAATGATAATCCCAGATAAGTAATGCCCATTGCTAACTCTTGCCATAGAATGCCTCCATATGGAATTAAGGGGGAACCGTTAGTTAAGGCTAAAAGTGTTTTGGCATAGCGACAATGCGAATGCCCAACTGCAAGAAAAAAATGCGCGAATTTCCAGAATAATGCAATCTTTTTAAAGAGTTCCATTCCCGACGGATTGTGCATTTTGCATTTTCTCGACCCGCGTTGTTTGCGAATTGCAAAGATGATTGGCATCCCCCAAGCGCGACGTTCAAGTGTTCAAGGCTATGTTCAGTCCTACTATCGTTGCGTTACTCTTGATTTCGTTAAAGCGTCTAATCGTTCACCTGCCAGAGGTGCGGTGCGCCTTTTGGCATTTTCTTGCAGACATGTGCGATGGTGTATAAGCTTCATTGTTCAAATGTGTTGCTCAGAATTACCGCGAAGTGTATTTAGTAATGTGGGACACCCAATATCCGATTCTTGGTCGGACCGGAAACCCGATTTTACCAGTTTCCAACCGAAATTCTACCATGCAGCTCTTTCGGCTGCCTCGCCAGATTGTGGCAATTTGGGGATGGATCCCCAGTCGATTTTCAACCTTACGGATTCTTCCTTGTGCGTTGATACTGAGGGTGGGCTGGTGTTCGGCTTACGGTCTACCTTTGGTAGGCATTTTGTCTACTTATGGACCGTATATACATTATGGTCAAAACTCGCTGGGGGGCGGTTTATGAAGCGGGTGGCGGAGGTGTTGGTGGGGGAATGGGGGGCTAGAGGCTGGACTCCCGATCCGCCCGTAACCCCAATTTCACCAGCTTCTCATGCAAATGCCTCCGCGACACCCCGCTCATCCGTGCCGCTTCGCTGATGTTCCCCTTCGCCGCGTCCAGCAGGCGCAGGAAGTACTCCCGCTCGAACTTGTCCTTGGCACCTTTGTACTCGGCGCCCTGGCTGCCCACGGCGGGGAACTTGACGCCGCTCTTGACCCGGATATCGCCAGGGATGTCCGCCAGGGTGATTTCCGCCCCGTCGCATAGCACCGCCATCCGCTCGATGATGTTCTCCAACTCGCGCACGTTTCCCGGGTAGCCATATTTCTCCAGCGCCGCCATGGCCTCCGGCGCGATGGTCATGGCCGGCTTGCGCATGCGCCGCGTGGCCTGATCCAGGAAAAAACTCGCCAGCAGCGGGACGTCCCCCGTCCGCTCCCTCAGCGGCGGCAGGGCCACGGAAATCACATCGAGCCGGAAGAAGAGATCCGGCCGAAACTGTCGCGCCTCCATCGCCGCACGCAGGTCGCGGTGCGTTGCCGCCAGCAGCCGTATGTCCACCGGGATCGTCTGTACCCCGCCCACCCGCTGGATTTCCCGCTCCTGCAGCACCCGCAACAGCTTCGCCTGCAGGCTCAGCGGCAGGTCGCCAATCTCGTCCAGGAACAGCGTCCCCTCGTGGGCCAGCTCCACCAGCCCCAGCTTCTGCCGGTCGGCGCCCGTAAAGGAACCCCGTTCGTGGCCGAACAGCTCGCTTTCCAACAGCGTCTCGGGGATCGACGCGCAATTGATAGCCACGAATCGCTTTCCCGCCCGCGGGCTGGCCTTGTGGATGGCCTTGGCCACTAGTTCCTTCCCGGTCCCGCTCTCGCCGCGGATCAGCACGGCGGCGTCCGTCGGGGCGATCTTCGCCACCATGGCCGCCACCGCTTTCATCGCCGTACTTTCGCCGACAATGGGGGGGGCGTCGGACGTCCGACGCAGGGTCTCCGCCAGGGATTCGTTCTCCCGCCCCATATGAGACCGCTCCAAAGCCTTCACCAGCGTCATCACCAGTTCGTCCGTCTTGAACGGCTTGGTCACATAGTCGTAGGCCCCCTCGCGCATCGCCTCCACGCCGCCTTCGATGGTGCCATAGGCTGTCATGACCACCACCCCCGTATGCGGGTTCGCCCCCTTCGCAGCTTTCAACACATCCATGCCCGTGTGGTCGGGCATCTTCATGTCCGTCAATACCAGGTCCGGCGGGTGTTTCGTGATGTGCGCCATGGCCTCCGCCGGCCGGTGGAACGCCGTCACATGGAAGCCCTCATTCCCAAGAATCTTGGTCAGGATCTTCCCCATGTTCTCCTCGTCGTCCACCACCACAATGGTGGCGCGCGGACGCGGAACGTTCTGGCTGGCGGCAGTGCTCATGGTTTACGGGGACCCATCAGGCAGGCGGAATATCGGAATGACACGAAAAAACGGCGCTCCCCAACCGAATTCTAAGACATTACCTCCCACGACCTGCTTGTCCCCCGAAGGTCCCCGGACCCCCCCCAGGCCACACCCCGCAAATCCCATCCATAACCAGACAATCCGCCCGCTCAGTGCCTCAAATTCAGAATTTAGAATTGAGAATTCAGAATTCCAGTTGATGGCATTCGCGCGCAAAGGCCGCACCCAGCAGCACCGTGTTCTCAAAATCACTCAATCGTAGCGTGGCGTGGGGCGAATGGATGTAACGGCACGGCACCGAAATCACCCCCGTCAGCACCCCTCCCCGGGAAATGTGAATCCGCGCCGCGTCTGTGCCTCCGGAAATCGGAGTCTTAAACTGATGCGGGATCCCGTCTCGGAGCGCCAGCTCCTCCAGAAACCGCACCACCTTCGGCGCGCAATGCGTCGTCTTGTCCATCAAGGTGATGGCCGGCCCCCGCCCCTGTGTACTTGGGCTGCGGCCCTCCGGCACTCCGGGGAAGTCCCCGGCCACGGTTCCCTCCAGCACCAGCGCAATCTGCGGACTGACCGTGTGCGCCGCCACCTTCGCCCCGCGGGCGCCTGTTTCCTCAAATGTACTGAACACCGTCGCCACATTCACCGGCAGCGGACCCGTGCCCGCCAGGTACCGCAGAATCTCAATCAGCGCCGCGCACCCCGCGCGATTGTCGAGGGCCTTCCCCACCACAGCGTCCCCCGCCAGCCGCGCAAAGGGATAATCCGGTACCGCGCTGTCGCCCACCCGCACGCCCAGCGCCGCCACCTCGTCGCGGTTTCGCGCACCCACATCAATGAACAGCGCCTCCGCAGCATAGGGTTTGCCCCGCTCGCCATCCTTCTGGATGTGCGGTGGCGCCACGCCGATGACCCCGCGAATCCTCTTCGCCTCGCGCGTGCGAATCGTCACCGCGTGCGCCGGCAGCACCCGCTCATCCCAGCCGCCCACAAGTGCAAACCGCAGGAAGCCCGAGGCCTCCACATAGCTGACCACCATCCCGATTTCGTCCAGGTGCGCGTCAATCATCAGCGTCGGCGCATTTGGCGTGGCACTCCGTCGCCACGCGATAAGGTTCCCCAGCGGATCCACCTGAACCTCATCCGCCAGCGGCCGCACGTGCCGCTCCACAATCGCGCGCACCTCGTCCTCGTACCCGCTCACGCCGTGCGCGTTGCACAGCTCCTCCAGCAAAATGGCGGCGTCTTTCATGGCATCAGTCTCCTGTGGCTATTATCCCGTTGATTCGGCTGCCTACAGCCGGATGTCCACCCATTTCCCGCCCGCCGCCCGGGATTCATCCGCCGCCGTCTCGATGGCCACCGTGGCCAGTTGCTCCTCCACCGAAATCGGCGACTTGCCCGTCGCAAAGAATGCTGTCACCTGCGCCATTAGGTTCTTGTAGAACTCCGCAAACTTCGTAATCGTCGCCGTCTCGTATCGTCCCGCGGCCAACGCACCAATCTGCCACGGGCTCGCCTCCTGCTGGTTATCCGCCTCGCGCACCTCGATCAGCGCGCGCCGTCCCGCTGCGTCTTCAATGGTCACCACGCTCGCTCCGGCCGTGCCCGTGTCGCAAAGCCGGCTCACGTTCCCCCCGATCAGCCGCAAGGCCGGCGCAATCGTATGGACGCCGTACCCATGCCAGCGTCCAAACCCGCGGGAGAAAATCGTTTCAATCGGCGCATTGCCAATGCGCCCCATCAGCTCCTCAAGCTCCACCGAAAACCGCAGCGACGACGAACTCATGAGCGGCGTCTTGTGCGCCGCCGCAATTTCCACAATCTTCCGCGCGTCCTCCAGCGACGACGACAGGTTCTTGTCCACGAAGCACGGCTTACCCGATTCCAGCGCCACTCGTCCCAGCGTCAGGTGAGCCTCCACATTGTCCGGCGCCAGCACAATGACCGCATCGCTCGCCGCCACAACCTCCGCCGCCGATTGCACCCGCGCCACGCCATTCTTTGCGCACCAGTCGTCCCCCACGGGGTTCGATTCATACGCCGCGACCACCGTTGCTTTTTGCTCCAGTTCCTTCGTCAAAATCCGCAAAAACGTGTCCGCGTGATAGTTGTTCAAGTGGTGATCAATAAAACCAATTTTCATCGAAAGTCCGTTCCTGTAAAGTTGCTGACCCAAGTCGCGGGTGGCGTCGTTCCGGGTTCAACGAAAAAAACGCGCCCAAACTGCCTCCCTCGGGATTCGGCTCCAATTTGCCACGAGACCCCCGGCGTAACGTTCGTAATCGTACAGCCGGAATTCTCCCTCTGACACTTTTCGAACCAATTCAGGCGCCGAAATATCCCAGCCTATTGCCCCGGCGAAGAACTGAAAACAAACGAGTTGTGATCCATGCGATAATGCCTTCGGAACTCGGCCTTCCTGTGGCGGAAAATTTGCCATAGTCCCACGGGTGATGGTGGCGCTCCTGACGGGTAAAATCCATTTCACCGCGAAATCGCGTTAAGAATCAAACGCCGTTGAGGTGGAGTAATGACCGTCCATTGGAGTTGTTTTATCTTCGCACGCAGGAAGTTCACGGGACTTTTGTTGGCCCTGATGGTGCTTTGGCCGGATCGCTCCGCAGTCGCCGATTGCAGCGCGTGGACATCTCCCACCCTGCCCATTGTTTACTTTGCAGTGGCCACCCATTGTGAGGACAAGCACCACCCCGGAACACCGGATTTTGTCGCCAGCAAGATCGGCTACGTCACGTTTCGCAATGCCATCCTCGGGTTTGCCGACCAGATGACATCGCGCTCCATCCCCTGGAACTGGCAGAGCGACTACAACTTCCTCCTTGGATGCATAAAGTACGAGATCACCACCCCCGACCCGGCACTCCTGACGGTTACCGGCGGCAAGAATGTCGTGAGATACCTCCACGAGAATCTTGGGGTGGAGATCGATGCCCACTCCCACGAGAACGACGGTTACAATTTCGCCGACGTGGCCTACCTGATCACCCAGTGCGGTGTAACTCCGTCGAAAACCGTTGGTGGCCATATCTACCCGACGACCGACCCGCTCTACCAGAACTGGCCGAAATTCATTGGCGGACTGCCGTCCCAAAAGTATCCCGGAGCCTATGTCTACTCCCCGAATCTCCTGATGGGCGGCGGCACCAGCAACCACGTCAACGATCCCGTGGTTTCGGGCATTTGGACTCCCCAATCCGCAACAAACTACTTCGGCCATTCCAACGCGGGAACCATCGATGCCTTTGGCGAATGGTCCGGCGAGCCCGCCGATGTGCAGGCCCTGATCAACCTTGTGGAATCCGGCCAGCTTCCCTACGGCAAGATGTGGACCGCGGGCAAGGTCTTCAACCAAAGCGACATGACCTCCTCGGTGTTTGTGGCCAGCACGATCGTACCCCTCCTGGATTCCCTCGTGGCCCTGCGCACCGCGGGCAAGCTCCAGTTCATCCGGCACGACGAGGCCCGCACAATCTGGAAAACCCTTCGGGACGGCGCCCCTGTCGCCTACCAGCCGGCCGTCACCGTCACGGACCGGGTCACCTTCTCCATCAATGTCCAGGGTTTCTCTTACCCCGAAAAGAGCGCCGCCACGCTGGACCGCATCCTCACGGTCCACGAGGGGTGCAACGTCCCCGTGGATGTCTTTCTCGATTCCACGATGACGGATATTTATCAAACCAGCTATCCGGCGCTGCTGAACCGTCTAAAGACTTCGCCTGTCTGCGCCGTGTCCTACCACATCCGCCCACCCAAGCCCTATTACCAGAACTACGACTGGACGGGAATGACCTCCATGACGGCAACCCAGCAGCAGGCACTCGTCACAAACTACGAGACGCACGGACTTGACCTTGTCACGGGGCTCCCCACTTCCCAGGCCGGAGGGTACCAGAAGCTCACCTCGCTCCTCGGGTATGCCCCCTACTGCTCGGCGGCCCTCTGCACTGCCGGAATTCAGGCCAACGTCGATGCCGTCTTCAAGCAACTTGGTTCCAGGATGAACCTGATTCACGGCACCATTGTGAACGTCGGAACAACAAGAAACGGCCTGTACCTCAAACCCGAGCACTACGATCTCAAACTCTTTGAGCACATCGACGAAAACGTTGGTACCCTGTTCGAGGACAGTCTCACCACAGCCCACACCACCGCCGGGGCAGTCGCGCCATACTTTATCGGGGTCAAAATGCACGACAACGATTTCTTTGCCGTGGATTCCGCCTGGGTTACCGTCTACCAGA
>JAIBAT010000119.1 GCA_019695055.1 Candidatus Sumerlaeaceae bacterium | reverse complement strand
AGAGAACTCGTCCAGGCCGTCCGGCCCATAATCGAGAATCGAAAGCCGCGGGTCGGCGGTCTTCACGTCGCCGATATGGACGAGGGACCCCGGTGGGAGCCCGGCCTTGCGGGAGCGTAGCTTGCGCGGTTTTTTCATTCTTTGGCCAGATTGTTGAGAACATGGGCCGCGGCAACCATGCCAAAGACCGAAGTGACGCAGACCGACGAGCCGAAGCCGGCGCAGCTCAACCCGCTGGGGCTGGCGCAGGCGGCCTCCGGATAACGCAATTGTTCGGTCGAGTACACGGCCGGGACGCGAAATTTCTTCTTGGTATCCCGCGGGAAGCCATATTCCCGCCGCAACAATGACCGTACCCGGGCAAGCAGCGGGTCCTGGGTGGTTTGGGCGAGATCGCCAACCATAATCTTGCTTGGATCGGGTTCGCCCCCGGCGGCGCCGGCCACGACGATCGGTGTTCCGGTGCCCAGGCAGTGGGCGATCATGGCCGCCTTGGCCTTTACTTGGTCAATGGCATCGATCACCGCGTCGAAGCGCCCTTGGAGCAAGGTCGCCGCGTTGTCCTGGTCAATGAAAGCCTCGATACGGGTCACCCGGCAGCTGGGGTTGATGGCCAGAATGCGCTCGGCCATGGCGTCCACCTTGGCTTGGCCAAAACAATCGCCGAGGGCATGAATTTGGCGATTGGTATTGGACTCGGCCACCATATCGAGATCGATCAGCGTCAAAGCGCCGACCGCCGAACGGGCCAAGGCCTCGGCAGCCCAGGAGCCGACACCGCCGATTCCCACGACGCAGACATGACTTCCTTGAATCTTGCGCGCCCCCGGCGCTCCGTAGAGACGGGCAATGCCGCCAAAACGCCGTTCCAGATCGGCTGCCATCACGATTCGATGGTGCGTCGGATCACCAGATTGAAGGGGGCAATCCAGTCCGGCGCAAACTGGTTGTCGCAGGCGTTGACCTCGGCGATGGCGCGCAGGACAGAACGGTTCCTGCCGCGGTGGATGTGCTTGAGCATCACGGCCTCGAAGGCGTCGACGATGGCAAGAATCTTGGCGCCAGGACAGATCCTTTCATCGCCCAGTCCCTCCGGATAGCCGGCTCCGTCCGGCATCTCATGATGCTGTGCAACCATCTCGGCGGCTAGCGCCCAGCCCGGTATGCGCTGCAACAGGCCCGCGCCGTAACCGGGGTGGTTGCGCAGGGACTGCTTGTCCTGATCGGTCAGACGCCCGACCTTCAGCCATACGGATTCCGGCAGAAACATCATGCCCAGGTCGTGGAGATAAACAGCGGCCTCCAACTGCACGGGATCCACCGGCGTCTGCCGGGTCTTGTTGGTTTCCAGCGCCAGACGCAGGATGCGCATGGTTCGCCCCTTGAAGAGCGGCGAGCGGCTTTCGAACTGAAGGGCAAGGGTCCGGAAGAACTGCAGATCCTCGCTCTTGTTGTCCTCAAGCTGGGGGGCGATCTTTGGCGCCTTGCTGGAAATCTCCGGGATCACCGGGGGGAAGCCGGTGACTGCCTCGATCAGGTCGCGGCAACCCTCCGCGAACCGATCAGCATCGGCATCGGCAATGCGTTCCAGGCCCTGAATCAGGGGCAGAAGGTGCAGATTGTCCACGGGCTTGCCCGCCAGGAGCACATCGGTTGCCAGTTCCAGTCGATCAACCGCCAGAAGCACGGATTCAGCCAACAGCTCCGTGAAGGGAATATCCCCGTCCCGGAAGCGCGACAGCACGGTCTCGATGGGATGGGTGATGGCCACTCCCAGTTCGAACTTGCACAGTGCCGCATCGCCCTTGATGTTGTGGATGGCACGGAACAAGTCGGCAAGAAGATCCCGGTCCCCGGGGGCCTTCTTCAGCCGGGAAACGTCCCGTTCCACCAGCGGCGCACGATCCGCCAACTCATCGGCAAATTCCTCGAGCGCCCCGCGATCCTGTACGACCGGTGCAATGATTGAACTGACTTCCAAGCGTCCCCCCGTAGCGAATATCTGTTTGACCAAGTTTAGCCCAAACCAAAGGAACATAAGAAGCAGATACCTTGATCTTCCAACCTTGACGCTGGTGCACCAGACGCCTAAGATTCGGCCCTTTACCCGAATCGTTCTCAACGTGACGCTGGAACAGCTTTATGCCCTGATCGGGCCGGATATGAATGCGGTGGATGCCGTCATTCGTGCCCGTCTCCACTCCGACGTCGTCCTTGTCCGCCGGGTCGCCGAATACATCATCAACAGCGGCGGCAAGCGCATGCGTCCGGCCCTGGTTCTCCTGGCAGCCGGAGCCCTCGGTTATGACGGCCGCCATCACCATGAACTGGCGGCGGTGGTCGAGTTCATCCATACGGCAACGCTATTGCATGATGATGTGGTCGACGAATCGTCGTTGCGTCGCGGCCGGGATACCGCCAATGCCCTGTTTGGCAATGCGGCCAGTGTGCTGGTCGGCGATTTTCTCTACTCCCGCGCGTTCCAGATGATGGTTGAGGTCAATGACATGCGGGTGATGCGCGTGCTGTCTGACGCAACCAATGTGATTGCTGAGGGTGAGGTCCTGCAATTGATGAACTGCCACGATGCAGATGTCGACGAGGGACGTTATTTGCAAGTGATCCGCTATAAGACTGCCAAACTCTTTGAAGCGGCCGCACAACTCGGAGCCATCCTGGGGAAAGCGTCGGATCAGTGCGAACGATCCATGGCCGCCTACGGCATGCATTTGGGCACGGCGTTCCAATTGATCGACGATGTGCTCGACTATTCCGGCCAGGAGGCCGATACCGGCAAGCATCTGGGTGACGATCTGGCGGAAGGCAAGCCCACGCTCCCCTTGATCTACGTCATGCAACACGGAACGGCGGACCAGGCTGCGTGTGTCCGTCGAGCGATCGAGCAAGGCGGGCGGGAGGATTTCCCCGCAGTGCTTGAGGCGATTCGTGCCAGCGGCGCCTTGGACCACGCCAGGAGCCAGGCGGCGCGGGAAGCGGATCGGGCCAGAGCCGCAATTTCGGGGTTGCCGTCTTCAAATTACGCTGAAGCTCTGCTACAATTAACCCTCTTTGCAGTTGAGAGGAATCATTGATTTCCTTTTTCAGCTGATTTCGGAGTGTAGCTCAGCCTGGTAGAGCACTGCGTTCGGGACGCAGGGGTCGCATGTTCGAATCATGTCACTCCGACCAAGAATTCTCCGGAAAAGCCACCCTTCGCGGTGGCTTTCT
>JAIBAT010000138.1 GCA_019695055.1 Candidatus Sumerlaeaceae bacterium | reverse complement strand
GCCGCAATCGCAATGACGTTCTTCAACGCACCGCCGACCTCCACGCCGCGTAGGTCGGACTGCGTATAAATACGAAAGGTAGGCAGCATGAAATGATTCTGAACTTCCACCGCAGTTTCATGATTCGGCGAAGCACTCACCACCACGGTGGGAACGCGTCGGCAGACTTCCTCCGCATGGCTCGGCCCCGAAAGTCCCGCCATCCGGTTCACCGCATCGGCCCCAAAATGCTCGGTCACAATATCCGAGGCCAACAGCAGCGTTTCCTCTTCGATGCCCTTGCTGCAGCTCACAAAGATTCGGCCGTCCAGCCCCCCAATGGCATCGCGTAGCTGCCCGCAAAGGGACCGCACCGCAAAGGATGGCACCACAGATACCAGAAACTTGGACTCGCCAACAGCCTTCTTCAGGTCAGGTTCATAGGATATTGTGGAAGGAAGCTTCAACCCCGGCGGTTTTCCCGGATCACCCGTCGCACGCAGGTGATCAAGGCGCCGCGCGTCAATGTCCCAGACTGTAACCGGAACGCCCTTCGATGTGAGAAGCTCCGCCAGCGTCAAACCCCACGCGCCGGCACCGAAAACCGTCGTGGCGGTGGTCACTGATTGTCGCCGGCAAATGGGATGGGCTCATCGTCAGCCATAGCGTCGAGCTTCTTCCAGATCTTGTTTTCGGTGCCGTTCAGGATCCGTTCCGCATTACCCTTGTGCCGCACGATGACCATGATGGCGATGATCTCCGTCACCACCACGACCGAGAACGGATAGGCATTCCAGTAGAGCACCAGCGGCAGGAAGATGGCACCAAACAGCGAAGCCAGGGAAACATAGCCCGAAATCAGGATGATGGCAATACCCACCGCCAGGGTCGCAAGGGTCGGATATGGCGCAATGGCCAGATAAACACCCAGTGCAGTGGCAACACCTTTGCCGCCCTTGAAGTTGACGAATATGGAAAAGACATGGCCCGCAATGGCCGCGGCCCCGATCAGCAACTGGGTTCCCGGCGATGCCGGTGAAATCCCAAGGATTGCCGGCAACACCGCCACCGGGGCAAGGCCCTTGAGCATGTCAAGCCCCAGCACCGAAACACCAAGTTTTGTGCCAAGGATCCGGAAGGCATTCGTGGCCCCAAGATTCCCGCTGCCGTGCTCTCGAAGGTCGATGCCGCGAAAGGCATTGCCCAGGAGCAGCCCGGTGGGAATGGAACCAACAAAGTAAGCAATGACGAGCGCAATGGGCAGGGCTATGGCAAACCACATGATGGGGTTAGTGCACCCGTCCCAGGGCCCAGATTCAACAAAAAGTGTCGCCTAACCAGAACATGCTGGAAAGTTACCTGTGTTCCACCGCGAATGCGATGAACCACAATGGCTAAATCCGACTCCATGGACGACCTCTTCGGGGACGTGCCAAAACCCCGAGCGACGCGCACACCCGCCGCTCCAGTCGTGATTTACCGCCAGTACGCCACCGTTGCAGTTTCCGAACCCGTCATGAGCACCTACAGTTTCGGTGTTCCGGACGACCTTGCGGGCAAGCTTCGCATCGGCTCCCTCGTCGAGGTCGGTTTCGCCGGCCGAACCGCAAGGGGCTGCGTGGTGGAACTAACCGATTCCTTGCCCCAGGGCATTTCACCAGCCCGGTTGAAACCCGTGATTCGGGTCATCACCCCCGAGTTCGCCATTCCCGGGGACATCGTCCAGCTCGCTCTTTGGATGGCGGACTATTACCTGTCCCCTCCCGGAGATGCCCTGAATTGCGCGTCGTTCATCGGCCTGAACGACATATCCGAAAAGACGTTACTGAGTTACTGCCTCGCGCCCGACTGGGAAATCCGGGCCGGGGAGCGAAAGCTGACGGTGAAACAGCGCGCGGTGGTCGAAACACTCGCTGCTCAGGAAAACACACCGATGGGCGCGGCAGAACTTGGCGAACTCGCCAACGTCGGCCGCTCTGTCATCATGAAGCTGCTCGAATACGGAGTCCTTTGCGAAATCGAGTCCGTGTCTGACCGCGGCGATGATTATGGCGCGGCCCCTCAGCGCGACAAGCCACTGGCCTTCAACTTCCGCCAGCAGGAAGCGTTTGAAACCATAGTCCGTCAAATCGAAACCCGCGAGCCTGCGGTCTTCCTGATTCACGGGGTCACAGGCAGCGGCAAGACCGAGGTTTACCTCCAGGCAATTGCTTCCGCGCTGGACGCAGGCGGCGATGCCATCGTGCTGGTCCCGGAAATCTCACTCACACCGCAAGCCGTGGATCGCTTCCGCAGCCGCTTCGGTTCGGTAGTCGGAGTCTACCATTCAAAGCTGACCCTCGGCCAGAAGTTCGACCTGTGGCGCCGCGTGGAGTCAGGTTCCTGCCGCATTATGGTCGGCGCCCGCTCGGCACTTTTCACGCCGTTCCGAAACCTGCGCATCATCGTCATCGACGAGGAACATGAGACAAGCTACAAGCAGGACAGCTCCCCGCGCTATCACGCCCGCGAGCTGGCCATCGAGCGCAGCCGCCGGTGTGGTGCGTCGGTCATCCTCGGGAGCGCCACACCGTCCGTGGAATCGTTTTACCGCGCCAAATGCGGAGAGTTCCGACTGCTGTCGCTCCCCGACCGCATCGATGAGCGCCCCATGCCTGAAGTACGGCTGATCGACATGACCCGCGAAGCACGCGACGAGAGAAATCCCGGCATCTTCAGTGGCGCCCTGGAAGCGGCGATGAACGAAGCCCTTTCACGCGGTGAGCAGGTGCTGCTTTTCCTCAACCGCCGCGGCTTTTTCAATTTCGTGGTCTGTATGAGCTGCAATTCCGTCGTGCGCTGCGAGCACTGCGACGTCAGCATGACCCACCACAAGTTTCGCGACCGCCTCATCTGTCACTTCTGTAACCGCGAAACGCAGATCCCGGCAATTTGCCCGGACTGCGGGCACAACGAGTTGTCCCTCATTGGACTCGGAACCCAGCGTGTGGAAGACGAGGTCAAGAAGCGTTACCCCGATAAACAGGTCATTCGAATGGATCTGGACACCACGCGCCAGCGAACGGCCTTCATGGACGCTTGGCGGCGCATCGAGAGTGGCGAGATCGACATCATCCTCGGAACTCAGATGATTGCCAAGGGCTTCCATTTGGAGAACGTGACAGTCGTCGGCGTTCCGCTCGCGGATGTTTCGCTTTTCCAGCCGGATTTCCGATCAGCCGAAAGGGCCTTTTCGCTCCTGACACAAGTAGCCGGACGCGCCGGTCGCGGCGACAAGCCCGGTGTGGTCATGCT
>JAIBAT010000108.1 GCA_019695055.1 Candidatus Sumerlaeaceae bacterium | reverse complement strand
TGATGCTCATATCTTCTGCACGCCGGAGCAGCTGGAGCAGGCCGTGACCGAGGCCATCGCGCTAATTCAGCGGGTTTATACCATCTTCGGATTCGAAGATTACCACATGGAGCTCTCGACGAGGCCCGAGAAGGCCATCGGCAGCGACGAGATGTGGGAAAACGCCACGGACTCGCTGCGCAATTCGCTGGAGAAGCTGGGAATCAAGTACAAGCTGAACCCCGGCGACGGCGCGTTCTATGGGCCCAAGATTGACTTCCACGTGAAGGATTCGCTCAAGCGCTCGTGGCAGTGCGGCACCATCCAGGTGGATTTCTCCATGCCCGAGCGGTTCGACCTGAATTACGTCGGCGCGGACGGGCAGAAGCATCGCCCGGTGATGGTGCATCGTGCGCTGGTGGGATCGCTGGAGCGGTTCATCGGCGTTCTCATCGAGCACACCGCGGGGAACTTCCCGGCATGGCTGGCGCCAGTCCAGGCCACCGTTTTGCCCATTTCGGAAAAGTCACTTTCCTACGCAAAGGAAGTATTTACAGACTTGCAAAGCGCCGGGATAAGGGCCTCTATAGACACCGGAGAAGAGAAAATCGGCTCCAAAATCCGCAACGCGGAGTTGCGGAAGATACCCTACATGCTGGTCGTCGGCGAGAAGGAAGCCGCCAGCGCCATGGTGGGTGTGCGGCGTCACGGCAAGGGCGACCTTGGCGCGAAGCCGCGCGGTGAGTTTGTGGCTGAGTTGTTGCAGGAAATCAAAGAAAGACGGTTGGAGAAATAAGTGACCCTATCCCGATGGTTGTCCGTTCCCGTTAAGGTCCTTGGCGTCTGCGTCACCCTCGCCGCATTGACCGGCTGTGTGAGCCAGCGCCATGAGACGATGTACGTGGGCCTGCCGAACCCCGACGCCGTAACCCCGGCTTCGAAGAATCCGCTGGCTGCGTGCCCCAATCTGCCCCTCACGAAGCAGGGCGATCCCTATGTCTACGAATTGAAGTGCCGCGCCGCCGACGAACTTAATCTCGGGCGGCTGGACCGGGCAAAGGTCCTCTACCAGAAGGCTTTGAAGATCGAGCCCAACGACGCTGAAATTAAGCTCGGCTATGCCAATTGTCTCTACCGTCTTGGGTTCTACGACAAGGCTGTTTGCCAGACCAATGAAGTCATTCGCGGTGGTGGTTGCCATGTCCCCTACGCGGCTCAACTTGAGATTACCATGGAAACGGCATCAGGCAATTACGACAAGGCCCGCTGTACCGCCACCGAGCTGGCCAAATGGGCCGAGAAGAACGGCCAGATTCCCCAGGCCATTGACGCAAACCTGACCGCCGCCCGGCTCAGCGGGAGGTATCTCAACGACGGCCCGGCGACCTGGAAGTATATCGAAAAGGCAAAAAGCCTGCTACGTCCCAGCGACCGCGAGGCCGCCGCGCGCATCGCCGCCCTGGAGCGCGAACTGAAGAAGACCTGTATGTTCTACCGGCTCAACGCCAATGGCATACCAAGTACGGTGCGGCAGGACTAAACGAAGTCGATTCCCGGTAAAAAAGAATTGCGTTGGTGTCGATTTTGCAGCTCAATTTGGCAGTATTGTTGTCAGAACCGGATAAGGCGCCCGTTCTCCGATGTCGATGTGGAGCCGGTTCAGATGATTGTTGGGGCGTTGTGGAAAATTTCGAGCACCAGGTAAACGTCGGCATGAAGCGTGGTTCCAATTCGATCCGAGGCCGCTTTCTGAACTTCAAGAATCCCATTGCGATGCCACGTTCTGCCTTGCGCGCGACGCTGCTTCTTTGTCCCGCCGCACTGCTGCTTTCCGGCTGCGTCACAGTGCCCTTGGGCCAAAGCGCCGAGCACGGCACCCACGTCACCGCCAGCGGCATGCATCAGGTCCGCGATGGCGAGACCGCCGAAAGCCTGGCCGCGCAGTACGAAACCACGCCCGCGCGCATTTACTCCGAAAACCGGATGGCACCCAACACCAAGCTCGTGGCCGGCACGGTCATCAGCATTCCAGAAACCACCATATCACGCACCGAGATCAAGCAAACCGGATGGTGGAACCCATTTCACCTCGGCAGCAGCAAGCAGCCCACCAGTTCTGCCGCACCGGTACCGGACAAGGCCCTGCCCAACATGATCGCCGATGGTCGCGTCTCTGACGGGTCATCGCTTCGCTCCACCAGCTACGGTCGCGTACCTTCCAATTTCGCGGCCTACGATGTAACCTGCCCCAGCGGCGCCTGCAGCGGGCGCGGTTATATGTGGCCAGTTGCCAATGGCAAAGTGACCCGGCCCTTCAGCGAAACCATCAATCACAAGGGCCTCGACATCTGCGCGCCGCCCGGTACGCCGGTCCGCGCAGCCTGCAACGGCAAGGTCATTTACGAAGGTTGTGGAATGGCCAACTTCGGTAACATCGTTCTCATTGATCATGGTGGCGGTTTGGTAACGGTTTACGCCCACAACCGCAAGAACCTCGTCCGCAACGGTGAGACCGTCAAACGCGGCCAAGTCATCGCCGAAGTCGGGCAGACTGGAAACGCAACCACGCCGCATTGTCATTTCGAGGTTCGCAAGGACACGAAACCCATCGATCCGCGTCCCTTTTTGCCGTAGCACCCGGCACCCCATGAATTTTTCCCGGTCCGGGGACTGTTCCAATAAGTAAGTAAAATGGACATCCCCCAACCCGACGCAGAGTCCGAACCCGAACCAGTAGCACCAAAACCCCGGCGCAGCCCGTCAGCATTTCGCGCGCTTTCTCATCGAAACTACTCGCTCTTCATCAGCGGGCAGATCTTCTCCCTGGTCGGCACTTGGATGCAAAGCACCGCACTGAGCTGGCTCGTCTACAAAATGACGTCCGACCCGTTCAAACTCGGCCTCGTCAGTTTTGCCTCACAGATTCCAGTCCTGCTGCTTGGCGTCTATGCGGGTCTTTTTGCAGACCGTTATAATCGCCATAAGATCATCATCACCACGCAGGTTTTCTTGATGTTGCAGTCCATGGCGCTCTCGATTCTGACACTCTCTCACGGGCCCAACGGCGAGGCGCTTATCACCTACTGGACCATAGTCGGCCTCGGGGCCTTCTCGGGGGTTCTCCAGGCCTTCGACCTGCCCGCCCGTCAGGCTTTCCTCGTCCAGATGGTGCCCAAGGACGACCTCGGAAATGCCATTGCACTAAACTCGCTGACCTTCAACGCCGCGCGAATTGCAGGCCCGGCACTCGCCGGCGAGCTGGTGGCGATTATCCAGCAGCGCTATCCGGCAGGCACAAATCTCGGTGAGGGCATCTGCTTTGTCATCAATACCCTCAGTTTTCTCTTCGTGATCGTGCAACTTGTCCGGATGAAACTTCCTCCGCACGAAAGCCACGTTTCTGAAAAGAGGTCCTTCCAACAGATGCAGGACGGATTCCGCTATGTCGGCCGCTCTCCCCATATACTCGCATTGCTCTTATTTGTCGGGGCAGTGGCCGTGGTCGGCCTCCCCTACCTCACCATGATCACGGTCTTTGCCAAGGACATTGTCCACGGCGACGCCCGCACTTTGGGGCGCATGACCATGAGTGTCGGCGTCGGAGCCATCATCGGCGGTACCATCATGGCGCGCCGCAAGCGCGTCGCCGGCACCGGAAACCTGATTGTCTTCGCCACCATTGGGTTTTCCGTCAGCATCACGCTGTTCTCCTGGATGCGGGACGTCATTACCTCCTGCTTCTTCCTCGGATGCTCCGGCCTCTGCATGGTCTGCGCCATGATCGGCGCCCAAACCCTCACGCAGATGCTGGTCAAGGAATCCTACCGCGCCCGCGTCATGAGCCTCTACGCCATGATGAACATGGGGCTTATGCCTTTTGGTAATCTCTTTACCGGCGCCGTCGCCAAGGCATGGGACCCGCGCTGGGCCATGACCATTAATGCCGCCCTCTGCGTTGTCACGGCCCTCATCCTCGGAAAATGCCTGCCGATGCTTCGCGACTCAGCCCGCAGGACGCCCGAGTACGAACACATGACCGCTGAGCAATAGCGGCTCGCCGCCGCGACTAACCGCCAGTACCCTGCCAGCCGTAAGCCTTGTACTCGTGGTCAAACGACCCATCGGCATACAAATTGATCACGGCATACCCCGGCGGATACTCCTGATATGGACCCTTCCACCAGTTTCCGCACACCGCGCCATTGCAGAGGTAGCTGATCCCGTTGTAGTCCACCCGGTCCACCAGGTGGATGTGGCCGCTAATGCAAACCTTTATGTTCTTGTATTTTCCCAGGAGGTTCTTGATGCGTCGCGCGTCAATATGCATCCACTTGTCTGGCACCATCCATACGCCCGTCTTCTCATTCTCCTCATCGAAATAGGCTGAAGCGCTGATGATCGGAATATGCGACATGATGAGGATCGGAGTCTCCTTGTCCGTTCTTTCCAAGTCCTGCTGAAGCCACGCAAACTGCTCCTGGTCCAGTCTGGCCGTGTAGATTTTTTCTGCTGCATTCATCGTGCTGTCGAGCACGATGAAATGCCACCCCGCCTTGTCGAAGCTCCGATAGCGTTCCTTCAGGTCCAGCGCTTCCATGGCCCATGCTTTGCCGTAAAGATTCTCGCGCCCCGTGGCCCCGCTTTTCTGTTGGTTCCATCCCCACACATCGTGGTTCCCAATGCAATGCTCCACCGGCAGCGAGCAACTGGACCGCATTATCTTCTTGAACAAGTCCCACTGCAGTCGTGCCCGCGGCACACCAACACCGAGCCCGTCCATGATGGCGTCACCGCCTTGGAAAATGATATCCGGCTTGTCTTCCAGTTCCTGCACATGCCGCAGGCAGTCACCAAACCACCGCTCCGCCTCGAGTTCCGGCTGGACGTGCATATCCGTCAGGTGCGCAATTCGCAAAACCCGTGTCTTCTCCCCCGCCCGCATCCCACCGCGATTGGTAGGTTTGGTCGGGAAGGCTTCTGCCACCCCACCCAGACCAACCACTCCAGCCGCCAGCCCCGCCGCCTTCAGGAGGTCTCTGCGAGGAACGCGCGTAGATTTCGAACTCATGCTTTGTCACCCTTAACACAACACAAATCTAACCACCAAAACACCAAAGTACCAAATGGAATCAAATACCAAAGCCCGCTTGCTAATTGGCGATACGCTTGATACCGTCTCCAATATTGGTCACATTAAAATTGATCAAATAACCCAGCCTCTTCCCAGACAGTTTGAGGTAGGTCAGGATCTGGGCAGTATGGACAGGGTGGATTGACTCAACGGCCTTAAGTTCCACCACGACCTCTCCCTCAACAAGCAAATCGAGCCGAAGGCCGGAATCCAAATTCAGACCATCATACAGGATTGGCATCTGCACTTGAATTTCAACCACCAAGCCTCGTTTCCGCAGTTCATGTGCCAGACAAATCTCATACACGCTTTCCAGCAGTCCCGGCCCGAGTTGGGAATGAACCCGATAGGCCGCGTCAACAATTTGACGCCCCACAGAATCCAGTGAACTTGAGATAGGTGCAGGCCGGCTCACATTCAACCCTCCAATTCCATTTTGGTGCTTTGGTGTTTTGGTGGTGAGTTTTCTCTACGCGAGGGGATTTGCCACAATCAAGTGCTCCTCCACCACCCGCCCCCCCACCAGATGTTCCTGGATGATCCGCTCCAGCACCTCCGGCGTACATGAGTGATACCAGGCCCCCTCCGGGTAAACAACCGCGATGGGCCCGTTCTCGCAGACCCGCAGGCAGTTCGCTTTGGTCCGGAACACACCGCCTTTTTCCGATAGCCCAAGTTCCTTCAGGCGGCTCTTCAAATAGTCCCATGACTCGAGGCTCGCTTTTCTGCTGCAACACTTCGGCTTGCTTTGGTCGCAACACAGCAGGATGTGCCGGCGCGTTTCCATGATTCCCAGTTCATCCACGGCCTTGTGAAACTTCTTGCGGACGCGGAGGCTCTCCATCTCGCGAAGCACTTCCTTGGGATCAGCCATTTCCGGTCCTCAACAATTGAGTTAGGGCGGTGGGAGTTGCGTTTGCGGCATGTTCTGGATTTGCTGCAACTTTGACACAGGACCACCTGAGCCCGCACCATCTCCATGAGGCTTGCCGCCTGCCGCACTGGATCCGCCCTTGGCTGCCGAAGCCTTCAACTCCGAAAACTCCTTCGCGTCACAAACACTGCAAAGAATCCGCCCATCCGCCAGGAACCCGTAAGCCCCGCCTGAGGGACAGGACGGTGGATTGTTGCCTGCTGCCTTCAAGTTTTCGGTGTTTACCGCTTTGCCCGGATTGTTCATCCGGTAGATCTCAATCATGCTGCGCAAGACAGCCCGATTGGCTACGCATGCCGTATCCTTGGCCTTCGACATGCTCATCTGGTAGGTGCTTCTGGGGTCGTTGGGGTTGTTGTTACGCGAAAAGTAACTTCCCATCAGAATCGAAATAACTATCAGCACCAGCAGCAACTCAATAAGAGCGAAACCGCTGGATTGGTGTCCCGTAAAGTATGGCTTCCTGTTCATCATGCCACTCGCTTCGTATTATAGAACAGTTTTCCAATCAAGTTATTACGACGGACCTGTTGGAATTTGTCGAGTATAGGGGCTTCTCGCAGGTCATCCAAACCCAACCCAAATGCCTGAATTGACTAAGATTAGCTGATTCTCCGGCAGCATACACTTTCCCGATGCAGGAAAACGCTTCCGACCCCATACTTTTTAATTGAATCCCCATGCAGGGGTCCGGTTACCGTTACTTGTGTTTGGCTTCGATTTAATATTTCATCAAGTTAAACGGTCCCCAATCCGGGGATAATTTATTAGGAGGCTTATATCATGTATTCCTTTTTTGCAGGACGAAGAAAAGCCGGGGGGCAGATCGCGGGGTTCACGCTGATTGAACTCCTCATCGTGGTCGCAATCATCGCGATCCTCGCGGCCATCGCCGTGCCGAACTTCCTGGAGGCACAGACGAGGTCGAAGGTTAGCCGCATGAAGGCTGACCAGCGCAGTTTTGCTACTGCCATGGAATCTTACACGGTAGATAATAACAAACCGAGTCCTACGTTCAATGGTTCCTTTGTCCCCCGTGGAGAAACTGTGGCTCGCACCGAAAACCGCGCCGATCGCTACGCATGGCTGACGACACCGATCGCGTACATCACTACGGCTTTTACAGACGTCTTTACGATTTCCAACGTCTCGGATCCGATTCAGAACCTCATGATCATCTGGAGCCCGAATGTTTGGCTCAGCGGGACTCTGCCGGGTTCTTCTGCCGGGGTCAATGTTGCCTACCCAGCCTATTTTAAGGAGCAATCCTGGGGAGCAGCGCAGGGCAATGACGGCAAGACACTGTGGACGATTCTTTCCTTCGGTCCGGACCGCGACGCTGATGTTCTTGATGCAGACCGTGCAACCGTCGGAATACAGGATTACGATCCGACAAACGGAACCGTCAGCGACGGCGATATTATTCGCGCACGTCAGTAACCGTAGTTCTTACGAAACTTATTTCGGCGGCCGGCGCAAGCTGGCCGCCTTTCTTTTTTGCCTAAGCCTCGGATACCAACTGCGTCGGTTGCATCCTGGTCGTCCGCAGGATCGCCGGAAGGGTCGTCAGCACGCAAACCAAAGTGGCACTCACAACACACGCCACCGCCATCGGCCAGCTCACAAAGAACAAGCGCTCCGGCAGGAAGCTTACCTTCGGAAGTTGGGCAAGGATTCGCCCGTCGGCCCACGCCAGCAGCGGCCAACTCGCAGCAACCCCGATAACCCCACCAATCAAGCCGATGGACGCCACCTCCGTCAGGAAAAGCTTGGTGACAGTTTTCCGCGTGCCACCCACGGCACGCAATAATCCCACTTCGCCCCGCCGCTGAGTCATAATCAGCGAAAACGTATTAAAGATGCTGACCGCCGCGATCGCCACCACGATCAGCGCAAACGCCCCGGTCATGACAGTTACCGACCGGACCACAAATCGAAACTTCTCAATCACGTCCCGGTTACTTTCCACCGTCAGGTTCATCCCCGCAATGGCAGACGTCACTTCATCCAGTTTCGCCAGGTCCCCCACCCGCACATGGGCCGCATTGTAGTCGGCCTTGTCCGTGCCGGTAAACCACTTGTTGAATTCGCGAGCATAACCGATCGGGATAAGGATGCCCGAACGAAACGATGGATTCTGTGTCATCCCCACAATCTGACAGTCAAACTCACGCGCTTTTCCCTGCGGATTGCCCGTCGCCCCCAGCAGGTACGATTCCCCCAGGTACAGCTTCACATGCTTCCCGATGGGAAACGTCTCATTGACCTTAGGCAGGCCCGCGCTGTCGGCGTAAGCCAGATTATACATGTCCAGGAAGAAGGCCGGCACCACACATGGCATGGGCGAGCTTGTCCCCTCGTCATAATCAAACTTGTACCCCGGTTTGACGTCCGACTTAACCGTAACTGGATCCACCCCGACCACAACCGCATCCGTTACAGCCTGCTGTCCGGCAATCTCGGCCTCGGCACGCAACGGCATTTTCATCGAAAGCTGCGGTGCACAATATTCCACCCCGGGCAGTGCGCGGATCTTCTCAACCACGGCGTCATCAATCTTCGTCGTCTGCACGGCCAGCATCATAATGTTCATCGTCCGCGGTTTTGCCAGCAACGCGCCCCGCGGAAAGGCCTGCTCCGCCTTGGCCAGGGCCCCACGCAGAAACCCCTGCGCCAGCGACGCCACCACCATCACCACCGCCACCGCGAAGGCGATTACGAACGCAGCAATCAGCGTGCGTGCCTTGCGCTCGGCAAGGTTGGTCCAGACGATATGGAGGACTTTGTTCAACTGCATGAAAGCACCATCTCACCACCAAGACACCAAGACACCAAGAAAGACAAGAATTCACGCATTATGAGTTTGATGACCATTGCTGAAGGGTTCCGGTTCTAACGCGACCAGCGTTGCTCCACAGAGGGAAACGCTGGAAACGCCCCATGCGGCTCGGTTTGGTACCAATAGGCCACCGTTGCGATATCATCGGTAAGGGGCTGGAATTTGCCATTTGGCCACCAGCCCAGTGCCTGCACCGTGACCCGAAGATCCTTCTTGAATCGAATGGGGTCCATCACATGCCAACGATAGAGTCCATGGCGCGGAACCTCTCCGGCCACCTTGCGGTAGAGCGGATACCCGAGGAACGGCGTCGAGTAGGTCCGGTCATCGAAGCACCAAGCCCCGCCGAAGTAATCCTCTGTACCCGTGCCGCAAATCGTCGGAAACTCCTTGTCCCCATCCATGAAGAACTTCACTTCCCCCTCGCCCCACCAGCCGTTCGAAAACTGCGTCCACGCGCACGCTGTGCCGACATAGTGCCCCTGGCCGCGCACCCCGTTCAGAATCACGTGCTCGGGATTCTCCCGCGTCGTCATGCTGCGCCGCCACTGCGCATGAAAGTACGCCGCATCGTCCGGCACATCCGTCAGGGAATACGTGATTTGGTAGAAGAAGCAATCCACCGGTTTGGGGTTCTGCGTCTCAAAAGTAATTCTGGCCCGCTTCCGGAACGGCATCGGCCAGTAACAATTGAACCCCCCATTGGGGTTCACGCACACCATCATGGAATTCACATCATACCGTAGCCCATGCGCATTGCAGAAGAAATCCCCCAGCGGGACCTCCACTGAGGGCGTTTCCTCATCATCCCAATAGAACCGCAGGATCCCATCCCGATAAAGACGTTCCTCCACCGTGATCCAGATGTGCTGGATGACCCCGGGTCCCTCGACATCCGCCAGCGTCGTCGTGGAATTGGGCTCAAGCCGCAGGCACGCCCGACACTTCCAACCTGTTCCCATATTATCCGCAGGATGACCACCCGGGCCTGGCGGAGCCATCGCCCCCTTCCCCTTCTCCCCCGTAGGGTTCTCGGCGCAAATCGACCGCGTCTCCGCATTGGAAAGCTGCGCAAGCCCCGGAAATCCCATGCCAAATGGAAACAAGTTACTCACGCCTTCTCCCCCCTCAACCTTGTTGAAGTTACTGCCAGGCTGGAAATCAGTTGGCGTCCTTGGAAACCTTGATCTCCCCGGAGATGATCTTCTTCTTCAGGTCCTCAACCTTCCCATGGATCTCATCACCAATCAGGGCCTTGTTCTTGTCGTTGTAAACGTAGCCGACGCCGCCCTCCTTCAGGCCAAATACGTGCGCACCGCCCTTGAACCCGGAGGCATTCGTTTCCTTGATGATGTCGAAAACCGCCTGATCCGTGTTCTTCGTCATGCTGGTCAGCACAACTCCGGGGGCCGCCTCATCCGACTGATCGCGATCCACACCGATGGCGAGCTTCTTGCGCTCCTCCGCTGCCTTGAACACTCCCAGTCCCGTTGAACCCGATGCATGATAAATGATATCCACACCAGAGTCGTAAAGACTGTTGGCCAGCTCCTTCCCCTTCTGGGGGTCCTTGAACGCGCTGTCACTGACACCCGCGTAAACCGACTTCACCTTGATGTCGGGCCGGGCCGCCTTGGCCCCCTGCATGTAACCTGCCTGAAACTTACGAATCAGTGGGCTTTCGACTCCACCCACAAAACCGATGCTTCCCGTTTGAGACTTCAGCGCCGCCAGCGCACCCACGAGGAATGAACCCTCCTCTTCCCGAAACGTCAGGGCCGCCAGGTTTTCCGGCATCTTCTCGTCGGAGATTGAGTAATCAATGCACGCGAACTTCTTCTTGGGGAAATCCTTTGCCATGGCGGATATCTCATCCGTGAACAGGAAACCGACGCCTATGATGAGTTCTGCATCGCCCGATGCGAAAGACCTCAGATGTGCTTCGCGATGGGCACCCTCGCCAGGCTCCCGATACTCTCCCTTAACTCCGAGTTCCTTTTCCGCTCTCTTTAGCCCCGCATAGGCCGCATCATTGAAGGACTTGTCCCCCAACCCGCCGACATCGAAAACCAGCCCAACCTTGATCCCCTTGCCCGCCTCGGTGGCCGACGTCTCCGCGGCCCTTCCAGAGCAGGTGATGGAAAAACAGGCTCCAGCGAGCAACGCAGATACGGCAAAATTGCGAACGACGGTTCCCATGGTGACCATCCTGTAAATTGTGATAGGCAATCGGCTAAGTTAGGCCTGTGAAGTCTCCTGTGAAGCAAAAAAGGAGCCGGAATCGCAACGAACCGGGACGTGCCAAGCCCCAAGAGCCCCGAAACATTGCCCACTTTATGCCAGCCGAATAGTTACGGACGGGGCGGGTACAATGCGTGCGGAAGTTTTCCCCACGTTTTACTCCCCCGTGGAGGGGTGCCCGAGTGGCTAAAGGGAACAGACTGTAAATCTGTCGCGCTTCGCGCTACGGAGGTTCGAATCCTCCCCCCTCCACCATTGTTTTAGCTCCAATTGCGAACCTCCGGGCTGTCGCCCTGCGCCCAATGTCCACCGGACATCGCGGCTCGGTTGACGGCTCGAATCCTCCCCCCTCCACCATGGCTTTTCCAAACCACAACTTTTCATTGATTGCCCATCTCCCCTGCCCCGGAATCGCTTCTGTTAAGCACGACAAAAACCAGATTGATCGAAACTAAGAGCGATCAAATCGATCAGAACAACGGGGAGAAACCCATGGCAAAGAAGACGGTCTCTGAACTGACCAATCTCGAAGGAAAACGCGCCTTCGTGCGCGTCGATTACAACGTGCCGCTCGATGGCGAGCGCATCACCGACGACATTCGCATTCGCGAGTCGTTGCCCACGGTGAAGTATCTTATCGAAAAGGGAGCAAAGGTGATTCTCGCGTCCCATCTGGGACGCCCCAAGGGGAAGGTTAACACCGCCATGAGCCTGAAGCCGGCCGCCTCTCGCCTCGGCGAGCTTTTGGGCAAACCTGTAATCATGGCTCCCGACTGCGTAGGCCCCGAGGTTGAGAAGATCGTCGCCGACCTGAAGAATGGCGACGTTGTATTGCTCGAGAACGTACGCTTTCATCCTGAGGAAGAAAAGAACGATCCCGAATTCTCGAAGAAACTCGCCGCTCTGGCGGATGTCTTCGTGCAGGACGCATTCGGCTCCGTTCACCGCGCCCACGCCTCCACCGAGGGTATCACAAAGATTGTGAAGGACTCCGTCGCCGGCTTCCTGGTGGAAAAGGAACTCAAGTACCTCGGCGGAGCTCTGGCCAATCCTGAACGGCCATTCCTTGCCATTCTTGGCGGCTCCAAAGTCTCCTCCAAGATCGACGTCATCTCCAGCCTGCTGTCCAAGGTGGATGTCCTGTTACTCGGCGGCGGCATGACCTACACCTTCGCCAAGGCCCAGGGCGGGACCATCGGCACCTCCCTTTTCGAAGCCGAGACCCTCGACGTGGCTCGCAAGACCCTCGAGGATGCCAAAGCTTCCGGCAAGAAACTGCTCCTTCCCGTTGATTCCCTTTGCTGCCAGTCCTCGGATAAACCCGATCCCTCAGTCCCGTCGCAGGTTTGCGACTCGAAAGCGATCCCCGACGGTTGGATGGGTGTCGATATTGGCCCCAAGACCACCGCCCTTTTCCTCGAGGAAATCGCCAAGGCCAAGACCATCGTTTGGAACGGCCCCGTCGGTGTGTTTGAAATTGACGCTTTCGCCAACGGCACAAAAGCCATCGCGGAGGCCCTCGCAAAGTCCAGTGCCACGACCATCATTGGTGGTGGTGACAGTGCGGCGGCCGTGAAGAAGTTCGGCCTTGCCGACAAGATGACGCACATCTCCACCGGTGGCGGCGCTTCCCTCGAGTTCCTCGAAGGAAAGAAACTGCCCGGCGTGGAAGCCCTGTCCGAGAAGTAGCAACTTCGCCATGCCCGCAGCACGACTGGCGCATTGGGCCGGGGTTCTCGCGGACTTTGTTTTCCCGCGCCTGTGCTGCGGGTGCGGTGAGCGCGTTATTGAATCTGGACGGCTGATTTGCAGCGGGTGTGAAAAGACATTCCGGCCGTTGCTGTTGCCCATTTGCAGCCTGTGTGGTGCGGAGAATGCCATAGTTGGCCCGAAAGGAAAATGTCCCACATGCCCCGCGGGAAAGGTCCACTTCGAAACAGCCCGCGGGGTTGTTGCATTTGAGGGTGTTGCCCACGAACTTGTGGTGAGACTCAAATACAACCGCCGCACCGAATACGCGGCCGAAATGGGGCGGTTGTTGCGCGCGAATTACTCCCGGGATTTCCCCGGTTTCACTCCCGACCTACTTATTCCAGTGCCACTGTTTGGAGCAAGGCAACGTGAGCGCGGATTTAACCAGTCTGAGCTGCTTGCACACGAACTGGCCGTGACGGTTGGCTGCTCCGTTAACAGCAAGGCGCTGCGTCGCATTCGCCCCACTCGTACCCAAACCAAACTGTCACGCACTCAGCGCGCAGAGAACATTCGCGGGGCATTTGCCGTTGCAGATGCCGGTACTGTTCAGAATCACAAGGTTCTCCTCGTTGACGATGTCTACACAACGGGCGCGACCCTCAACGAATGCGCGCGAATGCTGATGGAAGCGGGCGCAGAGTCCGTGAACTGCCATGCCTTTGCCCGGACTTGCGATGAAATCTGATTTTCATTTACTTTTGCCGACGGCGACATTTGCCTTCTGTATTTTATTACGCGCCCGAGGGACGTTTTGATTTACCGAGGCTGGAATGGAGACAAGTGGCTGCTGACGACGCAGCCGGAGCATGGCCGCATCGCGGGCATTATTGCCGCAGGATGGAACTTTGGCCTGTCGAAACCGCGCGATGAGGTCCTTTTGGCCATCACTCGTCATGACGATGGCTGGAAGGGCGCCGATGCCGCCCCGGAAGTTACCTCCGATGGCCGCCCCGTGTCCTTCCACGAAAAGGATGCGGTGGACCGCCTCGAAATCTGGAGTCGCAGCGTCCGCCAGTTGTACGAGGACCGCAAATTCTATGCAGCACGGCTTGTGGCGGCGCATGTGACTTACCACGCGCGCAACAGTCTCGACAATGCAAAGCTCAGTCCACGGGCCGCTGTGGCCGTTGGAAACTTCATCGGCGAGATGACACGGTTGACCCAAAAGTGCATGGTCGCCGATCAGGGCCGCCAGACCGCTGTACGGGAAATCCTGGCGAAGGATCCATCAGCCACTCCGACACCGGAACCCGATGACTTTGAGTCGGATTTGCGGTTTCTGCAAATCTGTGATTTGCTGTCGCTGATCCTTTGCGGGGACTTTGCGGGTGAAACCACCATTCCCAATGTGCCGTATATGCACGAGGGGACCGAGCTACTTGTGACGCGTCGGAGCGACAAACTGGCTGTTTCTATCAGCCCGCTCCCCTTCCGCAAGAATTTACGCGATCACCTTTCGGCGATCATCATTCCGCGAAGGCGGTACGAATCCAGCCACGAACTCCGCGAGGTTGTGCAGAATACCAAGCCAACTACCATCGAGTTCCACTTTGGCGGGGCCACGGAACCGAGCAGCAAGGTCGCCCAAGCCGGTTAAGGGCCCGAATCAGGCCTTATCCAGATCCCAAGCCCCGCTCTTGAGGGCGTTTTCAATACTCAGAATCTTATAGCGATTCTCCGTGCCATCGGGGCGCTTCACGGAGACTTCCGCGCCGACCTTCGCGCCGAGGAACTGCTGAAGAAGTGGCGCCTTGGCAGAATAGATTCCGTGGTCGGGGTCGGATTCCCACTGGCCGAGCACCGTGTAAGTCTCATGCTCGTTGGTGCCCAGGTTCTGGGCGACAAACTTGACGCCAAACGCAATGGAATCCGTGGACACCTGGGCTGCGCTGATGACACGGCATTTGTCCAGGTCCAGCTGCAACTGGTTGGCCTGCTGAAGAAGCAACACATGTCGCTCGCGGGCTGCATGGTAGCCGGCGTTTTCCTTAAGGTCGCCCTCAGCACGGGCCTTCTCGATCTCCTTCGCGTTGAAGGGAATCTTGACCGTATTCAGTTCCTCCAGTTCACGGAGGGACTTCTCGCGAGCCTTGGCGGTGCAGAACACAAAGTCCTGGGCCGGCGCGGCGGAAGCTGCTTTGGTATCGCCTTCACGGCGCACAAGATTGAACTGGCGCTCGGCGCCACCGCGGAAGGCCTCATTCACCGCGGGATGCAACTGAATCATGCGCTGGAACTCGCGGGCCTGCTCGATGGTCATCTGCTCGGCGCAGCGGAAAACCGGTGAGAAATTCTTGGACTGAAGCAGCGCGCGCACCTTTCCCAAAAGGGACTTGGCGGTGGCGAGGGTCTCCTTGTTGCCACGTCCCTTCTCGATCATGGTATGCCAGTCGTCCATGGCGGCGAACAGATCCGGAACCATCGAGGTCAGCGGAATGTGCTCCTCGAGGTGCTCCCAGCCGCCGTCCACGATGGCCTTGGCGGCCCAGAAGTAGGTGTCGGGGTTTTCGAGGGGACGATCAAAGAGTTCCTGGAGTCCCTTCACGGCGATAAGGGCATGGTGCTCCTTGTCGAGTTCCTTCCAGATGGCCTGGGCAAGCTTGATGGGGGCGTGAGCAATGACTCTTGCAGCGAGTTCGAAGCCGCCTTCGCCGTCCCGGGCAAGCAATACGTGGAGCGCGCGGGCTGCGTAGTCGGCGTCGTCAATGATTGCCAGGACTGCGTAGTCTTCCACGTCCTTGAGCAGGGCTGCCGGCTTGGGAACATCGGAAAGCTTGGAAATGTCCTGGCCCAGAATCTGGCAGACATCCTCGAGCAGGTAAACCGTCTGGAGCTGGTCCACCATGGTGGCAGACTTGCCGTGGCGGGCCTCGCTCTGCAGCGTGTCACGCATCCGTGTGAGCAGGGCCTTTTGGGCATCCGTGGGACTGCCCTTGATGCTCTTTACGAGCAGCTTGAGCGCGCCCACACGGTCCGCGAGAGCTGTCTCGGGGCCGAAGAACAACTCCTCGATTTCCTCTTCGACAGTTTTGGGGGCGGTCCGCAGGGTGATCTCGGCACGAGCACCGCCCTTTGCATCAAGGTCGATGAGCGGATCCATGCGCAACTCCGTGCGCATTTTAGTCCACCAGCTGTTCCAGCTCGACTCGGAAATGACACGCCCTAGCAGGATCTGTTTCAGGTCGCTCTGCTTAATGCGCCCTTCGTAGCTATGGAGAGCCAGCCTGACCAATTCGACCGGCGAATCCTCGGCCAGCGCCACCAGTTTCTCCGGCGCGACCGTGCGAATGGCAAGAATGTGGTCGGGGGGCAGGTACTTCAGGTACTGGCGCACGCCGGACAGTGTAAAAACTTTTCCCTTTTCCGACGCAAAATCTATGGTGACCTTGTTGCCGGGCAGGTCGAGGGCCTGAACCACGCCTTCGCCGAGGGGCACATGCTGGTAAACCTGGCCGGGGCAAAGCTGAAGGTAGGCATGAAATCGCGCAAGGGCCACATCGAGGGACGCGCCCTTGCAGCCCGAAATCATGGTGCTGAAAAGTGGGTTCGAGCCGTACAAGCCCTTCAAAGCCTTGCTGGCGGGTTTGCGCAGTTCCTGCGAATCCGGCCATTCCTCGGCGGCCACTTCGCTGATGGTGATGATATTAGCCCAGTCGGACTTTTCCTGAAGCGCCGTAAGCAACACGACAAAGAGATCGTGGCCTTTCTCCAGTTCGTGGATACGGGAAAGTCCTTTGATGACCTTCTCATAAAACAGTGCTTCGGTTGGAGGTGCGTCGGGAAGGGTCAGCCAGGCTTCCTCAACGCCTTTAATATCAGCGTCCTTGAGCAACGCAAGAATGCGTTCCCCCGTGGGGGACTCGGTTATCGTCTCTGTCATAGTGCTGCGATTATAGCTCCGTGAGCGGTTTTTAATCGGAAGTCATTTGGCAGCTAATCGCCGATAGTTACCTTGTCGAAATAGACCATGCCCAGGGGGTTCGAAACAATGCCCTGTACCGACGGTTTCTTGACCCACTGACGGATGTAAAAGTACAAGGGGGCCACTACCATATCGGTTCCGATGATTTGCTTTTCGGCGTCGCGCAAGAGTTGGAGGCGCTTCGCCCCATCGGCGCTGTGCTGAATCTCCCCGATCAGCTTGTCATAGGCCGGGTTCTTGTACCCGACGTCGTTATTCCCGGCACTGGTCTGGAACATGTCGAGGAAAGTGATCGGGTCAAGGTAATCGCCAATCCATCCCGCGCGACACATTTGGTAGTTCAGGCTTTTGCGGTTTTGGAGAAACACCTTCCACTCCTGCACATCGAGATCCACCTTCACACCGAGGTTAACAAGCCACATATTCTGCAGCGCCTGGCCGATGATCCGGTGCATTTCCATGTCGTTAAAGAGATATTTGACCTTCGGGAAGCTCTTGCCGCCCGGGTACCCGGCCTCGGCCAGAAGTCGTTTCGCCTCGGCCACGTCTTCCTTGAAGTAGTCCCCTGTGGTCTTGCGGAAGTCGCCCCCCTCGATGGTAATGCCGGGTGGCACCATCGCCAGGGCGGGTATCTGCCCGGCCCGCAACACAGCCGAAACAAGTTGCTGCCGATTCACCGCCAAAGCGAACGCCTTGCGCACCCGCGCATCATCAAAGGGTTTACGTGTGTTATTGAACGCGACGTAATAGACGCCCATGTAGGGTGCCGTGGTGTAGCGGGCGTCCTTCTGGAGGCGCGGGATGTCGGGGAGGGGGATGTACTCCGTATAGTCAATGTGGCCGGATTCAAACTGCATGAGGCCGGTGGATTCGTTGGTGATCATCGGCATGACGATCTCTTCGAGCTTCACGTTGGCTGCGTTATAGTACGCGGGGTTCTTCTTTAAGATGAGGCGGTCGGCATGCTTCCACTCTGCCATGCGAAAGGGGCCGTTCACCATGTACTCCTCTGGCGTTGAAGCCCACTTGGGGTGCGCCTCCACATAGGATTGCTTCAGTGGTGAATAGGCATAGTGCGCAAGAACGGACGGGAAAAATGGCGTCGGGGCCTTCAGCTTCACTTCGAGTTTGTCAGGCGCAAGCGCCTTCACCCCGATGGTCGCGGGATCCTTGGATTTGCCCGCGTTGTAATCCTCCGCCCCCTCGACGAAGAAGAGCTGGTAGGCGTACTCCCCCGCCGTGCTGGGCTCAAGGCAATGGCGCCAGCCGTAGACGAAGTCGTCAGCCGTGACGGGTTCGCCGTTACTCCAGTTGGCCTTTCGTAGTGTGAAGGTGTAGGTGCGGCCGTCCGGGCTAACGTCCCACTTCTCCGCCATTGCCGGCACTGCGTTTCCCTGGGCGTCGGTGCGAGTAAGGCCCTCGAGTAGGTTCAGAATGACGTGGGCCTCGGGAACGCCGTTGGCCTTGTGTGGGTCGAGGGACTTGGGCTCGGTTGAAAGATTGAAGACCAGTTTCTGCTCGGCTGCGTAGCAAAGGGTTCCCGCCAAGAGCGCAAGAATGAGTGAACAGATGCGGGGCATGATTTGAGATTTGAGACGCATTCCATAACCTCGGAGGATGAGTTTGAAGAAGTCCTGATAAACGACGGCTGCAAATCAACGGGAATAGGATCTGGTGCTTTTTGAACACGACGACCTGCCCATGCCGGGGGGGGAGGGGGAGGGGGGGTATGCTCTTTTCTTCTAAGAGCAATACTTTCAATACTCTCAATTTCTTGATTTCCCTTAGAGCCCCTTACGGTTGCACTCTTAAACCGGTTTAAATATACGTGAAATGCGCGAAAGAGGGGCACGTTTTGACCTGTTTGGGGGTTAGTGTGGGTGTTTTGAGGCCTTGCTGAATTTGATGGGTTGGAATTCTTTTGTCGACGTTGTGGACATGGGATCTGGGGGAATGTATTTTGGGCGATCATTATGAGAACACTTCTAGCAAAGTGGAAACGGGTTTGCCTATTCCCACACGACCCCTTGCAGCCCCTTACAGACCCATAAGCTCTCCCCGACCGAACAAACCCGGCGGTTCAAGACGCAATGGGACAACGCCGGAATAGGAAAAAACAAAAGCCCGCCTGAAGGCGGAACTACGAGCGAGGGGCGATTCCGTAGTGGCGGCGGGAGGAGTCGCGCCCGAGGCCGATGAACGCGGTGAGCAGCAGGGCGGCGAGGGTGAGGCTGACGCAGAGTAACCAAATCCAAACAGCACCATGTTTGTCATGGGGACGCGACACTGCGGCAAGGCTGGCGATAAAGAGGAACCAGCCGGCCCCGGCGAGACTCAAGGCTCGAAATGCCCACCAAGCCCAAGGCTTACGCGAAAGCATCCCATAGAGCAATACCACGGTGATGGGAAATGCCACCAGGCTCTTGGCCCACTTCCCTCCCTCGCGAAAAATGCCGTGACTGATTTCCAAGGCAAAGAGGCTAAGGAACAAGATTGCGATGAGTACGCCTAATACGGTGCTTGCAGGAAGTGAGCCGCGTGAGACCTCATTCGGGGTCGGTTGTGGCTTTGCATGATTTTCCATAATTGGCTCTCCGTTCAAACCAGCTGTGCAGTTTGTATCATGGATATTCGGATCCCCATTTGCAGTTGCAATTAGCGGTGTCTGTTCCAGTGCAAAGCCAGGCCAAGGGAACCAAATACCTGGAAAGTCAGCGCAACTGTTGGCAGACCAAATAGCAGTAACCTTGACAGCGGACGATTCGCCAGGACACTATCGCTTAGAGTCGCAAACTGGAATTCTTGCGCACATAACAACAATGCGACCCCCCCTGCGCAAACCAGCATTTCACGGCTGCAAAGTAGTTTGCGTCTGAACGCAAGAATGAACAAGACAGACACCGAAAGGACCGTGAACAGTCCGAACCAAATTAATGCGGAGGCTTGAAGCCCCTCCGCCACTGAGCGGTCTCTTGAAGCCACGCCACTCATAACCGTCAGGGAGAACGGAACCCCAAATAAAGCCGAAAAAACCACCATAGCGGGCCATATCAACCCTGTAGAAGCACTGGAAAGCCCTATGCAATATAGGCCCCAAGCAACAATCAAAGTGGGGCCAAGGAGCATTACATATTCTCCCTGCCCCAAGGCCTGAGGATGACTCCATTTCATAAAACAAATCAACGCCACGCCAATTACTACTTGTGACAGAATCACACTTGCAGCGGCAGACCGAATTCGCCCTGCAGCCAAGACCCGTGAATTCACCGGCTTGACAGAAACACAAGGAGGGATTTCGCCGCTACTCCGGCTGAATCCACGCAATGTCGTAGCGGCCAAAATGCCGATGAAATAGCTGGTCAGAGGCAAACACACGGCCGCCAGAGATATTGCTAGACCGACCAATCCTGGATAGTCCGCCGCCCAAGGGGCCGATAACAAGAGGATAACTGCTATGCCACCGGCGACAAGCGGCAAGGTCAAACCACGGCTTCTCCATTCGTACCAGACCAGTGCCGCCGTAGGGGAGGAAAAGGGCCTATCGTTTTGACGTGAGGTCGCCCAACCATAGGCAAATCGGTCCCACATCCATCGTATTCCCGGCCAGCGGATTCCGCGGCGGTCCAGCGAAACGCATTGTACGGAGACCAGGTAACAAACCATGATCACAATACCCATCACCCCGATCAGGCCGCCAAGGATCACGGAATGCGGGGGGACGTTGTTGGCAGTCACTGTTTCCGACATTCCCACGAACGAATCCAGATACTGAGTAAGGAGAACAGCAACAATTCCGCCGACCAAGACACGGATCCATACAAACCCAACCATGGCCCATGTCAGTGTCTCACAAACCACAACTGCCATCACATAAAACAAGTAGACTTCAGGCCCAAACCAATACCCAAAGCGAATGCCCAGGAACGGAAGATTGAATAGGAAAACCAGCAGCGTCATGCCCGCCGCAGCAAGAATCATCTGGGAGGAAACGAGCCTTGATGTGGAAACTGGCAGCCTCAGCCAGCGCGCGGGCA
Organism: Candidatus Sumerlaeaceae bacterium; assembly: GCA_019695055.1. GTDB lineage: Bacteria > Sumerlaeota > Sumerlaeia > Sumerlaeales > Sumerlaeaceae > JAIBAT01. The sequence continues at coordinate 48,378 of JAIBAT010000108.1, read as the reverse complement.
TTCCGGCATCATTCAAGGCGCGCTGCTCGCTTTGCGCGGAGACAAGACACAAGGTGCACCAAATCATATTTAGGACATGCACAACAAGCAATGATTTGGAACTTGTCACGTCCTCCGGCCGGTAACCTGCCGACTGCGCGAGGATCCAAGTAATGAACCATCCGCAGCCAAGGGCAACGCAGAATCGAATCCATACGCGCCGGAAGAACTCCCAAGATAGTGCCACAAATGGGCTGTCCATGGTTATGCCTCCTTATCGGCGGAGGGGCGGATACCTGCTCGTGCCACGAAAATGTCCTCGAGTGAGGCGGTTCTCTCTCCCACCACGCGTGCACCAAATTGAGCTACGGCGGCATCCGTTTCCGAGCGACGACCGTTGCAGAGGAATGTCCACTCATTGCCATCGGAGTCCATGACGAGTGCGCCGGGAATCCGAGGGCTGCGTTCCGGGCGGCGGTCAAATGCAACAATCACCACGGAGTGTCCCTGCCGGACATCGTCCAAGGTTCCTTCGAGGACGAGTTTCCCGTTGTGAATCATTGCCACGCGGTCCCCTACCCGCTCCACCTCGTCGAGGAAGTGGGAGCTGAAGATGACGGTGCGGCCTTCGTCGGCGACGGTGCGGATGATGGCGCCGAGAATCTCGCGGCGAACGATGGCGTCGAGTCCAGAGGAGGGTTCATCGAGAAGAAGCAGGCGTGGACGATACGCCAGAGCGCAAAGGAGACCCGCCATGGCCTTTTGGCCACGGGAAAGGTCGCGGTATCGGGTCAATGGATCGAGACCAAAACGCTCGCGCAGTTCCTCCGCATAGACCGGGTCCCAGCCCGGATAAAATGCGCGAGTGTATCGGATCAGTTCCGACACCCGCATCCAATCCGGAAGATCACGATCCTCGGAGAGGTAACCAATTTCGGCAAGGACCTTTTCGGGCGCCTGGACAGGATCCATGCCAAAAACGCGAACGCTCCCCTGCTGCGCCTTCAACAATCCCAAGAGGTGGCGAATGAGCGTGGTCTTGCCGGCACCATTTTCGCCAACAAGGCCATACACGCATCCCGGTGGTACGGAAAGAGTTACGTCACTCAGGGCCTGACGACCACCGAAACGACGCGTAAGACCCGTAACCTCCACCACAGGGTTTGATGATGAGATGGCACTGTGCTGGTCCATGTCAGTCCTCCCTCCGGCCGCGGGACATGGCGTCGTCGCGCTGCCGCAATAGTTTGATGAGTTCTTCAATTTCCACACCCAGGTGACGCGCCTCGGAGAGGAGGTCGTCGGCACGGGCCGACAGTATCCGCGTGCGCTCGCGGGTGCCGAGCCGTGGGCTATCTTCCGCAACAATGGTCCCAGAGCCCTGTCGGGAAATCACCACCCCAGCGATTTCCAGTTCGCGATATGCCCGCGCCACGGTGTTGGGGTTCACGAGCAGGCGCTCCGCCAAGGCGCGGATGGTGGGCAACTCCTCACCGGGCAGTACTCGACCGGACGCGACCAGGTATTTCACCTGATTCACGATCTGTTGGTAGATCGGGACGCCGTCGTTTGGGGATATTCGGATTTGCATTGATCTGTGACTGTTCTATTGTACTAATACAATAGTACAATCAAGAAAATTCGCAATGCAAGATAAGCTGGACAGAATGATCATAACACGTGGTATATGCATGACACAGACCACGCCTCTGTTGACACGCAACATCGGTACGGGGCGACTCTTTTTCGGGTGATCGAAGTATTTCGAGTTTGCTTGCGGGACGTTGCAGGTATTTGCACATATATGCCATTCGAGATGAGAAGACCAGTCCCATTCATTACTGTCTCCCGGTTAAGGCTGCTCGCTGACCATAGAAAGGCCAGGTTCGCGGCTGCAATCCTTGCCGCTTGCATTGGATTGTATGTACTTAGGAGCCTGTCTTCATCCACTAGTTACCTGACGGAGTTGAATGCAGAGCGCCGATTGCGGGCAATTCTAAATGAAACTTCTTTAATGGCGAGTTCTCATTGGGCTGGAACATACCATCTCGGAGACGGGTATTCGGGTAACGAAGTGGCGCTGGCACCGGAATCAGGATTCGTTTACGAAAGACGAAGTTGCCTCGGAGTGTCAGAGCGCAACTTTGGTAGAGTTACCAGCGGGACACAAACCCTTATGCTGGACCGAACCTTCCCAAGCATTCGTGTGGGGGTCCTGAATTGCCCCGAAGAAGTCGCTCCAGTCCGATGGGGGGACCGAATGTACCTTATACCACCGCAACGCATGCTCGCCTTTTGTAACGCGATCAATTCCGGTGAGGAGCCTCGTAAGCACTTTGCAGGGAGATTCTTGATGCGAGAGGGAGACGAAGACAAACCCACGGTTGGAAATCCAGAGATACCTTCCGCCTTTACCAGATACATCCTTTCCTCGCCTATCCGCACGACCGTCTCAGATTGCGGAGTTCCATTCCCGGCTGAGAAGAATGAAATCGGCACTCAATGGTGGGAATCAACCGCTACACTGCGAGTCGGTAAGGACACCGGCCTTTTGCCCGGAATGAAGTTTCATCTTCCGCCACACCAGCTCTACAGCATTGTTGTAACAGGTGTCTTTCAGGATACCTGTGATGTCTTGATACGCACGCCCCAACCGATGCAGACAGTGGGGTTGGATATTTCCACAACAGTATCAATCGATCCTCGTGATATCATCCTATTCGATTTGTAATCCATTATATCGCCGGTATGCCGTTGTTTTCTTGGATTCCCTTGGCACATCTTACTGCTCTACAATCTTTGGTGCCGCGCGGGGTAGTTGCGACGATGACATTCCAGGTCTTTCAGAAGAGTCTCTCACTAAACCCGACACCAATTGTGCGACGCTTTGTTTCAGCGGTGCTATTGATTCTCGTAGCGCTCACAGCAGCCGCAGAGACCACCGTCCCGGCAGTTTCGTTGCGGCAACTTGGGGATGGCCGGGACATTCAGATGCGTTCGGCGCAGAACTTTGATGTGGAGTTCCTGCCGGGGGACGACGGATGGGTGAGCAGCACGGTTTCGCTGGCGGATGCGGCGCGGAGGGTGGTGAGTCGGGCGGCGCAGGATGCGTTTCAGATGCGTATCCGAATTGTGATGGCGCCGGATAAGGATTCGTTTCTGAAGCTGGTGGGACCATGGGCGGAGAATTCATCGGCGGTGGCTATTCCGTCGGCGCGGACGGTTGTGGTGAACCTTGAGGCGGTGCGGACCCCGGCAGGGGGTGAGCTGGGGCAGGTTTTGGCCCACGAGTTTTCCCATCTGTACGTTGGGGTGCGATGCCCGCGGCCTCTCCCCCGATGGTTAGACGAAGGTATTGCCATGCAGTTGGCGCGGCAGGGCGGCATTGAGGATGCGTCTGCCCTCGTGTGGGGAAAGTGGCTGGGAAGGCTGATTCCACTTAAGGAACTGGAGCGACAGTTTCCGGTGCAGGCGGATCGCCAGCGGCTGGCTTACAGGCAATCGAATGCCGTGACACGATTCGTGATTGAGCAGGACTTTGACGGGTCTCTGACGAAACTGCTGGCACGGTTGGGTTCGGAAACGGAAGGGGCGCGGACCGCAGAATTTTACTGGACGCCAGTTAACCGTCAGGCCCTGCAGAACCGGTGGATTTCGACGATTGGGTCGTTCAGCGAGGTGGCCATGTTGACGCTGAGCTCAGGTTTCTTCTGGGGAACGGTGGGAATCCTGACGGTGGTGGCGTGGGTGGCCGTGCGTCGGAGGCGAAGGCAGTTGCACTCCGAATGGGACAAGGAAGAGCGGATTTACGCAGCGCTGGACGAGGAGGAGGAGAAGGTTTGGGGGGCCTCGGAGGCCGAGGAGCAGCCGGACGAGGAACCGTGGAAACACCGGGATCGCAACTAGAGAACACCTAAATGAGGGTGGGAGAAGCAATGCGCCGGAAACCTGAGCTGTCGGGTCAAGGCAGTAGGATTCGGATTGAGCAGAGTGTTTAAATCGGACCACGGCGAATCCCAGGGTCATCGCATGGAAAGCCGGGCATTGCGCACTGGCGTCTAAGTCCTGTGATTTGAGCAGTCTGATTACCCCCCAGGGAGGGGTTAAAACGGACGCAGAAAATGGTTGCTCTTGGCAAATTGCATCCGCGAAATAGCCACGTTTTACGCTTGGGTCAGCAGTTGGGGGAATTTCGGTTCTTATTTTTTGCTGCGGCCCGGTCATTCCTTAATTATTTCACAGGAGCTTTAAATGGTGGGTCTTAAGAAGGCAGGCAGGGTGTTTTTGGGTCAGACGGCTTGGAAAGTTCTGGCTCTTTTGGCTTTGGTAGTTGGATTTGTGGGGGTTCCCTCGGGCGCATTTGCCAGCGAGAGCGACCTCATCCTCCCCTCTCTGGATGCAACGTCGTTTACGATTCTCGGGAAGGCCGTGGGCGGGCGCACACTGCTGCAGTTTGGGCTCGTGGTGTGCATCCTGGGCGGCCTCTTTGGAATCTGGCAGGCCTTTAGGATGCGAGCGCTGCCGGCGCACAAGGCAATGCTTGAGGTCTCCGAGCTGATTTACTCGACGTGCAAGACCTACCTGTTTACGCAGGCGCGGTTGCTGTTCCTGCTCGAAATTCTCATCGGCATCATCATCTTTGTGTATTTCAAGGTCGCGAGCCACATGGACACCGCAACGGTGCTCATCATCCTGATGTGGTCGGTAATCGGCATCCTTGGCTCATTTGCGGTGGCGTGGTTCGGTATGCGAATCAATACCTACGCCAACAGCCGTGCAGCGTTCAGCTCGCTGCGGGGCAAACCGCTGCCAGTGTTGCGGATCCCGCTGCAGGCCGGCATGAGCATCGGCATGCTGCTGATCAGTGTGGAACTGGTCCTGATGCTTATCATCCTCCTCTACATCTCCCCGCAGCACGCGGGGCCGTGCTTCCTTGGATTTGCCATTGGTGAGTCGCTGGGCGCGTCGGTGCTGAGAATCTGCGGCGGTATCTTCACCAAGATCGCGGACATCGGGTCGGACCTCATGAAGATCGTTTTCAAGATCAAGGAAGACGACGCCCGCAACCCGGGCGTGATCGCGGACTGCGTGGGCGATAATGCCGGCGACAGCGTCGGGCCTACGGCGGATGGGTTTGAGACTTACGGTGTGACAGGTGTCGCGCTGATCACCTTTATCGCGCTGGCGATGAAGAGTGCCCCCGACCTGCAGGCAACACTGCTGGTCTGGATTTTCGTGATGCGCATCATGATGATTGTCACCTCGTTGCTCTCTTATAAGATCAACGACATGATGACCGTTGGCCGGTATGCCAACGCGACGAAAATGGACTTCGAAAAGCCGCTGCATGAGCTGGTGGTCCTGACGTCGGGAATCTCGATCGTAATGACCTACGGCGTTTCGTACCTGCTGCTGGGCAATCTGGCTGGCGAGCAATCGGGTCTGTGGTGGCAGCTTTCCACCATCATCAGCTGCGGCACGGTTGCCGGCGCATTGATTCCGGTTTTGACGATGGCCTTTACGAGCCTAAAGAGCAAGCACGTGACGGAGATCGTGGACAGTACGCGCGAAGGCGGAGCATCGCTGACGATTCTGTCGGGTTTGGTTGCCGGAAACTTCAGTGCGTTCTGGATGGGACTCGCCATTGCAGGCTTGATGGGAGCTGCGTATTTTATCGGGACCTTTATCCCTGGCCACTTGATGAGTGATTTCCAGGCAGTGTTTGCGTTTGGCCTCGTGGCGTTTGGCTTCCTTGGCATGGGTCCGGTAACCATCGCTGTGGATTCGTATGGACCGGTGACGGATAACGCACAGTCCATTTATGAGCTTTCCACCATCGAGAGCATGCCGAATATCAAGCAGGAGATTTCGAAGGATTTCGGTTTTGAGCCGGATTTCAACAGCTCGAAGGATTTCCTGGAGGAGAATGACGGCGCGGGCAACACGTTCAAGGCGACGGCCAAGCCGGTGCTGATCGGCACCGCAGTGGTTGGTGCCACGACAATGATCTTCTCGCTCATCCTGATGTTGACGGGCGGGAAAACCGAATTGCTGAAGAACCTGTCGATTACCGATCCGCACATCATCCTGGGGCTCATCTGCGGAGGCGCCGTGGTTTACTGGTTTACGGGTGCCTCCATGCAGGCAGTGACCACGGGTGCGTATCGCGCGGTTGAATTCATCAAGCGCAACATCAAGCTGGACGTTGAGGGTACCAAGGCAAGCATCGCCGACAGTCAGAAGGTGGTGGCAATCTGCACACAGTACGCGCAGACAGGCATGATCAATATTTTCTGCGTGATTTTTTTCCTCGCCCTTGGATTCGCCTTTATTCAGCCGTATTTCTTTGTGGCTTACCTCGTCTCCATCGCCGTTTTTGGGCTTTTCCAGGCCATCTTCATGGCTAACGCCGGTGGTGCCTGGGACAACGCCAAGAAGCTGGTGGAAATCTCGCTGAAGGAAAAGGGAAGCGCACTGCATGACGCGACGGTTGTGGGTGACACTGTTGGCGATCCATTCAAGGATACTTCGTCGGTGGCGTTGAACCCGATTATCAAGTTCACGACGCTGTTTGGAATTCTGGCGGTGGAGCTTGCCGTGAAACTTGAGAACAAAGCTTTGGTCCACGGTCTCGCTGTCGCGTTCTGCCTAATCGGCTTGTTCTTCGTGTACCGTTCGTTCTACAACATGAGAATCAAGTCCGGCGGGTAGGAACGGATCCCCGAGTTTGACCTTTGAGCGTTTCATTGCGCGCCGCTACCTGTTTTCCGGTCAGCATAAGGCGCTGGTATCGGTCATTACTTTCATCTCGATTGCGGGCGTGGCGGTCGGCGTCTTTGCGCTGATCGTCGTGCTCGCGACGATGGAGGGTTTTGGACAGAATCTTCGCAACAAGGTGATCGGGGCTTACGCCCACATCGAGATCGCACCTGCCAATCCTGAGGCGTCCACTTTTGACAGTGCGGAACTCCTGACCAAGGTGCGTGGCATGGATGGTGTTAAGGCGGTGGCACCTGTCATACTGCGACAGGCCTTTGCGACTGTTCACGACGAATCCGGGGCCAGCCGCCAGACCGGCCTGTTCATTCAGGGGGTGGACTTTGAGGCCGAGAAGAAGACCACCAAGTTGTTGGACAATGTGACCGGTAAAAAACACCCCGAAGGCTTTGAAATCGTCATTGGCTTCCGGGCAGCGAATCAATTGATGGTGCCATCGGGTACTAAACTGCTCGTTTATGCCCCGGTATTCAGCAAGGTATTAGCCAATGGACGCGTGCCTGTTGTGCGAAACCTGGAACTCGTCGGCACTTTCAACACCGGCTTTCCTGACACAGATCAGGCCGTCGGCTACATGAGCATGGACGGGGCCCGGCAGCTCTTCCTCATGAAGGACGGGGAAATTGACGCAGTGCGCGTCATCCTGAACAATCCCGACAAAGTGGTGGAGGCCAAGCAGCGCATTCAGCAGGATCTGGGGATGAACTTCAATGTCACCACGTGGATTGATCGCAACCCGATTCTGTTTGAGGCCCTTGTACTGGAGAAATGGGCCATGTTCATCATCCTGCTGCTGATCGTGATGGTGGCGGCGCTGAACATCATCGGGTCGTTGGTGATGGTGGTGATGGAAAAGACCCGCGAGATTGGGATACTGAAGTCCATGGGTGCAACACAGCAGTCCATCCAAAGGATTTTCCTGGTTCAAGGCATGCTGATTGGCGGGTCGGGCACGCTGATTGGCACCGTGTTGGGGCTCACGGTCTGCTATCTGCTTAAGTACGTCATCAAGATCAACATCGCTTCCGAAGCGTATCTTAGTGACCGGATACCGATGGAAATCAGTCATGTGACGAACGCTATTATTGTGCTATCCTCGCTGGCGATTTGCCTGGTCGCTTCGTACTATCCGGCGCGGCAGGCCGCGAAGCTGGACCCGGTGGAGGCGCTGCGGTATGAATGACGCGCATGACAACGGAGTCCTACTTAAGGCGGAAGGACTGTCGAAGGATTATCATGACGGGACGCGGTTGCTGCGGGTGCTGCGTGATGCAGAGATTGAGGTTCGGCGCGGAGAGATCATATCCATTGTTGGGGCCAGTGGTGCGGGAAAGAGCACCCTGCTGCACCTGCTTGGGGCGTTGGATCGGCCGTCGGCCGGCAAGATTACAATAAATGGCACGGATTTGTCCGCCATGTCGGATCAGCAGCTTGCGGTGTTTCGATGCCGTTCGGTGGGCTTCATCTTTCAGTTCCATCATCTGCTGGCGGAGTTTTCGGCGCTGGAGAATGTTTGTGTGCCGGGACTGATTTTAGGCCGCGGATTTCATGAAATCCACCCTGAGGCGGAGGCGCTTTTGCGATCCGTGGGATTGGAGGAACGCCTTACCCACCGGCCCTCAAAAATGTCGGGAGGCGAGCAGCAGCGTGTGGCGCTTGCCCGGGCCATGGTGAACAATCCGGATTTGATTCTGGCGGATGAGCCGACGGGGAATCTGGATACCGAAACCGCCGAAGTGGTCATCAAGCTACTTTGGGGTCACACACGGGAAAAGAACAAGTCGCTCGTAATCGTCACTCATGAACCCGACATAGCCAAGCGCGCCGACCGTTGCCTGCGCTTGCGCGATGGGCGACTCATTCCCGAATAGGTCAAGACTCCCCTATCGCCCGCGAAGCTTGTGAAAGTTCTTCTGCAGTTTGTGGAGTGACTTCTCGGATTTCTTTCGGGTTTGGCGCGCCAATTCGTCCTTCTTGCTTGCGAGGAACTCGACCTCTTCGGACAATTTGCAGTAGCTGTCGAAGCGTTCGACTGAAAGGCTGCCGCCCTCAACGGCCGCCAGCACGGCACACCCGGGTTCTGACTCGTGACGACAATTGCCAAACTTGCATCGCGCTGCGAGGTCCTGAATATCCTCAAATGTTTCCCTGACCCCCTCGGCCCCTTCCCACATCCCGAGTTCACGGATGCCAGGGGTGTCAATCATCATGCCACCACCGGGCAACAGGATGAGTTCGCGCCGTGTGGTGGTGTGGCGGCCCTTGCCGTCCTCGCGAATCTCCTGGACGGATTGAGAATCCGTGCCGGTCAAAAGGTTGACAAGGGTGGATTTGCCAACGCCGGAGGATCCGAGAATCACGGCGGTTTTCCCGGGTTCCAGGTAACGCTGAAGGTCTTCGAGGCCGATTCCATCAAGGGCACTGACCGTGTGGACTGGCACTCCCCGGGATATCGCCTCGATCTCCGCGGTGAATTCCGTGGTGTCTTCGACGAGGTCGGATTTTGTGAGAAGCACCACTGGGGCGACGCCGTTTTCCAGGGCAAGGGCAATGTAGCGCTCGATACGACGTGGGCTGAAATCCTGGTTGAGGGACGCCGCGACAAAAACAAGATCGACGTTGGCGGCAAGGACCTGTTCCGTGACAGCCTTGCCGGCCATTTTGCGCGAGAATTTTGTGCGGCGAGGGAGCACGGCCTGAATTGCAGCTGTTCGCTCCTCTACGCGCACTGCTACCGCGACCCAATCCCCTGCCACGGGCCAATCCTCCGAGGATGACTTGTGGCGCACCTTGCCCGCAAGGGTTGCCTGAAGTTCGCCGTCTTCGCCGAGAAGGGTGTAGTATCCGCCATGGGCTATGGAGACGCGGGCCGGCTTTAAGTTTGCATTGTGATGCGGTAGAAAGGCCTCCGCTAACTGAGCATCCCAGCCGATTTTATCGAGATTCATGCAACCACGGGGTGGGAGGGCTTACAGGATTCCCCGGAAGAACGGCAGCGGGTCGATGGGCGTTTCGCCCTTGTGGACTTCAAAGTGAAGGTGCGGGCCAGTGGAAGCACCGGTCGAGCCGACTTCGGCGATATACTCGCCCCGTTTCACGTTGTCACCGGCATCAGCAATGAGCTTGGAGCAATGGCCGTAAAGTGTGGAGTAACCGTTGTGGTGGTCAATGATCACGCAATACCCGTAACCGCCCTTCCAGCCGGCAAAGCGAACGGTGCCGGCGTCGCCGGCGAAAATCTTGGTACCGGGCCGCGACGACAGGTCGATGCCCTTGTGCATTTTCGTGTTGCCGCCAATGGGGTGAACTCGGTAGCCAAAATTGCTGGTAAGCTTTTTGTAGCTGGCCAGCGGAAAGATGAAGCGGCCGCCAGCGTTCGGGCTCTGCTCCACCTTGACCGTTTCCGCCGCATTCGCCGGAGCGGGTAGTGATGCCACTGTGGCCACTGTGCGCGGTCGCTTGATGGCGGCATTAGCGGTCCACTTGTCCCAATCGGTACTCTTGGGGGCATCGAGATAGAAATTCGGAATGGTGGAGGCGGACGACTGTGATGGCAGATAAGTATTGGCCACCACGACCTTTTGCTTTTCCTCGGTGGCACGGGCACGGACCGAGGTGGCCTGGAATGCGACAAAATATTTCTGGCCCCGTTTTTCGAGGGAAATTCCGTCGCTGCTGATCTCGGTGATCTTGTAGCCGTAGATGGGGTCGCCGACACGATAGAAGGAGTCGGATCGAGTGTTCGAGTCCTCAATGAGGGCGGTCTGGCGGCCCTGGAAGCTGGCCGTACCCACGATTCGGACGTTCAGGTCCGAAGGGGCGGGAGGACGCGAGGTGGAGGAGGACGCGACAGATGCGGAAAGCAGTGCGACAGATGCAAGCAAGCGTGCGGTATGTTTCCTCATCTACTGAGTCTCTCCTTTCGTAAGGCTGTCGATTGCCACCAACGTGCTACCAGCGATTTTGGGCCGACCGTCCAACGGGCGGGAGCCGCCAATAATCCAGCCAACCGCCTGCACCAGCGGTGTGGAAATTGAACTCCAGAGCATCGGGGCCGCCACCGGCACAAGTCAACCGAAAAACGGCCGAACAACAACGCAGACAACTGTAAACAGACAATTTATGTGAGGCAGGACACAATTGATCCCACCTCTATTCATTCTTTAGAGGGCAAGATTGGTCCAAAGTTCCAAACCGGCGGCGAAAATTGGGTTTGGAGCGGCCAATTTGGTTGCACGGGGGACACTCCGCGGGATGATCCCTGCCATGCTTTTCCAGGCCATAGTGCTGCTGATTTGCGTGCTGGCAGCGGCGGATTTCATGCGGCTGGCAAATCGTCAGAAGCGGTCCCGGCTTCAGAAGAAGCTTTACGATACGCCGTTGCGGGGAGCGCTGGCGACGCTGATGCGAGCAACGACCCCCTGGGTCAAACTTTGGTTCTTCTTCCAGGCGATATCTCTGGCGGGGCTATTTGGCAGCGGCAATTCGGACCGTGCCTTGGGCCCCGTAATCCTTTATCTCACGAACGCGTTTTTTCTAATTTTGCTGGCGCCGGTGGGGGTGGCGATGGGGGCCAGCGCTGGAACTCCCAATTTCCTACTGCACGGGTTTCGGCGCATTACGGGGAAGTTGGCTGTTACGCGGGTCGTTGTGGTCGTTGCCGCGCTTGGAGTGAACGTCTTGTTCACATATCTTCTCTTTTCCCGCACTTCGTGGGGAGCAAGCGAATCACTGAAGCAGGCCCTGCGACCGGAGGCGTATTCCTCTCCAGCAAACCTTGTATTTGCCGGCTATCTGCTGATAAGCGCGGCAGTCATGGAGGAAATGCTTTTCAGGCATTACCTGCTGAACCGATTGTTGGTAACCATCGGACGCATTTTCCCCGGTCGGAAAGATCGGCAGACCATACGAAAGGATTGGGTCCATAAGATTGTCGCGGTTCTAATCACTACCATCATTTTTGCCCTCGGGCACCGATCCGTGGTTTCGCCCGACTGGCTGAAATACACACAGACCGGAGTCTTGGGATTAACTTTGGGTGTTTGCCAGCTAACGTCTGGCACTGCATCGTGCGTGGCACTGCACTTGCTGTTCAATTTCAGCATGGTTTTTATGGCGCGGCTTCTGGTATGAATTCCGACTTGGGAAGGTCTCTTGTTTTCAGAGCGGAAATTGCCCTTGCAGATATTGCAGTGCCGTTCCCAAATCCGATTTGTAAAAGTTTGAGATATGCATTTCCGCCAATCATCAAGAACGGAGTCTCGCGGCCTTGCTAATTGAGACCCAGAACCTCAATGCTGGTTATGGTGCGAAAACCGTTCTGCATGACGTATCTTTGACGTTCGACGGGGGCGCAGTTGGGCTGCTTGGTCCGAATGGCGCAGGTAAATCCACATTACTGAAAACCCTGTTGGGATTCCTACCACCCATTTCCGGCTCCGCGCAGGTTTTTGGCCTGCCTCTCCCCCAGTCCGCGAGGTTGGTGCGTGGGCGGGTGGGTTATATGCCCGAGGTCGAGGCCCTCATCCAGGGAATCAACGCGGTCAATTTTGTAGCGTACATGGGCGAGCTTTCCGGGTTGCCGCGATCCGCGAGCATTGAGCGCGCTCACGAGGTGTTGCAATATGTTGGGCTGGGTGAGTCGCGATATCGAAACCTTGAGACGTACTCCACGGGTATGAAGCAGAGGGCCAAGCTTGCCCAGGCTATCGTCCATGACCCTGCGCTGGTGCTGCTGGATGAGCCGACCAATGGGATGGACCCTCAGGGACGCGAGGAAATGCTGGAACTGGTGGACGACCTTTCCCGCAACAAGGGCATCAGCGTGATCCTTTGCAGCCATCTCCTCAAGGACGTGGAAACTGTCGCGCGGGAAATCATCGTGCTCGGAAATGGGCGTGTGGTTGCCAAGCGAATGACTGACCAGCAGAAGGCAAAGGGACCGATGCTCTTTTCGGTTCGAATTCGCGGTCCGGTGCCGGCATTTCGTAAAGCTGCCCAACAAGCCGGGTTGGAGGTTCACGACACGGAGGAGAGCAGCAAGGAACTGCTGGTCAAGATACCCGATGGCAACAGCGCGGCCGATATTTTCCAGGCCGCAGCCCGGTCGGGATGCGTGGTTCAGAGGCTGGAGCGGCGGACTGAGAAATTGGAAGACTTGTTCATCGAAGCCGTCGGGGAGCTTGGCAATGCCCATCTATGACCAAACGTTTCGGCACTACGAAGGCCCGCGCAGCTTCGCGGCATTGTGGTGGCCCGTTGCGCGTAACACCATGCAGCCAATTTACAAGTCCAAGCTCGCTCGTTTTCTGATTGGTGGGATCTTGCTACCCGTTCTGGCCGTTAGTGTCATGTTCTTCGTGACCGCGAAGATCAAGGACGTTGCTCCCGACCGGATTGAGCAGGCCCAGGAAATTGCGCAGGCGTCGCAGGTGCCGCTTTTTGGCAAGAAGTATAACATTAACACACTTCTCTTTGATTTCCTTCGCGGTGAGTCGGCGGTAATTTGGTTGCTCATCATGGCCGGTTCGGCCTGCATTGCGTCGGACCGGCGCAACACCGCATTGCCACTGTATTTCTCAAGGCCGCTTACCATGAAGGATTACATCATCGGGAAGGTTCTGGGCCTGGCCATTGTCCCCGTCGCCGGGCTTTCGCTCGCTGTGATTATCATTTATGTGCAGTTCACTGCCTATTTTTGCACATTGCAGGAGGGCCTTACCCAACTGCCGCTGGTTTTCATCGCACTGTTTGTCATTCTCCTGGTTTGCCTGCTGTCGGCGCTTTCCATGGCGGCCTTCTCCTCCATGACAAATAATCCCCGTGTGGCGTCCATTATATACATAGCTTTCTGGCTCCTAAGTACCATGTTGGGCCCCATGCTTGCCGGGGCCTTCCGGAAGCCCAACTGGGCGGCCCTGTCGCCTGCCGCGAGCATGACAGAGGTCATGATTACGCTCATGCACCCAAACCGGCTCTCCAGCCGATATGCCCGGGAAATTCTTTCGGTCCCCTGGCAGTTGGCAGCCCCTGCTCTGGCGGGATGGCTTTTGGTGTTTCTTTGGATCATCCGCCGAAACCTCCGGGTCGTGGAGGTCGTAAAGTGAGCACGCTGGTGCCTGATCTGAAACCAGACGACGTGATCCAATTTTCCCACGTCAGCAAGTGGTACAAGGACGTCATCGGAATCAACCAGGTAACGCTCGGAATTGGGCCGGGCGTTACCGGATTGCTGGGCCCAAATGGCGCGGGAAAGTCCACGATGATGAAGCTTATGACCGGCCAATTGCGCCCGGATACAGGTACCATGCAGGTCGCCGGAAAGAACCCGTGGAACGACTCGACTGTCTTTCGCGAGATGGGTTACTGCCCGGACACGGATTCCTTTTACGAAGAGATGAACGCCCAGCAGTTTGTGATCCTGATGGGGAGAATGGCAGGGTACTCTGCGGCCGAAAGCCGTCGCCGCGCCGAGGAAAGTCTGGCCCGTGTCAGCATGGCGGCTCACATGAAGCGAAAGATTCGAGGCTACTCCAAGGGAATGCGCCAGCGCACCAAGCTGGCGGCCGCCCTCATCCATGACCCAAACATACTCATTCTCGATGAGCCGCTGAACGGACTGGACCCCATGGGACGTCACGAGATGCTGACGCTATTCAAGGAACTTGGGAGATCAGGCAAGACGGTCCTGGTATCCAGCCACATCCTTCACGAAATCGAGAACCTTACGCAGCAGATAGCCCTGATTCACCACGGACGAATTCTTGCCGAGGGACAGATTGAGGACATCCGCGCGCTGATTGAAAACCAGCCCCTGACCCTCCGGGTCGAAACACCCGATCGCCACCGCGTGGGCGCAGAGCTGGCTGCCATGGAAACTGTATCCTCGCTCTCCTACGCGGAGGACGATAATTCTGTGGTGGTGCGCTCCAATCGGCCCGAGTCCGTATACGAGACTCTACAGACCGGCGTGGTCGAGCGGAAGTACTCCGTGGATGGCCTAACCGCTCTGGATGATAACCTTGATGCCGTATTCTCCTACCTGGTGAAGGAATAGATGATTACAAACGCCCTATCCGCCGGCTGGACATTGGGAACCCATCAGGTATTCGCGACCAGACGCAAGTGGCTCAGCGTCATCGTGGTATTATTGCCCGCGCTTGTAGCACTGCCACCACGACTTTTCAGCGGCTCCCCGCCAGCGTTCATTTACGGGCAGCTTGTTATGACCCTGTTTACGGCAATTCTGGTCCCGTTTGTCGCGATTTTCTGGGGTGGAGCGGTGATCAGCGACGAAGTCGAAGGCAAGACCCTTGTCTACCTTTGGACGCGACCGACAGGCCGGATGGCGGTGTTGGCCTCAAAGCTTGTCGCGGTCTTCTTCTGGCAAGTGCTTCTGCTGTTGGCGGCGCTGCTTGGTGTGTTCCTTGTGCTCTATGCGGGACGCTCCAGTCTGACAGTTCAGAGCGAGCTTCAGGCATTGGCATGGGATCTTCTCGGATTGGGCGGAGGAGCGGCTGCATACGGAGCACTTGGATTCTTCCTTGCCGCCCTAGTCAAAAAGCCATTAGGAATCGGATTGGTTTACATCTTTGCGTGGGACAATATCGTCAACTATTTGCCCGGCTACCTAAAGATGACCAGCATACGACATTTCATCATGGTCCTTAAAAGCCAGGGACCGTCCATCGAACCCAAAAACCAATTTACCAGTTTCCTCGCGGAATCCACCACCACTGACGCCCAGGCGATCACCGCTATTAGTGTTGTGATTGTCGTGTGTCTGGGGTTTGCTTGGGCACTGCTTCACCGCAAGGAATACCTTGGCGACGACCCGGCGAGGTCACAATAGCAATTCGGGATTGGTTTGTTGGAGTCTGGCTGCGGCTTTCTCAAAGTCCTCGATGTGAGCGAGATCAAACCAAAGCCCTTCGATCTCCCTGGCCTTTACCACCCCGCCGCTGGCGATGACCCCATTGACCAGGTCGGTCATGTCAAAGGCTCGATCCTTAGGGATGAGGTCCAAGGCGGCTGGCGACACCGCGTACACACCGGCGTTCAGCGTGTAATCAAATTTCGGCTTTTCCTCAACGCCCGTAATGCGTCCATCTGAAAGTTGAAGCACGCCGTAGGGAATCGCAATTTGCTCGCGACGCGTGGCTACAGTCAGCAGGGCCCCGCTCTTGATGTGTGATTCGAGCAGGCCGAGATAGTCGAGGTCGGTGAGGATGTCTCCGTTGGTGACAAGAAACGGGCCTTCGCGCAGTTCCGCGATGTGCGCCATGCAGCCAGCCGTCCCCATCTTGCGCGGCTCCTGAAAGTAACTGATGGTGACACCGAATTGGCGACCATCCTGGAAGTAGGCCCGAACCAGGTCGGCCGCATATTCCAGAGACATGGTAAGGGTGGTGATTCCGCAGTCCCGCAGGCGCTCCACAATGATCTGTGCCACCGGCTTGCGGCCAATGGGCAGCAGCGGCTTGGGAATGGAGTTGGTAAACGGCCTCAGCCGTTTTCCCTCTCCCCCAGCCATAATGAGCGCGCGTGGCATGGACACTGGGTTTAGACCTGATAGTTATCCGGGCGGTAGGCCCCGAGATTTTGCCCCACCCAATCGACTGTTTTCTTCAGGCCCTCATCCAAGGAAACGCACGGTTCCCAACCAAGATCCGCGCGTGCCCGGGAACTGTCGGCAATCAATCTTCCCACCTCGCTGGCATTGGGACGTATGCGGGTCGGGTCGAAGGTCACTGGGATATCGCCGCCAACAATCTTGATGATTCGATCAGCCAACTCCCCGATGGAGATTTCCTTCCCTGAGCCGAAATTGTAGGTGCGCCCCTCGATCCCTGGCGTGCACCCAACTCGCAGGAATCCATCTACGGTATCCGTAACAAAGTTGAGGTCGCGAGTCGGGTGCATAGCACCAAGATACACTTGTTTTCTGGTCAGCGCTTGTGCGATGATTGTCGGGATAATTGCACGGGCAGACTGTCGTGGCCCGTAAGTGTTAAAAGGCCGAACGGTTGCCACAGGCAGGTTGAACGACAGATGGTAGCTTTGGGCAAGTTTGTCGCAAGCGATTTTGCTGGCGGCATAGGGCGACTGGGCTTCCTGCGGATGCGTCTCGTCAATCGGAACCCGCTGGGCCGTGCCGTAAACCTCGCTGCTGCTGGTGTGTACAAGGCGCTTCACCTTGTGTCGGCCAACCGCGCCAAGCACATTCAGGGTCGTTTGCAGGTTGTTGTTCACCGTCTGGGCCGGGCGCATGTAGGAGAACGGGATCGCAATGATGGCCGCGAGATGGAAAGCCACAACCTGCCCCTCGAAGGCCTCGTCCAACGCGTCCTGCTCGGCAAGGTCACCAGCCACAAAGCGAATCCTGTTCTGGTCCTGGATCGGCAGACGATCAATAAGTCCCCGCGTGCCCGCCGCATTGTAATGGACAAAGGCCGTCACATTTGCCCCCAGTTCCAGCAGGCGCTCGACAAGGTGACTGCCGATGAACCCGCCGGCACCGGTCACCACCACATTTTTGTTGCGATAGAAATCCATCACTTGGCCGCCTCCTTGGGGGTGCGCGGAAGAATTCGAAGCAGGGTTACAGTGGACTCGTCCACTGTGGGAATCATGCCTTTCACGTTTATGGCGCTTACAACTCCCAATCCGTAATACTTGTTAATCTCCTGGAGCACATACGCGTCTGTGATCGTGGTAAAAATGGGGTACCTGCCTATGTTCCTGTCAACCACGCCGTCGAGGACTTGCCGCACAAACTGGCGATGGTCGTAGGCGGTCGTGGGAGCAAACTTCAGGTCATACTTCGCAACCTGCTCAGGAGTAAAAATGGTGCTGTACCAGGGCGTGGCCACAAAGTTTGACCCGAACACGAGGACATCCGTTCGTTCTCCACGGGCAATCTGCCGATACCAGGATGTATAAACATCCGGGTCGCCACCGGTCAGAAGGATCGAGCCTTCCGGCATGACCTTCTTGTCTTCCGGCAGTATGTGGTAGGTCAACCTCTCGGCCTCATTGTCCCGGCTACGGTCACATTGCCGCCATTTTGAGGTGCCCATAATGATCGGTAGCGCGATAAGAGCGTAAGCCCACTCAGGCCGACGGGCCAAGCCCCCCGCGGAAATCCTGACACTCACCCAGCGAGCCATGGCAAGTATGCCAACCGAGCCACAGATCCATCCAAACCAGAATGGAACCAGGAAATAGTCCGATATATCCAATATGTTGTAAAGAAAGACGAACAGGATGTGCTGGCCCGAGACCAGTGCACCCAGCCAGAAGCAGAACCTGTCCCCTTTCACCCATACCCGCCCCCCAAAAATCGTCAGCCCAAGAAGCAGGACGGCCACAATCGGATATGCCTTATCCAGTGCCCAGGGCGGCGAGGGATTGGGCCGTTTCAACGCATGGTCCGGCGCAAAAATCCGGGCCAGGTTGAAATTGCGACCAAAGTCCTCACGCAATTCCGGGAAGGTTTGGACAGGATAAACCTGGCCCACAAAGTCCGTCAAAAGCATGGCGGCAGATTTTTCTGCGAAAATTGGATACGTGCCGGCGTTGAACGGGCGATCCGGCAAAGCCATGAGAAACCGGAACTTCAGATATTCCTCCGCCCGCACATGCCGGTAAAAGCGCCCGAAAGAGGAGGCGTCGCCCCAGTTCACAGCCGGCCGCTGCATGGCCCGCAGCGGCAGGTACAGGTAAAGCGAGAGACCCGCCAACAGGCATAGTGCGGACCGCCACATCGCTCCGCGAAGGTCTCGCATTCCCATTCTCTGCGCTGCCTTGACCCATAAAAGGAGAAAAGGTAGCCCCAGGAAGACACTCATGCGGTGGTGGGCAATTCCAAGACCAAGGACAAGGGAGACAAGAATCAAAAAGCGGCGCTCCCCTGTTTCCACAAACCGTTGCGCAGCCCTAAGAAAACACAGTACCAACAGAAAATGGAGCGCGTTGAGTTCCGTCAGTGTCGCATTTTGCCAGTGCAGTTCCAGCAACGCCCCCCCCAGCCCAAAAGCCGCGGAGGCAACGAGGACAGCCTTCTCCAAGAAGTCCCGAAAAACCCGTTGAAGCACATCGCGAAGAATCAGTGTCGATAGCCCCGCCGAAACCGCGGAACACACCACGGAAAACAGGGTCGTCCGGGTTATCACCTCACCGATCGGAATGAACGTAAAAAGCTTCAGCAAGATCATGTACAGGGGATATCCGGTAGGATGGGGGATCCCCAGGACCTTGGCCGCCGAGGCAAACTCAAGGCCGTCGCCAAAATGCATGGAGGGTGCCATGGTGCGCAGGTAGACAAAGAACGCGAGTATTCCCACGATCACCGCCGGCATCGCCGGCAGGACCGGGAGCGGGACTGGGTCAGCAGGCATCTCCACGACCGGCTCTGGTACGGCCGATGGGACATTGGGCGTTCTGCCATGTCTGCGGCGAGTCATGGCCTTGCCCTGGTTGCAGTCGCAGTCGTCAAGCCACTGCCGTCCACCATCAGTCCGCCCCGGCCATCGGAAACCGGCTTGGTTCCAGGAGGCCCCAGCTGCCTGTTGATGAGGGCCTGGATCTCCTCATCTGTGCGACGGCTATCCACAACGTAGATCGTCGTGGAAAACAGTTGCGCGGCATATCGCATCACCCAACCCATCGGGTTCTGGCTGAACATGCCATTCATCATGATGTCATCGTGCAGCGGATAGAGCATGGAACTGAATGCCGCCACGTGACGGATATGATAGAAGTAATTCAGTTCAGACAAAATGCTGTCGACGTGCTCCTCACCGTAGGCCGTGCCGAGAATCACCAGCGATCCGTTCGGGAAATAAGCCCTTGGCGCCAAGCCCGGTTTGGGCGGAAGAAAATCCCACAGCGGTTCCACCCTGGCTCCCCGCCAGTAGGACAGCTTCACGCACCCCAATTGCAGGAACTCACCGTAACGCTCATTGGAGTAGACGTTCCTGGCGCCGGGGAATTGCTCACGCACAAACAGCGCGGCTCTACGCTGATCGCCAAAAGCCTCGTGCTGCTTCACAACCACAAGCACGGCCATGAGCAGTGTGTAAAGCAAGCCAACCGCGAAAAGGGCCGAAAACATCCACCGCCGCCCACGGGCAAGGCAATCCGCCTCGAACCAAGCCGCTCCCCCGCCTGCGAGCACCAGCACCGCCGGCAATAGCGGCATCATGTAACGATACTGGAATGAACCGAAAAGGGACTGCAGGACCAGCAGCACCAGTGCCCATATCCCCCAATACGCGAGAAACGGCTTCATGCATACGCGCGCCGTGCTCCGAACACGAAATAGTCCGATTAGGAAGCACGCAAAAATCGGGTAGGCAAAGTAATAGGGAGAAATCAGGACAAAACTCTCAGCAAGATTCCAATAAGCCAACAATGTCGCCAGCCACTGCCCTGCCGTACGGCTTTCGAATTGCGATGTGTGGACAAAGCCGTTGGTCTTTATCCACAGCGGCAAGGCCACCCATGCCATTGATGCCAATACGGAGCGCCATGGAAGCGAACGGTAATTCCGTACAAATTGGAAGAGCGGAATGACAAGAAGCAAACCGAGGAATGCCCCCTGATAGCGCGTGAGTGCGCTGGCCGCAGTGAGGAGGGAGGCAAGGGCCAGAAATCGATCCGCGCGCTTTCGCGAGTCACGGTTCTCCCCCGAGCACATCATGAAATGGATGGCAAATGTCCCAGCGCAAAGGAACAGGGAATCCGTCATGGCGCGAAGGGACCAGCGCCAGACAATTGGGGATATCGTAAAGAAGACCGCGGAGAAACGTGCGGCACTTTCGCCAAATGCCCGCCGCGTCATGGCATAAACGGGAATTACAGTCAGCGATGCCGCAATAATACTTACCACCCGCCCTGCAATGACCAGGTCAATCCCCAGCTGTGAAACCCACCACGCGAGCGCCCCGTACAACGGCGGATACAGACCGGCGGGAATGGTAAAAACAGACAGCTGGAGAATACCATCGGTATACTCTCCTGTGTTCAGCCCAACGAAAAGGCCCCTTGCCACCAGGTTGGCCACGACGAATGCCAGTACCGTCAGGCTGGCAGTACGAACCGAATCGTGGGCAGTATGGCCGGGAATGTCCGGGTTTGGTTCAGTGGTTGTCAAGGAAACCGCGGTACTCGCTGGCATTCTGGAGCATCGCCTTCAATGCTGGATCCTGATTCTGAATGCTGTCAAACACCCGGGCAACAGCGTCGTCAAAGGCCTTGCGGACATTTGCGATCTCGCCGTTATTCTGGGCACAGATGTCCTCCCACATATCGGCACTACCGTGAGCAATGCGGGTGGTATCACGGAACCCGTTACCAATGATCCCACGGATGAGATTCTTGTCCTCCCCAAGGGATTCAACAGCCTGCACCAAGGCCACCGCGACCATGTGCGGCAGGTGGGAAACCAGCGCCACCAGTCGATCGTGGCGTTCCGGCCGGCACAGCACAAGCCGGGTTTCCAGCGCCATCCAGAAGCGACAAACCGATGAGAAGGCCAGGGGGTCGGTCTGTGTCGTCTTTGTTACAAAACAGGTAGACTCCTCGAATAAATCCGGTTTCGCGTATCTCACGCCGCTCTTTTCAGAACCGGCCATGGGGTGGGACCCCACGAAAAGCTTTCCGAGTCGCGTCGCCGTCTCCTCCCCGGCCCGAACAATGGCCGACTTTGTGGACCCGACATCCGTGACAATTGCCCCGGGTTTTGCAGCTGCCAGGACCTGAGGCAACGTATCCAGAATGTGCCCCACCGGGGTACAAAGAATTATCAGATCCGCATCGGCAACACCCTCGGCAAGATCCGTCGATACCTGATCCACGGCTTCAAGCCGTAGCGCCTCCTCAAGGGCTGGACGTGACCGGCCCACGCCAATGACTTCGCGGCAGAGCTTTCGCTGCCGCGCGGCCAGCCCAAGGGATCCGCCCAGCAATCCAACGCCGACAACGGCGATTCGGGGGAAAAACGCAGGTTCCATGCGAAGAACCACAGGCGCCTAGACGGAGCGCCCGACAGCCTCCGCAACCGGACGAATCTCGTCCATCAATTGCTCAAACTTGCTGAACTTCAGTGTCTGCGCGCCGTCGCTCATGGCCTTTTCGGGGTTGGGATGAACTTCCACAAGCAACCCATCGCAACCGCAGGCCACGCTTGCGCGCGACAGGGCGTTCACGAACCGGTGGTCTCCGGCAGCATGGCTCGGATCCACAAACACCGGAAGGTGTGTCTCCACTCCAAGCACCGCCACGGCAGCAACATCCAGTGTATTGCGGGTCGCCGTCTCAAAAGTCCTAATGCCACGCTCAACCATGATCACATCGTTATTGCCCTGCGAAATGACGTACTCGGCGGCCATGAGGAATTCCTTGATCAACATGCTCATACCGCGTTTCAGGAACACCGGCTTGTCGTACTTGCCAACTTCCTTGAGCAGGTTAAAGTTCTGGGCGTTGCGCGTTCCTATCTGAAAAGCATCGGCATACTTGTATACGAGTTCAACGTCGCGAGTGTCCATTACTTCCGTGACAACGGCAAGACCCGTTTCCTCGCGGGCATCCGCCAGCAGTTTCAATCCGTCTTCAGCCATTCCCATGAAGTCGTAGGGCGATGTGCGCGGCTTAAAGGCACCACCACGGAGCATCTTCGCGCCAGCCTTCTTGATCGCGCGGGCCGTCTGGATGAGTGTGTCGTTGGGCTCCACACTGCACGGGCCGCCAACCACGACGACCTCTTTGCCGCCAATTTCGATGTCGCGGATCTTGATCTTGGTCTTTTCCTTGTTGAACTCCCGGCCGGCGAGTTTATATGGCTTAACGATCGGCATGCAGCTTTCCACGCCTGGAATTGCCATGAACGGCACCTGCTGGATTTTTGCCTCGTTCCCAATTGCACCCACAATGGTGCGTTCGGTACCCCGGGAAACATGAGCCTTCAGCCCGGCCCCCTCAATGACCTCCACAAGGTGCGCCAGCTGGTCCTCAGTGGCTTCCGGACTCATTACGATGATCATGATACTCCCTCTCTCTATCGATTAACAACTTTAGTTACGGAGCACGCCGCGGAGCGCATCAACAAAAATCTGGTTCTCTTCCGGTAGTCCAATGGTGACCCGCAGGTGGTTCGGCAACTTATAAATCCCCACCGGCCGAACGATAACCCCCGCCCTGAGCAGGGCATCATAAATCGGCATCGCAGGGCGCCCAAAATCAATCAGGATGAAGTTAGCCGCCGTCTCGACATACGGTAACCCCAGTTTCTTCAGCTCTTCATACAGGAATTCACGCCCGCGGGCATTGTTGTCCAGAGTGTTTTGCAGATGCTCCGAATCGTCCATTGCCGCCAGCGCCGCAGTTTGAGCAGCCCGGCTGACATTGAACGGTGGTCGCACCCGGTCCACTGGGTCCCAAGCATCCGCG
The DNA here is from genome assembly GCA_019695055.1 of Candidatus Sumerlaeaceae bacterium. Lineage (GTDB taxonomy): Bacteria > Sumerlaeota > Sumerlaeia > Sumerlaeales > Sumerlaeaceae > JAIBAT01. The sequence goes on along the minus strand of JAIBAT010000108.1, from coordinate 25,170 downwards.
TGGCCGATTCCGTATCCGATTCTCAGCCCGGCAAGCCCATACGCCTTTGAGAAGGTTCGTAGAATGATCAGGTTGTCGTGGTTTCGGAGAAGTTGCAGCGACTCTGGATAATCGGCGTTTTGCCGGGCAAATTCATAATAGGCCTCATCCAATACCACAAACGCCGTTCGCGGCACCCCTGCCAGTATTCGCTCCAAATCCGCCAAGGGGTTGAAAGACCCGATGGGATTCTCAGGATTCGCCACGAACACAAACCGAGTTCTTTCATCGCACGCCCCCACCATGGCCACCGGGTCGTGGCGCCAATCGAGCCGCGCGATCGTGCGGGTCTCCGCACCCATCATGACTGCGCCCATTTCGTAGCGCACAAAAGCATGCTCACTGATGACGATGTTGTCCCCCGGCCCCAGGTACGACTGCGCCAGCATCGCAACAATCTCATCAGAACCATTTCCAAATATCAATCGGTTCGGCTCCAAACCAAGGTGCTCTGCCAGCTTAAACCGCAGGTAGTGGCAGCCCGATTCCGGATACAGGTTTAATTCGCTGCTTTCTGCGGCCAACGCCTTAATGGCCAGCGGCGATGGGCCCAATGGGTTCTCGTTGGAAGCCAACTTGACAATGTTGGTCAACCCGAACTCACGCTGCACCTCCTCAATTGGCTTGCCCGGGGGGTAAGGTGCAAGGGACTTGAGGGCGCTGCGATAAGGAACCAAGACTGACATGCCGAGCCTTTCAATAGCTGGATTTCCGCCGAACGGGCCAACGCAATGCCATACCCGCCACCCCTTTTTTTCTGCTACTCAATTAACCCTAGTTTTTCCAACAATCCACGAATTCAGTCTCGTCCAACCGCCCTCCACGGCCACAACGGAATCCAACCTCACGGGGAGTACTAACGATAACCCAAAGGCCGTACAACACTCCCCCCCTAAACCTCCACAGCCCTCGCTCCCCAAATTGCCCGCATGCTGGAGGTCGTTTTTTCTTGCGCGACCGGGCCAACCAAGGAACTCTCCATTCAATTAAAGTCGGTCGCGACAGTCCGCGACCAATGGAGTTACGGGCAAGTTCAGGCATGATAAAGCAATGGTACAGGTGGATTTCGTTGGCCGCGACAGCGCTGGTCCTTGGGGGCTGCTGTGGAGTCACCAAGAATTGGAAAAGCTCCTTCGATCCTCCCATGAACCATGAGGGTCGCGAAATGATATGCCTTAACAACCTGGAGCGCCTCCTTGACGCCAAGCAGGACTGGGTCAAGGAAACCGGCGCCCGCCCGGGATCGCTTTGCCCCTCTGCCGAAGTCCTGGCCCACCGCTACTTCCGAATGTATGAGTACGGCCGCAAGGCACCATGCGACGACGACACCCAGAACCTCCCCGTGTTCAAGGCTCGGTGCCCGCGAGGTGGGGAATACATCATCGGAACAGTTGGCGAGCGGCCCAAGTGCTCCGTCTGCGGAGACCTATTGCGCGATTACGATACGCACATTCGGGTGCCTCACACACACTGAGCACACGGGAGCCTGGATGCCAGATAATCGGCCAGAAGTTTCCCCCAAACCGCGCATTGTAATCACGCCCGCTGTCCCTGGCCGTTTTGGCCCAATTCCATCTGGAGGCTTCCGACCATGAGCAAGACTCCTGTTCATATTGGCCTTCTCATCTCCGGCCGCGGCTCAAACCTTGGCGCGATACTTAAGAACCAGGAAGCCGGGGCATTTTCCAACGCCAGAGTGGCGGTCGTTTTTTCGAATAATCCCGGTGCGCCCGGCCTTGAAATTGCCCGCCAGCACGGCATCCCCGCCCTGTCCGCCAATCCAGCAGATTTCGCCGACAAAAAACTTTATGAAAACCACATAGTCGCCCTATTTCGCGACCATCAGGTATCCCTGGTCGCCCTCGCTGGCTACATGAAGATTGTGGGAAAGACCCTCCTCAGCGCCTTCCCAAACCGGATTGTAAATATCCACCCATCGCTCTTGCCAGCCTTTCCCGGTTTGAACGCAGCCAATCAAGCCATCGAGCACGGCGTTAAGATCTCGGGGTGCACCGTTCATCTGGTTGATGACGGCGTCGACACAGGCCCCATCATAGCCCAGCGCGCCGTTCCTGTCCTTCCCGGTGACAATGAGGAAACCCTATCGGCCCGAATCCTGGAGCGTGAACATGAGGTGTACTCCGAAACCCTGAAGCGCCTGACCGAAGCCAAATGGGAGGTGCGGGGCAGGCATCTCTTCTTTCTTTCCGATTTGCCGGAAAAAATCTCCGGCTGACCGTCCCATTGACGCACGCAGGGTTTGTCTTGCGGAGGGCGCCTTGGCATGTTGAACAATCAGGAAATTAGGCCGAAAGGGAAAATTGCGTGATTGCGCGGTACTCAACACCCGAAATGACGGAACTTTGGAGCGAGAACGCCAAGTTTCAGTCATGGCTCGATGTGGAACTGGCCGCCTGTGAAGCCTGGGCCGAGATGGGGCGCATCCCGGTCGAGGACCTCAACAAGATCAAACACAACGCCCACTTTGACGTCGGGCGCATCACCGAACTGGAAAAGGAACTCCACCACGACGTCATTGCCTTCACCGCAAACCTGGCCGAGAACATCGGCCCGGCATCGCGCTTTGTTCACCTCGGCCTCACCTCCAACGATGTGGTGGACACCGCCCAATCCCTTCGCCTTAAGATCGCCGGCGATTTTCTGATGCGCGAATTGGAAGCACTCACCGCCTCCGTTCGCAGGTTTGCCGTCGACCACAAGGAACTTGTCATGGTGGGCCGCACCCATGGCGTCCATGGTGAGCCCATCACCCTTGGCCTGAAATTCCTTGTCTATTACCAGGAATTACTGCGCAATACGCAACGCCTGCGCGATACAATTGCGGGCGTCATCGTCGGCAAGATCTCCGGCGCCGTCGGAACGTATGCCCATACCGGCCCGGATCTTGAGAAGCGCGTCTGCCGCAAACTGGGGCTCGAGGCGGCCCATGTCTCCACCCAGGTCCTTCAGCGCGATCGCCACGCCGCATTTATTTGCGCGCTGGCAATTTGCGCTGCCACCATCGAGAAGATCGCCACGGAAGTCCGCAACCTCCAAAAGACCGAAGTCCGCGAATTGGAAGAGCCGTTCTCCGCAGGCCAGAAGGGTTCCAGCGCCATGCCACACAAGCGAAACCCGGTGAAGTGCGAGCAACTCTGCGGCCTGGCACGCGTCGTTCGCGGGTACGTCGTCCCGGCCCTCGACAACATCGCCCTCTGGCACGAGCGCGACATTAGCCATTCCTCGGCTGAACGTATCATCCTCGCGGATGCCACCACCCTGGTTCACTATATGCTGCGCCAGATGAAGCGAGTCGTGGACGGCCTCCACATCTATCCCCGCAACATGAAACGAAACCTCGACCACACCCGCGGCCTCGTCTTCTCCCAACGCATTCTGCTCGCCTTGGTCGATCGCGGTATGTCGCGCGAGGATGCCTACGACGTAGTCCAGAAAGCCGCAATGAAGACATGGGACCTGGAGGACACCGACCTTCGGCAGAATCTCATGGCAGACCGCCGGTTTAAGGCCGTGATGGACGACGAGGCCATGGACGAGATCATGAACTACGGCACTTTTCTGCGCTACGTGAGCGCCATTTACGACCGGGCCTTGCAGTAGACTGCGCCACACATAATTACATTAGATCCCCACTCTGAAAGGAAACCACTCCCATGCCCAGCCTCTTTACCAGGATCATCAACGGGGAACTCCCCGGCCGCTTTGTCTGGAAGGACGATGTCTGCGTCGGGATGCTCACCATCGCCCCCATGAACCCCGGCCACACACTCATAATCCCTCGCGAGGAAGTGGATCATTGGGTCGACATGAAACCGGACCTATCCAGCCACCTGTTCGGCGTGGCCCAATCCGTTAGTAAAGCCATCCACCACGCCTTCCAACTCAAGAAGGTGGGTTTGATCATCGCCGGCCTTGAGGTGCTCCACACCCACATCCACCTCGTTCCCATCAACAACATACGCGATATGGACTTTGACCGCCAGGACAAGAACGCCAAGCCCGAGGATCTGGATGCAGCTGCCGACAAGATCCGCACGGCCCTCCGCGAACTCGGTTATATGCAGGTGGCCGAATAATGTCAGTTGATTCCGCCAAGCAGGCCATCGTCGAAGCCATCGATTCCCTCCGCGACGAGATTCTCGCCACCAGCCGCCACCTTCATGACCATCCCGAACTCAGTGGCGAAGAAGTCGAATCCGCCAAACTACTCGCCTCCCGCGCCGAGAAACAGGGATTTGCCGTGGAGCATGACATCGCTGGCCTCCCTACCGCTTTCCGCGCACTTTACGGCAAACCCGGCAGCGGTCCGCGGATCGCATTTCTCGCCGAGTACGATGCGTTACCCGTCGTTGGCCATGGTTGCGGCCACAATATCATTGGAACAGTCTCCACCTACGCCGCCATCGGCCTCGCCGCCGCGGCAAAGGCAGGCCACTTTAAGGGCGAGGTGGCCCTTTTCGGGACCCCGGCAGAGGAAACTTTCGGCGGCAAAATTAACATGCTCGAGGCCGGCGTCTTCGACGGCGTCTCTGCGGCTCTCATGTGCCACCCTGGCATCTACACAGAAGTCGCCTACAGTTCACTCGCCTGCATATCCGTGGTTGTGGAATTCTTTGGCAAGTCTGCCCACGCCGCGGCGTCGCCGTGGAAGGGCATCAACGCCCTCGACGCCATGATTCAGCTCTTCGTCACCATGGACCAGCGCCGTAAACAGCTCCCCCCCACCGCCAAATCCCCCGGCGTCATCCTCAAGGGCGGCGAACGCGCCAACATGGTCCCCGATTACGCCAAAGGCCAGTTCTCCCTCCGCGGCAAAGACAAAGAAGAATCGGAGAAGGTCCTCGAATGCCTGATTGCCTGCGGCCAGGCCGCAGCCCAGTCTACCGGTGCCCGTTTTGAATGGCACATGGACGGCAACCCCTATTTCGATATGCGCCCCGACCCCAAACTGGCAGATGAATTCCGCGAAGTCTGGAAGGACCTGGGCGGCGATACCCCCATCGAGAAGCCTGTCCCCCACGGATCCCTCGATATAGCCAATCTCAGCCACCGCTTCCCATGCCTGCACCCGTCTATCAAAATCACTAACGACGAGACGGTGGGTGGCCACACCCATGAATTTGCTGCCGCCACTGTTTCACCACTTGCGGAGGAGCAGATTCTCCGGGCAGCGAAAGCGCTTGCAGTGACTGCCAGAAAAATCGAACTTTAGTCAAATCTCACCCAAAGTTTACCCGCCCCACACGCCAATTTAAGTTTAATAAATGCAATGGCTTACAATCCGATTTTCCGTAGGAGCTGCATGGGCCATTTTCCGCAATTTGGAACTTGACCCGTTCTTGGCATGGGATATATCTTCAGTCTTGAGTGAATGGTTAAGTGTACGCAGCATGGACCATTCTCAGAGACTAAATATTTAAAGGAGATTTTGATCCAATGAAAGCCTTTTGTAAAGTTGGATTGGCAGCAGTTGCCTTGGCAATGACATCGACTTCTTTTGGTGCGCCAACTGCAACTTATGTTAAAACCATTGATGTGTCCTCGGCGGTAAACTTTCCGACCGGAATCGACATTTATAACGGCAACCTTTACGTAACCACTTTTAACGACAGGAAACTTGTTAAGGTTACAGCACCGCTTTCCGTTACCCCCACTCTTACAACCATTGCAGATTTTTCCACGTCCATCACCTGGCCGGCCGGTCGTGGCTTGATCAGCGTAAACTGCAATCAGGCGACTGGTGATAAATATGTCGCCGGTGAGAACGGTTCCCAAGGAATTCTGGCCATCGTAAATGCTGCAGAAGCTGTCACCTACTCTTCGATAGCAACCACAACACCACGTTACATGGCATTCGATCGTTTCGGGACAACTTCGACCGTGTTTGCGGCCCCACTTCTTGCTTCGTCCATTATGCGCTATTTTGATACCTCGGTACCTCCTCCAGGTAATCCGCCCACCGAAATCACCCCCCAAGCGGCAGCTGCCGCAGCGCCCTACAATTCGAATTTCCGCGATGGCAAAGTCTCCGGCAACCGCGTTTATTACTCGCGCAACGGAACAACGCCAGACGGCTATGCCCGGTACGACGCAGTAACACCGAACACTTTGGCTGGTGCCACGGCGACTGGTATTTACCAGACAACCGGCACCAACACTGTGAGCGCGATGGGCTTGGGCGTGTTCAATGACGGTGTCGATGAATACGTTGTCGTTCCCGACCGCTCAGGGCGCACGGTGCAATTTGTGAATGCCGCAACCAACGTTGTTGCCCTGACCATCAGCCATCCAGCGTTTGCGCTGAACGCCGGGCTTATTGATGCCTGCGTCGGCACAATCAGTGGGACCAAGTACCTCTTTGTGACTCATGCTGGCAGCACCTCTCCAACAGGTGACTCTGTTGAAGTTTTCCAGTTGAATGGATTCGCAAATGTAAACGATTGGGAAATGTATTAATTAGCATCCTTTCCCTTTCCGCTATTTCCAAAAGTGATAACCCCGGCGACCCTTTTCTGGTCACCGGGGTTTTTCCTTTTTGGTCAATGGGCACTCCCCAAGTGTCCATGCGGCTTCTTGGACGGCACGCTCACACCGTCAGTGGCATGGGAGGCGCACCTTAATCCGAGTTCAGGTCATATTCGTGGCAAACAGCCGGGTCGTCAACGTCGTGTCTGTTCCGAAATCATGGCTGACGACCTTGTTGCAGCGCGATCTGACTGCTATACTTATCCAACTTTGCCAAACAGAGGATTGGCTAATAGACGTATTTGGAATACTTGAGAATCGGAAAGCAATGAGTGAGTCGAATTTCCATGATAAGCGGCTCAATCTTTGTATAATCCGCCTTGGAGGCAGCTTCCCGAAGCGTATTCGAGGCCTTCTTGATTTGTGCAGTTGGCTCGTCAAATGCCTTCTTGTCATTCTCCGGCAACCTTTTCTGCAATTCATCAATGCAGGCGCTGACCAGATCAAGACTTTCTGGAATGGTTGAGATATTCGAGAACTCCGAGTTTTCAAGTTTGTACCCCATGATTGCTAGCTGACGTTCAAGCTCGGCAACGACTTCTCCCGCCGGCGCCTTCTCCCATGGTTCAAAATCGGCTGGTGGACACATTCTATCCATCGTTCGATTGGCAAGGTACGTTGCAGTAAAAGTAGTCGAAATTGGAGCCTCTCCCATATAGGTCAGACGCGCTTCAATTCTTGCGGGAAGGCTAAGCGAACGTGGAAACGCGCATGAGACCCTGCAAGCAGTCTCCGACGTAATGATAGTGGAGGTTGTGATCCCGGACTGATCTTCAGCTTCTGCCACCCCTGAGACCCATCTCATGAGTTGCTTGTCGGGGGCTTGTTCATTCATGCCTATAACGAACTCATTCGGAGAAACCAAATTGACCAAGCAAGGCGCCCCCCAAAGTGTTAGAGGAGTTCCCTCATCGAACACGTTCCCGGTGGATTGAACCGAAGCCGTTCGCGTGGTCTGAGATTCACCGGACTGAATGCCATTGCCCCTCCTACGCGGGGCCACCTCCCTTGGTTCCGGCCCGCCGCATGCCGTCAATGCCAGTCCCGCGGCAACAGCAATTGCCACCATTGGACGGCCGGAATATCGCGTTCTGGAATCACCAGGACGATTCGAATCGGATTGCGCCACTCTGGGCATCGTCCACCTCATCAAGGCTTCACTCAAGACTGATAATGCAGGTTCAAACACGTTGCCAACCCACTCGAAATGCTTACCCCCTTCAAGTGGTTTTTAGAAGGCATGGATGAATCGATTAGGCTGACAATATGAGTCAAGATTCACTTATCGATTCCCTTGATATTTACCATCCCACTCCGTTGCCTTGTATTAAAGCATGACGACACCGCATCCCCCAATGTGCCATTTCTGGGCAGCTAAGCGCGATTTCACATCCTGCGTGAATTATCCCGTGTCTACCTTTGCCCAGACATACTCCCTATTGCTTGAGATTGAAGCAGAAGTTACTCGAACTAAAAGCGCGCTAAGCCGGAATTTTAAGCAACTCCTTCTGGTCTACGGCAACGAAACGGACCTGGGTGCAGCGGAGTCGTCTGCGTTGGAGGCCGAGTTCGACTTTGTAATTCAGATTCCCGACTCTGGCTTCTTCGGCGACCGATTCCTCGAGTCCCCCGACCTTCCCCATTTACCTGAACTCCTGAGAAAGGCAGCCACTTCGGAGGGTTTTCGTGAGCTTGTCGGCTTTCCCAGCCCAAAAGTCGCCGTCCTCGGGTTCGATTTGATCGCCTCCGCCTTCTGGTTCCTGACCCGCTACGAGGAATACGTGAATTCCACCCCCGATCAGCATGGCCGTTTCCTATGCGAGCATTCCCTTGCGCCTCCAGAGCTTTACGACCAGCCTGTCGTAAACCGCTGGTTCGAGAATCTCTATTCCTTGATTCTCGAAGGGCTTAAGATTCCCAAACCTGCCTTCACCCGTCGCCAGACTGTTGCCCTGACCCACGACGTGGATCTCATGCGGAAATACCGCGGCCTGCGTGGTGCGCGACGATTCATGAGCGACACACTCACCATGCGAAGTTCGGCGGAGGAGGTCCGACATGCCAGCATGGTTCTGGCCGGCCTGCGACGCGACCCCTACGACAGTTTTGACCAGCTCTTCCAACTCAAGGAAAAGCTCGGCGCCCAAAGCACCTTCTTCTTCATGGCTGGCGGCAAAACTGGCCATGACTGCGACTATTCTCTGGCGGATTCCGACGTCCGACAACTCATGTCGCGTGTGCGCTCAAACCGCGATGAAATCGCCCTACACCCCAGCTATGAGACGCTCACATCCCCGGCCCTGATCCGATCCGAGGCGGAGACCCTCCGCAAGGAAATGGTCAAGCCACTCCGCGGTTCGCGTCAGCATTACTTGCGCTTTGCAGTGCCTGAAACATGGCGCGCACTTGTCGACGCGGGAATTCGTTATGATTCCAGTCTTGGTTTCGCCGACCGCGCAGGTTTCCGGTGCGGGTGGTCGGGTTGTTTCCATCCCTTTGACCTGGAAAAGCGCGAGGTCCTTCCCATCATCGAAATCCCACTGGTCGTGATGGACGTCTCCCTCGCAGTCTATGAAAAGGTACCTGCCGAGCAGTCCCTCGAACGCCTCGCCCACCTTCTCGATGCGAGCCACACCGAGGGCGGAGCCTATGTCCTGTTATGGCATAATATCATGAACGACCGGGCCACGTTCCCCGGCTATTGGGACACCCTCGAGTACTTCATTTTTGCCGCCGCCGGCAGCGCGCGATTCATCACCCTCAATAACCTCTGCGATGAGTTCGAACACGATGCCGGAAACTGACGCGGGGCAATCCAACTCCCCCGGCGCCACCCCCCTGAGCCGCCGGGCAGCAGGTACCATTCTGGCAGCCGTTGGATTTATCTATGCTGTTCTGGTAGTTTCCCACTGGAACAAGGGATATCTGGACTTTGGCGACGGCAACTACATGTACATTTCGTGGCGCCTGTCCCAGGGGGCCATCCTCTACCGGGATGTTGTTGCGCCCCAACCGCCGGTTCACTTGATCCTGGGATCATTCATTGCTCGCCTCGGCAGTCTGTTTGAGCATCCACTCTTTGCATTCCGTTCATTCAGTCTTCTGCTCCATCTCGCCACAATGGTACTTGTCTATCTTTGCACATTGCGTGTTGTGGGAGGGAACTCCACCGAGGCGCGGGAATCTCAACGGGCGACTGGGATCGTCGCGGCGTCTATCTATCTCCTCCTGCCAATCGGGTTCTGGTGGACCCTCGGCTACCAAAGCCAGCCCATCCAGATATTCTGGCTTCTCTCCAGCTTCCTCCTGCTGATTTCATGGCAGCCATCCCGCGCAGTCGGCGCGGGGGCGCTGATGGCACTCGCTCCGCTCACCAACATGACGTCAGCACCCTATGCGCTTTTCAGCCTCGTCTATCTGGGCGTGCGCCGGCCAAGGTTGCTTGCCTTTTACGCCATTCCCCTCATCACCATTGTCGCCGGAGTCATTGGCTACATGGAGTGGCGAACGGGAGCCTATTTCGAATGCGTCATCCATAATCAAGCTGGCGCATTTCCTCGTCAGGAATTTCTCCAGCCCGGGCAAACCCCCATGACATACGTTCTTGGCAAGATCCTGCGCGAAGGACGCAATGTCCTCGACCTTGAAGGGGGTTACGTGCTTCTCGCGCTGCTCGGCCTCGCCCGCTTCGCCCGGCGCGGACCAGAGGAAACCCGGGAGTACGCATCCTTCTATGGATTCCTTGCCATGTGCTCCATTGTTTACGTCGCCAAGGGAGGCACGGTGGACTACATTTTCACCATTGGTGAACCCTTCGTTGCAATTTTCGGCGCCTACCTTGTGACCAGCTGCTGGCAAGCCCATGTCCGCGGTTCGTGGCGCGAATGGTCGTGGAATAACTTCGCCCCAGCCGCCCAGCTTGTCGCGCTGGTCGCCATCGCACTTGTCGTTGGTTACAACGGCCTAATTCATTCTTACGGCACCCTTAAACAGAGGAGCTACGAACTCCCCGAATACGAGACCATGCAACTCGTGCGTGACATGCAAAAGGCCACAGCGCCGGCCGACCTCGTCCTCTCTCCGCCGATGTACGCCTTCCTTGCCCAGCGCAAAATTGCTGAGGATTACTCAGAACTCCTGCTGTGGACCCTGAAATACGCCAACGAAAAGGCCGATAAGAAACCGGCCCGAGGCGTGGAGGTCGTAAACCAGATTGCCAGCCTCCTCGACGCAAAGAAAATCGCCTACATCGTCCTCGAAACTGGTCAGACTGGCCGCATCTCTGAAATCACCGATGCGATCGCGCGAAGCTACGACCCCACCCGCAAGGATCCCATGAGCACCCTCAACACACGACTAATGTTCTACAAGCCCAAGCCCTGAATTTCAAATCAGGCTTTTGCTGGTTCTCGCGTTCGCAAATGAATCAGCAACACAGAAATGTCCGCCGGATTCACCCCCGCAATGCGCGACGCCTGCCCAAGGGTTTCCGGCCGCAATGCGGCCAGTTTGACCGACGCTTCCCTCCGCAGCCCACGTACCGACTCATAATTGAGGGAGGTTGGCAGTTGCTTCCCCTCCAATCCAGCCATACGCGTAACTTGGTTCTGCTGGCGCGCAATATACCCGGCGTACTTCACCGCCAGTTCCACCTGCTCCTCCACCCGCGCCGTGTCGTCCTCACCCAGATCCGAAGCAACACCCAGCTTTCGGAGATCCTCATACCGCATCTCCGGCCGCGCCAGGAACTGGGAAAGCGTAATCCCCTTTTGCATGTCCGACAGATCATAAGCCTCGGCCAGATCCGGTGGGATCTCGCTTGGCCGCAGAGACGTTTCCCGCAGCCGATTGACCTCCTTGTCGATTCGCTTGCGATAATACTGAAACCTTGAGTAGTGCGCGTCATCCACCAGTCCTAATCGTCGTGCGTGGTCCATCAGACGCAAATCCGCGTTATCCTGCCGTAGCAAGAGTCGGTATTCGGCCCGCGACGTAAACATGCGATAGGGCTCCGAATGCTCCTTTGTAACCAGATCATCCGCCAGCACGCCGAGGTACGCCTCGTCACGTCGTAGCACGAATGGTTCCTCACCCCGCAGCTTCAACACGGCATTGACCCCGGCCAGTAGCCCCTGCCCCGCAGCTTCCTCGTAACCCGTGGTACCGTTGATCTGTCCCGCCAGGAAGAGGCCATCCACGTCTTTCACCTCAAATGTTGCGCCTATCTGCGACGGCGGAACAAAGGTATACTCGATGGCATACCCTACGCGAGTCATACGCGCCTGCTCCAATCCACGAATTGTGTGGATGAACTGTCTTTGCACGTCTTCCGGCAGAGACGTGCTTACACCGTTTACGTAAATCTCGCTCGTCGTAAGGCCCTCAGGTTCGAGGAAAATTTGGTGCCGGTCCTTGTCGGCGAACCGCACGCACTTGTCCTCAATCGACGGACAGTAACGCGGGCCCACGCTCTGGATGTAGCCACCATACATGGCGCTCTTGTCGAGGTTATCCCGGATAATCTTGTGGGTTTCCTCATTGGTGTAGGTGATGTGGCACGGCACCTGGGGCTGGGGTAATCTCTTCGTCAGGTAGGAAAACGGCTGCGGCGGCACATCCCCATGCTGGGGTTCGACCACATCCCAGTTGACCGTACGCCGTTCGAGCCTGGGCGGAGTTCCTGTTTTCAAGCGCCCGGTCATTAATCCCACCTCTGTAAAGGACCGCGACAAAGTGTCGGCACTGCGCTCACCCGCGCGTCCTGCGACGTGGGAACGATTGCCCACATGAATCAACCCGTCCAAGAACGTTCCGGTCGTAATAATCAAGGCGCGGCAGTCGATACGACCGCCATATTCCAATTCAATTCCACAGACACGCGGTTGCCGTCCGTTTGTATCGTAAATGATGCGACTCGCGGTCCCCTGCATCAGTTCAAGGTTCGGTACAGACTCGAGAAACTGCTTCATCCACTGGGAGTAGAGTCGTTTGTCGCTTTGCGCCCTGGGGGCGCGCACTGCCGGTCCCTTGGACATGTTAAGCATTCGGAACTGGATTCCAGTCTGATCCGTCGCCACCCCCATCACCCCGCCAAGCGCGTCAATTTCACGAACCAGATGCCCCTTGGCCAGCCCCCCCACCGCAGGATTGCAACTCATCAGGGCGATATGGTCGAGGTTCATGGTCAGCATGAGAGTCCGCGAACCCATTCGCGCCGCCGCAAAGGCCGCCTCGCACCCGGCGTGGCCCGCCCCGATGACGACGATATCGTAACACTCAGACATGACAGGAACCTGTACCACCGCCACACCGCTCCCATTTGGCGCACTTGTCCGGATAGGCCCTAATGGCCTTTTTTACTCGACATCCGGCCCCACCGCTACTCACTAGACTCCCATGTCCGATAAACCTCTCTCCGGAAAAGTCGGCGTCGTCTTCGGCGTCGCAAACAAGCGCAGCATTGCGTGGTCCATTGCCCAGGCTTGGGCCGATGCAGGTGCGCGCCTCATCCTGAATTACCAGAACGAACGCCTCAAGGCTGGCGTCGAGGAACTGGCCGCTTCCCTTGGCCCCGATACCGCCGTTGCCCAGTGCGATCTTTCCAGCGACGACGAAATCAAGTCGTTCTTCGAGTTTGTGAAATCCAAGACCGACCGCCTCGACCTGCTCGCCCACTGCGTCGCTTTTGCACCTCGCGAAGCGCTGGACGGCCGCTACGTCGATACCACCCGCGAGGCGTTTCTCCTGTCCCATAACATCAGTGTCTATACACTGGTCGCGGTGGCACGAGGCGCGGCTCCTCTTTTCACCAATGGCGGCAGCATGATCACACTGTCCTTCTACGGCGCGGAGAAAGTCTTCCCCCATTACAACGTCATGGGTGTGGCTAAAGCATCACTTGAAGCCTCGGTCCGCTACCTCGCCGCCGACCTCGGCGCGCAGAAGATCCGCGTCAATGCCATCAGCGCCGGTCCGGTCAACACCCTCGCTGCCCGCGGCATTGCCGGCTTCACCGATATGTTGAAATACTACTCAGTTCGCGCGCCCCTTGGCCGTAGCTGCGAACTATCCGAGATCGGCCAGACTGCGCTGTTTCTCGGTAGCGACGGCTCAAGTGGAATTACGGGCCAGGTTATCTATGTGGATGGCGGCTATCAGGTTGTCGGAATGTAATTCGGTAGAGGCTTAGTGCCGCCGTCGGAGGCGCTGCCACAGGCAAAAATCCATGTCTGAAACGCGCTCAAAATGCCTCGCGGCGCTCGTGCTGCTTTCCGGGTGTCTCGCTCCGATCCTCCTGATTTGGCACGGCTGGGGCGCTTACCTTCCTGGCATTCCCCGGTCCGACTTCGAGTTTTACTTTTACCCCCAGAGGGTGTTCCTGTCCCGCTGGCTAAGCCAGGGAGTCTTTCCCTGGTGGAACCCGCACCTTTTCTGCGGCTATCCAACAGTCGAGATTCAGCAGACCGCCCTGTTTTACCCGTTTAACACTCTCAGTCTGATGCTTTTCCCGCCGACTGAGGGCCTGCTGATTGTCCTTTCCCTTCATGTCATTCTGGCGCAAATCCTTACCTTCCTCGGCCTTCAAAAGGCCTGCCAACTGTCTCCCTTGGCCGCTGCTAGCGGTTCCACGGTTTATATACTTGGCGCGGTCTTCTCTCACCGATTCATGAGCGGCCACCTTACGGTGATTTTCGCCATGAGTTGGATCCCGTTTGCCATTTGCATGCTCATCGCGTATCTTTCAGACCGAAAACCTGCATCCTTTGTGGCTACCGCCGTCGCCACGGGAATTGTCATCCTCGCAGGGGCACCGCAATACGTTTTCTACTTGTTCTGGTCCCAGTTCGCCGTGGCATTAACTGCACGCGGAAGTTGGAAAATCAAAGCTGCCGCGCTCGCCGGTGTTTGGGTTGTGGCCGCAGCAATTTCGGCTCCGCAATGGCTCCCCACCCTGTTTTACCTCGGTTTCGGCGCCCGATCCATCGGTGCCACCGGCCTCACTCCCACTGAAGCTTCCCGCGCTGTTTGGATGCTGGAGTATCTCCTCCGCTCTCCCTTGGGCGACGGAATTACGACTCAGCATCTCCAAACGCGCGGCGTATGGGATACCGCGGGATACACGGGCACAATTACGGCACTTCTCGCCATCGGCTCGCTTATTGGCACACTTAAGAGATACGGGGGAGCCACACCTGGCGCCAGGGCTGCAGTCGCTGTACTTTGCGTCGCCCTCTATCACGGCATGGGAGGCTGGCTACCCGGCTTTGGTTTCTTCCGGGAGCCGCTCAAAGCCATGTGTCTTGTGAACCTTGCCACCGCAATTCTGGCAGGTTGTGCTCTCGACGAACTCTTCCGCCCCAGCCAAAACTTGCCAATCGTCTCAAGCAGGCGATATGTGCTCACAGGGGCACTCCTGACGCTTGTTGGACTTGGTATCGCGGCTTGCTGCCTCGCAGCGCCACGTGAGGTTGCCCATTGGTTGTTACGGATTAGCGAAACGCAGCGCGGTTCCCATGCGGCAGTCCAAGCCCTCGCCGAGGAAGCCAACTCGTCGCCCCAAGTCATCATCATGCCACTGCTGCAGGCAGCCGCGAATCTCAGCGCCCTTTCGGTGGCGTTCGTCGTCTTGTTCGCCCTTCGCCGTCGTTCAGTATTCCTCGTTTCCGTTGTATTGAGTATTCTCCTGGTGGCCGATCCCCTCTCCGCCCACTGGCGGGCCATCCAGTCCAACACCCCCCGCACCACAAGCGGATGGCCCAAAGATCTCCGAACCAAGATCGGACAAGTCGTCATTCAGAACAACTCAAACAGCCGGTTTACCATCCCGACTCCCATGACAAACGGCTCCCAGTTAATTCCGGGGATGTACGAACCCTACGGCTACGACCCTATGATGCCCCGCCTCGCAGGCTCCCGCACTATTGTGCCTGCACCTGGCCAGTCACCAGATGAAATCCGTAAAGCCAAATTCCGCGCTCTCGCCGCGTCGCACTCAATTGAAGAGGATCCGTCACTTCAGCCGGAAACCATTCCCCAGTCTCTCCACACGTATTCGCTATCCGCAGTGTCCACAGCAAGCGTAATGGCACATCTCACTCCCGTCGTGCTCCCAGCCGACGACAGTCACGAATTTGGCCCACTTCCCGGAAACCGTGACTTCGTTTCAGACGATACTTGCGATTTGATTCCAAATGGACTGATGGGAAAAAACGAAACCACTTTCACCAAAATAACCGCGTCTTCAGTCCACCAATTGGACGCAGAGACTCCCAACACACTGAACTTCGATATCGACTCTGATGGCCCAAACCTGCTGGTCGTACACTCCAGCTATCTGCCGGGATGGTACTACTCGGTGAATGGCGGGCCAACAGCCCTGCCCGCGTGCATTAACGGCTGGATGATCGGAATACCCGTCAAATCAGGGGAGCAGCAAGTCACCCTTAAGTATCGCCCGGTTGGAATAGCACCATCCATTGTCACATCGTTAATTGCACTGCTGGGTTGTACCACGGCACTCTTCATCTCAAGGCGCCGCGAAACTCACTGATAATAGGTTGCCCACTTCTCCACACTTGACACCGGCTTGAAACCATGCGGACCGGCGCCTGTCGGAACCGTTATATGGCAAACCGTGCAATCTTTCAGATAGGTCGCCTGCCCCTGGACACGCGTCATCTGCAAGCCATCCCTCGCTTGCGCCGTCGGAAGTTCCGCGTGAGGGCTGCCATGGCAGACCGTGCAATAAAGCCCCCCATGCCCCGTGCTGTTCCGGTAAAGCTTCCCCGGATTCTCCGAGTGATTCGCGTCGTGGCAACTGCCGCACTTGGGC
This sequence comes from Candidatus Sumerlaeaceae bacterium, assembly GCA_019695055.1. Lineage (GTDB taxonomy): Bacteria > Sumerlaeota > Sumerlaeia > Sumerlaeales > Sumerlaeaceae > JAIBAT01. The sequence goes on along the minus strand of JAIBAT010000108.1, from coordinate 8,753 downwards.
TCATCAAGCCATGGCCTCCGGCCCTGCGAAATCGAACTGGCAACCTGGGAGAGGCTTCCATGGCAATCCACGCAAGTTTTTCCGGCAATAAACATCGCGCCGCGCAGGCACTGCGTCTGATTGCCAGGGTGGCAGGAATAGCAGGTGATGTTGCGGGCATGGCCCGCATGAAAACCGTGCACAGCCTGGGACAGGGACTTAACCCCCGGCACTCCCGGTGTTCCAAGGGCGTTGGACGAATGACAACTGGCGCAAAGAACGGGTCGATGCGAACGCAAACTCGTGTGGTTCTCTTCGTCGTGCTTCTTCAGGATGTTGTAATCCGGGGTCTCGTTGTCCTCATGGTGGCAAGTGTCGCAATGAATCTCCACCGATGTCGGCACAACGAAGTTCGTCTGGTCCAACTGAGCGCCGGTAATCGTGTTCTTCAAAGTCACCTCAACCAACTGGTAGGGCTGCTCGACCGTCGGCGCAGCATCCTCAAAAGGCGTAATGGGTACCCCCGTAACTTCGAACGCCGAGCCGTTCCAATCCAGGACTCCCGTCAACCCATGGCCTGTAAGCCCAACATTTGCTGGTAGGGTCACGCCAAACAGGCTTGGGGCATACGTCCAGAAGTCCACCTTGCCAGCGGAATACGTGTTGGTCGGAAAGCGATACGATAGCGTGACACCCTGGGAGGTGATTTCCGGCCTTGCTCCCCGCTTGATGGCGTAGCACCAGACATTGTTGAATGGAGGAAGAATGCAGAGCTCCGCATAATTCTTGTTCATGCAGTGCATTCCAAGATCGTTCCATCCAAGAACCACATATTGCCCCAGCGCGGCCTGGGGCGACGGATTGTAGGCAACCGTTGAAGGTTGGGCGGGAATGAATCCGGGCAGAAGCCCGAGAAGCAGGAAAACCTGCCACCGACGCCAGTTCATAGGCGCTCCCCTTTTCATTCTGGCCGCAGCACCACCTGCAGCCCTATTTTAACAAATGTAACACACCCGCAGGGGCATATTATGTTTCAGAAACATGAAAAAAACGCGCCCCGTGGGGGCGGGGCGCGCATCAAACTCCACTCAAAGTCATTTGCTCTTAGAGAAAATCAGTAACCGTAGTACCCGAAGCCCCAATTCCCTGAACGGTACCCCACAGAAATTGTCGGTCCGTAGAAGCACGGCCTCGGGGCATAGTATACAGGCATTGGTGTCCGGTAGACGACGGGAGGTCCATTGTAATAGCATGGGGCTCCAACATTGACGTTAAACCGTACCGAACTTCCGGCAGTGGCTGAATTCCCACTGAAGGCGGCTAACGAAGCAACGGTAACAGCGGCGAGGGCGAGGCGTTTCATGATATCTACTCCTGACAAATTTTCCGGAAACCTTTGTGAGACTTCCAGGTCGACCTAGGCAGCGTGCGCCTGCCTAGTCTCTTGGTTGTATCAAAAGCAACCTGAGTACCCAACGAAGCGTTCGAATTTCACCAGAAGTATACCCTAAAGCAAACATTCCCAAGCCATTCCAAATCAACGATTCACAACGAGACCCGCTCTGTGGCAACCCGCATGAGAAGTGTATTCCCGACAAGTGCGTCCCTTGGTATTGCAAGGAATCCGTACAACCCCTGAACCTCGAATCCGCCCCTAAATGTTTGGCGGTAATCCCGAGGCGGGGCTGGGTGTTGCGGCGGCAGGCGCTCCGGGTGCCGGTGTCGGTTTTGCTGTTACCGTGGCCGTTGTCACCGGCGGCGCCTTGTGCCCCCCGGCATCCACAAGATTCACATACGCCGGCGGCGCAAACGGGTTGATTGGACCCTTGGGTAACATTCCGGCCAACGATTTCACCGCGGGCGTTGCCTGTACCACTGCGACTGGCGTGGACCCCGCCGGGGGCGTCCGCTCAATCTTAATCAGGTCGACCTTGTCGTACTTCAGGGTCCCGTAGGTCGTCTCCACCTTGATGACATCCGGAGACTCCTCCAAAATGCGCCCTTCCACCACCGTACCGTCGCTGTGGTAAAGCTTGTCTGCCCCCGCCATGCCCGTCACGAGCGCAAGCGCTGCACATAGGACGGCCATCTTTGGCGTCCAATTTTTCCTTGGAAGTACGTTCTGCATGGTTCTTAAATCGGCCCCTGAATGCTGGGAATGATGGCTTAACGCTCCGCGGTGCGTTTTCAATGGAATTCGCCCGGGGCGGTATGCTGAAATTCGCAGGTCATTGGTAGCAAATGCTTAACAGTATGCCCCGCGCGCTGGGCGTGGTGGAATTTTGTCAGAAGCAAGATCGAGCTGGTACGTGAATTACTTTTTTTCTGAAGAAGAGATAGACTTCAATTCGAAGCTGGATCCGTGGGACCTACTCCTTAAGATGGGTTTCCAGGAGAATCAGCTTTACCGCGAAGGCAACACAATCCGCCTCTTCTGCCCACTGCATCGCGACACCATCCGCCGCTCCATGATCATCTATACCGACAAGAACACCTATAAGTGCCAGTACACCAGTTGCCATGGCCACAAAGGCGGGAACCTGCTGGAGTTCTTCTCCGCCTACATGGGCGTCGAGCTCGCCGACTCCATGAATCACATTCGCAATATGGGCACGTCAGGTGGCGATCTTATTGAGCGCGCCGACAAACTGATCCAGGAGGGCAATCTTGTTGATGCGTTGCCAGTCCTTCAGAAGGCCGTCCAACTCGACCCCAATAACGAAATCTCCCGCTGTCGCCTTGCCGCACTCTACCTCGAACTCGGCGACCGCGATCAGGGGTATCGCGAGTACATGACCGCCGCCGAGCACTTTGGTATCAATGGCCAGCTCGACAAGACTCTCAACATTTACAATATCCTGATTATCATCACGCCTGACGACGTGAAGGTACGCAAACAGCTCGCGAACCTTTTCTCGCGCCTGAAGCGTAATGACGAGGCAGTCGCCCAACTCAAATGGGTGGTGGACCGCCACATCCGAAAGGGTGACTTGGGTGAAGCGTCTAACATCTGCAAAAAGATGATCGATCTCAGCCCCAATTATCCCGAGAGTTACCGGATCCTTGGCGAAATCCTGCTCAAGCAGGGAGACTATTTCAATGCTGTGGAACAGCTCAAGGCCGCCACCGCCAACTACCTGCGCGAGGACAACCTCAAGCGTGCCAAGGAAACCGTGGACTTGGGCCTGAAGTACACGCCTGGAAATCCGGACATGAAGGATCTCAAGGCCAAGATCGAGCGGGCGCTGGAGCTGAAGGACTCCGCCCCCAACCTCCTGGATGCCTCCGAAGGCGAATACCAACATTGGCTCGCCGAGCTTAAACGTTCCGTCGGCATACCCGAGGCCGGCTCCGCCGTGGCCCAGTCCCCCACCTCAGCCGTTCGCAAGACACGCCGCCCCACCACCGAGCAGCCCGTATCACGCATCAAGTCTGCAAAGCGGCGCGCCCGCAAGGTCATCCAGGAATTCGCCGAGTATCTGCCCATTCCCAACATTTCCCCCGATGACCCGCGCATTGATTTCTGCCTCAGGAACCTCAAGGACAAGGGACCCGACGAACTCGAGGCGCTCCACGCACACCTCGTCGGCATGTTTAAGGATATTCAGGATTCATCCCGTGCCAACGTACTGTCCGATTTCGAGTATACCGTGGTGAGGGAATTCTACGCTGCCTTCTGCCTCGCCCTCGACGCGCGCCAAACCGCCCTCGAAGGGTAAAAGGTTCGCCTCTAATTTGGTGTAGTCACGCTATGCTGCGCCAAGTTAGTACGGCCCCCAGTTACCCGATGCATTCATCCACGTTGACAGTTTTAAGCGGAAAACCTATTCTGGATTGGCAGTGATGTGTCGGGTTATGGGGCGCCGAGGGGGCCGAAGAGCCACTCGAATGACTTACCTTGGGGACCATTTGGGGTCGCCCTTTTCCTTATACCGTAACTTGACCGGCACACCCTCAAAACCAAATTCCCGGCGCAATTGGTTCAGCAGGTAGCGCTCATAGGAAAAGTGGATGAGTCCCGGGTCATTGACGAAAAAGGTGAAAGTTGGCGGGCGGGTCCCGGTCTGGGTCACGTACTTTATCCTGAGTTGCTTCCCGCTGCGCATCGGAGGCGACAAGTAAGCCAGTGTCTTTTGAAGAAACTCGTTCAGGGCCCGAGTATCGATCTCCCGGGTATACTGCTCGTAAACCTCACCGATCATCTTGAAGAGCTTGTCCACGCGCTGCCCCGTTTTGGCCGAGGCATAAAGAATCGGAGCAAACCTTAGGAATCCAAGCGCATCCCGCAGTTTCTGCGTTGTCTCATCGGCCGTTTTTCCATCTTTTTCAACCGCGTCCCACTTGTTCATGACAATGATGCAGCCGCATCCTGCATCCACTGCGTATCCAGCCACATGTGCATCCTGGTCAGTAAGGCCCTGCTCCGCGTCGATGACAATCACTGCAATGTCGCAACGCTCCAGGCTCGCCAGCGACGACATCACGCTCAGCTTCTCGGCGCCCCTGTCTACTTTTCCCTTCCGGCGAATGCCGGCTGTATCAATAAGCGTATAGCGCTGTCCGTCGCGCTCAAACGTTGTATCAATGGAGTCGCGTGTCGTCCCAGCCACCGGACTGGCAATTGTTCGCTCGAATCCGAGAATCTTGTTCACCAAGGTGGATTTCCCGACATTTGGGTGCCCGATGACCGCCACGCGGATACCCAACGAATCGTCCGGTCCGCCGTCCTCCGGCTCCGGTGGCAGTGCGTCGTAAACTGCATCCAACAGATCGCCAGTTCCGGTGCCATGCATTGCACTGACCCCATAGACCCGGTCCACTCCAAAACGAGAGAATTCGCTGACAACCGTCATCAGGGCCGCATCGTTGTCCGCCTTGTTTACTGCCACCAGCACCGGTTTCCGCGTCTTGCGCAGCAATGTCATGACCTGATCATCGGTGGGATTGTTGGATTCTGATGTGTCCAGGAGGAAGATAATCACATCGGCTTCCTCGATGGCCATCATAGTTTGCTCGCGCATCAGCTTGTAGATCTGATCGCCGGTTTGGAGTTCGTACCCCCCTGTATCCACCAGCAGGAACTCACGGTCACGCCAGCCCGCCGCGTGGTAATTGCGGTCCCGCGTCATGCCGGGCATATCATGGACCACCGCCTTGCGCTTGCCAACAATACGGTTAAACAGAGTGCTCTTGCCCACGTTAGGGCGCCCTACAATGGCCACAATGGGCCGGTGGCGGCTTGATTGAATGTCGTCCATGCGTTATCCCGGCGGGATATACGCCTCAGGCCTTAGTGAATTTCAGCTTATTTCCATCCACGCCCACACTGATGCGGTCTCCGTCGGAGAATTTGCCTTCCAGCAGCAGGAGCGAAAGCGGATCCAGAATCTCCTTCTGGATCGCTCGCTTCAGTGGCCGCGCGCCGTAAGCCGGGTCGTATCCCTCCTCGGCCAGGAACTCCTTTGCCGCCTCCGACAACTCCAGGGAGATGTTACGATCCTTCAGGCGATCCAGCACTCGCTTGAGTTGGATGCTGATAATCTTCTCCACATGCTCACGATTAAGAGCGTGGAATGTGATAATCTCATCTATGCGGTTCAGGAACTCGGGGCGAAAGTGGTGCCGCAACTCCTCCCGCACCGCGCTTTCCAGTCGATCGGGATCCCCCGCCGCCAGGGACTCTATGATCGAAGATGCGATGTTGCTCGTCATGATCAAAACCGTGTTGCGGAAGTTCACCACACGCCCTTGTCCGTCCGTCAGCCGTCCATCTTCCAGAATCTGCAGCAGCACATTGAACACATCCGCGTGCGCCTTCTCAATTTCGTCAAAAAGCACCACAGAGTAGGGCTTGCGGCGAACCGCCTCAGTCAGCTGCCCCCCCTGCTCGTAACCGATGTATCCCGGAGGCGCGCCAATCATGCGGGACACGCTGTGCTTCTCCATGTACTCGCTCATGTCGATACGGATCATGGCCGATTCGTCATCAAACAGGAACTCCGCCAGTGCCCGTGCCAATTCCGTCTTTCCGACACCAGTGGGGCCAAGGAAGATAAAGGACCCAATCGGGCGATTCGGATCGGACAGACCGGCGCGCACCCTCCTCACGGCATTGGCCACAGCGTTGATCGCATGCCCCTGACCCACCACCCGCTCAGCCAACCGCTCGTCCATCTTCACGAGCTTCATGGCCTCCCCTTCCATCAGTCGGGTCACCGGAATATGCGTCCAACGCGCCACGATCTCCGCAATGTTCTCCTCGGATACTTCCATGGCCGCCATGCCCTTGCTGCTTTCGCCCGCGGCTTGAAGCTTCGCGAGTTCCTGCTGAAGCTGCGGCAACCGCCCGTGCTGCAGCTCGGCAACCTTGTTCCAATCCGCCTGCTGCTGCGCTTTCTCGATCCCAAGCTGCGTCGCATCCATCGCCTTCTTTACGTCCGCAATCTTGTCACCGATCTGCTTCTCGGCCGACCACTGTGCTTCGAGTCCCCGCTCCTCTTCCTCGAGATCGGCCAACTCTTTCTCCAGCTTCTTGAGGCGCTCCTTACTGGCCTTGTCCCCTTCCTTGCGCAAGGCCGCAGCCTCCACCTGTAGCTGAATGACGCGTCGTTTCACCTCATCAAGTTCCTCCGGCCGCGAGGTCAGTTCCATGTGCAACCGCGACGCTGCCTCGTCCACAAGATCGATCGCCTTGTCCGGCAGGAACCTGTCTGTAATATAACGGTTGGATAGTGTGGCAGCCGCCACCAGCGCGCTGTCCTTGATCCGCACCTTGTGGTGCTGCTCGTACCGGTCCCTCAACCCGCGGAGGATGGAAATCGTGTCCTCAACGCTGGGCTCATCCACCTGGATCGGCTGGAAGCGACGCTCAAGGGCGGCATCCTTCTCAATGTATTTCCGATATTCGTCAATCGTGGTCGCGCCAATCGTGTTCAACTCGCCCCGCGCCAACAGCGGCTTCAGCATATTGGCAGCATCCAGCGACCCCTCCGACGCTCCCGCTCCCACAACTGTGTGCAATTCATCAATGAACAGGATGATGCGCCCTTCGGACTGAACCACCTCATTCAGCACGGCCTTGAGGCGGTCTTCGAACTCTCCCCGAAACTTGGCACCTGCAATGAGTGCGCCCATGTCCAGCGCCACAATCCGCTTGTTCTTCAATCCTTCGGGAACATCCCCCCGCACAATGCGCTGCGCCAGTCCCTCTGCTATCGCCGTTTTACCAACGCCCGGGTCGCCAATCAGCACCGGATTGTTCTTCGTCTTTCGCGAGAGCACCTGCATCACACGGCGGATTTCCTCATCTCGGCCGATGACCGGGTCCAACTTACCGGCCCGCGCCGCATCCGTCAGGTCGCGCGCGTACTTCTTTAATGCCTCATACTTGTCCTCCGGATTCTGATCCGTCACACGCTGGTTGCCGCGAATTCTCGTCATGGCCTGCAGGACCTTGTCTTTATCCACCCCCTGCCCGGCCAGAATCCTTGCGGCCTCCGATTTCTGAGAATCCACGATCCCAAGCAGTAGATGCTCCGTCGAGGTGAACTCATCCTTCAGACGATCCGCTTCCTTCTCGGCCGCCTCGATGACCTGATTGAGCCCACGCGACATATAAGGCCCCTGTGCCGCCGCGCCACTGACCCGCGGGTGACGCATCATCGCTTCCCGGGCTTGGGAAGCCGTGTCATTTGGATTCACTCCCAGCCCCTTCAGGATGGACGGTACAATACCCTCTTCCTGCGTCACCAACGATACGAGCAGGTGCTCCGGCGTAAGCTCCGTATGGCCATGCTCATTAGCCAGGGACTGCGCAGATTGAAGGGCTTCGGTGGCTTTGACCGTCAGTTTGTCAGTGCGCATAGGTGTGATACCTGGTCCTTTTCCGGCTCCTGCTTCGAGCCGTCTCGATTCTCTTCACCCTGGGGAAGGCAAAGACCGTTCCAGTTACCGAGTCGCCCGATCCCTCAATGCTTCTGTTGCAGAAATGAACCAATATCGTCGGCGCCCGCGTTGGAATCCGACTTGGGAACCGGGGTCGGGTTTCGCTTGGGAATCTTGACGCGGACCGCGGGCGTCTCGGCAGACTCTGGCTGCGGCGTTGCCTTTGCGGAATTGTCTGCCGGCATGTCATACATGCTCCGAATAACCGGCTTGGGCGTAGACGCTGCTGACCTCGGTGTTGGCGTGGGGACCGCAGCTTCCTCCTGAGTTGATACTTCCCTGGCCGCTGGAGTTTCGGACGCCACGGGTTCCACCACATTACGAGGTGCGGGTGTTTCGCGATTTATGGTTCGCGGCGCCGGCATTTCCGGTTCCGGCGTTGGCACGGGAGGGGATTCGGGTTCCGGTGTCGAAACTGCCCCGGCGGCGGAATCTCCGCCGGCTTTAACGACCGGCACCAGCGGTTGCGAAGACGGCACTTTCTTGCCGGAACGCCAGTTTTGAAGCTCCGACTGCAACTCGCGGCACCGCATGTAATAGAAATACATGAGCCCGCTGGACACCAGCAGCAGGAACATCAGCAGCATTGTAAAGGTGGCGCCACCGCGAATCCGGCGCGTCAGGCTCCAGTCCTGATTCATATTAAATGTTTTTGCCATCAGAAACCCGAAACCTGTGCCGCCCGCCCGCGAATTGTCAATGGTTTCATCGCCCTGGGCTTTCATCCTGCTAAAATGCCCCTTTGCCAAAGATCACTGCCGGAATGGTCTTGATCAGGACCACAATGCCAAAAAACAGGCTCAGGCTCTTGAAATAGTAGAAATCGTACT
>JAIBAT010000101.1 GCA_019695055.1 Candidatus Sumerlaeaceae bacterium | reverse complement strand
TAATCCGGTTGAACGGGCTGAACCCAATCCGACGGAAGCCGGGCGTAACACGGCAAAAGAAGGCGGTTCTCCAAAAGCGAATCGCAAAGCTGGGTGGTACCACGAAACAAGTTTCGTCCCCGCGACCGAAAGGTCGCGGGGATTTTTGTTTTTATAAGGAAAAAATGATCATGATGTTTGGTTACAGGCGAAGAATCTCGTTCCCCTCGCGGGTGACTCTGTCACTTCGGCGCTGGACAGGGTCCAGCGCGCGATAAATCGTGGTGTGGGCGGAACTTTTGGCCCCGGCACGAAAGCTTTTTAAAGCCATCCCCCATCGCCGCCCCAGCCAGGACGGGGCAACCAAATAATCAGACAGAGACACGGAGACCAACCACAATGAGCAAAGACAACCGCATCATCGTTTTCGACACAACACTGCGCGACGGCGAGCAATCGCCGGGGTGTACGATGAACATCAAGGAGAAGCTGGAAATCGCCCACCAACTGGCACGGCTGGGCGTGGACGTCATCGAGGCCGGCTTCCCGATTTCCTCGCAGGGGGACTTTGAAGCCGTCAAATTGATCGCAACGGAGGTGCAAGGTCCCACGATTTGCGGACTGGCCCGCGCCACAGAGAAGGACATTGTGCGGTGCGGCGAGGCCGTAGCCCCGGCGAAGAAGGGTCGCATTCACACCTTTATCGCGACGTCACAGATCCACCTGGAAAAGAAGCTGCGTATGAGCAAGGAACAGGTCATCGAGAACGCATCCAAGGCCGTCGCGCTGGCCAAGACGTTTACGCAGGATGTGGAGTTCTCGTGCGAGGATGCCGGTCGCACGGACTGGGATTACATGGTGGAGGTCATTACGGCCGCGATTGACGCCGGCGCCACAACAATCAATGTCCCCGACACGGTGGGTTACTGCACCCCATGGCAGTTTGGTGATTGCATCGCCTACCTGCGCAGCAAGGTGCGGAATGCCGACAAAGCCATCTTCAGCGTGCACTGTCACAATGACCTGGGCATGGCGGTGGCCAACTCACTGTCCGCCATTCGCTCGGGGGCGCGCCAGGTGGAGTGTACCATCAACGGCATTGGCGAGCGCGCGGGAAACGCATCGCTGGAGGAAATCGTAATGAACCTGCAGGTTCGGAAGGATTTCTACGAATTCACCACAAACATCAAGGCATCGGAGATTTACCGCACGTCGCGGCTGGTTTCCAAGACCACAGGAATGAAAGTGCAGCGAAACAAGGCCATCGTAGGCGCGAACGCATTTGCCCACGAGGCCGGCATTCATCAGGACGGCGTGCTGAAGGAACGCACGACATACGAAATCATGTGCGCGGAGGATGTGGGCTGGTCCGGGGAGCAGATGGTGCTTGGCAAGCATTCCGGGCGCCATGCCTTCAAGACACGCTTGGTCCAACTGGGCTACGACACCCTGACGGATGATCAAGTGAACAAAGCTTTCACCCGTTTCAAGGATCTGTGCGACAAGAAGAAAGATATCTTTGACGAGGATCTGTATGCCATCGTCGAGGAAGAGGTCCAGAAGGACGACGAAACCTACACACTGGATTATGTGGGTTTCTCGACCGGCACGGAGACCGTCCCCACGGCGACGGTGAAACTGCGAATCGGCGGGGATATTGTCATGGACGCAAGTGTGGGCGATGGCCCTGTGGATGCGGCATTCAAGGCGGTCCAACGAATCACCAACATCGAGGCGGCCTTGCATGAATACTCGCTGGAGGCTGTCACAGGCGGGCGCGATGCCCTGGGTCAGGTGACCGTGGTGCTGGAAGAAGGCGGGCGAACGGTTCGGGCGCGAGCAGCCAGCACGGACGTGCTCGTGGCCAGCGTTAAGGCCTATCTGAACGCGGTGAACAAGCTGATTGCCCTGCACAACGCGCCGCCACAGGAGGTTGTCCCCAAGCGGGGAATGTAGTAACCGAGCTAAGGTGAACTTTACGGGGGCTGGCATTGCCAGCCCCCGTTTTTAATTGCGGTAATTGTGGATTCAATGCGTGCCAACCGGTTCTCGTCCCGCAGATGCCGGAAGCTCCAGCCTCCATAATTCGTGCGGCTTCGAATTCGGCGGTGAGGTTATTTAAAAAACCGGTAATAGAGGAGAGTTTTGACGGCGATTATAAAATCACGATAGCCGATCTTCTTCCCCTCCTCAAAGGTGCGGGCACGATAGACAACCGGGACCTCAATAACCTTCTCACCCGTGCGGAGTACCTTTGCGGTCACCTCGGGGCAGAACTCGAAACGTTGGCACATCAGGGGAATCTTTTGGATGACCTCACGGCGGAAAGCCTTGTAGGCCGTGGCCTCGTCCGTAATACGGGCACCGTAAAGAACGGAAACCATTTTTGCCAAAATCCAGTTCGCTACTCGATTGGGAAGACGCATGCCGGTGACGCTGCCCATGAACCTCGACCCATAGCAGACGCGGGTCTCCCCGCGGATGATCGGCTGGACCACCTTCACGATGTCGTTGGGGTCGTATTCCATATCGGCGTCCTGGACGATGACTATGTCCCCGGTGGCAGACTTTAGCCCCGTTACGATGGCCGCACCTTTGCCACGATTGCGCTCGTGGTAAAGGACACGAGTATGGGGTCTCTGCTCTTCGAGTTCCAAAATGCCACGGGTCCCGTCCACTGAACAGTCGTCCACAAGAATGAGTTCCATCCGCAGAGGCAATTTACGGACCTCCGTCAGGACGGTGGGCAGCAGTTCCTCTTCGTTAAAAATGGGAATGATGATGGAGATAAGCGGTGCGCTGGTATCGGTGGCTTCAGGCATTGGAATGGGCTACTTCCGGAACCGCGTGGGCGTTTGGCAAGGAAATCCGGTTTGGCGAATACCGGCCTATGATACTATTCATAGTTAACCCACTCCGTTCCACACCCTGCAGGAAGCGGAACCAAATTGGATGGGTCGGCAACGAAGACCCTGCCGTCATGGAGGCCGACTGCGAGGCGGTTGCCGCTACCGGTAGCAAGGGAGCGGACAAAGATGGGTTCGCTGGAAGGGACAGGCCTCCACATACCGGCAAAGTTGGTAGTCCCGTCGCTTTGCACATGGTAGAGCCTCACGTTGTATACGCCATCGGCGGCGGCAAGAGTTGTATCGTTAATCCATGCGACAGCCGTGCAGTCCACCAGATCCTCCCCCCGCTCGACCAGCCAAAGCGGGGCTCCGCTGGCATCCAATTTTACAAGTCCGAATCCGCGCTGGTGCCGCGGCATGGCGACCATCCCGAGGCTGTTCATCGCGGAATTGTCTTCGACGCGATTCATAGCCCCCGCGACATGCTGGTTTTCCGCAAGCAATCCGGGCTTGATGTTATGGATGCCATTGTTGCGCACGATGGCGCACACACTGTTGTCGGCAAAGGGACCGAAGATGTCACCATAGTAATCGGACTCGGAGAAGCCATTGGCCTGGTTCATGAGTTCGCCACTGGTCCCAGTAACCTGGCGTATTCCGTAGTAAAGCTGTGTCATCCAAAACGTGCTGCCATTGCGGACTGCCGAGAAGGCTCCCCCACTGTACCCGGCAAACTGTCGTGCGGGAGCGCCGGCCAAATTCGAGGGATCAAAAAAGTAAGCTCCGAGGCGCACAGAGGAGCGAAGCAGATTGCTGCCATCAACGAAACACGTACGTTCATTGGGATACCGGAGTGGGCCTGTGGCCCGCGTTACGGAACCACCGCCTCCGAGTGTGTAAACCTGAGGCGCCGCTGGCTCGTACCAGTAGTCAGGTGAACTAACCGCGATCTTGGTACCATCCGCACTAAAGCTGAGCGCTGCAGCAGGCTGCGGTTGCCCGCCGGGACGTTGCACCGTGAACTGATGTGTTATCGGCAGGTTCAGCGTGGAAAGTGATGGCGGACCGCTGAAGTTGCCTGCGAAACTGGTCACGGTGCGGTTGCCGATAGGAATGAGCGCCCATTCCCCTGCGCCTAAATCAACCATCAGGCGGTTGGACGCATCCACACCGAGAGATCGCTGTTGGACAAGGTCGATCAGGCCGGTTGGTGAACTGCTCATGCCTACGAGCAGGGTTTGCTGGGATAGGTCGTCGGCATTGAGTACAAACAGATAGCGATTTGCCGGACCTGCCTGGGCAACGCTGGCGGCAAACGGCCGGGGTGCGGTGGTAAGCAGATCTGGAACGGACAATTGCATGAGGAGCGGCGAAAGGTCATCCATCAGGGCATTGAACTGGCGGTACACGGGCGTTTTTCGGAGGTCCTCAAAGTCCGGACCGATAATTCCCTCAAGATAATTAATGGAATTGTAGGTAAATGGAAGTACTCCGCGTGCACCTGCCATGACCGCCGCGCCAAGTTGCGCCCAATGCATGGAATTCGGGACACCACGGAACAATTCAAAATCCACGCCCTCAAACCCCTGACCAACTAGCCAGAAGTCGCGGCCAAGAGAGGCGGCGGCCGCGGCATACTTCCGGTAGTTGGGGATTTCGGCCAACAGCGCGTCTGTGTTTGCGAGCGGGGTGGCGCTGCGGAAGGGATAAATATCCAGCCAGCATGTCGCCGGGTTTACGTTTCCCACCTGTGTGGCAGTCAGGTTTCCGGGCAGAACGGTCCAGCCCGGGCCCAAGGTGCCATCCTGGGCCAGCGATAGCAGGCAGCGCCGGGTCGTATCAAGGGCCGTGTCTCCCGCCGGCTCGTCCACCACATAGACACCGCGATAAAGCGTCGATGTTAGAACGGGGTCCAGATAACCTCGAACTTGCTGCACATACTCCGAGGAACTGAAGGTTTCACTTCCCGAATTCTGCGAGAAAACACTGCGAACCTCGTTGAGGGAAATGACAAAGGGCATGGAATAGGTTTCGGCTGCGGCGCGAACGGCGGGCAGTTGGTCCGTGCGGCACTGAACATAGGCGAAGTTGAACCCGTCCTGTTTGGCGAGGCGAAATGAATCGGTAATTCGCGCGGGATCGGATTCAAAATAGACAAAGAGCCACGCGCCACGGGCGAAATCGGGCAGTCGGTACGCTGGAACTGAGGCTAAAAGGCCGTTATCTCGAACAAGGTGGAGAGGTCGGGTGAGCTCAACCGTGTCGCCAGCCGTGTTCAGCATTTTGAAGCGGGCTGTGTAGGTGCCGGTCGGTTCCACCCCGCCATTCCATGTGCCTTTGAGGGTGGCCCCGCGCAATTTAATGGGTAGTGTTGTGACAAGGATATTTGAGGAATTCAGGATCTCGACAGACGCTGTGGAAATCTGGTCGGGCATGGACGCGATGAAAACGGCGTCCTTGTCCGGCGAATTAGCGCCAGTGGTCAGCGTGGTAGGTTCGACGGAGGCAAAACCACGAATGAGTCGCGTAACAGTCGCTGTCCCGGAAGTCGCATTGGCTATGGAGACATTGGAAATGCCTGTTGAATATCCTGCCAGAGGAATCAGGTCGGCAAGGAAGGCGCTGGGTCCGGCAGGGATGGTAACGGACTGGCTGGCTGTTGCGGTGGATTCCCCTGCCCCGCGGGGCAACCACTGGTCAGTTATCACCAGATTCCCGGGACTTGCGGCAATGCAGCTTCCCGCCACGTAATATCGTTTGGAATCGTGGCTGCTGACGACCCTTTGGGTGGCGATGGATGACGGTGGCAACGTCAACGTACCGGATGACTCCGAAGCCCCTCCTGCGAAAACCCATGGTTCTCCAATCAGGCTGCCGCTGGTCTGGAATTGCTCGGTACACAAATGAAGGTCATCGAACCGAATCCATTGATAGGCTCCCCTGCCGGCGAGAAACACTTGGAGTGAGGTCACATCAGGGGTCATTTCATGGACCGTCCAGAATTCGCCCCACCCGGATGCATTGGTGGTGGGAGAACCATCAAAGGTTTCCGCGTAGCCGGGGGCAACAGCGGTTACATAGGCCACTCGCGTTGCCGGCTGTTCAAAGCTGAACTCCGCTCTTGCCTGGCCGGTTATCGCGAAGGACTGTCCCGCAGAAACAGCGGGGATAAGGGATTGGGCCCAGCCAAAGAGGTAGGAGGAGCGAACACTGTTCGAACCGGAGTAAGCGCTGACCGGATTGGAATCGACAAATGCTTCCCGAAACTTGTCCCAGTAGAGTGGCGTGGAAGTTGGGGCATCGATGCTCTCAAAACCTGGATTCCGCAAGTACGTCACTAGCGGATCCCGTGTCGCCGCCGACACTGGAACAGCCATGGCGCCCAGGAGAACGCCAGCAAGAGCGCCTGGAAAGGCCGGTATTCGGGGGATTCGGAAAGACATCACAGGTAATCTATCGCATTTCCCCGCCGCAAATGCGGGCTAATGATTCCCACGAATACAAAATGTTTAAAGAACTGTCCATCGCAGCACAGTTCTCTTATATAACTCATTTATTTTGAGTCATTAACAAGAAAGCAGACTCTTCTGGTGCTCATTCCTGAATAAAACGAGACCAGTTTAGTCCTGATTACTGGTGCATTTGAAAGATGATCCGGCTTACCAAACTCACTGATTACGGCTTCGTGGTGCTTTCGCGCTTCGCCACATTTGGCACTGGTGTGCAAACGGCGCGCGACCTTGCAACGCAAACGAATCTGCCCCTGCCAACTGTCAGCAAGCTGCTGAAAATGCTGGCACGGCATGGGCTGTTGGTGGCGCACCGGGGCATGAAGGGCGGGTATCACCTGGCCCGGTCGGCGGAGGAAATCACCGTTCCGCAGATCATCGCGGCTCTTGACGGGCCGGTGGCCATGACCCAGTGCCTTGGTCATGAGGCTTCAAACTGTACCATCGAGTGCTCCTGCCTGCTTAAGCCTCATTGGATTCGTATCAACGGGGCGATTCAGGCGGCACTGTCGCAAATCACGCTGGCAGAGCTGTCCCAACCTGCCTTTTCACAGAAACATGATCACCAGCCGGTGTTGGTGGAGGGAAAACTATGAGTACTGAAACGACTGAGATCGAAGAGCTTGCACTCAAAGAATACAAGTATGGCTTTGTCTCGGACATCGAGGCAGAGGAATTCCCGAAAGGTCTGAACGAGGACATCGTTCGAATGATTTCGGCGAAGAAGAAGGAGCCGGAATTCATGCTGGAGTGGCGCCTGAAGGCGTACCGCCACTGGCTGACAATGACCGAGCCGACCTGGCCGAATGTCCATTATCCCAAGATCGATTTTCAGGATGCCTACTATTACTCGGCACCCAAGAGTTTCAAGGAAGGGCCGAAAAGTCTGGACGAGGTGGACCCGAAGCTGCTGGAGACCTACAAGAAACTGGGAATCCCGCTCCAGGAGCAGAAGTTGCTCGCCGGCGTGGCCGTGGACGCGGTTTTCGACAGCGTTTCGGTGGCGACGACATTCAAGACCAAACTTTCCGAACTGGGCATCATCTTCTGTTCGTTCTCCGAGGCGGTTCTGAATCACCCTGAGCTTGTTAAGAAGTATCTGGGGTCTGTGGTGCCCTACACGGACAATTTTTACGCTACGCTAAACTCGGCGGTTTTCAGTGACGGTTCCTTTGTCTACGTCCCCAAGGGTGTGCGCTGCCCGATGGAGCTTTCCACGTATTTCCGTATCAACGCGGCCAACACGGGACAATTTGAGCGAACGCTGATCATTGCGGACGAGGGCGCATACGTCAGCTACTTGGAAGGCTGCACGGCGCCCATGCGCGACGAGAATCAGCTCCACGCCGCGGTGGTGGAACTGGTGGCCCACGACAACGCGACGGTCAAGTATTCGACGGTCCAGAACTGGTACCCGGGCGACAAGGACGGCAAGGGCGGCATTTACAATTTCGTCACTAAGCGCGGCAAGTGCCAGGGCGTGAACTCGAAGATTTCTTGGACACAAGTGGAGACGGGTTCGGCCATAACGTGGAAGTACCCAAGCTGCGTGCTGCTGGGGGACAATTCCGTGGGTGAGTTCTACTCGGTGGCGCTAACCACGAATTACCAGCAAGCCGACACGGGCACCAAGATGATCCACGTGGGGAAGAACACGCGCAGCACCATCGTATCAAAGGGAATTTCCGCCGGCCGCGGCCAGAACACCTATCGCGGCGCGGTGAAGATCATGAAGGGCGCGGAGAATGCCCGCAACTTCTCGCAGTGCGACTCCCTGCTAATCGGGGACCGCTGCGGCGCGCACACGTTCCCCTATGTGGAGGTGCAGAACTCCACGGGTACGCTGGAGCACGAGGCTTCCACGTCAAAGATTGGCGAGGATCAGCTTTTCTACTGCCAGCAGCGCGGCATCGCCAAGGAAGACGCCGTGAACATGATCGTGAACGGTTTCTGCAAGGAAGTATTCCGCGAGCTCCCCATGGAGTTTGCTGTGGAAGCACAGAAGCTGCTGGGCATCAGCCTTGAAGGCAGCGTCGGTTAATTTCGGATAAACAATAGAGGTCGGGACAAATGGCATTGATTGACATCAAGAACCTTCACGCAAGCGTGAATGGAAACGAAATCCTTCACGGCATAGACCTGAAGGTAAACGCGGGCGAAGTGCACGCCATCATGGGGCCAAACGGCTCGGGAAAGAGCACCCTGGCGGGAGTTATCTCCGGGCGCGATGCCTACGAAGTGACGGAAGGCTCCATCACCTTCAACGGCAAGGACCTGCTGGACATGGAGCCGGAGGAGCGCGCCTGCGAAGGCGTCTTCCTAGCCTTCCAATACCCGGTGGAAATCCCCGGCGTCAGCAATACGTACTTCCTGAAGGCGGCCCTCAATGCCGTGCGCAAACACCGCGGGGAGGAAGAGTTGGACGCCATGGACTTCCTGCGGCTGGTGCGCGAGAAGGTGAAACTGCTGGGCATGGATGAGAGCCTGATGAACCGCTCGGTGAATGAGGGTTTCAGCGGTGGCGAAAAGAAGCGCAATGAGATCTTCCAGATGGCCGTGCTGGATCCAAAGCTGGCCGTGCTGGATGAAACCGACTCGGGCCTCGACATTGACGCGCTAAAAATCGTGGCCAACGGCGTGAACGCGCTGCGCGGAGCGGACCGCGGAATCATCGTGGTGACGCACTATCAGCGCCTGCTGAACTACATTGTGCCGGATTTCGTGCATGTGCTGGCGAATGGTAGAATCGTCAAGTCGGGCGGCAAGGAACTGGCACTGGAGCTGGAAGAGAAGGGCTACTCGTGGATCGAGGAGCCGGTGGGCGCGCGATAGCAGGCACGCAAGACAGCAGCTTTCAAAATGATAATTGTGATGATTGACAGGACGCGGAAATGACGACGTTGGAAGTATCAAAGGACATTGAGCTTTACCAGGGCGAGTTCTCAAAGCTGGGCGCCACCGCGCTGGATTCGGGTAATGCAGACCTTGGTAAGGTTCGCCAGGCGGCCATTGCACGGTTTGGTGAGATTGGTTTCCCTACGACTCGGGACGAGGAGTGGCGATTCACGAATGTCTCCCCCATCGCGCGCACGTCGTTCAAACTGGCCGGCGGCGATTTTAACCAGGTTTCGTCGGAAATGCTGAAGACGGCTGAGATTCCCGGCATGAAAGGGCCACAGGCCGTTTTCTGTAACGGGCACTTCGTCTCGGAACTGTCTTCCCTCGGTAATCTGCCGAAGGGCGTGATTGTGGGAAGCCTTGCGGCTGCGGCATCCCATCCGGCAGTGCGGCACCACCTGGCCAAGCACGCCAATTTCGAGAATCACGCGTTTGTGGCCTTGAACACGGCTTTTATGCAAGACGGGGCATTTGTTTACGTTCCCAAAGGCGTTGTCGTGGAAGAGCCGATTCACCTGTTGTTCGTATCCACGTCACCGGGCGAAACAGGCATGTCCCATCCGCGTAATTTGATTGTGGCGGAATCGAACAGCCAGGTTCAAATTCTGGAAAGCTATTCCGGCACAGAGGAGGATGTCTACCTGACGAACGTCGTCACGGAAGTTGTCGCCGGCGATGGCGCGGTGGTGGACCACTACAAGTTGCAGCGCGAGGGGCACAAGTCCTACCACATTGCGACCATCCAGGTCTACCAGGAGCGCAGCAGCAATTTCTCGACGCAGTCGATCAGCTTCGGAGCCGCCATTTCGCGCAACGATGTGAACACCATACTCGACGGTGAAGGTTGCGTCGGGACCCTGAACGGCATCTATATGATCGGGGGCTCACAGCTTGCGGACAATCACACGCGAATTGACCATGCCAAGCCCAATTGCGAAAGCCATGAGTTGTACAAGGGTATCCTCGAAGACAAGAGCCGGGGCGTCTTCAACGGCCGCATTATCGTGCGTCAGGATGCACAGAAGACCAACTCAAAGCAGACAAACAAGAGCCTTCTGCTGTCGGATCAGGCACTGGTGAACACCAATCCGCAGTTGGAAATTTTTGCCGACGACGTGAAGTGCACTCACGGCGCAACCATCGGACAGATTGACGAGGAGCACATTTTCTACCTGCGTTCGCGCGGCATCAGCGCCGCGGTGGCGCGTCACTTGCTGGTGTACGCCTTTGCCAATGACATCATCCGGCGCATCAAGATTGAGCCGCTGCGGGCGGAGTTGGAAATGCGCGTGCTGAAGGCGCAGGAGATCCCCACGGATTTCGTCTTCACGGAAGGAGCGTAGACCCATGACGGGCGGTCTGGCGACCCCGAAGAGCCGGGTGTTGCCCATTTGGAAGTTTGACGTGGAGGCAGTGCGGAAGGATTTCCCCATCCTCGGCACAGTGGTCCACGATAAGCCGCTTGTTTACCTCGATAACGCTGCCACCAGCCAAAAGCCGCTGCAGGTGATTAGCGCACTGAACCAGTACTACCTGACGACCAACGCAAACATCCATCGTGGGGTCCACCACCTGAGCCAGAAGGCCACGACCGAATATGAGGCGGCCCGGGACCAGGTGCGGGCTTTCCTGAACGCGCGCAGCACCAAGGAAATCGTATTCGTGCGCGGTGCCACCGAGGCCATAAACCTTGTGGCCCAGAGTTTTGCGCGGCCGCGCTTCAAGGCCGGGGACGAAATCCTGATCACACACATGGAGCATCATGCGAACATTGTTCCGTGGCAAATCCTGCGGGATCAGATTGGAATCGTTCTGCGCGTTGCCCCCATCAATGACAACGGGGAGCTTATCCTTGAAGAGTTCGAGAAGCTCATAACGGACAAGACCAAACTTGTGGCAGTGACACAGGTTTCCAATGCCCTTGGCACGATTGTTCCCGTGAAGCAGATCATTGAGATGGCCCGCTCCCGGAGCATCCCGGTGCTGATTGATGGCTGCCAAGCTGTTCCCCATATCCCGGTGGACGTGCAGAGTCTCGATTGTGATTTCTATGTATTCTCCGGGCACAAGATCTTTGGCCCCACGGGGACCGGTGTGCTTTACGGGAAGGAAGCACTTCTCGATTCGATGCCGCCCTACCAGGGCGGTGGCGACATGATCTCGTCCGTGACGTTTGAGAAGACAACTTACAATGAGCTGCCATACAAGTTTGAGGCGGGTACGCCACACATTGCGGGGGGAATTGGGTTGGCGGCGGCGCTTGAGTACGTCTCACGAATCGGCCTCACACAAATTGCCGACTACGAACACGAGTTGCTGGAGTATGCCACAAGTGTGCTGGAGGAGATCCCAAGGGTACGAATCATTGGCAATGCACGGCCCAAGGCTTCGGTGATTTCGTTTGTGGTGGAAGGGCTCCACCCGCACGACATTGGCACCATCCTCGACCACGAGGGAATCGCCATCCGCACCGGCCACCACTGCGCACAGCCGGTCATGCAGCGTTTCGACATCCCAGCCACGTCGCGCGCTTCGTTTGCGTTTTACAACAGGCCGGACGAGGCCGACGCCCTGGCCGCGGGCCTTCGACGGGCCATCGAGGTCCTTGGCTGATGTCCGACCTGCGGGAACTTTACCAGGAAGTCATACTCGACCACAACAAGAAGCCCCGTAATTGCGGCCGTTTGGAGACGGCCAACCGCATGGCGGAGGGGTTCAATCCCTTATGCGGCGACCGGATCACCCTTTACCTCAAGATGAACGGGGATGTCATCGAGGATGTCTCGTTTGAGGGCAAAGGATGCGCGATCTCCACCGCATCGGCATCACTGATGACATCGGCCATTAAAGGTAAGACCATCCCCGAGGCTGAAACACTTTTTGACAGTTTCCATGGCCTTGTAACGGGTCATGACTGTCCGGTGGATGCGGTGACGCATATCGGCAAGCTCGCGGTGTTTGGCGGCGTGCGGGAGTTCCCGGCAAGGGTCAAGTGTGCAACACTCGCCTGGCATACCCTGAAATCCGCACTCGAAGGCAAAATTGACGCTGTGACCACGGAGTAACCGCCATGACAATTCCAGACGAATCGCAGGAACCAACAGCCACACCGATGGGAGCCCGGCCGGATAAATCCGACGCGCCTGCGCCTGCGGACCCAACACTTCCTGAGGACGAAGATGAACTTCGCGAAGAGATAATCGGGGTCCTGAAAGCCTGCTACGACCCCGAAATTCCCGTCAATATCTACGAGCTCGGATTAATCTACGACATCGGGATCACCCCACCCGGAGACGTGCACATCAAGATGACGCTCACATCGCCAGCCTGCCCGGTGGCGGGCAGCCTGCCCCCGGAAGTGGAAATGAAAGTTGCATCAGTACCCGGAGTAACCAATGCCCACGTGGACGTGATCTGGGATCCGCCGTGGAACATGACCATGATGTCCGAAGCCGCCAAGCTGCAACTCAACTTGATGTAAGACGGGCGAGCCAGCCAGACGGCTCCCCGAACCCTTTTCAGGCAGCCTGGAGCCCGTGCCACTCCAGATAGGAATCCAAGTATTTCGTTGCCCAACAGTTCGCTGCAGCGGCCAGCGGAGCCTTGGGCGCATTTATCTGCCAGATATCGCAGCCCGCACGCTCGGCACGAATCCATTTGTAGTCATGGATGGCGGCAAGTACTTCGCGTGCCTGCCGCTCGGGCAGGTAAATGCCCAGAAGCCGGAACAAATTGCGGCGCGCCGGATTGCGCACGGCCACTCCCCTTGTCAATCGGGTGGCCACTCCCGCTTCGGCCAACGGCAACGCCCCGCGACGCACCAATTCCCGAGTCGGCTTCGACAAGTCCGACACAGGCCGTTGAAACTTCTGGGCCGCAGCACGCTCTGCCCGATCAGCCTCAACTTGACCTCTGCAAACGGGGCATACGCTTTCACCGCGAATCGCGGCCGTCGTGCAGCAATCATTCAACATGGAGAACCTCGCTCTACTACAGGATATCGCTGAACACTGTTGCGATCTCCATGCCAGTTCAGCTCAACAGCCAACTCATTCAATACCAATGATTTACACACCCAATTGCCATCGTTTTGACACAATTTCGAGGGCTTAATTAAGCAAGCTGGTTCTTATGAACCGATTTCGAAACGCATGCCGCAATTCCGGTGTCAGAAATTCTGGCACCGTGTGTCTGGATTCTGGCGCAAGGATTTCTTAGGCTACTTTGCAGATTCGAGTTGTTTCCTCAGAGACTGGGCATCCCCAACAGGTTCCTTACACGCATAGTCGAAACAAACATAGGCTCTTGAGGGGCCATCTGCGGATTTTCCTCCAAGAATTGGGAGGTTTGAAGTATTTGTCTGGCCTGATACGTTTGCAATGACACGTGAAGGCAGGTAGGTCGTCCATGCGGCGTTCAACAATTCGCTTGTTGAGGCTGATTCGGAGTCCCCTGTGATCACAATCTGTGGAGTCGGGCCCTTGGCAAATCTCGCTGCAAGCAGCGCGGAGCCGAAGGCGCTCGGCATGCGGTTGGCGCCCGGACCGGCGGCTTCGATGGCCGACATTGCCGCGGAGCGAAAATCCTCCCGCTGGAAATACCCGTGTAACCGCAGCAGCGATTGTGCCGCCACGGAAGCCGGCGAAGGCAGCGCGCCGTCATGCATCTCGCGAGTGCGCATGATAAGAGAATTGTCACCTTCGGCGGCGTAGAAGAATCCTCCGCGAGGATCGGCAAATCTTGCATTCATCTCCGATGCCAGCTCAGCCGCGTGATTCAGGTACCCCGCATCAAAACATGACTCATGGAGATCCAGCAGGCCCGCAATAAAATAGCTGTAATCTTCAAGGACGGCGGCAATTCGCGACTGGCCCTTGCAACGGGAGCGGAGTAGCGTGCCTGCCGCCGGGCGCTGATTCAGGAGCAGCACCTCTGCGGCTTTGCGAGCCGAATCCAGGTAACGCAGATCCCCCAGCACCTGAAATCCCCGGCTTAGCGCGGAGATCATTAGGCCATTCCACCCAGTCAGGCACTTGTCATCCAGGCCGGGGGCAACCCGCTGATAGCGGACTTCCAGGAGTTTCGCTTTCAGAGAAGGCAGCCTTGTGCTCCAATCGGACTCGCTTATTCCGTGCCGCCTGCAGAAATCAGTGAGCGGCTCGCGCAGGCGGAGTGCGCTGGTGCCATGCTCAAAATTGCCACCCGGGGTGACATCATAGTAATCACAGAATAGCGCGCCATCGGAGTCACCCAGGATGGCATGAACCTCCCCGGGCGTCCAAACATAGTACTTGCCCTCCTCCCCTTCGCTGTCTGCATCGAGGGCGCAGTAAAACGGCCCCTCGGGCGAGCAGAGGTCACGCAGAACCCAATCCAGGGTTTCCACAGCCACGCGTCTGTGTTCAGCGTTGCCAGTCAGCAGGAATGAATCCAAATACACCGGTACCAGCAACGCCTGGTTATAGAGCATCTTCTCGAAATGGGGAATGAGCCACTTCTCATCGACAGAGTAGCGTGCGAACCCGCCACCCAGCTGGTCATACATCCCGCCGGAGGCCATCCCATCAAGGGTCTTGCATACCATGTCGAGGGCCGCCTGTCCCGCTCCACCATGGTATGCGGCCAGCAACGCCGCAAGCTTCTGGTCCGGTGGAAACTTCGGGGCACCGCCAAAACCACCCCACCGCAGATCAAAGCTGCTGCTGGCTTCCGCCACAAGCCGCGACCAAGCCGCTTCCTCCACAGGCTGACGAATGTCCGCCTGCTTGTAGCGGGCCATCTGCTCGGTCATGTCCCGGGCCTGGGCTGTGATTTCCAATCGCTCCCTGCCCCATGCTTCGCCTATTTGGCGAATGACCGACGCAAAACCAGGACGGCCATAGCGGTCCTCCGGCGGGAAGTAGGTTCCCACGAAGAAGGGGTTCAGTTCCGGCGTTACAAACGCGTTCAACGGCCAACCGCCCTGGCCAGTCATGGCCATGCAAACATCCATGTAAATGGCATCCACATCGGGGCGCTCCTCACGGTCCACTTTGATGGGGACGACCGTCTCATTCACGAGGCGGGCGATGGCCTCGTTCTCGAACGATTCATGCTCCATGACGTGGCACCAATGGCAGGCCGAGTATCCAATGGAGATCAGCAGCGGTTTGTTTTCGCGGCGAGCTTTCTCAAAAGCCTCTTCGCCCCATGGGTACCAATCCACGGGGTTGTTCTTATGCTGCAGAAGGTAGGGGGAAGTCTCGCGCGCGAGGCGATTCTCGAATCGCGGCTGCGCATGGGCGGGCTGATCTTTCGGGTCGGTCATGGGCTCCTCAGTCATGGTGGGTCAACCAAACCCCTGCCCCTTTATGCAGGCAAAAGACCCCACTTTCCTGTTGCCTTGGCCGGGCAGCGGCACAACCCATGGGACATGATTGAAAACCAGAATTATAACTACGACATTATGGCCATCGGGGCCCACCCCGACGACATCGAGCACACCATCGGGGGTACGCTACTCCACCTTAGGGACAAGGGGAAGAAGATCGTCATGGTCCACATGACCCACGGCGAGGCAGGCACCTACGGCGATCGCGAAACTCGCGACAACGAAGCCAGGGCCTGCGCCGACTACCTTGGCGCAGACGTGCGTTGGTTGGATTTTGAGGACACCCGAATTACAGACAGTTTTGAAGCCCGGGTTCGGCTCGTAACTGCCATCCGTGATATCCGCCCAAGGCTGATCCTTTGCCAATACTACGAGTATCCTCTCATGCATCCCGACCATGAAGCTACGGGCCAGATTGTGAGGGGCGCATTTCGGCTTTGTCGGTTCAAGAACGTTGAAACCGGGCAGCCTGTATTCTGGATCCCCAATATCGCCTATTACTTGCACCCGGAGCACGTAAAGCCAACATTTGTAGTGGATGTGACACCGTACTACGACCGCTGGGTCGAGCTGGCCAACCTGTACGGATCTCAGCTCGATTCCATTCCCGGATACAAGGATCGGCTGACCGCCAAGAAGCGTTATGCCGGGGGACTCATCGACACAACCTACGGGGAAAGCTTCTATTGCGACCGGCCCGTTAAGGGCAATGCCGTGGATTTGACCCTGTTGTAGCGACCCGATTTTTTTATTGCAGAATCGTTTTGGCGGCACGGCGTATCTTGTTAACACCATTCCCAAAGGAAGCGATGAAGATGAAAAAGTACATTGCCGTAGCAGGTCTGGCCGTTGCCATGTCCTGTAGTTTTGCGTTTGCAGAGACCACCGGCACTGCCGAGAAGCCCAAGGCTGACGCCGCGGCCCCGGCCAATGAGTTCCTCAAGCGCAAGGTTGAGGCCTACAAGAAGGTTGGCGCATCCGATGAGCAGATCAAGAAGCTGACCGAGCTCGATCAGCAGATTTCCAAGGCCCGCCGCGAGAAGAACACCGATGAGCTCAAGAAGCTTCGCGACGAGCAGGCCAAGGTACTGACCAAGGAGCAGATCGACAAGATGCGCGAGGAAATGATGTCCATGCGTAAGCCTGCCGACGCCGCAAAGCCTGCGGACGCTGCAAAGCCCGCCGAGGAAAAGAAGTAGTTTTTATCTCTCACGGAAATCTGATTCACGAAACAACAACGCCGCCGCCCCTCGAGGGCGGCGGTTTTTTTTATTTGGGAAGTGCCGTCGTCAAGGACTGGAGGTTCTAGCATGCCCTGTTTCGAAGAATAGTTACGCAGCATTACCGGATGGAAAACATCAACTTGGAGTTCAGTCACCCACTCGCAATGCCAGTAAGACAAACACTTGTACTTCACGAAAAATTAACGCTTCGGCTTGTGCTCAAACTTTGTTTTTTCGGTATGGATATGATCCATAATTTCTTCTTTT
>JAIBAT010000155.1 GCA_019695055.1 Candidatus Sumerlaeaceae bacterium | reverse complement strand
GGTGGCGATGCTGACGTCGCTGGCCCGGCAGATTCCCCAGGCGGCGCGGAGCATGGCGGAGGGGCGCTGGGACAAGAAGAAGTTTGTGGGGGTGGAGCTTTACGGCAAGACGCTGGGCATCGTGGGCCTGGGGCGCATCGGCACGGAGGTGGCGCGACGCCTGATGGCCTATGGCATGCGGGTGCTGGCGTATGATCCGTTCATGAGCGTGGATGGGTTCAAGAAGCTCGGCGTGACGCAGGCGACGGTGGACGAGATCGCGAAGCAGGCGGATTTTATCACGGTGCATACGCCGCTGAACGACCAGACGCGCAACATCATCGGCGAGGCGCAGTTTGCCATGATGAAGAAGGGCGTGCGCATCGTCAATTGCGCCCGCGGCGGCATCATCAACGAGGAGGCCCTGCTGGAGAACCTGAAGAACGGCAAGGTGGCCGGCGCCGCCCTGGACGTGTTCATCGAGGAGCCGCTGCCCAAGGATAACCCGTTCCGGGCGCTGGAGAACGTCGTGCTGACGCCGCATCTGGGCGCCTCGACGAGCGAGGCCCAAGAGGGCGTGGCGAAGGAAGTGGCAGAGCAGATCGTGGACTGCCTGAGCGGGCGCATCATCCGCAACGCCATCAACGCGCCGTCGGTGGACCCGGCGATCCTGGAGCAGATTCGCCCGTACCTCGAGCTGGCGCGGCGCATGGGCAAGTTCATGTCGCAGTACGTGACCCAGCCGGTGAAGCAGCTTCGGGTTTATTTCAGCGGCAGCGTGCTGGATTACCCCACGGCGCCCATCACCATGTCGGCCATCGTGGGTTTCCTGGAGCCCATCAACGAAGGCTCCGTGAATTTCGTGAACGCGAACATCGTGGCGCAGGAACGCGGCATCGAGGTTGTCGAGGAGAAATCCTCCAAGCTGTATGATTTCGCAAACCTGATCACCGTCGAGGCCGTGACCGACGACGGAAAGCAGAACTGGGTGGGCGGGACGCTGTTCCACAACAACACACCGCGCATCGTGGTCGTGAACGACAAGGTGTTTGACGTGGTGCCCGAGGGCAACCTGATCGTCATCGAGAACAAGGACGTTCCCGGCATCATCGGCAGCGTCGGCATGCTGTTCGGCAAGCACAAGATCAACATCGCCCAGATGACCTGGGGCCGCACGAAGCCGGGCACCGACGCCATCACGGTCATCAACGTGGACCAGGATGTTTCGCCCGCCGTGGTTGAGGAATGCGCCAAGCTGCCGAACATCCTCAGCGCGCGCCTCATCAAGATCTAACAATGAAACCCATCATCGGGATCAACGGAAACGTCGGCCAATCCGACTACGAGGCGTCGACGCTGTCCGTGCGCTCGACGTACGTGGATGCCGTATTGAAGGCCGGCGGAACGCCGGTCATGCTGCCGCCGATTCCCGATCGGGAAGCGATGCTGGCGCAGGTGGAAGCCTGCGCAGGATTCATCTTCATCGGCGGGCCGGACATTGATCCGGCCCGCTATGGAGAAAAGCCGCACCCCACGATTTCGCGCCTTCCCGAGCGGCGCGAGAGCTACGACTTCGCGCTCATCGAGGAAGCCATCCGCCAGCGGAAGCCGTTCCTGGCGATTTGCCTCGGCTGCCAGCAGGTCAACGTGGCGCTGGGCGGCTCGCTGATTCAGGACATCTACAGCGACGTGGACACGCAGGTGCAACACACCATCAAGCAGGCGCCCTACCTGCTGCGCCACGACGTGAAGGTCGAGGCGGGAAGCATGCTGGGCGATTTGCTCGGTGTGGACGGCCTGAGCACCAACAGCGCCCATCACCAGGCCATCAAGCAGCCCGGAAAGGGGCTGCGGGTCGTGGCCCGGTGCGCCGCCGACGGCATCGTGGAGGCCTGCGAGCTGGAGAACTACCCCTACGGGCTGGCCATCCAGTGGCATCCGGAGTATCTCGTGGCCGAGCCGCTGCACCTGAAGCTTTTCGAGGGTTTGGTGCGGGCCGCCACGGCGGAAAGCCTCGCAGCGCAGAGGTGAGGCCGCTGCTGCCTTATTGTGCAGGCCGGGCTTGTTTTCCCTTGAACCCTGCAGTTCATGCCCATACTGCTTTGGTTTTGCTCCCCTTATGAAAACCTTGAATTTAGTTTTGGTGAAATAACCGCATGGCAGAACAAAGCGCCTACGCCATTCTGAACCTCCGCAAAGGGGTCTCCGAACAGGAGATCAAGCTGGCCTATGTGGAGATGGTGAAGCGGTATGACCCGGAGAAGCACACCGAACGCTTCATGATTATCCAGAATGCATTCGAGCGGCTGCGGGATCCCAAGAAGCGCGCCAAGGAGGACGTCTTTACGTACAATTATCCCCGCGGCGAGTTCCAGTTTTCGCCGGAGGAAAAGACGGAAGAGCCGCTGGAAGAAGTGCTGGGGAAGATCAAGGAACTTGAGCAGCAGTTGGTGGCCAACCCCACGGATGAGGCGGTGAAGGCGGCCGTCATCCCCTACTATTTCAAACGCAGTTGGCGCCACACACAGAAGAAGCTCTGGACCGAAGCCATGAAGGATTGGGTTCTGGTGTTGCAGCTGGACCCGACCAACCAGAAGGCCAAGAACAACCTGCTGTTCAGCTACGTTTATTTGGGTTACTATTATGCGGTTCACGAGCTGGTTGATGAGTCCACCACGCTGCTGGAGAAGTGCCTGCGGATGTGGCCGGACAACCTGGACGTGATCCACAATCTGGCGCTGGTGGCCGACAAGGCCGGCGACAAGGAACGGGCCAACAAGTATTGGAGCGAGACCGTCAAGCGGTGGAAGGAACTGCTCGATAAGGCACCGGAGGACGAGTATCTTCGCGCCTGCATCATCGAGGTCCACAAGCACCACGGCGGCAAAGCCATGGAGAGCGTGCCGACGGCGGAGACCAAGCAGGAGGCGCTGGAAAGCTACCGGGAGATCCTGAAGTTCAACCCGGCGGATTTCGAGGCGCAGTACAACATCGTCGCGACGCTGATGGACGAGCGCAAGTTTGAAGAGGCCATCGAGGAACTGAAGAAACTGCAGCAGGCGCATCCCAAGAACCTAGATGTCGTAAACCTGCTGGGTTGGGCCTACCTGAACGCCGGCAAGATGGAACTGGCCTTCAGCACATGGCGGCGCGGGTTGGTGCTGGACCCGAAGAGCCACCAGATCAAGGATTCGATCATGCGGGCGCGGCTGCAGGTGGGCAAGAAGCTGAAGGAGGGCGGGCTTTATACGCAGGCGCTGGTGCACTTCAAGGAACTGCAGAAGATGATGCCCAACCAGTGGGAGCTGCACTACGAAATCGGGGACACGCTGTGCCGCAAGGGCGACCGGCGGAGCGCGCTGACGGAATTCCAGCGGGTGCTGGAGCTTGATCCCAAGAACAAGGCCGCCAAGAAGGCGATGTCGGAAATCAGGTTGCGCGGATGAGAAGCCTTTTCCCCAGCGTGCTTGAGGACGAATTCGTCATAGACGAGAAGCCGGTGCAAACCTACCTTACGCGGGAAGAGGGTCAGGAGGACCTGACCGAACTGGTTGGCAAGATCATGATTGAGAATGACCGGCTGCAGGACCTGACGGAGGAACTGAAGAGGAAGTCGGCCCAGCCCGTTGAGGTTGAGAAGTTCATGAAGACGATCCTGCCGACGTTGGACAGCTTTGACTGGGTGCTGAATGTGGCGCGTGGGGCCCAAAAGAGCGAGGAAGTTGATAATTGGCTGAAAAGCGTGGAGAGCATCTATTTTCGCTTGCTTAAAATGCTGGAAAATCATGGACTTTATCAGCTGAAGACGATTGGCAAAAAGATTGATTTGAACCTCCATGAGGTTGTGGAGTATCGCCAGAGCGACGAACATCCGAATGATGTCGTCATTGGCGAGCGGCAAAAAGGTTACGTTTTTCGAAACAAACTGCTGCGCGATGCGAAAGTCGTGGCAGCCTACAATGAACGGAGGTAACCCGCGCCCATGAGCCGGATAATGGGAATTGACCTTGGTACCACCAACTCGGTGGTGGCGGTGTACGAGAAGACGGGACCGATCATCGTGCCCAACAGCCTGGGCGAGCGACTGACACCCTCCGTCGTGGGCTTTACGAAGAGCGGCGAGATCCTCGTTGGCAAGAAAGCCAAGCGCGGTGCCGTCATGAACGTGGGGCGGACCGTGTTCTCCATCAAGCGGCACATGGGGACCAACCACCGCGTCAACATTGACGGGAAGAACTACACGCCGCAGGAAATCTCGGCGATGATCCTGCAGAAGCTGCGCACGGACACGGAAGATTACTTTGGCGAGGAGATCAACCAGGCCATCGTGACGTGCCCGGCGTACTTCACGGACGCCCAGCGCCGCGCCACGCAGGACGCGGGGGAAATTGCCGGGCTGAAGGTGCGCCGCATCATCGACGAGCCCACGGCTGCGGCTCTGGCCTATGGCATGGACAAGAACCAGGACCAGACGCTGATGGTTTACGACTTCGGCGGCGGTACGTTCGACGTTTCCATCATCGAGGTTATTTCGGGTGTGTTCCGCGTGCTGGCCATCCAGGGCAACACGGCCCTCGGCGGGGATGACATTGATCGCCGCGTGGTGGAGTACCTGCTGGAGGAGTTCAAGAAGGCCCAGGGTATCGACCTTTCGGACGATCCCATCGCCATGCAGCGCCTGAAGGAAGCGGCCGAAGAGGCGAAGATCGAGCTGAGCGAGCTTAAGGAAACCCACATCCTCGTGGAAGCCATCACGATGACCGAGAAGGGCCCGCTAACGCTGGACACCGTTCTAACCCGTCAGCGCTTTGAGGAGCTGATTGACGACCTGCTGACCAAGACCGTCGAGCCCATGACGAAAGCCCTCGAAACAGCCAACCTGCAGCCGGAGAAGCTGGATACAATTCTGCTCGTAGGCGGTACCACACGAATTCCCGCGGTCCAGCGGCTCGTGAAGGATACGCTGAACAAAACTCCCCATCGCGACATTTCGCCGGACGAAGTGGTGGCCATGGGCGCGGCGGTGCAGTCGCTGGTGCTTGCGCCCCTTGGAGGCGACATCGAGGACACACTGGCCCAACGCTACGGCAAGGACAAGCCGGTCATCATCCACATGACGCCATTCTCGCTGGGTGTGGGATTGCAGAACGACCAGTTCAGCGCCGTCATCGAGAAAAATTCCACCTACCCCACGGAAGCGAAGGACATCTTCACGACGACCCGCGACTTCCAGGAGGCCATCAGCTTTCCGATTTATGAGGGAGAGGCCTCGACGGCGTCGGAAAACACGTTCCTCGACCTGTTGCGCATCGAAGGCATCACGCCGGCACCGCGCGGTGTGCCACGGATCGAAGTGACCTTCAAGCTGACGCCGGACCGCATTCTGGAGGCCAGCGCTGAGGACCTTGCGACCGGGGTTGAGAAGAAGATCGTCATCGAGGCAACCGGAACGCGCCTTTCGGACACGGAGAAGCAGCGGATGGTCAAGGAAGCGCGCGAGCGGGTTTCCCGCATGCTGCGTGATCGCATTACCGAGTCGGTGGTGGATGAGGCGCGTAACCTGGTGGGGCGCGCCGAAAAGCTCGCCGGCACACAACCGGGGCATCCGCTGGCCAAGGAAGTCAAAACCCAGGTGGCCAGCCTGCGCACGCTGATTGATCGCGGCGACAGCGCGGCGCTCGAAGAGAAGATGGACGATCTGCTGCGCTTGCTGACGGAACTGGAAGCGGCAGGCTAAACAGCCGGTTTACTTGCAATCGGCCCAATTCGGGCCAGTGGCCAGATCCACCTGGATGGGCACATCCAGCGGAAGCGCGGTTTTCATGAGTTCCTGGATGTGATTGCTCACGTGCTCCAGTTCGGACTCGGGAACGTCGAAGATCAATTCGTCGTGGACCTGCATGATCATGCGCGTGCGAAGGTCGCTTTCCTTCAGCCAGTTGTGAATGTTAATCATGGCAATCTTGATCATGTCGGCACTGCTGCCCTGGATGGGGGCATTTACCGCCACGCGCTCGGCACCGCTGCGGGCATTGAAATTCTTGGAATTGATGTCCGCCAGGTAACGGCGTCGACCAGTCAGAGTTGAGACAAACCCGAGTTGCCGTGCGTTTTCGAGGGTGCCGTTGAGCCACTCCTTCACGCCGGCATAGGCTGCGAAGTACTCATCGATGAACTGTTTGGCAGCTGCCATCGGGATCTTGAGGCGGGTGCTGAGGCCGTGGGCTCCCATGCCGTAGATAATACCGAAATTGATGACCTTGGCCTGATCGCGCATCTCATAGGTGACCTCGCCCGGTGAACAGCCAAAAACCTTGGACGCCGTCAGGGTGTGGACGTCATCGGCTTCCGCATAGGCGCGAAGAAGCGCCGGATCGTGGGAAACATGGGCCAGGACACGCAGCTCGATTTGGGAGTAATCGGCCGAAAGCAGCAGATGACCGTCCTGCAGCGGGATGAACCCGCGGCGAATGCGGCGGCCAAGCTCGGTTCGGACCGGAATGTTCTGGAGGTTCGGGTCGCTGGAGGAAAGGCGTCCCGTCGCGGCGATGGTTTGGTTATAGGTGGTGTGGATGCGGCCGGTGGAGCGCTCAACCAGCGTGGGCAGTACGTCCACATAGGTGGATTTCAGCTTCTCGTACTGGCGGTAATCGAGCAGCAGGCGGGGAACCTCGTGCTCGTTTGCGAGTTCGTCCAAGACCTCAACATCCGTGGAGTAACCGGTCTTCTTCTGTTTGCCCGGTTTGAGTTTCAGTTCCTCGAACAGCACCTGTGCGACCTGCTTGGGTGAGGCAAGGTTGAAGGGGTGGCCGGTGATTTCAAAGACGCGGGCGCTGAGGCGGTCCAGCTCTTGTTGCATCTCGGCGCCCAGGCGGAGGAAGTAAGGAGAATCGATACGCACACCGCACAACTCCATGTCCATCAACACATTGATGAGCGGCATTTCGATGCGTTCGTAAAGGTCGCGCATTCCGGATTCGTCGAGGCGCTTATCGAGAATGTGATAGACCTGCAATGTCGCGTCTGCATCGGCGCAGGCATAGGGCGTCGCCTTGTCGAGTTCGACCTCGTTGAAGGTGATCTGGTTGCGACCCGTTCCAATCAGGTCTGTGATAGGATGCATGGAAACACCGGCAAGGGTGGGGCCCAAATCCTTCAGGCCATGGTTTCGCTTGTCGGGGTTAAGGATATAGGAGGCCAGCAACGTATCAAAGCCTATCTTGTCGAGGACGAAACCATACTTTGTGACGGATTTGATATCGAACTTGATGTTGTGGCCAATCTTGCGCACGTCGGGATTCCGGAAGAGCGGGTCAATGACCTCAAAGACCTGGTCCATGGTGAGCTGAGGCACAGCCTGGCCCATGGTGCTGGAGTGCCCGACAGGAACATAGATCGCATGGTCGGGCTCACAGGAAAATGAAAACCCGGCAAGCCGGCACGCCAGCGTGTTGAGGGAATCCGTTTCCGTGTCCCAGGCAAGGATTCCCGCTTTCAAAGCCTTGGCGGCAAACTTACGGAGGATGGCGAGGTCCGTCACGCACTCGTAGTGAGTTTCGCGGGCCTCGACTTTTACATCCAGCTCATCGAGGAAGCGTTTGAACTCGAGTCTGGTGTAAATCGGTTGCAACACTTCGACGTCTGGCTGTTGCCGCTGGAAGGATTGAACCTCGAACTCCACCGGGACTTCGTAATCAAGGGCGACCAGACGTTTTGAGAGTATCGCGCTTTCGCGACCCGCCTCGATGTTCTCCTTCTGCTTGCCTTTCAACTTGTCGGTATTGGCCAGAACATCTTCGAGGGTGCCAAACTGATCCAGGAGGGTGGCGGCGGTCTTGGGGCCGACCTTGGCAATTCCCGGGACATTGTCCGAGGTGTCCCCCACCATTGCCAGCATGTCCTGAATCTGTTCGGGAAAAACGCCCATCTTTTCCTTCACAGCATCGCGGCCGAATTCGGTTTCCCTGTCCGTATCAAGGCGCAGGACTTTTGTGTCCTCGTTCACGAGCTGGAACAGGTCCTTGTCGGCTGTCACGACGACGGTTTGAAATCCTTCGGCGGTGGCTTTTCGGACCACGGTGGCAATGATATCGTCCGCTTCATAGCCCGGCTTCTGGATGATGGGGATGCGCAGTCCCTTCAAGATGTCGATGATCAGCTCCATCTGTTGGGAGAAGTCTTCGGGGGGGGCCTCGCGGTTGGCTTTGTACTCGCTGTACATTTCGTGGCGGAATGTGGGCCCGCCGGAATCGAAGGCGACCATGATGTAATCCGGCTGGCGGGTACGGAGCAATTTGTGGAGGATCTGGCAGAAACCGTAAACGGCATTCGTGGGGATGCCAGCGGAGGTGGAAAGCTGCTGGATGGCATGGTAGGCCTTGAAGACCTGCGAGTGGCCGTCGATGATGTATAGCACGGGCTTGGGCATGGCCTCAGAACGTGCGAGTTGCAGGTTGGCGGGTCAATCCTGTTCTGAGGTGGATTATTCCGCCGGGTGCCCTAACGGACCGCCAGCCACAAGGGCAGGGTGAGCATGGAGATGAGGTAGGTGATGAACAGGGTCAAGGCGATGAGGCTGGTCTTGCCACCAAAGGTGCGTGCCGCGAGCGAGATGTTGGTGGCGGGTGGCGAGGCCGCCTCCAGCAGCATCACGAAACCGAAAATTGGGTCCAGGCCGCCATTGAACCGGATGAATGCCAATGCGGCGGCAGGGATGACGAGGAGCTTGATGATCCCGACCGTCAGGACCGCCTTCACCTCAAAATCGTGGGACCATTTCACCTCGGCCATGATACCGCCAAGGACCAGCATGGCCATGGGGACAGTGGCGTCGGAGCACAGTTTCAAGATTCCGGTGGCTACGGTCGGCATGCCCCAACCGTACTTCAGGGAGATGTGTTTCACAATCACACCTGCAACGGCAGCGATGAACGGGGGATTCAGGGCATTGCCCAGCATCTTGATGATCGGCACCCCCACGTCGCGGCGCTCCTTGAGAAGGATCACCCCGACGGACCAAAGGAGCGGCGTGAAGGCGAGTACGAAGCTGCCAATGTAGAATTGAGCCCGAGCCTGCTCCGCGGGGGAGGCCAGGATCGCCATGGCAATGGGCAGAGGCAGATAAATATTGTTCTGGAGGGAGCTGAGCGCGGCGACGGTGCCGACGGCGCTCTGGACCTTAAGCAGGCGATGCGCGCCGAAAGCCAGCACGGCTCCTCCGACGAAGAAGGCAATTTGTGTCCCCACTGCCATGATCATGTAGGGGCCCTTGTCGGGGGAATACTGGCTGTACATGGCGTTAAACAGGGTGCCGGGCAGAAAGAAGGCTACGAGGACGCGGGCGAGTTCACTGACGCCGTTCGGCGTCAAAAGTCCCCGCTTTACCGCCAGGAAGCCAAATGCCCCGACGGCAAAAATAGTGGTCATGGCTCCAATGGCCGCGGTGAAATTGGCAAATTGCATGGTGAGTTGGACGCGATTGAGTTTCCCCGATGGGGCGGATGCAAGGGGTTAAAAAGCCAGCGTGGCGAATTTGTCCTGGTTCCCTGCGGATTTTATTGGAATTTTCCCGCCCGACCTGCTGGGGTGAATTTGCTATATGCTCCTGTTGATAATGTTGACGGTGGAAAAAGCGAGAGAGTGAAGGCCTTATATAGTAGAATAGTTGGTTATCTAAATCGGGAATTGGATTCGAAGCGTTTCCTGCATTCCCTTGGTGTCGTCCAGACCGCCCTGGTCTTTGCCCCTCTCCTTGAAGCGGATATCGAGAAAGTCTGCCTGGCCGCCCATCTTCACGACTGCGCAAAATGCATGGGGCGCGACCGCCTGCTTCAGATTGCGGATGAATCCGGCTGCTGCGAGGGCACTCCGGACCGGGATTTCCCCAACATCCTACACGCACCGGTGGGCGCGCACATCGCGCGCAAGGAGTTTGGGGTGGAGGACCAGGAAGTTCTGGACGCCATCCGCTTTCACCCGACGGGATGCGCCAACCCGTCCCGCACGCTGACGGTGCTCATGGCCGCGGATTTCTGCGAGCCAACGCGAAATTTCCCCGGAGTCGAGGAGGCCCGTATCGCCATTCGGCGCGACCTCGTCGGCGGCCTATCTGCCGCGCTGGGGAAGAAAGTGTTACATGTGGAGGAAACGGGTCGCCCGGTTCACCCACGAGTCTATGAAATGATGGAGAGCCTGAAACATGCTTGAAACCACAGTTGAGCGCAGGGTTGTACTGTCGGGCGAGGAGAAGGCCAGGGTTGCCGCCATGGCCGCCGAGGACGGCAAAGCCACGGAGATTATCGTGCTGGATGTGCGCGACATCTCCAACGTCACGGACTACTTCGTCCTTTGCACGGCGTCGTCCCACAACCATGTTCGTTCGCTGGGAAAGCGTGTGGAGGACCTGATGGAAACGGCCGGAATCAAGGCGCTGCACGTGGATGGTCGCAATGTCACAGATTGGCTCGTTTTCGATTACGGAGATGTCATCGTGCATGCCATGACGGGCGACATTCGGGACCATTATGACATGGAAAGATTGTGGGGAGACGCTCCACGAATGGCTTGGGCATCTTGATTGTATAGAATTCACCGGAATCAGGCGCATATCGCATTTTTTGCGCCCTCCATGCGCACCTAATCCGCTACAAGCACTTGATTTACAGCGCATATCACTCTGAAAGGCAGTGGGAGAAACATGGAATTCAAAATCGGCGACACCGTTGTGGAGCCAAGCATCGGCATTTGCCAGGTTGAGGGCATTCGCCGCATGACCGTTGATGCGCAGACAAAGGAGTACTACGTATTTCACGCGCCCAATAACACGACCGTGCTGGTTCCCCGTGATCAGATCGTGAAGCGCGGCGTGCGCAAGCCCATGTCCAAGGATGAGGCCAAGAAGGTCATCGCGCTGCTCAAGGTTCCGACGTCGCCCAACCGTAACGACGCCCGCATGCAGTACACGGCATACCGCGAGATTATCAACAGCGGGGATCCGTCGCGGATTTCCAAGCTGCTGCGCGACCTCTACACCCTGGACCAGTCAAACGAACTGAAGGGCAAGGAGCGCGAAATCATGGAGCAGGCGCGGAAGTTTCTTGTGGATGAAATCACCTACATTCGCGCCGACGCCAAGAATAAGACTCTCGACGACATCAACGACTCGCTCAAGCAGATGTACAAGAAAAAGGTCCAAAAAGACCGCGAGGCCCGCAAAAAGAACGCTGCGGCACCCCTATAGACCGTAATTCAATCGAACCGGGCGGCATGATCCCCAATGGGTCATGCCGCCATTTTTTTTGCCTAAAAAACCAATGGATTCAGGCCCATAGCTGCGGCATGGACGTGGGGTCATGAGCCATTTGCAGTTCCAAAGCAGCCAGTCGAGATTGTTCCTGGAGAATCTCCGGAAGCAGCGGTTGGACCTGGCCTGTGTTGTGGCTGTGGTTGGTGCGATTGCATTGCGGAGTTCCATTCCTGCCCTGATTTGGATTTCCCCGTTTGCCATCGCCCTGGTCTACTTTGCATTCCGCGTGGCGCCCCTGCCAAGGACCGAGAAGAGTTGGATTGCGGGCTGTTGCGGAGTGGCTTTGCTCATCAACACAATTGTCGTCACTGCGTTTGGATACCACAATCCGGAAGTCCACTACGTCATGTTGGACGACTACCAATACCTTTTGGAAGGCCGCGCCATAAGCAAGGCCTGGTCGGAAGGATTTTATCCGGCACTCTCCCTGAAGGGTACGCTCCCCTACCTTGGGACTCTTCACACAGGATACCAGAGGGCGCTGGCTTGCGCGTTTTACCTGTTTGGCGGAAAGCCGCTCGCAGCCATCGCCTTCAACGTTTTCTGCATTTCGCTGATTCCGGCGGTTGGATATTTGATGGGCCTGACGCTCGCGGTTTCAGGCCGTGGCAAGAGCAATGATGCCGAGGGGACAGATTACACCATTCCGCGAGCCGCGGCGTTGCTGGCCAGCCTGAATCTCTGCTACGCCTACTGGGGAACCTGGATCCTCAAGGACTGTTTCCTTTCGCTCGTCTTTGCCGTGGCCCTCGTCCAATCCATGGATTTCCTGTTTTCCCGGAGGATTTTGCCGGGATTGGGCTGCATTCTCATGATTCCCATCGTGGCCACCGTTCGCGTCTATTCCGCCGCCTTTCTCGTGGTGGGCGGAGCGGCTTACGTGTTGAGCCTGGTGCCGCGGCGCTACGTGTCAATAGGGGTGGCAACGGCGGCCATTGCGCTGGCACTCGTGACCTACTCGGACCGTGGCGGCACCTATGTGGCCCAGCTCATGCATAGCCTCACAACGCTTCTCCCGGCTGAAGCCAAGACGACCACAGGCTCCATCAAGTACTTTGCGGCGGGCGTGCCGCGGCTGCTGCTTGCACCTTATGCCTGGGTGAAAGCCATCGGCCCGAACCCGCTCTACGGGCTTTACCCCGGAATGTGGTTCCTGTATCTGGTGGTCTATCCGCTGGGGTTTGCCGGTTTGCATCTAGCCGCGCGGCGAAACAATCTGCTGGTGATCGTTCCGTTTGTGACGCTGGCCCTTGCGTGGATGCTGAGACTGCTGACCTTCGCCGGTGATTCGCCCCGGCAGCGACTTTACACGGAGGTCATCCTGACAACCTTTGCGGCCATTGGAATCGTGAACCCGCAGCGGAAGCGTTGGGTTGCGGCCTGGTACGGATTTCTGATTTTGTTTGCAGCGGCCCAATTGATTTCGCTGTATCGGCACAACTGACAAGGAGACCCATGGGCGCCCTCAAAACCGCACCGCAGCAAGGCAAATTGTTTTTTGGATTGATCGCAACGTCGGAGGAAATGCTGGAGGTCGCGAGGAAGCGTCTCGCCCTCGATTTCTCGGCGATTGAGACTCAGTCACCGATCATCCCCTTTGATCAGTCCAACTACTATGAAGCGGAGATGGGCTCGGGCCTGCTAAGGCAGTGGATCTCCACGGAGCGGCCGATCTTTCTGGGGGAATTGCCCGACTTTAAGCGTTTCACCAACAAGTTGGAAGACACCCATGGGGCTGGCGGCAAGCGCACCGTAAACATTGATCCGGGCTATGTGAACCTGAGCAAGGTGGTGCTGGCCACCACCAAGGACTACGAGCACCGTATCTTCCTTGGGGGCGGGATTTTTGCTGAAGTGACGTTGCACTACAGGCGCCCAGAGGGGTTCGTGGGCTGGCCCTGGACGTATCCTGATCACCTGCCCCCTGCCGCGCTGTCTTTTTTCGGAGAGGTCCGGGAGAAGTTTCACGCTTACTTAAATCAGGGACTCAGCCGTGAGGCCTGATCTGGACCCTGCATCGAGTTATCCAAGGAGGTGTTTCCAACTCCTTCCTGTGCCGATTGGATTGTTGCGGCTGGCTGTCTTTCCCCTGCTGATTCTGATAATGTTCCTTACTGCGGGTGCGCAGGCAGCAGACAGCCTGACGACGGCCACAGCGGAGGTAACCTCGGGAACCGCAGCAGCCAAAGGTGCCATTCAACTGCCTCCCGTGACGGGGGAACAGATTCTCCGCGCATCACTCATCCTCATATTGTTTATCATCATCGCCACATCCATCGCCATTCGAAAAATTCCGGCGATGGTGGCCCTGCCACTCATGGCACTGGGAATTGGCCTGGCGGCCGGGGTGGATATTTGGGGAAAGGATGGCATCCTTTCCACCATCCTTGAGGGGCGCACCGATGTCAAACCTACCGGCGCGTTCCTTCTCTACAAACCCATCATTTATACCCTGCTCGGCGGCATGTTTGCCCGATTTATTGGCGACTCGCGAATCGCCGAGCGCATCATCAAGTACGCGGCGGAATTTGGCGGCGAGAACCCATTCTTCATGGCGCTGATCATGAGTGTCATCACGGCGTTGATCTTCACGACGATAGGCGGCCTGCCCGCGATCATCATGCTGGGCACGGTTATGTTCCCCGTTCTCATGTCCCTGGGTGTTCCGCCGGCGACATGCGGCGGGTTGCTGCTGATGGCCTTCCCCATCGGGTCATACCTTTCGCCCGCCGGCTGGGCGACGAGGGCAACGAGCTACGAGATTCCCATCGAAACAGTCTCGCGCTTTTCACTGATTTGGGCAGGTGTGATGGGGGCAACATTGCTGCTTTTTTTATCGGTGGAGTTTCTCCGCATGAAACGATCCACCGTGACCGCGGCCAGTATTGTGAAATCCATTTTAGGCATTCTTGGATTGACCGCCGTTCTGGCGTTCATTGGATACCTTGAACCATTGGTGCGCCTGATTCTGCGGGACGATTCCGCTTTCCAAAGTGTCAAGCCGGTGCTCGACAAGATTGCATCCGGGCGTGAAATGGGATGGAAAAGCCTTTGCTTCCTTTCCGGGGCCCTCCTGGTGCTGGGCGTGCTTCAGACCCAGTGGCAATACTGGACGCGTGG
This sequence comes from Candidatus Sumerlaeaceae bacterium, assembly GCA_019695055.1. Lineage (GTDB taxonomy): Bacteria > Sumerlaeota > Sumerlaeia > Sumerlaeales > Sumerlaeaceae > JAIBAT01. The sequence goes on along the minus strand of JAIBAT010000155.1, from coordinate 56,456 downwards.
AAAGGTGACAACCCAATGGAACCTGATCACACCGATTTTGCCGCTCATTCTCATTCTGATGCTGGGTTTTGATAACGCCTATGGTCCTGCGTTCATGGCTTCCCTGGCCTATGGGGTACTGACCACTCCCCGCGACCGGGCCGTGCAACGCCTTGGGAAATCCATCATGGATGGGGTGGCGGACGTTGCGGCCCCGGTCATCCTGATGCTGGGAATCGGCATGCTGGTGGCGGCGGCAACCCATCCCAAGGTGGAGGGTGTGCTCACACCGATCCTTGCTCCCATCATTCCCCGCAGCGCGTTCTACTACGTGATCTTCTTCCTGCTGGCATCGCCACTTGCGTTGTATCGCGGACCACTGAACGAATTCGGGCTGGGCTTCGGGGTCGCGCGCCTATTGTCAAATTTCATGCCCAAAGCCGCCACCATGGGGGCACTTCAGGCCGTGGGAATGCTGCTGGATCCCACGACAACACAAAATGTGTGGGTTTGCGGATATCTCAAGCTCGACATCAACTCCCTGCTGTTCAAACTATTCTTTTACAGCCTGGGACTTGTGTTGATCGGATTGATCCTGTCCGCCTACATGTTCTTCCCGTAAGAGACGGCTGAGAAGAAACATCTCAGCGGGATCTGGCCAAGACCTCGTTCATGCTGCCGGTGCGGTACCCTTGCAGGTCCAGAGTGACATAGGAAAAACCGAGGGATTTCAGGTAGGTGGTTACACCTTCGTACAATTCCGAATCCGCAAATCGGGCAATGTCGCCAGGCATGACCTCAATGCGGGCCAGTTTATCGTGGTGGCGCACACGTACCTGGGCGAAGCCAAGCCCCTTGAGATACTCCTCCGCCGCCGCCACACGGTCCAGCCCCTCGCGCGTAATCTGCGTTCCATAGGGGAACCGCGACGACAGGCAGGCGCCACTGGGTTTGGCCCAGTTGGGAAGTCCAAATTCGGCGGCCAGTTCCCGGATCTCCGACTTGGTAAGTTCGCATATCAACAGGGGCGCGAAGGTTCCGATTTCCGAGGCGGCCTTCATTCCCGGCCGATAGTCTCCGCGATCATCATAATTGGTACCCTCCACCACACAGGTGCAACCCAACTCACGAGCGAGTTCTGTCAGTCGCCCATAGAGTTCATGCTTGCAGAAATAGCAGCGGTTGATGGGGTTTGACGCATAGTTCGGTATTTCAAGTTCAGAATACTCGATGACACGGTGATTCCATCCCTGGGCCGTGGCCAGTGCGCAAATTTCTTCAAATTCCCGCTGTGTGAGGGTCTCGCTCTTTGCGGTGACTGCCATTGCATTGCCGAATCCCAGAACATCATGCGCGATTTTGTGGCAAAGGGTGGAATCCACTCCCCCCGAAAGGGCCGTAAGGACGCGTCCTCTTTCTGCGAAGGCAGACTTCAGCCGTTCGAGTTTCGCAGCGGTTGATTCACTCAAAGACATGGAGAGTTACTCCCCTGCCGCCGTGAGACGTTCCATCTCGAGGCTGTGTGCTCGCTGCTGGGCTCCGCGCTGTGCGAGATAGTCGCGATACTCAGCCAGCAATGCACCGATGTCTTCGAACTTCTCAACCTTCATGAGCTTCTGACGCAGGGTTTTGCCACCGGGGATGCCCTTGATGTATTGCTGGCTGTGCTTGCGCATCTCCATGACGCCGCGGTGCTCGCCCTTGGACTCCACCATCATCTTCGTGTGCTCGATGATCAGGTTCAGCCGCTCGTCGATGCTGACCTCGCGCATGTAATAGGGAACGCGAATGGTGGCAAGGCCGTCGTCATTCTCAATCTCGACCAAATCATCGCCGGGCACAGCCGACTCGTCGGCAATTCGCCCCTCCTGATAATCCTGCATGGCTGCCTCGCAGGCACGCTGAAGCCAGGGGTTGCCAATCAGCCCGCGGCCGATCATTACACCGTCGCAGCCGGTCTCCCGGATCATACGCACGGCATCGGCGGGGGACGTCACATCACCGTTGCCGATGACCGGCACCGTCAGCGTCTCCTTCATGCGCGCGATGAGAGACCAGTCAGCCTCCCCCTTGTACCCCTGCTCGCGGGTGCGGCCATGGAGCGATACGGCCTGCGCGCCTTCGCCCTCGCAGATGCGCGCAAGTTCGATTGCGGAAATATCCTTGTCGTTCCAACCCGCTCGCATTTTCACGGTGAAAGGAACTTTAATAGCTTTACTGATAGTCCGGACAATTTCCGCTACAAGCGTGGGATTGCGCATTAGCGCGCTGCCACAGTCGTTGCCCGTCACCTTCCGCGCAGGGCAGCCCATGTTCAGGTCTATGATAGCCGCACCTTCGGCTTCGAGAATCTGCGCCGCCTTCGCGAGGACCTGTGGGTTGGAGCCCAGCATTTGGACAGCCACAGGCGGCTCCTCGCCTTCGATATCGAGAATCCTCCGCGTTCCCTCGTCGTTACGCGTCAGGCCTTCCGAGGAGATCATTTGGGTAAAGACGAGATCCGCACCCATGCGGCGGGCCAACCCGCGGTAGGCGCGATCGCTGACATTGCACATGGGCGCCGGAATGACCCGGCTCCTCAGTTCAACGCCCCCGATGCACAAGGGCTTCATCGGCCCCCTGGGGTTTAAGTTCCTGTCTGTGGTCTGTTCCATGGAAATCAAGCGCACCATCGGCGCGGCGCTTTAGAAAAACCGATTTTCGGAGCGGATGTTCATTTCCGCCCCAAGCCGTCAGTACGGTGCGCCGGGCAATTCCGGTTCGGGGGCTTCGGGAGGCTCCGGCTCCACCAATTGGGCCAATTCCTCCTGGATTCGGGCCCTCAACCAGTCAAATCCGGCCTCAGTGTGGGAGCAAATTGGAGTCATCTCGATGCCCGACTTGCGAAACTCGGTCACGACCTCCTCGGCTTCCTCCTCCGTCAGCATATCCGTCTTGGTTAGGCAAACTATCTGGGCCTTCCCGGCAAGATCTGCGCTGTAGCTGGCCAGCTCGTTGTTAACCAGGTCGAAGGCATACTTCATGGTTTCGACGTCGGCATTCGGCTCCGTTTCGGCCGGGGCCACGAGGTGCACCAGCAATTTGGTGCGCTCAATGTGACGCAGGAATCGATCACCAAGTCCGGCGCCGGTGTGGGCGCCTTCAATCAATCCGGGAATATCGGCAATTGTGCATCGCGTGCCATCGGCAAATTCCAGCACGCCAAGGTTGGGGTGAATGGTCGTGAATGGATAAGAGGCGATTTTCGGAGTGGCAGCAGTCAGCTTTGATAGCAATGTCGACTTCCCTGCGTTTGGCAGGCCCACCAATCCAACCTCCGCGATTACTTTGAGTTCCAGGATCAGCGTGCGCTGCTCCCCCTCTTCTCCGTACTCAAACTTCCTCGGCGCCTTGTTGGTCGCTGATGCGAAATGTTGATTGCCACGGCCACCACGTCCCCCCTTGGCCACTACAACTTCCTGGCCCGGAACGGTAAGATCCGCTATGAGTTCCCCGTCTTCAGTCGAGATGGTGGTCCCCAGCGGGACCTTTACATACAGGTCTTCTGCGTCTTTGCCCGAGCAGTTCTTCCCGCCGCCGTGCTGACCCCGCTTGGTGGTGTAATGGGCACGGTGCTTCAGGTCGAGTAGTGTGGCGAGCAGTTCGTCAGCCACGAAAATAATGCTTCCCCCGCGCCCGCCGTCGCCGCCGTTGGGGCCACCATGGGGAATATATTTCTCACGCAGGAAGCTGATGCAGCCATCGCCGCCATCGCCTGCCTTCACCGAGACTTTGGCATAATCGACGAACACTTAGCGCCCCATTGACATGCGCTCGAAGCCCTCGGGCACCGAAATCTGGAACGTCTGAGGAGTCGGGTTGATATTGACGTCGATATCCCGCACCGTGGCACCGAACTGTCCGCCACCACGCGTCAATTCGACCACAAAATTACTCGGCAACACACTGCCGCCGGAAAAGATGGTATAGGCCCAGTAGTTGATTGCCGAAGCCACTTGCCCACCCTGCAACTGCTCATAGCGATCCACAAGCAGGTCCGCCTTGCGGAGGCTGAACTGCTCCCCCGTCCCGTCCGAGTAGCCATATCGCAGGATGTAGTGATCCTCGGTCTCCGCTGGCGCCGCCGCAGGGTACCGTGTAAGCCGGTCTAGCAGCGTGCGCTCCACCACAAACAAATCCTGCAGCTTGTTGGCGTCCACACCGGCCAGGAGGTCCGGATTGGCCCGCATCTCCGCCACGCTGCCACGATAATACTTTCGTTCCGGGAAAATGACAAGTTGGGCATTCTGACCCTGTACCAGCACGTCAAATATTGTGCCCGCCTCCTGCGATCCGCGAACCCTCAGGTTCCCTGGAAACTGGGAGAACATGCTAACGTCCAAACGCTGGCGCGCGCCGTTAATGCCGCCGAGGATAACATCCAGGTTCGCACGGATGGTCTTTATGCGGGTCTGACGCTGCTTCAGGCGGTCCTTGATGGCCGCACTGTCCAATCCCGCCTCATTTGTCGGCGGCAAAGGCGACACAAACTGTCGAGGCGGTTCCTTCAATTTGCCAAGGCGGCGGTTGCAGCCCGAAAGGACCGACAATCCACAAAACAGCAGGATGGCCATTCCAACATACTTCAATACTGTGTGGGCGGGGCGGCGATCAGGCACTGTAAACCTCGGGTTTCAGGATTCCTATGCACGGCAGGTTCCGGTACTGTTCCTTGTAGTCCAGACCATATCCCACCACAAACTCGTCGGGAATCTCGAAGCCGACGTACTTCAGCGGGACTTTCAGTTTACGCTCCCGCTTCTTGTTGAGCAGGCAGCAAATTTCGAGGCTTGCGGGTTGCTGGATGAGCAGGAGTTCGCACACGACGTTCAATGTCACGCCCGTGTCGAGAATGTCTTCCACGAGCAGCAAGTCCTTGCCGCGAAGGTCGAGGTCCGCATCCTTCGTGATGGTCACTTTGCCACTTGTGGACGTACCACCACGATAGCTGGAAGCACCCACGACATCAAAGGCGTGGGGAATGGTGATGGTCCGCATCAGGTCGGCCAGAAAAACAATGCCGCCCTTCAGGATGTTAATCAACACAAGGGGGCGCCCCTTGTAATCGCGCGAAATTTCCTCGCCCAACTCATGGGTCCGCTTCGCCAGGTCCGCCTGACTATACATCACACTTGTCAGGTTGCCATACAGCTGGTTATCGCTGCCGTCCGTCTTTGCCAAGGGCTTGTGTCCCCGCCTGCCTGGGATGGTGGTGGCTACAGCCCCGTGATTTCCCGGTTTGGCCGGGTCTGATTTTTGCTCTCAAGGGGTGAACCAGTAGCCAACGCAAGGGTATAGGAAAACATGGAAAATGTTCGTTTTGCCTTCATCTCCGCGGTGATTATGGTCGCGGGTGTCGCCGCAGGCCAGGATAACAGCTCGGGCGCCAACCAGAATTACCAATCCGGCGTAAAAATGAGCTCCATCGCGGGGCGAAGTTCCCTGAGGGCTACGCCTGCCCCAAAGAAGACGGGAACCCCCACGCCCACGCCGGCACCGGGAGCCGCTGCGCCTGCAGGGAAACCGGGAGCCCGTACCCCTAATCCGAGCCAGAAGATCGTTTCGAAGTCTGGCGGGACAACGGGCACGCTGGGCTCACGCAGGCCTGGCGGCTCGGGCGCCAATGCCCCCACGGGCATCGGGAATGTGAAGCTCGTGACCAAGGGCTTGGTCGAATCCGTGAAAACCCAGAAGCTCGACTACAACGAGGATGACATGGCGGATAATCCCAATGTCATCATCCTGAATTCGCGGAAATTTAAGCCAGAGGAATCCCTGATCGAGCGGCAGGAGACGGCCAAGCGGTCCACGTCGCACAATGCCGCCACGTCCGTCGACGCGAAACCGCTTTAGGGCATTTTGGCCGCAGCTACCAAGATATCTCCGCGGCATTGGACCCAGCGGTACTTCGGGCGCCTGTATGGTGAACTCTATCGCAAACACCTGATACCAGCCAAACGCTCGGCCGCCGAGGCGAAATTCATTTCACAACTCCTGCAACTCGACCATTCCCTCGTGCTCGATCTGGCTGCGGGATTCGGGCGTCACGCCCGCAACCTTGCCCGCAAGAATCGCGTTTTTGCGTCGGATATCAATGCCTCCTATTTGCGGGAAGCAGTGCGCGGGTTGCCAGCGCGCAGTGCAAAGAACCTTTCTGTGGTCTGCGCCGATATGCGCCAGGGACCCTTCCGCGCGGCGTCTTTTGATGCAGTCCTCTTACTTTTCAATAGTTTTGGTTACTTTTCCACCGAATCCCATGCAGGGAACGATTCGCATTCGCGACAAGTCTGGAAACTGCCTCACGTGTTTTATGAAAGAGGGCTGGTGCCTGAGGACCACGGAGTCTTCAAGGATGCCCAGCCCGCCAGGCCTGCCGCTGGCGGATCCCTAAGCGCCGCTGCCGATCCAAACTTCGAAGTCCTCGCCGAAGCCGCGCGCCTTCTGCGCCCTGGGGGCAACTTCATCATTGAAATCCCCAACCTGAAGCCACTCGTCCAGGCCATCGAGGAGGCGCCGCGTCGTCACATCAGCACGTCCGGCTACGCCATCGAGGAGGAATTCACCTACGATTACGCCACCCGAACCGTGTCCAACCGTACCCGCTTTCGTTCAGGCAAAGCACAGGAATCCGCCGAATACCATTTACGACTGTACACCAAGGCTGAGGTGGTTGACGCCATTCGGAGCTTCGGGTTTCGCATTGTTAAAGTGATGGGCGATTACACAGGCGCCCGTTACAGCGCCATTTCCTCTGACATGATGCTTATCCACGCAAAAAAGTCGCGATAGCCACACACCAGATTAATGCGGATTGTGGCTAATTGACTATGTTCCAGACCTGAATTCCGCCGATTCGCTGCCCCTCATGGACCCGGCCGGATTTTCTCAGCTCGTCAGTAATGCTGCCAAACAGGTGCCGCACCCCGCGCCGCTGGAGCGCATCGAGTGATTCTGGCTTCAGTTTGGAAACATTTTGGTCGATAAAATCAGGCGTGATCGGCGCGCCACCCAACACGTAATTCACGCGGGCGGGATATCCCGCACCGAGAACCAGGCCCTGAAATGGAATAATCTTGTTTACCTCCCCCAGGGCCAGGTTCTGTCGATATCCACTGAGATGCGCTGCCGCATATTCGAGGCGCGCATCACGATTAATTGGAGGGAAGAGATTCTCCCCGAGATCCTTGAAGCGCTGGATGCTGGTATTTCCCCAGGCAACGAATAGCGCCAGCACCACAGACGCAAAGGCCCACTTCATGGGTCGCTCATGGTCCTGCCAGCGAATCCAAATGCGTTGGCCCCAGAAGACTATGAGAACAGCAAGAATCGCAACTTGAGCCATGACATAGCGCGAATCGCGCCTAACCGCTCCAAGCGGCACCCCAAGACAATATCCCACAAGCAGGAAAATCAGCAGAAGTACGACTGGTTTGGGGTAGCCTCCGCCCCTTCCATCCTGTTCCACGCGTGTAGCCACGAGTCCAAGTACCAACGCAATCCATGGCAGGTAGTTCCCATAATCCGGAAGTTGGATAAACATGCGAATCCAGCCGAGAACAATGTTCTGGGGCGGCCACATGGCCCCGGGTTCACCAGCCTGGATATCTGGCCAGTTCAGTGTGGATTCGGGGACACCGGCAGGGCCGAGCCATTTCATGAAACTGGGTGCGAGCGGGTTCCCCGTCCACATCGCATTGCGAATCAGCCAGGGTGAAAACACCAAAAGCGCTGCTGTGGCAAACAGGAGGATGTGCGTAAATCGAAACCGCCCCGCAGCGAGCATCACAAGCAGCGGCGCGAAACCCACAACAATCGCCGTGTACTTGCAGCCCATCGCCATCCCTGCAAATATGCCAGCCCAAGCCATCAGCCAAAGTTGAGGCCTGGGTGGAGCCCTGCGTTCCGAACCCGAGATATCAATCAGACCAACCGCTGCGAGAAGGTAGACAGCAGGTCCGAAATCAATGTAGGTGGAAGAAGCAAGGTAGAGCCAAATCGGGAACGATGCGACAAGGAAAGCGCCACCGGCCGCGAGTAAGGGATTTACAAAAAAAATCCGTGCGAGGCCAGCCGTGCCAATGAGCAACATCACCCCAAACCACCAGTGAATGATGCGGGCGACGACGTCGCTGCCCAGCATTAAACCCAATGCATAGAGCAGTTGCTGGTTTTGTGGGATGTAAGTCAAAACGGAGGATGGAATCTCCACATGGCCACGATTAACCACGTAAAGCATGGCAGTCGAGATATGATAGGTAATGGAATCATACCGGACCTCCGGTGAGAGGGCCGTGCTGAAACCCACAGCAATAATGAAGAGCGTGGGAACCAGCAAAGGCCACGCATACTTCCTCCACAAACGCATGGCAGCAATCCATCGGTGAATCTCCCCAGACCGAAGCCGAACGATAAGGGGTAAGACGGACAATCCAAGCAGGGCATAAACGGCGGGGGGCTTGAACTGATGGATGACCCCGAGGAAAAAGATCGCGGACGTAATGACTGCAAATCCCGCAGCCTGCTCGATGAACCTCCCGAATAGTCCGAAATGCATGCGGAATCCTTCAGATTCCCTCTCGGAATGCCTGCGAATCAGCCAGCCGCCAATTCCGTTTGCGGCGGCAATGATCCAGGCCGCGGCAAGTATGTCGAGAATCAGCGCGAGCAAGGCATGGCGCTACTTTTTGTGGAGGATAGTCGTGTTGATTTCCTCAACGGCCTTGTCCAGGGCTTCCTTGGGTGTCGCCTCGCCAAGCAGGGCCAGTTGCACGGCTTTCACCACCCGCTGGGAGATCGGCACAAAGTCCGCATGGTTCGGCTGGAACTTTGCCGTGGGCAGCAGTTTGATGAACACACCCGTCTTTGGGTCACTCTCCCGCTTCTTCGCGAGGTCACTCAATTCCGGCAGCATCCCCTCCGCCTCGAGGAACTTCTGCCGCCATTCGGTGCGATACATGAAATCCACAAACTTCCACACCGCGTCCTTGTCCTGCTTGTCGCGATTGAAGAATACCATCGTGTCCGTGATGGCCAGCGTTCCCGGCTTCTTGTTGGCTGGAATAGGGGCCACGCCATACTGCAGCTTGTCGTTCTCCTTCGCCAAAATCGGAACAAGGAAGTTCCCCGTCATGATCATGCCCGCGCGACCGTTGATGAAAAGCTTCTGCGTTTCGTCGCGGTTGTTGGTCCACGGCTCCGGGTTCGTCACTCGCGCCTTGTAGAGGTCCACCATGAACTGCAGCGCCTCGACGGCCTCCGGCGAATTCAGCGTAACATTGCCCTTCGCGTCAAACCAGTCCCCCCCCGCGCCAAACAGAAAATAGGTGAACTGGTCGCCTTGGTCGTCCTGGTGAATCGGCATGGCGGTTCCGTACACCTTGCCCGGTTTCGTCAACTTTTTCGCGGCGGCCTTGAATTCGTCCCAGTTTTTCGGCGCCTCAAGTTTCGCCTCTTCAAAGAGCGCCTTGTTGTAATAGAGCGCCCGCACTGACGTCGCAATGGGCAGCCCGTATGTCTTGCCGTCCATGGCTGCGCCCGCCAGCAGGTTCTCCACAAACCGCGCCTTCATGCCGGAGGTGAGGCGATCATCAATGGTTTGGGCAATTCCCGCCTTTACGTACTCCGGCAACCACGAGGTCCCGATGTTCGCCAAATCCGGCTGTTCCTTCGCCCCGATGAGCGTCGTGATCTTGTCGTGTAATCCCTTCCAGTAAAACACCTCAATCTGCAGGTCGATGTCGGGGTTTTCCTTTTCAAAGGCCGATTCGAGTTCCTTCCAATACGGCTCCGTCGCCGTGGAGTACTGCGCCGCGAGAAACTTTACGACCTTCTTGTCGGCACCAAACGCCGCACAGCAGGTGAGTGTCACAATCAGGCTAATCAAGATTCGTCGCATCGAAATCTCATGTTTCATTGTGTATTGTCCGCCCCTTCGTATGTCTTTTGCGTCCCCATTGGTTGCGGGCGCATTCCCGCTTGGCAACGACAGAAATGCGTCAAAACTTCACGCCCGTCATGGCAATCCCCTGCATGATGCGCTTTTGGAACAAGGCGAACAGCGCCAGTGGCGGCAGACTGGCAATCATCAGTGCCGCCAGCACCTGATTCTTCCCCACCTCACCATGCGAATCGAACTGGTAAAGCCGCAGCATGATGGTCGCCCAATTGTTGTCGCTGATGACCAGATATGGCCAGAGAAAATCATTCCACGTCCCCATGAACGAGAAAATCGAAACCACCGCAAAAACCGAATACGACAATGGCAACACTATCCGCCAAAGCACCCCAAGCTCGCTCGACCCGTCCATCCGTGCCGCCTCGATGAGCGAGTTCGGGATATCATCAAAGAAGCTCTTGAACAGGAAGATATTGAACGCACTCACCCCGGCTGGCAGAATGATCGCCGGATATCCCGCAAAATGCTGCACGAGGTTCGTACCCGTCAGTGGCAGGCTTTTCACCGTCAGGAACAACGGCACCAGATAGGCCTGAAATGGCACCATAAGTGTCATGAAGAACAACATGGTAAGGATGCGCCGAAAAGGCGTACGCAGCTTCGAAAGCGCGTAGCCAGCCAGCGCCGACGGCACAATGGATGCCACCCAGCAACAAACCGCCAGCAGGAACGTGTTCCAGAAATACCGCAGGAACTGGGTGCCCGCAAAAACCGTCGGGTACACCTCCCAATTCCACTTCCAAGGTTCCGACGCTGGCGTCGGCAGAAAGGTGGGCGGGTAGCTGAAAATCTCAGCCGGTGATTTGAGTGCGCTGAGGAACCCCCAAAACAACGGAATGACGGCAGTGAGCGCCCCAACCACGAGCACCGTGAACGCCGACCAATAGATGACACGCGTCCGGGTGTTTCGCAGATCCACATCCGAGATCAGAGTTCGCGCGCGATCGGCCATCAGTTCTCCTGCCCCAATCGCCGCGTGGCATATCTGTAGACCAAGGTCAGCGCCACCAGCACCAGGAAAAGCAACAGCCCCATGGCCGCCGCCTGCCCATAGTTATACTCGCGCAGCATCTTGTCGTACACGAACATCAGCACTGTGTAAGTCCCCCTCGCCGGCCCTCCCCGTGTCATGATGAATGGTTCGGTAAATATCTGGAACGTCCCGATGATCTGCAAGATCCCCAGCACCAACATGACCGGCAAAATCTGCGGAATTGTAATGTGCCGAATTCTCTGCCGGACGGATGCGCCATCCAGTTCCGCCGCTTCGTAAAGCTCCGGCGGCACCCCCTGCAGCGCTGCCAGATAGATGATCATCGCGCCCCCCGCCCCCTTCCATGTCGCCATGATCACCAGCCCCAGCATCGCTGTCCCCTTGTTAATCAGCCACCCCACCGCTGGCAACCCCACCATCCGGAACACGCTGTCCAGCAGGCCCTCCTCCGGTGCATAGATATACTTCCACATGATCGTGACAACCACCAGCGGCAGGATAACAGGAATATAGTAGGCAATGCGAAAGAGCGCGTTACCATGGCGCATCTCGTTGATGGCAATGGCCAGCACCACCGGGATCAGGTAACCCACCAGCAACGCCAGCACCACAAACAAGAGCACATTGCCCCACGCCGCCGCGGCAATTTCGCCGTCCACGAACAGAATTTGCCGGAAATTTTCCAGCCCCACCCAGCGGCTTGGCACTTTCGGGTCCAGGCTGTAATCCTGAAACGAGATCACGAACGTCTGGATAATGGGCCACCAGCTAAACAGCGCGAAAAGCACAATGGCAGGCGCAAGAAATGCACTTCCAAGCGCATGACGACGAACCAGTGGCATCACATTTCGCACTGTGGGAATCCGTCAAAGAGCTACGAAGAAAGCAATCGCAACCGGCAATGGAAAACCGCACGGCGGCCCCGCGCAATGGGGCCGCTAAATCTTCTTCTTCCGGTTTCTGACGTAGTCCGTCAGAATGAAGGACCCGAGCTTGTCCAGCGAGGCAAAATAGGCCCGCCCTTTGTTCGCCTTGGTCAGCCGGTCCACAAAATCCTGCAAATAGGGATCCGACGTGATCATGAACGTCGTAATCACAATCCCCTTTCGCCGGCACTGCACCGCTTCGTTGATCGTCTGGTTCACAATCTTCGGATCGAGACCAAACGAATTCTTGTAGATTCTGCCATCCTCGAAAATCGCACTCGGCTTGCCGTCGGTGATCATGAAGATCTGCTTGTTCACCTGCTTCTTGGATTGCAGCAGCCGCTGCGCCAATTCCAGCCCGCCCTTGGTGTTCGTATGAAAGGGCCCCACGCTGATGTATGGCAGGTCCCGCGTCGAAACCTGGTACACGTCATCCCCGAACACGGCCACTTCCAGCGAGTCCTTCGGGTACCGGCTCTGGATGAACTCCGCCAACGCCATGGCCACCTTTTTCGCCGGGGTAATCCGGTCCTCGCCATAAAGGATCATCGAGTGCGAAATATCCACGAGCATCACCGTCGCGCACGACGTCATCTGCTCGCGCTGGTTCACCTCCAGATCGTCTTCCTCCATGGCGAACTGCTCCAGCCCATGGTTGCGAATCGCATTGTGGATCGAACGCGTGAAATCAATATCCGCGATCATGTCCCCGAACTGGAACTCCCGCGTCTCCGGCAGCTTGTCGCCGCCCTCCCCAAGGTAGTTCGTCCGGTGGTTTCCGCCCCCCGCGTCGCGCTTCAGGGAACTGAAAATCTCCTCAAACGCATCCAGCCGGATCCGCTGCTCCCCCTTCGAGGTCAGGGTAACGGCCGTCGCCGCCTCGTTTTCCTGGATGTAGTTCTCGTCCTTCAGGAACTCCTTGAAGTCCTCGACCGTAAAATCCTTGTCAAAGAACCCATAGCGCCTCCCCAACTGCTCCATCCACTTGAGAGCCTTCTCCACATCCCCCGAACTCTGCGTCAGGAGATGCGTGAACAGCTTCATCAGGTTCTTCAGGGTCATCTCACGGGTGACATTGTCATCCCACTCGCTGTAACGGACGCGCATTGTAACTCGAATTACATCCCGACCCGGAAAATCAATCCCGGGCCATGGCCGCCGTCGAACCGTTTTTCAGCGGCTCCACATGCGCCCACGCATGATACGAACTTCGCACCAACGGCCCCGATTCCACATGGGCAAACCCCATGGCCATCGCCTCGTCCCGCCAGCCCGCAAATTCATCCGGTGTCAGGTACCTCACCACCGGGTGCTGGTCCGCCGACGGCTGCAGGTATTGCCCCAGCGTCAGGATGTCCACCTGCGCCTCGCGCAAGTCGCACAACACCTCGTAAACCTCTTCCTCGTTCTCCCCCAGCCCCAACATCAGTCCCGACTTCGTCGGCAGTTCCGGTCGCATCGTCTTGGACCGCTTCAGCAGGTTCAGCGTGCGCCAATACCGCGCTCCGCGCCTCACCGACCGATACAGCCGCGGCACCGTCTCCGTATTGTGGTTCATCACGTCGATGGGCGACTCCACCACCGTGGCCAGCGGCTTCTTGTGGCCGCGAAAGTCCGGAATCAGCACTTCAATGTTCGCCCGGGGGTGAATCTCCTTGATGGCCCGCGCGCACGCCGCGAAGTGCCCCGCGCCCTGATCCGGCAGGTCATCCCGCGCCACGCTGGTGATCACGATATGATCCAACCCCAGCTCACGCGCCGCCTCAGCCAGCCGTTGCGGTTCCGTCGCATCCGGTGGCGCAGCCATTGGGTTCGCCTGCGTCACGGCGCAGAATGTGCAGCGCCGCGTACAAACATTTCCCAGGATCATGAACGTAGCCGTGTGGTGCGAATAGCAGTCCCCGATGTTCGGGCACTTCGCCTCCTCGCACACCGTCACCAGCTTGTGCCGCCGCAACACCTCGTTCGTCTCGCCGTAAACTTTTGTCCCAGGCATCCGCGCGCGAATCCATTCTGGATGCCGATTCGGTGCCGGTTTGGCGGTTACAATGTCGTCAATAATCGTCATGATTCTCGCGTCTCGCCGCCCCACCCCTGCTCGCGCAGCGCAGCACACACAAACCTATGCAACTCCCCCGCCACATCCTTCATTGGCCGCGCAGCGAAAGCCCTTCCCGCCAGGGCAAATTCATTTTCCACGGACGTCATCGGGTCCCCCTCCAGCCCACACGGCACGATGGCCCGAAACGCCCCCAGATCCGGGTTGATGTTCAACGCAAACCCGTGCGCCGTCACCCAACGCCGGGCCGACACCCCGATCGACGCAATCTTGCGCGGATTCGCCGCGTCCTCAATCCAAACCCCGGTCAGGCCTTTCCGCGTCCCCGCCGCAAGCTGGCACTCGTCCCTGAGAAACGAAACCAGCGCCCTTTCCAACGCACGCAGGTAATCATGGATATCCGCCCGCCGACCACCCGTGCGGTTCGCCAGGTTAATAATGGGATACCCCACCAACTGCCCCGGTCCGTGATACGTCGCCAGGCCGCCCCGCGGCACCTCGAAGGTCGGAATCCCATGGTCCGTCCGGTGCAAGTGCTCCGTCGGCGTCGCCCGCCCGTGCGTGATGACAGGCTCATGCTCCAGGTAGAAAATCGTGTCTGGAATCGCCCCGTCGCGCCGGTCCCGCTGCGCCTCATCCATCCGTCGCAGCGCCTCCCGATACTCGCAAATCCCCCAGAACACCGCCCGCGCACTTTGGGCCTCTTGCGCCTTTTCGTTGCCAATCAAAACCGCGGACCTACTCGCCATCGTTCCCGATCGCATTCACCGGGCAAGTCTCCATCGCCTCCACCGCCAGCCGCAACTCCTCCTCAGTCACCGGCTGCCGCGCCACAAAGGTCATCCCCTCCTCATCATGACGGCAAAACACCCCCGGTAGCAACCGACAGCAATGCCCCGTATCCAGGCACGCACCATCCACATAGAATTTCCCCGGCGCGTTAAACGGCAGACGATCTTTCTTTTTGGCCATGGACTCAAACACTCACCAAGCGGAATGAAAATTCAGGTATTATCGTCTGGTCCGTTCTTCGTCGCGCACTACAGGTCCGTTGTCCCAAACTCTGCGAAGGCTCGTTCGAAATCTTCCTTTGTCTGGAACGGGAAATAGTCCCCCGTCCACTTGCCGATACGAACCTGGCCAAGCGTGAAGAGCGACAAGAGGCTGACAGCGCATCCTGAAAGGCCCTCGTGCAACGGATACAGGAAGTCATCGTCTGTGCGAAGGAACAGAATCCAACGTGCCACCTCCGCTTTGCCTTCAGCAGGAAGGGCATCCTTCCCAATCAACTTATGCTCGCGCAAATCGTCGTACAGCAACCAACCAGCCTGTCTCATGGCGCGCACACCGCGGTCATCAGACATCGGGTACGAATCCGCAAATTCGTCAGTAGTGATTTCACCGTCCGCCAGCTTCCGCAGAAGCTCGGCAGCCCTGTCGCGACCGGCTCGATCCAGGACATCCGACTGACTTGGCATGCCGTGAAAGGTGGCTCACCTGGGGTCTGCAATGCAAGAAGAACGAATGCTGGAGTCTTTGTCGGCCCCGTTTCCCGCGATCGCCTTGGCAGGGCAATGTCCCTAACCTTAAGAAGGAGCCCGAGTACGCAAACGCGTAGGGGGGCAAATTTCCCTATCCATCCTATGTATGCTACTTATGTTGTATAGTACGATTTAAGGAACATAGGCGCAACACTCATGCGTAAAGCCATCTCCACCCAGGCCCTCAAATCACGGATCGGCGATGTTGTGGACGAGGTCCGCCTTCGAGGTGACCGCTACATCATCGAACGACGGGGCAAACCCGTCGCCGCCATTGTACCCCTCAGCTTAAACGCGGCCTACGAACAAAGTCGCAGCAAGCTCTTCACCCTGATTGAGACCGTTCAGCGTCAGAATAAGGCCGCTTCACAGTCGAAGATTGACGATGCGCTGTTCAAGGCCATCGTGCAGTCGCGCTCCAAACGAAAACGCAATCCCGCCAACCCATGATCACGGCCGTTCTCGACACCAATGTTGTCGTGAGCAGCCTTTTACAGCCGTCAGGAGTCCCCGGCATGATTGTCGCCCAATGGAAATCCGGCGCTTTCACCGTGGCCCTCTCCGACCTCCTGCTTGAGGAGATTGCCGACGTTCTGCAAAGGCCCGTCCTGAGGCGAACCGCCAAAATCACTTTGGAACAGATCGCGGAGTTCGTCCAACTCCTGCGAGAAACCAGCATCCTCGCCAACGAACCACTGAAAATAGTGCCCGTCGTAACCAAGGACCCCGACGACGATATTGTGCTGGCCACCGCGGTTGCCACTAACGCCGACGTCATTGTTTCCGGCGACAAACATCTTACGGACCTTACGAAATACAAAGGAATACCCATCGTAACCCCTCGGGAATTCCTTGAACTGCTGGCATAAGCTCTTCCAACACCTCTAAAGTTGATTTCAGAAACTGGTCGTCTATCAACGCACTGCAATTCTTCACAACTGTGACTCCACCACAATGCCTGTCGCTTACTTTCCCACGTCTGGAAAGACAAGAACTCTTCCCCCGAACCTGGCCCCTTGCGGACAGGACGTGGATTTGGCGGCGTTGAAGCGCCGACGCCACTATCGGGGCACACGTCTTGCTGCCGATGTCGGGTGACTTTGGAGGGATGTGCGAGATGAGGGGAAACAGACTCTGCTTGGTGGTGGCATTGGCAGTGGTTCAGTTGGGTGTTTTGACCTCCTGCAACCAGCAGGACAAGAAGGAAGGCGACAAGAGGAGTCTATCAAACGCATCCCCCGCAGCCGGGACCACGGCTGCAAAGGGAATGCTACCGGCGGAGGCCATGAGCATGGGGACGGCCCAAAAGCTGGCCAAGCAGTACCGAAACCTAACGGGCGCGGATCTCACGAAAGACCTGGGCACACCCGCCAGCCAGACGCAGGACGGAGCGGACACGAATTGGTTTTTTGCAGCCTCCGCAAAGCTTGACGATCCCACCACTTTCGTTCTGAGGAACAACAAGGTCATTGGCGTGATGCAAAAAGGCGTTCGATTCATAGCCCGTTAGCCGACCACTATTCGGGACAACCAAATCCAAATCGCCCGATAGGGCCGGTTTCCCTACAGATGAATGGTTTTGAACGGCCGGGGAGGAATTAGGGGGCTGCAAGAGGCTGCAAGGGAATAGGCAAACCCCAATCCCCCATGTTAGGGTCCGTTCATGATAATCACCAAAGCCACCGCACCCTCGCCGCGGCAGCCCGCGTCCAAACCGGAAATTTCAACCGCTCCAAACAGAAATTTGAATCGGTCCAAAAACGCCCTGCACGCACAAAAGACACCTATGATATTCACTCACAATATTGATTTTATTAGTTTTAAAAGGATCCGGAAGCAATTCAACGTACCTCCCCTCCCCCCCCCACCCGGTATGGGCCATTTCGAGGCTCCGTCCGTACCCTGAGAAAACGAAGGAAATGGAAAGGAGTTGGACCGCAAGGACCCCCGAAACAAACCAACCCAGGTCATCCCGCAGAAAAGAGTTTTCGTGGGAAACGACCAGAGACCAAACCAGGAGGAATCAGAAACAACTGAACATAATTGCGCCCTGATGCGTACTAACACCCGGACCTGCGCGGAATAGACCGTAGGCCGCCCCAAGTTGGCGGCTCTCGCGTAATGGTGGGATCCTACGGCCCGAGCACGGATTTAGTTCCAGCTCCCTTCCCGAGGATTACCCTGCTTCGGCGAGTGGCCGCATCGCGGCCCCGCAATGGCTACGTTACTCTCGTACCCCAACGGATCATTCCCTTGTGGCGCAAATCGGGAACGTATTGCCGCGCCCCTCAAAAGGCGACACATTTCCAAGGAGTTTGTTTTGAGTTTTTCACAGTTTAACTTTGACTCGCGCATCGCCGCGGGTATCACCGCCTGCCAATACGGCGTCCCCACGCCCATTCAGGCACAAGCCATTCCCCCGGCCCTCGCGGGCCACGACGTCATGGGCCTGGCCCAGACCGGCACCGGCAAGACGGCGGCTTTTGCGCTGCCCATCATGCAGCGGCTGCTGAACGGCCCGCGGCGCGACGTGCGCGCCCTCGTCCTTGCGCCCACGCGCGAACTGGCCGAGCAGATTCGCAGCTCGTTCCGCGATCTCGGCAGTAAGACCGGCCTGTCGTCCGTCAGCATTTATGGCGGCGCCAACATGAACAACCAGATCCATGCGCTTCGGCGCGTGGCCGACATCGTCGTCGCCTGTCCCGGCCGTCTGCTGGACCTCATCAATCGCCGATCCATTGACCTCAGCAAGGTCGAGGTTCTCGTACTGGATGAGGCAGACATGATGCTCGACATGGGCTTCCTGCCGGACATCAGGCGTGTCCTGTCGCACCTGCCCCAGCAGCGCCAGAACATGATGTTCAGCGCCACCATGCCGGCCGAGATTCGTTCCCTCGCGGGATCGATCCTGAAGAATCCCGTCACCGTTCAGATCAGTTCCTCCGCACCGGTCGAGACCGTTTCCCACGCGCTTTATCCCGTGGCGCAGACTCTGAAGACTCCCCTGCTGATGGAACTGCTCAAGAAAATGGACGTGGAATCCGTCCTTGTTTTCACACGGACCAAGCACCGCGCGAAGAAGGTCGGAGCTCAACTGGCCAAGGCCGGCCACCGCGCGACGTCGCTGCAGGGCAACCTGTCGCAGAACGCCCGCGATGCCGCGCTGAGCGGATTCCGCAGCGGCAAGTTTGATATCCTTGTCGCCACCGACATCGCGGCCCGTGGCATTGATGTGAGTCAGGTATCCCACGTCATAAACTACGACATTCCCGACACGACCGCAGCCTACACGCACCGTATCGGCCGAACCGGACGCGCCCTGCGCACCGGCGACGCCTTTACGTTCGTAACCCATGAGGACCACGATATGGTCCGGGACATCGAGCGCGTGTTGGGCGCGGCCATCGAGCGTCGCAATCTTGAGGGCTTCGATTACAACCAGGCTGGCGTTCGGCAGAGTGAGGAATTCTCACGCGAGCCGAGACCTGCCCGCAAGTCGTCGCAACCCAAAGCCCAGCGCTCGCGCAATACGGTAGGGGCACCTGCCGTACGTCAGCGGTTTCCAGAGAAACCGCGCCGCTCGCGCGATGAGCGTGGCGGTAGCCGCGACGATCGTAGCGGAAACCGCAGCGAGCGTGGTAGAAGCCGCAATGGTGCGCCAAGATCCCAGGCCAGACCAACGACCTCTCAGCCGAGCCGCACCTTTTCGGCAGGCCAGGCTGGCCGCGACAATTCGGCCTACGGGACAACGCGCAATCAGGATCGCGCCGGAACCACTCGCTCCGCGAGACCCTCCTTCCGCCCCCGGCGCGAGGATCCAGTCCGTGCCAGCGAAAAGTCCTTCAGCCAGCCCCGGCCGCAGCCAGCCCCGACGCCCGCATGGGAACAGCATGCACCGCGTCCGGTCCAGCGCCAGGCCTCTCACAGGCCGCATCACGACGAACTGGTCGAGGACCTGATCAACTAGGACAACGCACTTCTGGCCGCGAAGGTTTGGGATTTCTGGATAGCTCCGGAGACCAAACCTTCGCGCCTTTTTCGCAGTCCTTTTTTCTGGTATGTGGCTTGCGAACAACATAGTTCCATTAACGTGCGTTTTGAAGGCATCCATAGGGAGCTTCTGGAAGCGTGCCGAGGGGGCAATTTCGACGCCTTCGAGGAACTGTGCGTGGCCGTGCAGCGGGACCTTTACGGATTCATCTACTCCGTCATGCGAAACCATGACGACACCGACGAGGTGCTGCAGGAAACGCTTCTTCGCATCCACAAGCATCTTCCGCAGTTGGAAGACCTCGACAAGTTTCCGGGGTGGGCCATGCGCATAGCTGTGAACCAGTGCAACAGCCATCACACTCACAACAACGCGAAGGCTCTGTACTCACTGGACACCGAAATCGAGGTCCAGAACGAGGACGTCGTAGGCACCGGCCGCGCGCCGGAGTCGCCGCGCGACGCCATGGCGCGCACCGAAACGAAGGAGCATATCAACATCGCGATTTCGCAGCTTCCGCCAAAGCAACGGGCCGCCATCGTGATGTTCGAAGTGGAGGAACGCTCGATCCGCGAGATCGCCGAGATCCTCGAATGCAGCGAGGGCGTCGTAAAGTTTAACATCCATGAGGCACGCAAGAAACTTCGCAAGTCGCTGGGACCGCTGCTGCGCGGCGAAACCGGCGGGGCGGTGAGAACATGACGTCGCCCCATTGCCAGCAGTTCGAGGAGCTACTCGACGATTATCGTCGTGGCGGGCTTGATACGCTCCAGCGCAAGGCCGTGGAAGCTCATCTGGCGGCTTGCGTCGATTGCGCACAGGCTCTGTCGGATGCCGAGGGCATCGCCAGGTTACTTCAGGATTCTGCCGACGTCCCGATGCCCGGGAGGGAATATTTCGCTACCCTCACCAGACGCGTGGTGGGCGCTGCGGAGGGTGCGGATCCGGTTCGCTTGACGTCCGGCGTCCGGGTCATCGCCCCGCCGGTGGCCTCCAACCCTGTTGGGACCGCTTCGCAACCGAAGGAGCGTTCCAGTTCAGCATGGTGGTTGCAGATTGCCGCCGCTTTTGCATTCGGAGTTGTTCTGACCACCATTGCAACGCAAACTTTTATTCCGGATTCTTCGCAGTTTGTCGGCGTGTCCATGACTCGTTCAAAACCCATGCCCGAACGGCGAACAGATTTTGCTGAGGGCAGGGAAATCGCTGCGGCGGTGGATAAGGAACTGAAAAAGGAGTCCGACACTAAATTACGAGACTTGGCTGCGGTCCCTGCTGCACCTCGCGCACCGGAACGGGCAGTCGCTGCGGCAAAGGCCGAGATGGCCCAAAACCGCCCCCAACAGCCGGCCAGCGAGCCCGCTCCATCAGGCGGAATGAAAGCCGCAGAATTTAAGGCGGATCGGAATCGCAGTGCCGCGACGGCCGTTGGCGGCGCCATTCTGGCCGATGAAGTGGAGGCTCGGGTTCCGGCAACAAGGCGGGAGGAATCGTACTTTGCAGATTCGGCAAAGGCCGTCCCGAGTGTTACCCGGCAACTCGCGGTCACCGAACCCGCTGATAAGCAGGTGCCAGTGGCGTCCGCATCGGCCGTGGCACCTTCGGACAGCGCTGTAACTGCCGATTCGGACCGGGTTTCGGGCATGGCGGTGGAACAAGCCGGAACCGCAGGCGTTTCAAAACTGAAACAAACCGCGACAGTAAGTTCCAAGATGGCTGAGCGGCAATCATTGGGCAGACCGGTCGCAGCGCCGAGTGCAGCCCGCGCGCAGACGCTCGATGAGATTTCCACCGTCAATTCCTTTGATTCGGCTTCAGGAAGGCTGAAAGCCGGCAAGGATGCCAACGGCACTTCCGTGGGCCTGGTATTCAACGAGAAGGAAGACCTTGGGTACGCAGCGGCAGCAAATAAACCGGGGAAATCAGCTGCCTCCGAAGTCTACTTCCGGGGAGAGGAAGCGCGCTTTCGGGGACAATACGAAGGTGCCGTCGCGCTCTTCCAAAAGGCTGCTGAACTCGCGCCCGGCAGCGAGGTTGCCGCACGCGCCAATTTGCGAATCGCGGAAATCTGCGACGAGAAACTTAAGGACCCGGTTCGCGCGCGGGACGCCTACGAAGCGTGCCTCACGGCGAATCTGAAGGTGCACTTTGACGAGGCCACACTCACCGCCATCCGCGCGCGCTTCGAGGCCATCCAGACAGATTTGGCAAACCGCTAAGCCGTTTCACTTTTTCTTTGGCAATTGTGCAAATGCGGTAGCCAACATGACGCCATGAATCGTGCGTTGCCCATTCTCATCTTTCTCGCGGCACTGCTTTTCTTCTTCGTGTCGGAGAAGATGGACTTCACGACACCGCAGGAAGACAAGCACGTCAAAACCGTGAAGTTCTGGGCATTTTCCATCCCTGCGAAAACAATGCTGTCGCTAAAGACGGATTTTGAGGAGCGGCATCCTGACATTCGCGTGGAGGTTCAGACGATTCCGTGGGAAAGCCTTCAGCAGAAGACTCTGTGGGCGATTGCTGCCGGATCCGACGTGCCGGATGTAATAGTGGGCAGCTCCGAATGGACGGGCGGACTCATCAACAGCGGCGGGCTTGAACCTCTGGACAAGTGGTTCAAGGGCGACGAGAAGGACGACTTCTTCAAGAAGTTCTTCCCCACAACCCTTGGGATTTACCAGTATCCCGAGGTGCGGCGGGACCGGCCGGAGTGGCGTGGCGGAAGAACCCAGTACGGCGTGCCACTGGATCTGGACCTGATGCTGATTTTCTACCGGGCCGATATTCTCGATCCGATCATCACCAAACTTGGGATGAACGGATTTCCGCAATCCTGGGAGGGCATGGAAAAGTTGGGCCGCGCCCTGAGAGATGAATCCGGCGGCAACTCGCCCACACGCTTTCTCCTCTATCTCGACCCGGACGATCCGGTGCCGATGAGCATGGCATTCCTGCCGTCGTCGGGTGGTCACTACCTAAGTCCGGATTTTTCGCGGGCCACGTTTAATGACCTGGCGTCCCGAAAAGCCTTTGAATTCTTCGAGAGCCTCCTGACGCAGAAAATTGCCACGAGGTGGGAACGCAACACGATGGAAGACCCCATCGTCCTCTACAAGAAGGATCAGGCACTGGCCAATATCGCCGGTCCCTGGTATGCAAAAGTCCTGGAGTCAAAGGCACCTGAGCAGGCGGGCAAGTGGCGTGTGGCGCTGTTCCCAAGGCGCGAGCCGCAGTTCCCGACCAGCGGGCTGGGAGGCGCGTGCCTCGCGATTCCGCACAATGCCCAGAACAAACGCGAGGCGGTGGAGCTGATCGAGTATATGTGCAGCGACCGCTTCGCGCTGTCTTATTTTCAGCGGGTTGGCAGCCCCCCACCCATCATATCGGCGTGGAACGATCCGGTGTTCAAGCAACCTCACCCTTATTTTGGCGGCCAGGTTATCTATGACGTGGTGAACGAGGCAATCCAAGCGGCCCGCCCGATCCAGATGATGCCGAACACAGAGGTGACAAAGGGCCCGGTGCGGTGGGCCCTGCGGGAAATCGCTGTGCGCGGCGCGGCTCCGGAGGAAGTGCTGAACAAAGCCGCCGCACGCGCCGACGCCATTCTCGCTGGCCACTAAGTCAAGCTCTGCTATAAGAAAGAAAGTTTATGCTTTCGGGTATTGACACACCCCGTACTGAACCGGATTTGTTGACGAAAACTGCCCTACGAAAGGCCCTCAGGTTACATGGCTGACATACTGCCATTTATCGGCACGCGCTACAATTCCCAGTTGATTGGCAACCTCGGGAAGGTGCTCGCTCCCCCCTATGACGTGATTTCCCCGGAATTTCAGGAGGAGCTCTATCAACGCCACGCCAATAACGTCGTGCGCCTGGAGCTTTCCAAGGAGGAAGCCGGCGACGACGCGTTCAGCAACAAGTACTCCCGGGCGGCCAACACCCTGAAGACCTGGCGCAGTGACGGGATACTGATCGAAGACGAGAAACCCTCAATTTACCTTTATGAGCAGGAGTTCAAGCTGCCGGACGGCACCGTCAAGCAGCGGCGCGGCTTTTACGCGCTGGTGAAACTGGAGGATTACGGTTC
Source organism: Candidatus Sumerlaeaceae bacterium (assembly GCA_019695055.1). Lineage (GTDB taxonomy): Bacteria > Sumerlaeota > Sumerlaeia > Sumerlaeales > Sumerlaeaceae > JAIBAT01. The sequence goes on along the minus strand of JAIBAT010000155.1, from coordinate 32,876 downwards.
CGGAAACATCCGCGCCCACGAACAGACCTTTGATGGCCCGAAGAGCGACCGTCTGAAGCTTATGCGGGCGACCCGCGCCAACCTGAGCCCAATATTCGTCATTTATAACGATGAACAGCAGGAGGTGGCGAATCTCATTTCCGAGAAGATGAAGGAAAAACCCTGGGAAGAGGTGGTGGACGACGACAAGACCATTCACCGCCTTTGGGTCGTTCAGAAAAAGGAAATGATCATGGGGCTGCGCGAATTGATGCAGAAGCGCCAGCTTTTCATCGCCGACGGCCATCACCGGTATGAGACGGCCATCAACTTTCGCAACGAGATGCGCGAAGAAACCGGTAAGAAGGACGGCAAGCAGCCGTTTGATTACATGATGATGTACATGACTTGTGCCGAGCAGGATGGAATGGTCATCATGCCGACGCACCGCGTGCTGACCCGCCAAATCATGGCTGAAGTGGACATGGCGGACGCGCTGTCCGAGCTCAAGGAACACTTCGACATCAAAGACGAGAAGATTGATTTCTCGAAACGCGAGACCTCCGCCCGCAAGCTTCTCGACAAGGTTGAGGAATTGGGGAAGACGGGCCCGGCCTTTGCGTTCGTTTATCCGAACGGTAAGGTACAGTACCTGAAACTTAAAAAGAAAACCGACCCTGTGGACCTTATTGAGGATGACGACCTGCATGATGCGGTCAAGCGGCTCGATGTTTCGATCCTGCACCATTACATCATCAACCAGGTGTTTGTCGGTAATCCGGAGTTTGAGCTGGAGGACGACGAATGCTTCTATGTGCGGGATGTGGGCCGTTGCTTCGACCTGCTGGCCGCAAAGAAGGGCACACTTGCCATTATCATGAACGCGACCCCGATGGAACAGGTGATTGAAATCGTGAGCGAGGGCATCAAGATGCCGCACAAATCCACCTATTTCCACCCCAAGATTATTACCGGGCTTGTGGTGCGTAACATGGATAGCGAGTTCGCCAAGCAGGCCAAGCGCTAAGGCCGGAAACACAGGTCCGGCGCAGCGGGATTGATCTGGAACATTCCCGCTTGATTTGGCAGGGCTGAACGGCCAGTTTCGCGGGCGTTCCCTTCACGCCAGTTCGGAAAGTCATTGGAGATTCGTTTGAGCAAGAAGACGACCACCGTTAACCTCGACACTCCGCCATTTGGGCAGGGTTTTCGTATGCCCGCGGAGTGGGAGCCACATGAAGCCACCTGGCTTACCTGGCCCCAGAATTCAAGTGACTGGCCGGGCAAACTTCCTGTAATTCCCTGGGTTTACGGCGAGATCATCCGCCACCTCACGCGCCACGAGCGAGTCTGCATTATTGTGGCTGATGAAGGCGTGGAGCAGCGCGCCTGGCAGGTTTTGGGCAAGGTGGGGGTGGATCGCCAGCAGGTGGAGTTCTTCCGCATGCCCACGAATCGGTCCTGGATCAGGGATTCGGGCCCGTTGTTTGTAGTGCGCAGCCACCCTGAGTCTCAGGAGGTGGCCGCGACAGCCTGGAAATTCAACGCTTGGGCAAAGTACGAGGATCATAACCTCGACGAAAAGACTCCCGGACAGGTGGCGGCTCGCCTCAAAATGCACTGTTGGCGTCCCATTCACGGCCAGTCGCGCCGTCACGTGGTTCTGGAAGGTGGTGCCATTGACGTTAACGGAGCCGGGTTGATGCTGGCTACTGAAGAGTGCCTGCTTTCCAAGCAGCAGCATCGCAATCCGGGCATGGATCGTGAAGACTATGAAAAGGTGGTTCACGACTATCTCGGAGTAAAGAAGGTCATCTGGCTTAAAGCTGGTATCGTTGGTGATGACACCCATGGCCACGTTGACGACGTGGCTCGATTCGTGGACCGAACAACAGTGGTTGCAGCCATCGAGAAGAACCGATCGGATGCAAACCATGAACCCCTCGAGGATAACCTCTCAATTTTGAAGGATGCACGGGGTGTGTATTTCAAGCGGCTGCGGGTTGTTCCCATCCCGATGCCAGCTCCCCTCTACTTCCGCGGCCAAAGACTGCCCGCAAGTTACCTTAATTTCTATATTGCCAATAACGTGGTACTGGTGCCGACTTTTAACGATCCGAATGACCGGGTTGCTTTGACGATCCTGCAGGAGCTTTTCTCGAGCCGCAAAGTGATTGGCATCAACTGTACGGACCTGGTTTGGGGATTGGGCACCATTCATTGCCTGACGCAGCAACAACCGGCCCAACAGCCGGAATAGCCGTCGAATCTCAGGACAGTATAACAGGAAGATTGAGCCATGTCACAATCGGACGTCCAATTCTACTTAACCAACGGGAAAGTGGCCCGTTTCACCGTGGAAACCGGTTGGATCATGGAGAACGTACACCCCAACAAGCTGTTTTCGCAGCCGCAAATTGTCGTCGCGACCCCCAGTTCGCTGGCGGCGTTCCCATCGCACCATGTGGCCCTGGTGGACATTGCAACGGAACGACAACTGGGCTGGGCCTTTCCACCGGAGGTCAGCGATATTCGTCTTGTCAGCGTCGAGTATTTTCTCGAACAGACCCAGAACATTCGGACCGATCGGCCTGAGCCGCCAAAAGCCGGGGAATCGGCAAAGGGCCATGTCGTGGCGGAGTTGGCAGGTGTAGAGCCACTCCATCTGGAATACAGCACCATTGTGCGCGGGAAACTGGATCAACGCATGGTTGTGAATCAACTCCTCAGCCAGCCGGCGCTATTGGCACGCCGTGAGGATGACAAGGGCATGACTCTCCTCAATATTGCAAATCTGGCCCGCCTGACATTTTATCCGGGTCCCCCGGAGCGCCCCACCACCGCGTGGCCGGCACAGTCGGTCTAGTACGTCACGCGGTATTGTCCGGTCATGTCGAAAGTCCACGAGAAGATACAGGTTCATCTTTACCATGATGACGCGGTCACTGGTACGAGGAGTTTTCTGGTCCTGCGGCGCCCGCCAAATCGCGGCGGTTTCTGGCAACCTGTGACGGGGAACCTCACGCCCGGCGAGAGTGCTGAATCGGGGGCCATGCGAGAGATCTGGGAGGAAACGGGCTTGGAAGCGGTCCATAACCTTGAACCGGTCGGTGAGTTCACATTTGAGAACCGCGGCAAACAGTTTCACGAGAAGATTTTTGTGGGCGCGGTAGATAGCAGAAAGATCAAGCTTTGTCCGGAACATGACGAATTTCGATGGTCTCCCTATGTCAATGCCCGCGAGATGATACACTTTGAAAGCAACCGAAACGGTCTGGATCAGGCTGCTTCCCTGCTGGCCCGGAAGGATATGTGATCATGTCTGCGCCAGTTCCCCTAATTGTCAGCGGCGCAACAGGGCGCATGGGCCAGGCAATTCTTCGGATTGCCGCGACAGACCCGGAGGTTGAGGTTGTGGGGGTACTGGAATCCGCCGCGGAATGCTCTAGAACCAAAACTGTGGACTTCCGAGGCAATACTCTTCCCCTGCTATCTGGCGAGGATGCCATTGCCGTGCCGCCCGGCGCAGTCCTGATTGAGTTTACATCCCCGGAGGCAACCCTTCGGCACGTTCAAAATGCGGCCACCCAAGGCTTAAAAGCCGTTATTGGAACCACCGGGTTCACGGACGCAGAGAAGCAAATCCTTGCTGATGTTTCACGGGAAACATCGCTGGTTGTGGCCGCGAACATGAGCGTAGGCGTGACTGTGCTGTTGGACCTGGTTTCGAGGGTATCCGGGAGCCTGCCGGAGTACGACATTGAGATTGTAGAAATGCATCATCGCTTGAAGAAGGACGCGCCCAGCGGGACGGCGTTGGCCCTCGGGGTGGCAGCCGCAACGGGCCGCAACCGGACGCTAAAAGATGTCGCCAGAAGCGGCCGGGACGGGTTGGTTGGAGAACGGCCTGCCGGAGAGATTGGGTTCCATGCCGTGAGGGGTGGCGATGTGGTGGGAGATCACACCGTCACTTTTGCGGGAATTGGGGAGCGCATTGAATTGATCCATCGCGCCAGTTCCCGCGACACGTTTGCTGCCGGGGCCTTGAAAGCGGCGAAGTTTCTAAACACAAAGACCAAAGGACTCTACAGCATGAAGGACGTTCTGGGGCTTTAGGGCCAGAGTTGTCCGACAAGGCCAATTTTCACGTTCCAGTTTTTCTTGAATTGTCCTTGGACGGTGCGAGACTGAAATATGACTCCATCAAATCCAACCTACCAGTATGTGGGCAAATCGGTGTTACGCAACGAGGGGCGCAACAAGGTCACGGGCCGCGCCGTCTACGTTGACGATATTGCCACGCCCGGCGCACTTTACGCCAAAACCATCCGCAGCACTGTTGCATGCGGTCGCATCAAAGACATTCAGTTTGGACCGGGAATTCCGTGGGACGAATTCACGGTGGTGGATGTCCGGGACATTCCGCATAATGTCGTGGAACTGATCAAAGCGGACCAGCCCGTATTATGCGACGGCGTTGTGCGGCATCGGGAGGAACCGATCCTGCTCATTGCCCATCCGGACAAAGGGATGGTGGAGAATGCGGCTCGCGAAATCAAGATCACCTATGAGGTGGAGCCTGCCATCCTGGAAATTGGTCCGGGCGCGGTACAGACCGAGTACCTCATCGTCGAGGGCGACGTGGATGCAGCATTTGCCTCCAGTGACATCGTTTTTGAGGAAACTTACCAGACGGGTTCCCAGGAGCACGTTTACATCGAGCCCAATGGTTTTATAGCTGAGTGGCAGGGCGACAGGATCGTGCTTCATGGTTCGCTGCAATGCCCCTACTACGTCGTCAAGGCAGTAAAGATGTGCTTCGGCATTGAAGAGAAGCAGGTCGAGGTCATTCAGGAAACGACCGGTGGGGGCTTTGGAGGGAAGGAAGAGTTCCCCAACGTTGTGGCGCTGCATGCGGCGCTCCTTGCGAAGAAGTCGGGCAAACCTGTCCGGTTGATATATGATCGCCAGGAGGATATGGCGTGCTCGACGAAGCGGCATCCGTCGGTTAGCCGGGTCAAAATTGGTGTCAGTCGCGACGGAGTTCTCAAGGCACTGGATTTTGATTTTCAGATTGATGCCGGGGCTTATGTGACGCTGTCACCAGTGGTGCTGTCGCGAGGTGTGCTTCACGCGGGAGGCTGTTATCGGTGGCCGGCGGCCCGAATTCGCGGACGTTCCTTTACAACCAATTCGCCGCCCTATGGAGCATTTCGCGGGTTTGGTGCGCCACAGAGCCTCTTCGCAACGGAGTGCGCCATCAATGCTGTGGCGGACCGACTGGGGATGGATCCTGCGGAGTTTCGTCGGAAGAACTTCCTGCATAAGGGCGACAAGATGCCGACGGGACAGGTCCTTGACGTGGAGCCGAACCTCGATGCGATGCTGGACAGGGTAATCGCGATGTCCGGGTGGGCGGAAAAACGCGCGTCCATGAAGAAAGGGTCAGGACGCGGTGTGGGGTTGGCGACAATCCTTCACGGTACCGGGTTCACTGGCAGTGGCGAGGTTTACCTGCAATCCCGCGTAGCCCTTGCGGGTCGTGCTGATGGAAAGGTGGACATCCTGGTGGGATCCACGGAAATTGGGCAGGGAACGGAAACGATTTTCCGCCAGATCGCCGCTGAGGCGCTGCGGTTACCCATGGAGCAGGTGGAATTTCACAAGATCCGCACGAGCGCGGTACCCAACAGCGGGCCCACAGTTGCCTCGCGTACCTGCTCAGTCGTTGGCCGTCTTGTTCAGAGAGCTGCCGAGCAAATGTTCGAAAAGCTGGATGGAAAATCCGTCGCCGAATACGTAAAGGCAAACGGTTCCCTGAGGACCGAAACCCAATTTGAACCGCGGCCCGGACTCAAGTGGGATGATGCGACCTACAAGGGTTCCGCGTACGGAGCCTACTCATGGATGTGCAATGTTGCTGAGGTGCAGGTGGACCCTGTAACAGCCACGCCAAAAGTGGAGACCATTTTTGCGACGGTCGACATCGGCACACTTATTAACCCCACCCTGGCCTATGGGCAGGTGGAGGGAGGAGTAGCCCAGGCCGTGGGCTGGGCAACCAGCGAAAAGGTCACCCTGCGGGACGGGGTCATGGCGAATTGCCAGATGACCAACTATATCATTCCAACATCGGTGGACGCCCCTGATATCCAGCTTGAGTTCATGCCAACGCCTGATCCCTTTGGTGCATTTGGAGCGAAGGGCGTCGGCGAAATGCCCATGGATGGCCCGGCACCAGCAGTCACGGCGGCCATAGGGCACGCCATCAACAAGACCATTTCCGCCATCCCTGCGACGCCCGAGGATTTGATTTCATGACAACCAATATCACCTTTCAACTGAACGGTCGCGAGAAGACCGTGCAGGCGCACCCCATGGCGCGCCTGCTGGACGTGCTGCGGCAGGATTGCAGCCTGACCGGCACCAAGGAGGGTTGTGGTGAGGGAGAATGCGGGGCATGCACCGTAATCATCGATGGTCGGGCCGTCATGAGCTGCATGGTTCCCGTTTGCCAGGTCCATGGCAGTAAGGTGGAATCCATTGAAGGATTGGAATCAATGGGGGCTGACGGGCAAACCTGCCTCCACCTGATCCAGGAGGCCTTCATTAAATGCGGCGGCGCACAGTGCGGAATCTGCACTCCGGGAATGATCATGGCCGCCGTCGCCTACCTTCGGCAGCCTGAATCAGCACCGGGTGGTGTTGCGGAGGCCCTCGAAGGCAACCTGTGCCGCTGCACAGGCTATACCCGCATTTTCGAATCTGTTAAGACTGCCATAGACAGGATGAAGACCGGTGCGAACCAATCTCGCTGATTATGAATGCCTGACCCCCGGCTCGGTTCGCGAGGCGTTGGAGCAACGCGCCACGGGGCGAAAACTTATACCGATTGCAGGTGGCACCGATGTCATGGTCTGGATGAACGACGGCCACCTTGGCAAGGTGGGCAAGGTCTACCAGAGCCTACACGCCCTTGCGGGCGAGTGGCGCTATGTGAAGACCGATACGGAGGGAAACCTTCGGATTGGGGCCCTGGCCACGTACAGTGACGTGCGCCACCATGAAGACGTGAAAAAGAATTACCCGATGTTGGTTCATTCCGCGCAAGTAACGGGAGCAATTCAGATTCAGAATCGCGGGACACTGGCCGGAAATATTGCCAACGGCTCCCCCGCTGCCGACACGGTGCCGGCGCTGATGGTCTATGACGCGAAACTTCGACTGGTGAATGCCTCGGGTGAACGAGTGGTGGAGCTCTCGGAGTTCTTCACGGGATACCGCGCAAACGTATTGAAGGAGGAAGAGCTTATTTCCGAGATCATCCTTCCCAAGCCGCGATTCGCCGCAGACCAACAGTACTATCGCAAGGTTGGGACCCGCGAAGCGCAGGCTATCAGCAAGGTGGTCTTTGCCGGCGCAAATGATGGGAAGGGAAATGTCCGTATGGCGTGGGGCTCGGTGGCCCCGATTACCCTGCGTAGCAAGAAAACCGAGGACGCTGTGGCGGCGGGAGCCGCGGCGGACGATGCATGGGCAATCCTTCAAACTGAGATTACCCCCATTGACGACATTCGCAGCACCAGGGACTACCGACTCAAAGTCTCCCAGCGCATTCTGGCAGACTTCCTGGGCAAGGTTCATCAGTAATATTTTGACGTTGCCGGTCGCCCGGCTGTGGTTTGGAATACGACCATGACAAGCCTTGCCATCAGAAGCCGTCGAATCGTTGCGCCTGATGGGATTCACGACGGTGTCCTTTGCGTCGACGGGAGCAAAATTGCTGCGTTATACGACTTGGGAGATGCCGGGTGGCGCTCTGCTGATCGAGTTGTGGATGCCACGCACCTCGTCGTCATGCCGGGCCTCGTGGACACTCATGTGCACATAAATGAGCCCGGCCGAACGGATTGGGAAGGCTTTGAATGCGCCACGGCAGCCGCAGCGGCAGGTGGCATTACCACCGTCGTGGATATGCCGCTGAACTCAACGCCGGTTTCAACGTCTGCGGATTCCCTGACCAAAAAGCTTCACGCCGCCGGAAAGAAACTTCGCGTGGACTGTGGTTTTCACGGAGGGGTCGTGCCGGGGAATGAATCGGAACTCCTCCCCATGGCAAGAATGGGAGTCCTCGGATTCAAAGCATTTCTTGCCCCATCAGGGCTGGAGGAATTCGCGGAGGTTACAGAGAGGGATCTGCTCAAGGCCCTTCCTCTGATCAAGCAGACCGAACGGACGCTTCATGTGCATTGTGAACTGCTGTCCGGGCCCGCACCGCGCCTGTTGCCGGGAACCCAGAGTTACTTCTCATACTTACGATCGCGCCCTGAGTCCATGGAATTGGAAGCAATCGAACTGGTCATCAAGCTTTGCAGGAAATTCCGAACCCCGATCCACATTGTTCATGTCTCGACGGCCTCGGCTCTTAAGATGATCGCTGAGGCCAGGAAGGCAGGCGTTCCCATTTCGGCGGAGACCTGTCCTCATTACCTGACATTTTCATCTGCGGATGTTCGTCCCGGGGACACCCGATTCAAATGCGCACCTCCCATTCGCAACAGACGGAATCGGGACAATTTGTGGGCTGGCCTGAAGCGTGGTGACCTGGACATGATTTGTTCTGACCACTCCCCCTGCCCGACTGCCATGAAGCACTCAACAGGCGGGGATTTCTACTCGGACTGGGGGGGGATCACGTCGTTACAATTGACGCTACCCGCCGTATGGACGGAGGCGCGCAATCGCGACGTGGATTTCATGCAGTTGACCAACTGGCTAAGCGAAACTCCGGCCCGCATTGCCGGCCTATCAGGACAGAAAGGTAGCCTTGCACCGGGAAACCTTGCCGACATTGTCATTTGGGACCCGGAATCATCTTTCACCGTCCGCGAATCCAAGCTTCAACATCGCCACAAGCACACAGCTTATGCGGGACGGAAACTTTATGGGAAGGTCGTGCGTACGTTTGTTCGTGGCCAGGAGGTTTTCCACAACGGGAAGTTACTGGGAGATCCGATTGGGTCCGTCATGTTTGCGCCACAAACTGATGGTCAGGCTTTGTCCACCCATTCTCGGAAACGGCGGAACAGATAACCGGAATCATGGGGCCCCGGTGCCGCTTCGGGGTGATACTGCACGGCAAAGAACTTCTGCTGCTCGTCCTGGAATCCCTCAAGGGTGTTGTCGTTCAGGTTCATGTGAGTAATCGAGCAGGTCTTGGGCAGGGTGCTAATATCCACACAGAAACCGTGATTCTGGGAGGTAATCTCAACCTTGTTTGTCAGCAGGTCTTTCACGGGATGATTCGCACCATGATGACCAAACTTCAGTTTGTAGGTATTGCCACCCGAGGCGAGGCCCAAAATCTGGTGTCCAAGGCAGATGCCAAAAACAGGGCGCTTGCCCAGCAGGGAACGCACCTCGCCCACAATCGCGGTCAGGGCCGCCGGATCCCCGGGGCCATTGGACAGGAAGATCCCATCGGGATTCAGCGCGAGCACTTCGGCCGCTGTGGTTCTGGCGGGAACGACAGTGACGCGGAAGCCCTCCGCAGCAAGGAGGTCCAGGATGTTTCGCTTAACGCCAAAATCGTAGGCCACAATCTGGGGGCCGTTGGGGTTTTTTGGCTCCCGTGCGCCGTCTCCACCAATGGTAGTATTCAGTTCGATTACTGGTGGCGGAATCCGGTGCGCGTAGGAGGACGAAGTGGTAACGTCGTAGACAAGATTTTGCCCTTCCATGGTCGGTGCGGACCTGGCCGTCCTGACCAGCGCGTCGGCGTCGTGGCGCTCCGTGGAAATCACGGCTCGCATGGCGCCAGCCTGACGGAGGTGCAATACGGCGGCGCGCGTATCAATTCCCTCGATGCCAAGGATGCCATGGCGGGCAAGGTAGTCGTTCATGGACTCCTCGCTGCGCCAGTTCGAGGCAATTCGCGACGCCTCCTTAACAATGAAGCCGGAAACCTGCGGGCGAGTTGACTCGCCGTCCACTTCGTTAACGCCGTAGTTGCCAATTAGGGGATACGTCATAACAACCATTTGGCCACGATAGGAGGGGTCGGTCAGGACTTCCTGATACCCGGTCATGCCGGTATGGAAAATGATCTCTGCGGACACTTCGCCGCGGGCTCCGAAGGAATGCCCGCGAAATACGGTGCCGTCCTCCAGGGCGAGGGTGGCTTCGGAACGGGTCGTCGTCATTTCGAAACTCAAGGGACTCCATCGGGCGACACCTATTCACCCCGGGCAAACCCGCCAAACTTTTCACGGTATTGTCACTTCGGTTTGACACGGCACTGCCGTCGTCAGTAGATATTCGCTTATGAAACCAAGTGTCCCTGGAATTCCGCCATCATGAGGCTCCACGCTGTTGTGCGGGGCCGCGTTCAGGGCGTAGGTTTCCGTTACTGGGTCCTCGAGGAGGCGCGCTCCCTGGGACTGAAAGGTTGGGTTCGGAATCTGCCTGACAGGTCTGTAGAGGTATTGGCTGAAGGAGACGAGGACACTCTCCTGGAAATGGAGCAACGACTGTGGAAGGGCCCATTCCTATCCCGAGTTGATGATGTCGCCGCGGATTACAGCCCACAGGATTCCCAAATTGCGGGCTTTGAAATACGTTCCTGATCCTCCTCGGACCTGCCGCAAATTGATTGCCTTCACGACACCATCGCAAGCCTATGGGGAAGCGTGACTTCGAACCTCGAAACATCCAACAATGCTAATGGCACAATCTGCCGCGACTTGCCATGGCTTGCGCGATGGCCACGAGGCGTATCTTCACTTCTGGCCAGCCTGCTTCTTGCCATGTTTGTGCTATGCCTGCTCGACAAGCGGACGCAAAATCCCCTTCTTATATTGTTGTGGGTAACTGTTGGTATTGCAGCGGTCACAGATCTCCGGCAAAGTTGGAAACCGCGTCTTCTGCTTGTCGCCAGCACTCTTTTCATGACGCTAATTGCCGGGTCAGCTGCTGCATGGATTTCGGGGTCACTACTGTCCGCCTGGTCACACTTCCTGCAGAATCAGATCTTGGTTCTCTGGTTCGCTGTTCTCTGGATTTGTACGCCACTGGTTGTCCTGGAGAGCGTCCATTCACCATTTGAGTTCCACATCCTCAAGTTGAGTGTGAAGCTACTGGTCCTTTACGGGATGGTCGCCCTTATTTCCTGCTTCGGCAGTATCAATCCGAAACTCAGCATGAGAAGCTTTAGCGAAGAACTGGGTCCCTATATCGGCCTGTTTGCCATTATCTGCCGCCTCGGGTTGACCTGCCCCGAAATTGCCCGCGGCTTTGGTAGGCACGCTTTGACCATCGGTGGGTTGACAGTTCTAGCCATGTCCGGAGTCGTCTCCATGCGCTTACTGTTTGCGGACTCCACCTTGGTATCGTGGATGGAACAGAGGAGCTTGCTCCTCGCGGACCCCGGCGCGTCGGATTCCCCGTGGAGACTCCTCTTTCCCTTTCTTCACCATAATCGAGCGGCCTATTTTGCCTGCTGCATGGTATTTCTGGCACTTGCTGGGCTGGTGGTCCCGGGAAGGGCTTGGCGCGCATTCTGCGGCGTCGTCGCGATCCTGTCATTTTCTGTCATCTTCTTCACAGCAACACGGGGTGCCTTGTTGGCCTGTGCCTGCGGGCTGATTGTATTGGTATCCATGGCCATCCTGCATCGGCGGAGTTGGTGGTGGTGTGCATTTTTTGTGATCTTGCCGGGAATCTGGTTCCTGCTTCCGGAAGCCCATCGTCATCGGATTGCCGAGGCCTTTCGCCCTGCGGCCTATCAGGCAGACAGTGGAACCACCATGGATTCACGAATGTTTATCTGGAGAAAGACCGCAACACTGGTCGCGCACAACCCGGGATTGGGAACCGGTTACGGATTTCAGACCTACGAGTTCGCTTTCGAGAAACAATTCGGAAAGGAACTGGAGAAATACGACGCGGTGCCCCACGCCCATAATCAGTGGCTGGAAATCACAGCAGAAACAGGTTTTCCCGCAGTTGTGCTTTTTGTCATGTTCACCCTTGCGCGATTCTGGATCATTTCCTGGGCACTGCGCAGCAGGCCGGATGGCGGATTTGCATCCTTCTGGTTCTTTGCGTGTTGGCTGGCGTTGGAAATTGCCATTCAGGTTTACGGACTCAGCAACTACCCGCTTCGTCGGGGCTTGGGGCTTCTGACTTACGGAATCTGGGCGGTCGGATTGGTGACGGCGTGCAGTATGGCGTCGTTTTGGCCAGCTGCAAAAAACTCGGGGAAAACCGCCTAAATATCGCGGTGCAACGGTGTATTTCTTGAAGGTGCTCGACTTGGACCGCTCCAAAGCCATAACCCGCATCGCACAAGCTATCGCATTGGTCGCGGTCGCGTTGGTGGCTTTCTGCTTTCCCTCCGTTTGCCTGGCCCAATTTGCCTCCCCTGCTGATTGGCGCGATGAGACCATTTACCAAATCATTACTGACCGGTGGGACGACGGCAATTCCGCCAACAACTCGACGCACGCCACCTATGGCCCGGTCAACGGTCAACAATCCCATGGCGGGGATTTTGCAGGACTCAAGAAGCGACTGTACTATTTGCGAGGCCTTGGTGTTACGGCCGTTTGGATTGCGCCGTTTGTTTACAATGTCGACGGCACATACCATGGCTATGCGGCCCAGGATTTCACCCAGGTTGACCCGCATTGGGGGACACTGGCTGATTTACAGCAGTTCATCCAAATTTGCCACGGGTTGGGAATCCGGGTTGTCCTGGACGTGGTCTGCAACCATGGAGCCAACCTGTTCAACGACAATTCCTATCGATCCACCACACCATTTTATACATTAACCTACCGCAACTCTGGCAAGACGCACGCCGCTCCGTTCAATTCCACGGCCTATTTCCATAACCAGGGAAGCATCGGCAATTACTCGGATCCGGAGCAGATTCTCGGGGAACTCGCGGGCCTCGATGATCTGCGAACCGAGGACAGCTATGTTCGCATCCAGATGGCATCCATCTGGTCCAATTGGATCACAACCCTCGATGCGGATGCCTTCCGCATCGATACCGTCAAGCATGTGGAGATCGGTTTCTGGCAAACGTGGACCCCAATGGTTCGTACAAATGCGGCTGCCTTTGGTAAAACCAATTTTCTGTTCTTTGGAGAGATTTTCGACGGGAATGACGCGAAAAACGGCTACTACACCGGCACCAAGGCCGGCGGCGCGTTCGCACTGGATTCCACGCTGGATTACCCGCTCTATTACGCCACAAACTCAGTCTTTGCGACGGCAAGCGCCGGGGCGCAGAATATCGTCAATCACTACAATGCTATACCGGGGAATTACGACGCAGCTGCGCAGGACAAATTGGTCACTTTTCTCGACAATCACGACAACCCGCGCTTTTTGTCGAGCGGTCTGGCTAGTGACAATACAGCGCGCCTTCGGGCTGCGCTGGTCTTTCAGCTGACCTCCAAGGGTATCCCGTGCATCTATTACGGCACCGAGCAGCATTTTAACGGTGGCGGGGACCCCAATTGCCGAGAGGATATGTTCGACGGCCAATTCGAGTTTGGCCCCTCACTTGGCAACAATTTCGACCAGACTGGCACAACATACCGGCTGGTTCGCAAACTCAACCAGATGCGTCGACAGTACGCGGCTCTTACGCGCGGTGCAATGACGATACGGGAGGTCAGCTCCTCTGCCGGAATGTTCGCCTATTCACGCATTTACGGCGGAACGGAAGTCCTGGTCGCCGTGAACACTTCCGGATCTGCGAAATCGTCCCAATCCTGGGCGACCGGCCTTACCCCGGGCATCGTGCTTGTGGATGCGCTTGGAAGCGGCTCTCAAATCACCGTCGGGGCAGGTGGCACCATTGCTTCCGGCATTGCCTTTGCGGCCAACCAGGCGCGTGTCTATGTTCCCTTGTCGTCGTTCCAGGATTTCGATCCCGAGGTGACGGCTTGCAATATCGGACTGGGCGCGACGGTAAGCGTTGCCTCCGTTCCTCTGACGCTAACGTTCAGCAAAGCCATGGACACAGCGGCGTCCAATGCGGCTTTTGTAACTACGCCAACCATAGCAGGTTCGCTGTCTTGGGACGGATCGGCAACCCAGTTGTCATTTACGCCCACGGGGGGAAGTTGGCCAGATTCTGTTACAGTACTGGCAGGCCTTGACGAATCTGCGAAGGACCAGCAGGGGAATTCCCTCCGCGGCGGTTTTCAGACTGAGTTCCGGACGGTGCCTGTCCCCGTCAGTGGTATCGATGGCCAGATTTCCGGGGACTCCAGGTGGGCCGCTGCGGCAGCAACCCAGACTGTGCAGACCGGCTTTGGTGACAATTCAATCACAGCGCCCGACCAAAACAGCGGTGGTAGCGAGGCCGACCAGCTATTTGTGGCTCAAAGTACTTCCACGCTGTACCTCGCAGTGGGAGGTGCATTGGAAATCAACGGGAATTCCATCATTCTATTCTTTGACACGGATGGTGGAGCCACCGGCGCAAACATCCTTACGGCCTCCGGGGCAACACTCCCCTGGCTCGCGTCTACGCCAAACAGCGCAAGCGGAACCCGCCTTCCCACCGGAATGAAAGCCAACCTGGCCCTGCAGGTCCAACTCGCCACGCCTAATCAGTCCCTTAACCTCTTTGCCTATAAGTGGAACGCGGCAGGCCAGTTCCTTAGCGAGAATCAGGTTGGAAGTCTGGCAGGAAGCAGCGGGAATCCGACGTATGGTACCATCTCCGGCCTCGTGAACGGCCAGACATACTCATTCCCAATCGGCTACCGAAACGGGCATACGGGCCCCGTAACAGCTGGCAGCGGAACAGCATCGCCAAATGGCGCAGGGGCCGGCACCGGGCTGGAGATTGGCATCCCCAAGTCCCTTCTGGGAGTCGGGCCTGTTTCAGTACTCGTAGGAGTCTCGGGATCCACAGGCTACTGGTCGAATCAGTTTCTTCCGCCACTAAGCCCGGCTGCCAGCAACCGGGCTTGGGCTCCTAACCTCGCCACTTCGGGTGTCACTGCCTACAATATCGGTTTGTTGCCGATCGGACTGACCGAATTTCTAGTCGAATAGCACCCCAAATCGCGTCAAGCTGAAGGTGCAGGAGATGTGCTCGATGACGTTGACGTCGTGTCGGAAACTTTCTCTCCTATACATACCACGGACAAACCAAACGGCAGATTGAGCTTATCTAGCAGATGGTTCAGCGGCATCAGAAACTTCTGTATGCTCACATGGTAGCTGGCGATTTGCCGCGCACGGAAGATCTTTCCCGCGACAAACCACCCAAGCGCGCCGATGGGGTTGAAAAAGAAGGAGTGCTTCAACCGGAAACCAGCCTTCACAAATTTCGCCTGCAACTCCTCCAGACTGTATCGGCGGCAGTGCTCAAGGTTCTCATCCAACGGACAGTACAGGGCCTGAAAGGCCGGCACCAGGACCACAAGACGCCCACCGGGCGCAAGAATCTGGTGAAAATTGGACAGGGCCAGCTCGTCTTCAGGGATGTGCTCAAGGACGTTCAGGCAGACTATGGAGTCCGGCGGATTCTCAAGGATTTCGGGCCCTGCCGGCAGAACCGCGTTATATTGAGCGACGGCCACATTGGGTTTTGATTCGAATTTCTTGCGGAGCGTCTCTACGTAATCCTCGCGATAGTCAGTGACCAACACCTCGGTATCCGGATTGGCGGCAAGATGTTCGACGTTATTGCCAATGCCAGAGCCGACTTCCATGACCCGCTTGCCAAGAAATGGCGTGATTTTCCCCAGCATCCACTCTGCGTAGGCATCGAAGTCCTTGAGCGTCTCCAGGGTTTCCTTCCCGTAATCCTTGTAGCGCCCGCGTGAATACTTCAGGATACACCAGATGGCGTTCACGCCATCGCGCCACCCGATCTTCTTGCCTTCGGCGTAGCTGCGTCCGTCATAGGAAATGCCCACCTCGTAAATGCGAACATCCAGACGGGCTAATTTTGCGGTTATCTCGGGCTCAAACCCGAACCGGTTCTGCTCAATATTGACCATCTTCATGATGTCGGCACGGACCATTTTGTAACAGGTTTCCATGTCTGTCAGTGTCAGATTGGTGAACATGTTGGAGAGAAGGGTCAGGAACTTGTTTCCCACCATGTGCCAGAAATACAGCACCCGGTGCGCCTTGCCCGTAAGAAAACGGGAACCGTAAACCACGTCGGCCTTGCCGGCGAGGATGGGCTCAATGAGAATGTGATACTCTTGGGGATCATACTCCAGATCGGCGTCCTGAATGATGACAACATCCCCGGACACATGCTGGATTCCGGTGCGGATGGCCGCTCCTTTTCCCTGGTTCACCTCGTGGAGGACAATCTTGTCCACCAAGTGGGTTATGGAGGCGTAAATGTCCCGGGTCCCGTCCATGGAGTAATCGTCCACGAGGATGATTTCCTTGGGAATGTCGACCTCGCGCACCCGGTCGATGATGGTGCGCAGGGTATGTACCTCGTTATATACGGGTATGATGACGCTGAGTTTCATTGGCCTGCCGTATCGTAAAGTGCTTGGTTTACAAGCGTTGCGGGATTCGTAATCAAGCCTAAAGGACCGGCTATTTCAGCCCGGGGGAGGCCATGGCACCCATAAGCGAATCAAGCGAAAGCACCGTCGCACCTTGCGGAGCCATGAACTCAAACGTCTTGTCTCCGACTCCGGCCCCATTGAACACCATGTCCATGTAGTCCACCTTGAGCCCGGAGGCCTCCGTGCGAACGGGAAGCCAGGTGTCGCGGCTGACCCAGAGGGAAAAGGCGCTGCCACCAGTCAGACTACTGAGGGAGGACTGCGTTGGTTTTAGAACCAACTTGAAGGCCCGCATTCCGGATACGTCTCCCGTGCCGGCAAGCCGAATATCGTATTTGCTACGTAACTCGGAGGAGTTCGAACCAATTCCGGGAGAAAACTCAAAATCGCCCAGGGATCCGAGCTCCACCACCATATTTGCCGGTGCGGAGTAAATATAGCTCCTGCCGTTGCTGGCCACCATGACAAAACTTTTCATGTCGAGCCGAAAACTGCTGGGGTGCTTAAAAATCAGGCTTCCGGCCTCGTTGATGGATTGGGCCATGAAGGATCCGGAAACCGATACACGAGCACGAAGCGTCTCGGCAGAAGAGGTGGCGTCGTCCATTTTCTTGAGGATGGAATCCAGCGTCTCACCGTCAACGACCGTGGACGCACCTGTCGCCTTCGCAGGTCCGGTCGCACCAAGGGAAGTTGTACCACCTGTCGATTGTCCTGCCGCGACCTTCGCCAGCAATTCCGGATGTTCAATGGTGGCTCCTTTGACTACAATGGAACCCTTTTGAGGGGCCCCGGTTTCACCCGACACCGAATATTGGAAATAGACGAATTCGTTGCCGCTACGGTTGGATCGGGAAACCACTAAAGGCTCGGCAGAGGGAACAGGCAGGGAAGCCGCCGCTGCGAAGTAGTCGGGCTTGGAAATCTTGTCGCGAACCACAGACGGAGCCAGGCCGTACATCGTTTCGTAGTCCCGAAAGGACCATGCCCTAAGGTAGTCCTCGGCGGGTCCGCTCCTGGCGAGTCCCGTAATGGCAAGTAGGACCAGATTCAATGCCAATATACGTGTGCCGCGGAATGTTGCGCTCATCGAAAAAGCCTCGCTGAAAATTGATCCAATCTACCCGTAAACATCGGCGAATATTGCTTCGTTGTGTGGGTTTAGCTTGGCTTCAACAGGGCAAAAAACATCCCAAATTTCGGGCCGTTTTTTGCCTATGGGTTGCACTTGACAAGCTACACCGGATGTTCTGTTTGACTCCGCGTTCTTGGAAAAGATCCCGTTACATATTTGCCCTTAAGGAAAGGATCCGATCATGCCAAAAGGCAGGAAGTTGTACGACGAAGACGAAGATGACGAGGAGGAGGAACGCGTCTCCGGTCCGTGCAAGGATTGCCAGTTTTTCGACGTCGACCGCGAGGAGGACGACGTTTCCGATGAAACAATAGCCCATTGCATCCACCCGGACCTCGAGGAATATGAGCTTTCCGTCTCCGGCGACAGCGGTTGCAATTTGTTCGAGCAGTTCAATGAAGACGAAGACGACGAGGACGAAGAGGAAGAGGAAGAGGAGGAGGAGGAACCCGAGTTCTAATTCGTTTCCTTTGACACGATCAAGTTTCAAGCGAGGGCGGACTCACGAAGAGTGATCCGCCCTCCTTAGTTTCTAAGGAGCTTTACACCGCCCAGCCTTGCAATTTCCGCCATAATCTGGTCAGTGAATGCATCGTTACGGTCACGGGGGCGCCTTCCATCTCCGCTCCCCTCGGTGGGCGGCAGAATGGGCTTTCCGAAGTACACATGGATTTTGGCCAGCCGCGGCCAGTGACTCCCTCGCGGCAGCGCATCGTAGGAACCCTGAACGTAGATCGGCACCACTGGCACACCGGCCATCGCGGCAATCATTCCCACACCCGCCCGCGCCGGCTGGAGTTCACCGTTATCGGTACGCTGGCCTTCCGGGAATATTATCAAGGCGTTCCCTGATTTCGCAGCCTCCACACATTGCCGGATCGAGGTGCGGTCCACACCGCTTGGACGGACAGGGTAAGCCCCAAGTTTGCGAATCACCCAGCTGAAAACCGGAACCTTGAACAGCGCTTCCTTGGCCATGGCATTGCACGACCGGTGCAACGAACAGGCAATCACCACCGGGTCCAGGTGACTGGCGTGATTCGATGCCAGAATCACTCCCCCGGTTTGCGGGACGTTTTCCGCACCGTGGTGTTCAAATCGAAAAAGAATTTTGCAAAGGACCTTGAGGGTTCGCGAAACGAAAAAGAAAAACGGTGGCATGGACGACATGGTCTGGGAATCTCTCTACTTGGAAGGCGCTCCGGCCGCGGAGGTCACCATCATGGCGACGGTTTCCACCACCTCTTCAAGACTGATGCCGGTAGTATCGAAAATAATGGCGTGATCCGCCAACCTGAGCCCCCCCTGGGGGCGGGTTCGGTCGCGTTCATCGCGCACAATGATGTCGTGGCGCAACTGTTCGAGGTCCACGTCCTGCCCCTTGGCCTTGTACTGGCGAAAACGCCTTTCAACGCGCTCATCGAGCGAAGCTGCGAGGAAAATCTTCCATCGTGCCTCTGGAACAACCACGGTGGAGATGTCGCGCCCTTCCAGGACACTGTGGCCCTTCAATGCAATCTCTCGCTGAAGACGGACCAACTCTCCCCGCACAGCAGGAACATCCGCCACAGAACTGGTGTTGCGGCTTACTTCCGGTGACCGAATCTCCTCGGTCACGTCCTCACCATTGAGAAGGACTCGCTTATGCTCGCTGTCGCCATGAGGCATGGCGCCAGTACCCGGCTCAATGAAGCGAATATCCACGGAATGAGCCACCGCGGCAAGTCCCTCTGGATCATCCAGTCTGACCCCCCGGCGTGTGGCCTCAAATGTTACGCAACGATACATGGCGCCAGTATCCACGTGGACATAGTCCAGACGCCGCGCAATTGCCTTAGCCACGGTGCTCTTTCCCGAGGCCACGGGACCATCAATGGCTATGATGGTGCCAAAGACATCCTCCTCAAACTCCTCGATGACCTCCCCCAACTCCTGCTCGATCCGGATGGCAATCTCTTCCGGCGAGTACTCCATAGTGTCGAGGTGGATATCGGAGGCGTCAGCATAGTGCTCCCGGCGCTCGACAATGAGTTGTTCCAGGCGCTTAAGCGCGTCCCCACCCCGCAGCATGGGGCGTGATTCATCGTCGCCTATCCGCTCAATCAGCGTCTCGGCAGGTGCATCCAGCCAGAAGACCTTGCCAATCTGTCGCAATAAGCGGCGATTCTCTGCTTTCGTAATCACTCCGCCGCCCGTGGCGATGACCGTGTGGTTGGTCGACAGGATCTCCCGAAGCGCCTCCGTTTCCATCTCGCGAAACTTGGCCTCACCGCCCGCATCGAAAATCTGGGTAATTGTCAGGCCACAGCGGTCCATGATCATCTGATCGAGATCAACAAACGCCATCCCCGTGCGCTCGGCCACAAGCCGGCCCACGGTGCTCTTTCCGCTGCCCATCATCCCTATGAGAACGGCGTTGGCGGTCATCAATACTCCTTCATGAACTGCACGTAGGAGTCGTAATTGCGGCGAACCTCTGCCATGGAGTCGCCACCAAACTTTTCCAGGAAGGCCTTTGCGAGTATGAACGCAACGATGGCCTCACCCACGATACCCGCCGCAGGAACGGCGCACACGTCACTGCGCTCCTTCACAGCCTCGAATGCTTCCTTTGTCTTGAGATCAACCGACTGCAAAGGCTTCATGAGCGTGGCAATAGGCTTCATGGCTGCACGGATGATAACGGGCTCCCCGTTTGTCATGCCGCCTTCGATGCCACCGGCGTTGTTGGAGACATGGTAAAACCCACCGGAGGCGCCGCGCCCTACCTCTGCATTGCGTTTCGCTGCGGCAGCAGAATCCTTGTGAAAGGCGATTGGGTCGTGAACCCCTGACCCGGGTGTATCCGCCACGTCGAAGCCCATGCCAATGCTCACTCCTTTGATGGCCTGGCAACTCATGATCCCCTGGGCAAGGCGTGCATCGATCTTCTCATCCCAATTCATCGTATTGCCGAGGCCCAGCGGCACACCCAAAGCTACAACTTCATAGACTCCGCCCACCGTGTCGCCTTCTGTCTTGGCCCTGTCCACCAGTTCCCGCATGGCCTGCTCGACCTCGGGACGAGCCACACGCAGTTCGCTGGCATCGGCTCTCTTCTGGATTTCCTCGTGGGCCAATCCAGATGCATCCACCTTGATACCACCCAGATTCACGACATGACTGTAAATGGTTATGCCGAATTCTCGTAGGAAGGCCTTGCATACGGCGCCAACCGAAACCCTGGCAGCGGTTTCACGGGCGCTTGAGCGCTCTAATATGTTTCGGGCATCCCGATGATTGAACTTCAGCGCGCCGACAAGGTCCGCATGACCCGGTCGCGGCCGGGTGACCACCTTGCGATCGTCCAAATCCCCTGGCTCAGGAGCCATTTGGTCAATCCAGACCTGGTAATCACGATTAATGACTGCCATCGTGACGGGCGATCCGAGGGTGTAACCCTTGCGCACACCAGAGAGAATCTGAACCGTGTCCTTCTCAATCTTCATGCGTGCGCCGCGGCCATAGCCCAACTGGCGCTTCGCAAGGTCTTCATTGATATCCTCGGCCGTCACCAGCAGTCCGGATGGCAATCCACGGAGAATGGCGGTCAGTTGCGGCCCGTGGGACTCCCCGGCTGTAACGTAATCAAGCGCCACGCCGCACCCCTCCAAAACCCCATCCCACTGTCGCAAAACCGCAGTTCATCGTTCTCATTTCCATCGGTTTAGAATCGCCTTACAAGACAAAGACCTGCAATTCAAATTCGAGACTTTGAGGAAGAGGCCCTGAATGGCTTAAAACCAGCGTTTTTTTCGATGGCCACCCCGTCAGCGCGCAGTCGTAACCGTATAATTCTTGCCGTCAGACTTCACGAGGATGGCGCCTGATACATCCGTCCGGTAGACCGTCGAGCCCACTCCTTCCAGGCGCCGAAGCACCTCCCGATGGGGGTGTCCAAAGTTGTTTCGATAACCGCAAGAGATGATTGAAACTGTCGGGGAAGTTTCCGCGATAAAACGCTCAGTGCTACTGGTTCGGCTTCCATGATGTCCCACTTTCAGGACATCGCACCGACCGATCCCCTCCCGTATCAACCTCTCCTCAACCGATCGCTCAGCATCGGCCATCAAAAGTGCCGTGAAACCCCCGTGGCTTATGCGAAGGACAATTGACCTATCATTATCCCGAACCGAATCGCCATCAGCCGACCAGCCGGGATTGAGTATCTCGATGGTGGTATGATCGTCCAACTGGACCACAGACGAAGTCGTTGCCGTCGAACTGGGAATTTTCTTCCCGGCGATCACGGTCTCAATTTCCGACAGCAACGCACTCTTTCCTTCCTTTTTCCCGCCAGCCATGAACGAAGCCACCGGATGGCTGCGCAAGAGGGTCGGCATTCCGCCTATGTGATCCGCGTCATCGTGGGTTGCCACCAACTGACCAAGCGGGCGGACACCAAGCGCTGAAAGCTGGGGCCTCACCACCAGTTTGCCCAGATCCGGCAGCACATTTCCGGCGTCCACAAGCAACGTCTGCCCGGTGGGAAATCGCACCAGGGTGGAATCTCCCTGCCCTACATCCAGAAAATAGATTCGAAGGGTGCAGTTCATCGCCCCGACAACCGCTGAAACCACAAGCACTAGAACCGCAGCAAGCATATGGACAACAAGCCGTGCGCGACTCTTCTTCGGGAATTCGGGCGTGTCGCGATGAACCATGTAATACCCGGAACCGAGGATGAGGTAGTACGCCCCAATGGCCCAATATGGTGGACGCGCACAGTAAACCATGGCCCACGTCTGATCTGAGCCAATTCTCGAAATCTCGAAAATTGCCGTCATGATCATTCCCGTTGCAGCCCCCATTGGCGCCGCAAGAATTGGTATCGCGGCCCCAAAAGCGACTGTGGCGATAGCCCCGCCGAGGGCTACTCCCGACAGAGCCGCCGCAAAGATATTGATGACTGGCGTCAGCACATTAAACTGCTGAAAGAGGAGGAGCTGCAGCGGGAGGAGTACCAGGGTCACAGCGATACTGACGGCGAACGCCTCGTAGACCCAGCGCCACGATTTCTGGAAAAATCCGGGTTCGTCCGGAAGGGGCGACAGCCACTTCGTAAAAAGTGGAACAAATACCACAATGCCGACCACTCCACCCGCCGACAGCAGGAAACTGGCCTGCCAAAGCGCGAGTGGTTCCATTACCAGAATCACAAAAACGCCGAATGCCGGTGCGCTAATTGTGTCGACTTCCCGCTTGAGCCACAAACCACTCGCATAGGCGAGAGCCATCCACAGTGATCTGGCCGCAGGCGGGATGAAATCCAGCATGGTCACATAGAGCAGAAGGACGACCACAATCACGACCCATGATGAACGAATCGGCACCCTGCAGGCCCGGAGCAGCAGCAACAGCAGACCCGCAAACATGGCGATGTGGAGGCCGCTGACTGCAAAAAGGTGCATAGTGCCGCTGTTGCGGAAGACCTCCTGATCCTCCGGAGAAAGTAGCTTCCGATCATTGAAGAACATGGAGACAATCAGCCGTCCCTCGTGATCCGGCATATGGCCCAGCAGGAAGTCGGTGGCAAACTGCCGGGCTGCGGCGAGACCCGCATAGAGCTTCGCGGCAGCTTGCAGGCCCCTACTGATACGCTGAATCAACTGGGCGGAATGGACACGGGCCGTGAAGTAAACCCGGTCCATAGCCAGATACTCCCGGAAATCCGGGGTGCCGAAATTTGAGAAGGATTGCGGCCTCCCCAATTGCCCAAAGGCACGAATGGTTTCGCCTGCATAGAATTCCCGTATCGGCGACGACGTTGTTCGACTGTTCACGGAAAGGCGCACCCGCCCGGGAATGCGCCGGGGAACGCTGCCGGTCACCACGACATCCCTCAGTGTAATCGACTTTGGGCCGGAATCCCCTTCCCCTGCGGACGCTTCAACCCGCCCTTCCATCAACATCGGGCGAACGGGATCCAGCGTTCGTGCGAGGTTCTCCGCGACTTCCCGCTCCGCCATGAGGGGCGCTATTCTTGCCGCTCCCATGCAGATTGCCAGGAAGAGCAACAGGGCTGAAGTGTCACGCCCCCTGATCGTCATCCCGACGGCAATGATGAGGCCGAACAGTCCAACGAGAAGAGTGGCCCACCATGGAAACGGCCACAGGGCGCGCCCCGCCACAAGGCCACCCATGAACATGAGCAGCACCGGTAACATCGGGCGCTTGAAGAATTTCATTCGCCCCATGAGCCACTGCCGAACTGGATAATCAAGCCCGTACGTTCAATGATTTTCTGGGGTCAGTTTTTTCTGGAACAATCTCCCTGGGCGAGGCTTCGTTTCTTCATGTCAACACTGCGAAAAGATCCCTTGTCCCACGGTTGGGTTATCTACACGGACGAGGAATACCAAAAACCCGAAGCTCCGGCCCGAGTGGTTAACATGCCAGCAGGTGGGTGCCTGTACTGCGAGAAGAACGAGAGTATGACCCTGCCCGAAGTGGCCGCCTACCGACAGGGTGGGCTGAAGAACGGACCAGGCTGGACCGTTCGCGCCGTGCCCAATGCCCATGCAGTGCTCCACATTGAGGGCAAGACAAACCGAAGGGGCGAAGGCCTCTACGACATGATGAACGGGATCGGAGCCCACGAGGTCATCGTGGAGACGCCCGATCACAGCGCGCTGCTCCATCTGTCCTCCGTGGAAAAGATCGCAGAAATCCTCCATATGCTGCGTGATCGGATGAACGACCTGATGCGCGACCCACGCTTCCGGTACATGCAGATATTTCGAAATTACGGGGACGTTGCAGGCGCGGTTCACCCACACCCTCATTCGCAGATCATTGCGCTTCCCATCGTGCCACGTTGGGTTTACGAAGAAATCAACCACGCCCAGGAGTACTGGAAAATCAAGGAACGCTGCGTCTTCTGCGATATCCTTGCCCAGGATTCCGATGGTCCCCGTATGGTTTACGAGAACGAAGGGTTTGTGGCCCTCACACCGTTCGCTTCCAAGTTCCCCTTCGAGACCTGGGTCTATCCCAAGGAGCACCTGAATTCTTATCATCTTGCGACGGATGAAAGCCTGCTCGTGCTGGCCGATGCGGTAAAGTCGGTGCTCACCCTGCTTGCCACGGCTCTTGAAGATCCGCCCTACAACCTCATCATCCACAGCAGTCCGGCGCAGCCTGAGAAACGCTACAACACGCCAACTGCCAAGCTAAATGATTACTACCACTGGCACATTGAGATTATCCCTCGTGCCACCAAGGTCGCAGGATTCGAGTACGGGACCGGCTTTTACATCAACTCAGTCCTTCCGGAAAAAGCCGCTGAAATACTTCGCGGTCAGTTGACCCCGCCGGGCTGAAGTTAGCCCTTCACGGACAGGTCGTCGGCGGTGTCTGGCAGCCCGTCTGGACCGTTCGATTTGATTTCAAAGCTGGGTCTCGCGTTCTTCCCTGTGGGCGTGGTGTTTATGTAGCGATAGGGATTACCCCACGGGTCGCTGAAAGGGTCCTTCCAGGATACACGTGAAATGTAAGGGCCCCGCCATGTCTTCAGGCCCGCCGGCTGAACGAGAAGAATGTTCAAACCCTCCGAGGCCGAAGGAAGGCGTGCGACGTCCAGGTAAACGGCGGTGACGGCTTTGGAAAGGGCTCCGAGACTGCCATTGGCGGCAGTGATACGGGCTTGGTCCGCCCTTGCGCCGTTGCCAGTACCGTGAACTCCGGAAGCGGCCGCGCTGCTGATGGCTGTGGCGGAACCCACCTCGGCAGCGTTTCGCTGTGACGTGGCGGTTGCGGTGGGTGCGCCGATTTCCTGGCGGGCGCGGTTGGCGATATCGACTGGTCCCGCAAACCCGGCGTTTGCCACCAGAAGCATGGTTGCCGCCACACAAACGGCCAATGGATGAATCGCTTTCACAGCCTGTCCCTCACAGCAAAAGTATGGGGCACCTTCCCGAAACATTCTCCCTCGAAAAAAACAGAACCCGGAGAAGTCCTTGGGACTTCTCCGGGGTGGTTTGAAACATTTTGATGCCCTAAAGCGAAACTAACAGCGATAGAATTCGTAGTGGCCCGGGATCCAGCGATGGCGGGTCACGTAGTGACACTCCGGATCGCTGTATGGGGCGAAGTAACCGCCGTCCGTCTGGACTTCCTCCCAGCAGCAGCCGGTCCAAACCCACTCGTAAACCGGGGGAACCCAGTACTGGCATCCGCAGTCGCTGCAGACTTCCTCCTGGTAGCACGTGTAGAAGCCGGGCACCCACATGCGGCAGTCGCCGTAATCGATGCAGCCATCCACCCAGCCGTAGCCGTAGCAGAAGTAGCGGTTGTCCACGACGCAGCCGTCATAACCGCCATAGCGCTGCTTGCCGCAGCAGCCGATGAACAGGTTGATGGCGTAGTCGTGGTCGTAGTAGCAGCGGCCATCCCAGTAGTTCCAACTGAAGTTGTTGATGTTGACGCCGACGCCAGCGACCACCGGCGGCGGCAGGCAGGTGCCGCAGCCATAGTCAAAAATCCCGCCGAGGTTGATATTGATGTTTACCGCGCTGTTGACACCATACCAGGCACCCGGGACAGCCCAACCGGCCGGATAGTGGCCGGCGTTCAGGATGTTCAGGTCGTTGTCGTTTACTTCGATCTGCGGCTTATAGTTGATGGTGCCGTTGTTGATGATCGTGATGTTGTTCTTGTTCAGCATCTTGTTGTTGGCGTAGCCGATCTTCTGCAACTGGTCGGCCTGCACGTTGGCGCCAAGGAAGTTGAGCTTGTCCTTGTCACGCGCCAGGGCCATCTGCGTGGCCGGACGAAGGCGCTCCTGGCCAACGAGGTTTTTCAATTCATTGACGTTCGGGTTCTTCCGATCGGACAGCGCCTGCTGGAACTTGCTCTTGGACATCTCGTCCAAACCGGGGCGAACCGTGTTGCCTTCCTTGCTGAAAATCTCCTGCTTCTTTGCGAAACGATCCTGGAAGGACTGTTCGCGATTCTTGCGCAGCGATTGGAATTCCTTGCCGCCGAGGCCGGCCGCAGCACCGGCAGCGCCGGCACCGGTTAGTTTGCCAAAGCCGGACTTGCCTTCGCCGAGTTGCCCCGGCAGGTTGCCCTTGCGGGCCTCGTCGCGCTGCTTCAACAGGTCGTTGATCCGCGAGTTGCGATCTCCGCCGGGTGTGACATCGGTCTTTTTAGCCGTGTCGCCCGTTCCGATGCCGGTCGTCTTGTTGCGTTCGTTCAACATATCCTGAATCCGGCTGCTGCGATCTGTCTTGCCGCCCTTGGTTCCAATGCCCGCCTGGCCGGTGTCGCCCGTCGGCGTGCCGGTATCGCCCAGTTGTGCCTTGTTGCGCTCATTCAACGCATCCTGGATACGACTGCTGCGGTCACTCTTGCCGCCACGGCCCGAAGCCGCACGGGAAGTCGCGCCTGTACTGTCAGTTGCCCCGGCATTGTCACCCGTACCAGCGTTTTTCTGGTTGATCAAATCCTGAACGCGGCTGCTGCGGTCGCTCTTTCCGCCGCGCGAGCCGGCTGTATCACCGGTGGCGGCAGCGTTTGCGGTCCCGACGTTGCCGGCATTGCCAGCATCGCGCTGCTTCAGGGCTTCCTGAATTTTGGAATTGCGATCCCCGCCGCGCGAACTGCCGGGCAGCGTGGCGGATTTCTGTGTCAATCCTGCATTCCCAGCATTGCCAGCGTTTCCGGCGTTGCCTGCATTACCCGCGTTTCCAGTGTTCCCGGAGTCACGCTGTTTCATCGCTTCCTGAAGTTTAGCGCGTCTGTCGCTGTTGCTACCGCCCGACTGATTCGTGGATTTTTGCGTAAACCCTGCATTTCCTGCATTGCCCGCGTTACCGGCATTGCCTGTGTTACCTGTATTTCCTGCGTTTCCCGCGTTTCCCGCATTGCCGGAATTGCGCTGCTGAAGTGCTTCCTGAATTTTTGAGTTGCGATCGCCGCTGCGACTACCGCGCCCACCGGTTGCACCGGGTACGGGCGTAGGCGTTGCCTGGGCCTGGGCCGCACCCTGGCCCGTTGTCGCGCCCTGAGTTTGGCCTGCAGCAGGAGTCTGCCCCGTTGCGTTTTGCTGGCCTTGCCGCCGCTGCCTAAGTGCTTCGAGAGCCTGCTGGCGATCTGGCGGCAGTTGCGCGACCGCCAGCGAACAGACAAGCAACACCGCACTGGTCGAGAAGAGCAATCTACGGTCTGACTTCATGGGACAATCTCCTTGGTCGGGGCGAACATTCGGGGCCGATTTTACCCCCGCGCCTAATTTCGCCCTCTTATAAATGCGACAGCTTTCAAGGCAAACAAAATGCCGTTCGCATTTCAAGAAGATATCGCCAGAAGAATCAGGCGTTTAGCCCCCCGGCGACATCCGACTCCCCCGCCTCTCAACCGCGGGATGTATTGGAACTGAACAGGTTACCGTGAGGTAAACAGCACAACCAGACCGTCAGGATGGCGAATCCTTTTTCTTTGCACTTGGGCCGGAACGCCTTGGAAGTGGGTTTTAAACACACCATGGCCCACCAACGAAAGTTCCTGCTCTTCCGCGCCCTGTTCTTTGTCATGCAGATGCCGGTGGCGATCAGCCTCCCCTACTTCGTCCTGTATATGCGCGAAACGGTGGGGCTGACGCCGCGGGAAATCAGCTACGTCGTCGGCATTGCCTCCGTTTCCATCCTCCTTTTCCAGCAGTTCTGGGGCTATATCGCCGACGTCCGCGTGAGCAAGAAACTCCTCATCGTTCTTTGCGCTCTGGGGGCCGCTGGTTTCTTTTTCATGTTTGGGCGCGCCAACCGGCTTCAGGATTTCCTGCTCATCAGCATCTTCTATCAGTTCTTCTGCACGCCCATCTACCAGCTTATCCATGGGTTCCTGTTCACCCACGAGGGCAGCGAGGCGCGCTTCGGAAACCTGCGGGCTTACGCTTCGCTGGGGTTCATTGCCTGCAACCTTGTGGTGGGAATCATGGCGGACCGCCTCTTCAAGGGGAACCTGCATTTCATCTTCGAGGCCTACCTCGTTGTCACGGCGGTGGGGCTTTGCTTCCTCTTCCCCATTCCCGAACGGCCCCGCCCACCGCGCCACGAGCGGCCGCGATTCCTCGACGTGCAGCGCCACTTCCTGGCGCGCCCTGAGGTGGTCTGGTTCCTGGTTATGGTCTTCTTTTACCAGGCGGCCCACACACTGAGCTATCAGATGCAGGCCCTGCTGATGCGGGACATGAAAGCCGACAACATCCTGATCTCCACGTCCTACAGCCTGGCCGCGTTGGTGGAGCTGCCGGTGTTCTTTTCGGCGAACCGACTCATTCGCAGATTTGGCGAAATTCGGCTCATCCTGTTTGCCGCGGCGGTCCAAACCGTTCGCTGGATGCTCGTTTGGAACGCGGACACGCCGGAACAGATTATCCTCATTTCGCTGAGCCACGCTTTCACCTTCGGGCTGTTTTACGCGGCGGCGATCTCCTTCATGAACCGACAAGCCGGCCCCCACCTGAAAGCGAGCGCCCAGACACTTTTTGCGCTCGTTTACTTCGGCCTTGCGGGGTTGCTAGGGAACTTCGTTGGCGGGCAGGTGACGGGCGGCGGCGCCCTGTCGCGCGGCATGAGCTGGCTTGTGACCGGCGTGCTTCATCTGCCAGATCGCGGGGGGCTCAGGAACCTTTACGTATTCTGCTCGCTGCTGGCGCTGATTTCCTGTGGGCTGTGCCTGTGGCTGACACTGAGCATCCGCTCGCGAGAGAAGTCGCTTACTGGCGATTTAACCGCGTAGAATTAGACGCTTCTTTCGTTTTGAGTTTGTTTGGTTTGCGAGGCATTTTCCCGAATTAATTGCCGGTGGAATTAGGACGAGCAGATTGTTGATGAGACTTGGTTTGCGAGGCACATTTGACCGAATATTAAAAACTTGCCCGCGAAACACACTAAATGTGCGAAAAGTGAAGTGGACAGGATTTCAGGATCTGCCGGATGGTTGCGGGGCGAGTTCCGTACGAATCCACGGGTGAGGTGCTCGTGCCACGCCGGCATTGCTTGTCAAAGGTTTTCGGCCGCGGAACTTTTTTGCGGGCGATTTTTTAAGTTTAGCAATTTCAAAGAACAAGGCCCGATTAAATGATTTTTATTTCTTGAATTATCACGCAATCGGGGCACTGGCGTCGTCCGATGACGGACGCGACCATTGGATGAATCTGAGAAGTGGCATAGCACGGGGAAAACGGTTTGCCTATTCCCACAGGACCCCTTGCAGCCACTTACAGACCCATAAAATGGGAACGCCCTGACACGAAGGGGCATTCTTGTAGTAAATAGGACTGCTGGGCTCCAGAGTGGCCCAGGGTTGTTACTTTGCGCGGGAAGCGCTGGTGAAAGCGTCGGCGGCTGCAGGGAGATTGCGGGTTTTGGCCATGTTGGCGAGGATGGCGAGGCCCTGGGCGGATTGGGTGCGGGTTTTGAAATCCAAGGGGGCCATGGAATACTTCAAGAGATGGGCGTCGAGGTTTTGGAGGTCGCCGGCTTGCTGGTAGAGGGTGGCGAGGGAAAGAACCAGGCCACCATTGTCGGGGTGGTCCTTCAGGGCGCGGGAGCGGACGGCGATGGCATCGGCGGTGCGATTTCGGGACTGGAGGGCTTCCGAGTAGTTCAGGGCGGTGCCGGGGTCGCGCTCATTGTAGCGGTATTGGTATTCCCAGAAGCGGAGCTTGTCGGCGTAGAGGCCGGATAGTTTCGCAGTCTGGAAAGGCATGCAGACCGCCATTCCGAGAAAGCACCAGGTCAGCCATTTGTTTGAGAGGGTCGATTGGCGCCCGGGCATTGTAAGCATGGCGTGGATCGCGAGGACGAGGCCGATGGAGGGGACGTAGAGTCCGCGTTCCCAAACGTGGATGATGTTCGGCACAAGGTGGCACAGGGGCAATAGGGACAATGAGAATATGACCAGGGCCGACGAGAAGGGAGTCCAGCGCCATGCGGCGCGGATCGGCGCAAGGAGACAGAGCAGGATGGAGGCGATGCCGGCCACAACGACTGGCCAAACGATTGCATAGAGGTCAGGGAGGGGCCAGAGGGCGCGTTGGCCCGTGGGGAAAATCAACAATTCGAGATTCTTCAGTGCTGCACTGGCCGAAAGGGCGATTCGTTCGTGGAGCGAGTAGGTGGCATCGGAAAGGTAGTGACCGGATACGGCGTTGGCCCGGGCACCGACGTAAACTGCAACGCAGGACGCCAGTATGGCGAAGGCAATGGCGCATTGGGCGCGACTTTCACGGTCGCGGAACCGGCGATTCCCAATGGACTCCACGAGAAAGTAGGCCGCCAGGAACAGGCCTGTTTCCTTGGAGAACAGCATCAAAAGCGCACCGGCGGCGAACTGGACGAACGGCAGGGCCGCTGTTTGAACGCTGGTTTGGGGCGATAAATCGAAAAGGCGATTCCAGGCCCCGAGAGAAATGAGGAATCCGAGGGCCACGAGGATTTCTGCGCGACCGACAATGTTGGCAACGGCCTCGGTGTGAATCGGTAATCCGGCGAAAAGCAATGCAGCGGCAAAAGCGGGCAGGGTTCGGGCGGCGCGCAGGCCCACGCGCCACACCAGCAGGCAGACGAGCGCGTGAAGAAGGATGTTCGTGGCGTGGAACGGCCAGGTCGCCTTGCCGCTGAGGGCCCACATGAGGGCGTAGGTTGTCATGGTTAGCGGGCGGTAGAGACTCGACTCGGCACCGGTGGAAGCCCAGTATTCCGTGGTCCACAGCTTTGGCAGGAGATCGAGACGGTGGACCATGGCATTGCGCTCGATGAGGGGGACGTCGTCGAGGAGGAAGGGACCAGTGAGGGAATTCAGGAAAGGGAGGATGGCGGCGAGGAGGAGGAGGGTTTCGATGATGCCGGGACGGTGGAGGAAGGGTTGGGCGCGGGGCGGCGCTGGTGGTGGCGGTGGTGCGTCGGATTGGGAGGTTTCGAGCTCCATGGGTTAAGGAGTGAGAACGGTTGGGGGGTGGGTGTAAACAAAAAGGAGTTCGGGTAAGTTGTGGATGTCGCACCGGAGTGCTCCTCGGGGGGTGCGGCACCGGAGTGCTCGCACCAGCGGATAAAGGGGGGCGAACCGCCGTTGGAGTTCAACCTTCAGGTTGAATTGAATGATAAGGCAGTAGCTTCACGCTAAAGCGTGAACTCCAACGGGTGGAATGACAAACGACGGGTTCTAGGCGGGTTATGACGGAGGGATTGGTAAAAGAAAAGGGCGGGTTCGAAAACCCGCCCTCCATTCTGTGCGACTTGTGATTGTTGATTACTTGGCGCCTTCGCCGGCTGGTTCGAGGTTCGCGGTGGGAGTGAAGGTCAATTCGTTCTTCACCGTATCGAGATCGACTACGACGTTGCCCTCGGGGAGTGCCGCCTCGATGATGAGCTGGGACAGCGGGTCCTCGACATACTTCTGGATGGCGCGCCGCATGGGCCGCGCGCCGTATTCGCTGTCATAGCCCTTCTCGACGAGGAACTGTTTTGCCTCGGCGGTGAAGGTGATGCTGATCTTCTTGTCCGCAAGGCGCTTGTTGACCCGCTCCATCATGATGTCGACGATCTTCTCGATGTCGGCGCGGTCGAGCCCCTTGAAGACGATGATCTCGTCGAGGCGGTTGATGAACTCGGGGTTAAACAACTGCTTCATGGCGCCAATGACCTTCGTCTTCACGGCCTCGTAATCTTCATCATCCTCGGAGGTGAAGCCGAGGGTGCCGCCCTTCTTGAGCTTGCGCGTGCCGACGTTGGAAGTCATGATGATGACCGTGTTGCGGAAGTCCACGACATGGCCCCATGAATCGGTGAGGCGGCCATCGTCGAGGACCTGCAGCAGCAGGTTGAACACGTCGGGGTGAGCCTTCTCGATTTCGTCGAGAAGAACCACGGAGTAAGGCTTCTGGCGCACCTTCTCGGTGAGCTGGCCGCCCTCCTCATAGCCGACGTACCCTGGAGGGGCACCGAGCAGGCGGGACACGGAATATTTTTCCATGTACTCACTCATGTCGATACGGATGAGAGCGTCCTCCTGGCCGAACATGAACTCGGCAAGGGCCTTTGCGAGCTCGGTCTTCCCGACACCGGTGGGGCCAAGGAAGATGAACGACGCGGTGGGGCGTCCGGGATCCTTGAGGCCTGAGCGGGCGCGACGAATGGCGCGGCCGATGG
>JAIBAT010000066.1 GCA_019695055.1 Candidatus Sumerlaeaceae bacterium | reverse complement strand
TGGCATCCCCAAACTTGCCGGTTGACCAACCGAAGTTATCAAACCAGTGCAGGCAGAACTGCGTGTCATGGTCGAAGTCGTCCTCGGCCAGGAAGCGGTTGATGAGTTGCAGCGCGGTGCGCACCGACATCGGTTTGCCGTCCGCCTCCAGTACGGCGGCGTACTGACTGAAGATGCCCATGCCGGGCCCGATGATGGCCTGGGACAGGTCCACCGGCGCGACCGGCGAATTGATGCCACCCCGGGTCATTTCATCGAGGGCATCCGGGAGGGTGGCGTTAAGTTCGCGAATGAACTCACGGCGGCTTACGGTGAGGGCATCGGCGGGGCGCTTGCGGCAGACGAGGACGATGCTCGAGGCAAGGGCATTAGTCCCTTGGCCAATCATTCGTGACCCATTCTCAGTCCTCATCGGCCATGTACCGGAGAGGGCAAAACCTGCGTTGATTACTGCATCTAAGAATGTTTCCCAACCGGTACTTGAGGTGCCTGCTTCCCCTTTGGTCTCCGCCTGTTTGAAGGCGTAGTAAATCGTCACCGGGAAGGCCGGGTGCGCCTGCTCAGCCAGGTTGCGTATGGCTCGGGTCATACCATCAAGAAAGAATGTTTCGGCCTGTTCCTTGCCACCGTGGCGGTAGGGCGTTGCGATCAATTCCTCGGCCTTTGGGACAGCCAGCGTGGCGTAAAGACTTGGAAAGATTGGTTTCAAGCTCTTGCGCAGCCAGACATAGAAGAAGTCGGAAAGATCCGCATAACCGATGTTGTCGTAATACGGGGGGTCAGTAGAAACAACCTTGCATGTACTGATACTCTGAGTCTGTGCATCAGCTTGCAATACTGAGCCTTTGAACCAACTCGGAACGTATTCAAATGCTCTCAAAAAAGCCTTGAAAACCCCATCTATAAAGACATCCCAAGCCCCAGAGCTTGATCCCAGCACATTGGCCTCGGCGAAATCCCAAATCATTGGTATTGCTTGTCGCCCGAACAACTGGCGTGGACATTGTGCAATAGGTTCCCACCTGCATAGGCTATTCCCAAGATCGGCCATTTTGTCCAAGGCAAAAGCTAAATAGACTCCAACTGCCTGCGCATAAGCCGCAACGCCGATGCCACCAGCGTCCAGCCCAATGCTCGCCTGTCCTGAGCTTGAAGAGGGATCATCGTCCATCCCCGCCGCCAGAGCATCTTGCCTACACTTCTCGATGGCTTCCTGCACCAGATTGGAAAAGGTGGTCAGTCCAACCAGTTGGCGGGGGGTGAAGAGGTCTCCAAATTTGCTCAGGCCATAATTCAATGTCCAGAAGTTACGTGGATCATCCGGCAAGGGTGTTTCCGGCCTCCATTCGGGTTGGGCTTGCCGAGCAATGGCTTCATGCATTTCGGTAGGTGTCAGATAGACACGGCTGCGAGTACCCTCTGCGACTATCGCCATCAATCGCTGCCCAAGGCGTCCGGCAACGCCTTCGGCTTTGATGTGTTTTGGTTCAATCGGCATGCCGGACAGCAGGCATCTGAAATTCGCACCACGCGCCAGCTTGGTTCCATCCTTCGCCCGCGCCGGCGGCGTTCCCACCTTTACCGTGAACTGCCAAAGATCGCCGTCCACCACCGGTTCCACATACGCCTCCTTGCCCTCCTTGCTTGACAGAACAAAGGTCGAGGCCAGCGGCACTTCGGCATGGCTGAACGCTGGGTTGGGGCTACGCACGGTGCGCGTCCACAACCAGGCGATGACGGTCAGCTTCTGACCGACCAATGGTTTCACGTCAGGCCGCTCCACCGCCATCTCGGCGGTAATCTCGATCTTGGGATACAGGTGGCCGATACGCTTTTCCGCCTCGGCTCGCATCCAGGCCCCGTAGCGCCGCACGTCCTCGGCCAGCCCGCGTGCGCCGGACCAATCTTCGTGCATATCCACGTTCTTCTTTTCACCCGGCGGTAGGGGCCCGACCGGCTTGCGGCCGGCAAACCGGGGCGGGATTTCGATCATGGCCTTGTTGATGGTCACTGCCACCGGGTTGAGGTCGGAGGCATAGGCTTCCAGCCCCAGCCGCTGGGCTTCCAGTGGCAGCGCACCCCCACCGGCAAACGGATCATGAAAGGCCGGCAGCTTATCCGGGTTAAACAGTTCGGCGGCTTGCGGATGGTTCCGGTTGAGTTCACAGGTCTCGCGCCAACTCCTGCGGATTTCCTCACGGGCCTCGTTCAACACGGCTTCGTTATTGGTGTTCTCCCACAGCACCAGCCGTTCCAGGATGCCGAACAATCGCTCACGTTCAATGGCGGCCTTCTCCTTGTTCACCCCGCGTCCGAGATGCCGCTCGTAGCCCGGATCGTTGACCATCTGCGCGAAGATGACCGCCCGCGCCGCCGCCAAGGGCCGCCGCGCCCACCACAGATGCAGCGTGCTGGGGTGCCCGTGCCGGATCGACTTCTCCCGAGCCGCCGCCGCGTTGATTTTGTCCAGCGGCAAAGCGACTTCGATGAGTTTCCTGGGGGTTTTGATGGGTTGCACGCTTAGCTCTTCTTTTGTGCCGTCCGTTTTGGTCGAGGCGGGGTAGATTCCTTGAGTTTCAGGGCCTGCTTAGCCAAGATTTCAGTGTGGATGAGCCGTTCGACAATATCGATCACCACATTGACGTCTTCGGGCGAGGGATCATGGCCACGATGTGCGGACGCGCTGCCGGCTTCAATGGCCGCTTCAATGATTCCCCGATCCTGCTCACTGATAAGGTACTTCTCTGATAAGGCGTTGAGGCCTTGGGCGAAATTTGGTTGTTCACCCGCGTTTCGACGAATCACCGCATCGATCAGGGCTCGGGCGCCCATCATGGCCAGACGGCGGCTGTCGGAGTGCAGGGCGGTATATGTTTCCTCAAGAAGACTTAGGTACTCCCACGGCAAATCATAGCGGCTCGCCCAAGCCGGCTTGCGTCTTGAAACTCGTGGCGGGAAGTAAGTGGTTGGGCCGGGGCCATCCCTTGGATCATCTTCAGAACACCAGTCAATTCGCCTAAGAGCGATCTCGCCACAACCACGGCATTGGAGCACGTCCCACACTGAACCTACATCGACGTAACAACCGTCAATGGCAAAGGAACGCTGACGGTTGGCTTGGTGAACAGAGTCGTGTTTAGTCTCTTGATTGCACTCGTTGCAATGAGACCAAAGCTCTTTCGGTTTCTCACTCATATCGTGCCTCTATTCACAAAGACCGAGACAGCAACTGCTCGAGGCCAAGATTGATGCTGCTTACCGCCCAATCCGGCTCCTGTGTAAAGGGCTTCCTGACGTAGTAAGGCCCTTCATGGGTCTCACCTTCCACCAGCACGATGGCCAGAATGAATTGTTCCTGCTGATTGAGACCGCAGAGGATTTCAT
>JAIBAT010000167.1 GCA_019695055.1 Candidatus Sumerlaeaceae bacterium | reverse complement strand
CATACGCTGGGCCTGCTGACCGGCAGCCATGGCGTGGCCGCCGCCTTCGGCCGCGCCACCGGCTTCGACGCCGTGGCCGGCTTCGACTGGATCAGCATTTTCCTGCGCTATGCCTTCGTGCTGGTGGCGCGGGCGGAGGGGCCCTTTGCCGACCTCCCCGCGCTGATCGCGGCGGCGAGGCGGGAGCCGGGGGCGGTGCAATACGGCACCTTGGGCCCCGGTTCTTCCCACCACCTGACCGGGGAGCTGCTGAGTGCGGCGGCCGGCATCCAGATGACCCAGGTACCGTACCGCAGCGACGTGCAGGGGCTGACGGCGGTATTGGGCGGGGAGCTGCCGGTGACCATCAGCACCACGGTGGGCGCTTCCGCGCTGATGCAGGATGCGCGGCTGCGGGTGCTCGGCATCACCTCCGCCGGCCGGTCGCCGCGCTTGCCGGTGGTGCCGACGGTGGCGGAAGCGGCGCTGCCGGGCTTCGAGAGCACGACCTGGGCCGGGCTGGCGGTGCCGAAGGGGACGCCGGCGGAGGTGCGGGCGCGGCTGCATGCGGCGCTGCTGCAGGTGCTGGCCGGCCAGGGGCTGCGGCAGCGGCTGGAGGAGCTGACGGATGGCGTGGTGGCGCCCACCGCGGAGGCGGAGACGCGCGGGGTGCTGGTGGCGGAGATTGCGAAGTGGCGGGGGTTGATTGAGGCGCGGGGGTTAAGGGCGGAGTAGGTGGTGGCAATGTCGCAACAAACCCTCGTCTAAGTGCGCAGCTTTGCGGGATGCGGCGCCACGAGTAGGTCGCTGATTTCCGACGACGCGCTATTTCAGAGCGAGGGGCAAATGAGCGAATTCATCCGACGCGAGCGCCTAGCCCAAGGAGCATTTTTCGCCAAACACCTGCCGAGGGAAGTTATCGGTCACGGTCAGTCGGACTACCGCTTATTGCCGCAGCACAAGGCATTGAACCTGTTTGCACCGATACGGGAGCAAGCCACCGCCTACTTCCGCGCCTGTGGAATTTCCTGGCACCAGCATGCCAATCACGCGCTTTCCTCTCAGGTGAGCTGCATCAACTTCCTGATGCCCTTGGCGACCCAGCCGGCACTGCTTTCGCGCGTCATCGGCAAGGCGCTTGGGATCGCCCCGCCGGCCATGCTGCCGGTGGAAAGCGGCCCTGACGGCTCACCATGGTTCGTCGGCTTCGAGTGGATAGGCTGCGAGGACTACCTGACCGAGGCCGGCAGGTCCGGCACGCGTACAAGGGGCGCCAATGCGACCAGCGCCGATGCCATTGTACGCTTCGAAACGGCGGGAGGGATTGAAACCGCGCTGATCGAGTGGAAGTACACCGAGAGCTATGGCGCACCGATTCCGACCCGAGGCAACGATGTTCGGGTCGCGCGCTACAAGGATCTGGCATTCGCGCCAAATGGCCCGGTCCGGACGGACACCGGCCTCACCATCAGTGACTTCTTCTGGGAGCCGTTCTACCAGCTTCTGCGGCAACAAATGTTGGCGTTTCGCATGCAGGCGGCCAGTGAGCATCACACGACGCGTGTGCGCGTGCTGCATGTTGCCCCATCCGCCAACCTGGCACTCCACAACGTCACAGCCCCGGCGCTTCAGCACCGTGGCAGTGATGCCTTCGACGTGTTTCGCGGTCTTCTTGTGCGTCCAGACGATTTCGTGAGCCGCTCCACCGAGGCAGTGTTCGGCGAAGCTCTGTCGGACGCGGTCGGGGACTCCCTCGCATGGGCCGCCTATCTGCGTGAACGATACCAATGGGTATGCCGGGACTAGCAGGGCAGATAGCCGCCAGAGAAAGCTGACGCATGGCGTGCTGGCGTCGCCCTCCGAGGCCAAGGCGCGCGGGGGGAGCGATTGAGGCGCAGGGGCGACGGCGGAGGCGCCAGCCCAACGCAGTGCTTGTAGCATCACTCGGAAAATAGTAATTTTATCGAAACAAAAATGGCTTTAGTTGCGATGTCCAATGCCCCTGTCGGTGCCGCGCCCAATGCCGTCCTGGCGCGGAATCATCACTTTGTGCCCCAATGTTATCTGCGAGGTTTTGCCAAGCTCCGCCAAAAGCCGCGGCTGTCGGTCGTGGATTTGAAGCAAAAGAAATATTTCGAAACAGATCCAGCGAACGTCGCTGTAGAACGGGATTTCAATGCCATTGAGGTGAAAGGGCACCGAATTGACGCTTTCGAGCGCGGATCATCTCAGTTCGAAGGCGACCTTGCTGAATCGTTGCGTAGAATAATTTCTAATGACGGAGTAATGTCTGGCAATGACAGGACGTATCTATTAAACTTAGCGGCAATGATGGCGATAAAGAACCCAAGAATGCGACGAACAATGCAGCAACATCATGCCGAAATTTACGAGAAGTACATTCAACTAATTACTAATACAGAAGAATCCTTTTCCGATTTTCACACAAAAACCGGAATAAGTAACAATAAAATAACAAGAGATGATATAATAGCGTTTTTAGAAAAGAAAAATTTTACCCTGGAGTTCGCTCCGGGATTTAATTTATCGATAGAATTAAAAGTATTTGAGCCGGTACTGCAAATGCTGGCGACAAGGAAGTGGAGCTTGCTGCGGGCCCGCAAAGGGTCAAATGGATTCGTCACTACTGACCATCCTGTCTGCTTAAGGTGGGTCGATCCAAAGCTTGCGAGCGGGTGGCGGCCGCCAGGTTTCGGGCTGAACCGGACCGAAGTCCTGTTTCCGATATCGCGATATCTAGCGTGGATTGGGTCATTTGAACATCGGGAGGTCACACTCGATGTTCCTGAATCAGTGGTGGCACAGTTCAACTGTAGTGTCATGGCTTTCGCCGATAGGCAAGTATATGGCTCCAGTGGCGATTGTACCTATCACGTTCCAGGAGACGCAAAACCTCGGCGCCTCCGCGAAGCGACAAAGGACAGTCGCTTCGCTCAAACCCAACCCTCAAGGTTTAAGGTGAAGACACGGCCACCGCGGTTCGATGCTAATGGGCTGGCGACGCCAGATCAGAAATGACCCCGCCTTGGAAGTCAGTCATCCCTACCTAATAATCCCCCCCTTCATCGTCTCCGGATTCCGCTCCCACCACCGCCCGGCATCCACCCAGGTCACAAACTCCAGCACCGCGCGATTGAACGCATCCGGGTCCTCGATATTCATCGTATGCCCGCACCGCGGCAGCACCTGCAGCGCGCTGGTGGCAATCGTCCGCTTCAGGAACAGCCCCGGCTCCAAGGTCGGGTCGTCCTCATCCCCGCACAGCACCAGGGTCGGCAGCTTCATGGCGCGGAAGCCGGCTTCCAGTTCGAACAGGCTCGGCCGTTCCCGCTGCACGCCGCGCATGGTCAGCACGCTGCCCTGGGTGTCGTGCTGCAGCAGCTGGTCGTGGAACTCGGCGTACCCGCGCGGGTCCTTTTCCTCGAAGACCAGGCGGGTCGGGCCGCGGGCATAGGCCTTGCCCAT
>JAIBAT010000040.1 GCA_019695055.1 Candidatus Sumerlaeaceae bacterium | reverse complement strand
CGCATGTGAAGCAACACTTTGTTCATCCGGCAGAGGTGTCGGGTGGAGTCTACCGGACTCCGCAGGCTCCTGGCAGTTCCTGCGATCTGCTGGCCTTGACGCCCTCAGAGGCAGTTTCATCGAGGAGTTAGGCGAGTGAGCGCAGCAGTGTGGGCCGGATTGGGCTTGTCCCTGATTGCAGGGATGATGTCGGGAAATTGCATGCTCCCTTCGAAGTTCGCCAAACAGTGGCGCTGGGAAAATGTATGGCTGGTGTTTACGCTGGTGAGCCTGGTAGTGGCGCCGGGGATTCTGACTGCACTGACGGTGAATGACGCAGGCGGGCTGTATGCGAGTTTGGGCATGCGGCAGTATATGGCGCCGTTCCTGTTTGGATTCGGGTGGGGAATCGCACAGGTGCTGTTTGGGCTTTCCATTGCGCGTTTGGGCCTGGCGCTAGGCTATGCGGTGATCGTGGGGCTGGGAGCGCTGCTGGGCACGATGGTACCGATCCTGTTCCAGCGGCTTGGAGTTCTGAGCACAAGCAATGGCGCGCTGATTCTGTGCGGAGTGGCGATGATGGTGGCGGGCATTGCCGTGTCAGGCAGAGCGGGCATGCTGAGGGAATCTGGGGCGAGCGGCAAGGCTGCGCCGGGAGCCGGGTATGTCACGGCGCTGGCGGTGGCGGTGCTTTGCGGCGTGATGGCGCCGATGCTGAACTTTTCGTTGGCATTCGGTCAGGACATCGCGGAGGCGGCCGTGCTTCGGGGAA
The DNA here is from genome assembly GCA_019695055.1 of Candidatus Sumerlaeaceae bacterium. Taxonomy (GTDB): domain Bacteria; phylum Sumerlaeota; class Sumerlaeia; order Sumerlaeales; family Sumerlaeaceae; genus JAIBAT01. The sequence continues at coordinate 2,764 of JAIBAT010000040.1, read as the reverse complement.
CGACGCCGGCCAATGCCGCCTATGCGGTGTGGCCGGTGGCATTGGTGGGCGGCTTGATCCCCAATATCGCCTATAGCGTTTACCTGCTCAACAAGAACAACACGTGGGCGCGGTTCCGGCCCTTCTTTCCCGACTTCTGGTTCCCGGTGATGATGGGCGTGCTGTGGATGGGAGCGATTGCGGTGTATGGCACTGCGACGTCCTTTTTGGGGGCCTTGGGGACATCGGTCGGCTGGGGTCTCTTTCAAATCTTCATGATCATGACAGCCAATATTTCCGGCGTGATTACCGGTGAGTGGACAGGCGCTTCGGGCCGGGCGCGGGGGCTGTTGCGGATCGGCTTGGGCCTGTTGGCTGTAGCCACGGTTCTGATGGCGTTGGGCAACCGCTAGCGCCGTTTCATTGGGAGTAGTGTCATCATGCCTCGTCTAGCGACAGTAAGCCATGCTTTGCTGGCTGTAGTGATGTGCGCCGGATTCGTGGTCTCGGCGCAGCAAAACAAGTATGGGATTCAGGTGCCGAAAGGGCCTTACACAGACACGTGGGAATCGCTGAAGGCGCACAAGGACCCGGCGTGGTTTCTGGATGCCAAGTTGGGGATTTACACGCATTGGGGGCCGATCACAGTTGCCACCGAGGATGCTCCTTCGGATATGGAGTGGTACGGGCAGCAGATGTATCTGCCGACACATGCGGCATTCAATTATCACAAGCAGAAGTATGGCGACCAGAGTACCTTCGGCTACAAGGACATCATTCCACTGTTCACGGCAAAGAAGTTCAATGCCGACGAATGGGCTGACCTCTTCTCGAAGGCGGGCGCGAAGTTCGCGGGGCCGGTGGCGGTGCACCATGACAACTTCGCGATGTGGGACTCAAAGGTGACGCGATGGAACAGCGTGGACATGGGTCCGCATCGCGATATCACGGGAGAGTTGGAGAAGGCTTACCGGAAGCGCGGGATGAAGTTCCTCATGACGTTTCACCACGGGTGGGCATGGCGGTATTTTCAGCCGGCATTTGCCTACGACGCCAAAGACCCGCAGTATGCGGATCTCTACACACAACCTCATGCCGTGGCTGCCCCCGGACCGACGTCGCCGGGAGCACCGGCGCCGACCGGGGGCGGCAGCCGGGCGCAAGGCGATCCGCCGAGCAAGGAGTATCTGGAGAAGTGGCTGGCGATGGTGAATGAACCGGTAGCCAAGTACAAGCCGGACCTGATCTGGTTTGACTTCGAACTGTACCGGCTGATCACACCCGAGTATCAGCGAAAGATGTTTGCGGACTACTACAACTGGGCGGCAGCCAACAAGATGGAATCCGGCGTGGCGCACAAGTTTAAGGAGATCCAGCAGTACACCGGCATTCTGGATTTTGAGCGGGGACGAGAGGACAACCTCAAACCCTATCCGTGGCTAACGGATACGGCGTTGGGGCCGTGGTTCAATCACAACGTGCTGAAATACCGCACGACGGATGACCTGGTGGACACGTTCATCGACATCGTCTCCAAGAACGGGTGCCTGCTGCTAAATGTGGGTCCGCATGCTGATGGCAGTATTCCTGATCGCGCCAGGGTGATGCTGCTAGGCATGGGGGAATGGCTGAAGGTGAACGGCGAGGGCATTTACGAAACGAGACCGTGGGTGAAATTTGGCGAGGGTCCGACGACAAACGCCGGTGGAGGTTTCATGGAGGCGAAGGCAAAGGCGTATACGGCGGAAGATATCCGTTTTACGACGAAGGGCGAGACGCTCTATGCGATCGCACTGGCTTGGCCGTCAAGCGGACAAGTGGTGGTGAAGTCCCTGGCCAAGCGGGGCGGAGGAGCCGGCGTCGTGCAGACGGTTGCGCTGCTGGGCTCGAAGGCGAAGCTGGAATGGTCGCAGTCTGAAGAAGGCCTGGTGGTGAAGCTTCCCGCGGCCAAGGTGAGCGAGATGGCCTACACGTTGAAGATCAACGGCAAGGGTCTGCGGCAGGTTACGCCTTAGGCGCAAACGCCGAGGGAACCGGAAAGGTAGGAGTCAAACCGAGTGTGCGCGTGATTTGCACCGCGCACTCCTGGACGGCGGGCAACATCGCTTTCTCCCGGCCGTGATTCCGGCCGCCGGCGAGGAACGGCACGGCGAGGGCAGCGGTGACACCGGCCTCGGGATTACCAACAATCACGGCCAAGTCCACGCCAATTCTGGCGACGCTGTCGATCATTGTGTAGCCCAGACGGCGTAGAGATTTCAGGTCGGCATGGAACTGGTCGCGTTTGACTCGGCTCATTGCCTGGTAGTCAGCATCGGCATTGAGGAAAGTGGCCTGGGACTGTGGCTCCAGGAACGAGATCAGGAGGCGCCCGGACGCGAAGGGAATTGGATTCACCTGAGAACCCACTTCGACGGAGATGCGGACACGATCGGGGCTCAATTCCTCGGCGATTAAGACGAGTTTGCCATGGGCGAGGATACTGAGGTGGCAGGATTCATGGATCGTGTCGGCCAGCATGCGCATGGGGAAAAGTGAGGCCTTCAAGATATGGTCGACGGGAGAGTGTGTGTGCGCCAACTCGTAGAGCTTGAGTGTCAGGTGGTAGGCGCCGGAGACGGGATCGCGTGCGATGTAGGCGCGCTTTTCCAGTGCGTCGATGATGCGGAACAGCACGCTGGAGGAGCGGTCCAGGGAGCGCGCGAGTTCGGTGAGGGTCTGCGGCCCAGGCGCCAGGGCAAGGGCTTCGAGCACATCGAGGCCTTTTTCGAGAGCGGGCACGAAG
>JAIBAT010000085.1 GCA_019695055.1 Candidatus Sumerlaeaceae bacterium | reverse complement strand
TGGCGCTGTCGGCGTACCACACCCCGACCGATGCGGTTGAGGTGCCAAAGGCTGTTCAAAGTGCGTGGAATGGGTATCGGATGAAATGTGGACCCTGTGCTGTAGAACCGCGCCGCGTGCGGCCCGACATTCTGTTCTTCTACTGACCCTGGTCGCACTGGCCCTGGTGGGGTGCGCCCGCCGGTACCGGGTGGAAGGACTGGTGTTACGTGTGGATCCTTCACGCTCTTCAATGATCGTGTCGCACGCCGCCATACCCGGGTACATGCCGGCAATGGCAATGCCGTTTCGGGTGCGCGACCCGAGAGAGATGGCTGGCGTTGCTCCCGGCAGCCGCGTATCGTTCGATCTGTATGTCCGGAAATCCGAGTCCCACGTCCGGCGCATCAAGGTTCGCGATGCAAGGCGCGAGGGTGTCACAGATTTTCGGTTCCCTACACCTTCGGAGCAAATCAGGGTAGGGCAGGTGGTCCCCGACTTTGCGCTCATTGATCAGACCGGCAACACCGTCCGGCTCGCTGACTTCAGAGGACGCGTTGTGGCGCTTAATTTCCTGTATACGCGCTGCCCGCTCCCGGAAGTATGCCCGCGGCTGGCGGCGACGTTCCTCTCGTTGCAACGCCGGTTCCGTGCACGCATTCCGCAGGATCTTGTACTCCTGTCCACAACGCTCGACCCGCAGTACGACACACCGGCCGTATTGACGGAATATGCAAAATCTATTGGAGCGCGCTGGCCCTTTCTCACCGGTTCGCCCCAACAGATACAGGAAACGGCCCGTCACTTCGGCCTGATACACTGGGCCGAAGAGGGCGTAATCGTCCACACTTCCGCCACTGCGGTGATCGACCGTCTGGGCAAATTGGCCGCGCTGGTGGAAGGCTCTTCGTTTCGCCTGGAACAGTTGGTGGACCTGATCGGAGAATCGCTGGGGCAACCATGACACGACTCTATGTGACATTCCTGCTGGCCGTTATGGCCGCGTTTTCGCAGCCGCAAACCGCACCGAAGGCGGATGCCTGCGCACCCCCTCCCGGCGCCGTGCCTCCCACTCTACCGGCCAAATTGCTGCCGGGAATGGGCGCAGTGAATTTCCCCATCACCACCAAGAGCGCCGAGGCACAGGCATTCTTCAACCAGGCCGTTGCACAGATGCATTCGTTCTGGGCACGTGAGGCGGAACGCTCGTTCCTGCAGGCGGCGAAGCTCGATCCGGACGCTCCGATGCCGCATTGGGGAATCGCCATGGTGGCCGCTGGGGATTACCGGCCGGGTTTTCAACTGGACCTTGTAAACGGGCTCAATCCGAATGCGAAGCCCCGAGCATCGAAGCCGCAGGGTGGAGAAGGTCGTGCCGTGGCGGCCGCGCAGAAGGCGCGCGAACTCGCGGCAGTCGCTGGGAAGGCGACCGACCTGGAGAAATTGTACATTTCCGCGGTCTCAGCGCGGCGTGATTTGTCGCAGCGCGATCCGAATGCCGGCTATGTCCAGGGATGGCGCTCACTCTTGGCGAAGTACCCCAAAGAGGTCGAAGCGCGCTCATACCTGGCGCTACACATCATGAGTGGGTTTGAACTTCCCGCTAAGACTCCACGCGCCGGAAGCATGGAAGCGGTTGCCATTCTGCGCGACCTGCTGCGTGAAGCGCCAGAGCACGCTGGAGTGCACCACTATGTGATCCACGGGTGGGAGGGGTCGACATTCGCTAAGGAGGCTTGGCCATCGTGCGAACGCTACGGCGCCATTGCGAAGAACATTCCGCACGGTCTGCATATGCCGGGTCACATCTATGCGCAAACAGGCAAATGGCAGGAGGCTATTCAAGCATTTGCGTCCGCGGCAGACAACGAAGTGTATTGGATGAAGCAGGACTCGCTCGCCGGCAATGGCCACCATGGTCATAACGTGCATTTTCTGGCGACTTCGTATTCGTTCTCGGGCGACTACGAAAGGGCGATGGCGGCAGCACGGAGTCTGCTCGAATACAAAGAAAATCCCCGCGAGGCGGCTCAACTCGACAATTTCCGGACCGCATGGCGCCAGGGCTGGTTCTCTATTCTCCGCACCCTTGTCCAGCATGAAAAATGGGCGGAGATTCTTGACGATAAGACACTGCCGATTTACGACAAACCACGTGAAAGCGCGTGGCGGCATTGGGCGATGGGGTTGGCATTCGTGAACACGGGAAAGGCGGACAATGCGCGGCGGGAGTTGTCGGAGATGGACAAGGCGCTAGCGCTTTTCAAGTCGAAGGTGAAACAGCCAGTCCCCGCTCCGTTGAGCGTTGCCCGCGAAGAATTAAAGGCGCATTTGGCCAAAAAGGTAGAAACGCGGTTGTTGCTGCTCGACCGTGCGGCCCGCCGCGAACGCGCCTTGCGCTACAACGAACCACCTCAGTATCCCCGTCCTGTGTCGGAAGCCATGGGCCGGGTTGCCCTCAAGAGCGGTAAGGCCGATGTCGCAGAAAAAGCGTTTCGTCAGGCGCTCGATCAGTACCCGGAAAGTGCGCTCGCGAAAAGCGGATTACGCGCGGCAATCGAACGCCAGAATCGGCCCGTCGAGGCTGGATTCTGATTGTAGGAAGAAAGAATTCAGTAAAGAAAATAAAAAAACCGGTGGGCACTCGGAGGAAGATGCCCACCGGTCCGCGGTTCTCAAGGCCTCTGGAGGGCCTGGGGAACCGGAGCGGGCGACTCGGAGGCATCGCCCACTCACCAGTACGTCTAATCAGACGTGCGGCATTAAAACTGGGTTACGAACTCCGGATCGGCGCTTGCCTGAGCCGAAACTGTGGGGATTGCCTATTTCTTGATGACAAGCAAAACCGCGTAATAGCCCGTGAAAGCGATAGTGGTGAGCGAGGCGATCCACAATCCAACGGTGATCCATGGCTTCGGCCAAACCTCCTTCGGCAATTGCCGGTACCGCAAGTACAATGCCGCAATCGCGATCGGCGGCAACATCGCCGCCTGCGCTACGCCGCCAGCTTTCACCATTGAAACCGGCGACTGTACCATCAAATATAAACCCGCTGAAATGCAGGTTAATACCCAAACAAATATCTTTCGATATCTAATTCGGCTAGTATAGTCCCCAGGCTCGAATTTGCCGAGCAAACGGCACAAATCGGCGGCCACGCGCGACTCCGCGGCAGTGGCTGCGAAGATCGTCCCGTACAGCGTGGCGATGGCCCCAAGATAGAACAACGGCAGTGCCCACGACCCCAGTGTCTGTGTGTACATGTTGGAAAGCACTGGAATCATGTTGCCCTTCTCGCCAGGATTCAGCCCACGCGTGTGCAGAATTCCTGCCCCCAGCAGGTAGAAGGCGATTGTCGCAATCGTATAGATAACCATCGACGCCAGGATGTCAACGTGCATCACCTGGATCCAGCCTAGAGCCCGGTCGCGCCAACTACCCGTCCCATCGCGTTTCCCGGCAAATCGGGCATAACCCTTTTCGACGCACCAGTAGGGGTACATGAACAGTTCAGAAGCGCCGACGCCCGTGATGCCGAACACCGCGACGGCCGTCGTGAACCCACCTGGTGGA
>JAIBAT010000080.1 GCA_019695055.1 Candidatus Sumerlaeaceae bacterium | reverse complement strand
ACCGTTCGGAGCCAAGGGCCGTAAAGAAGCGTTCCAAGAATTATCAGCTGCTCAACAAACCGCGCCACGAATTCCAGGAAATCCCACACCGCAACAAGTACAAAAAGAGCTTATCTTAGTGCCATTCATGACTGTCCCCGAAATTTAGAATTTCGCGCGGTTAAACGCGGGCCTTGACGGTGCCGCATTCCTCTTTTTGCTGGATTCTGTCGCAAAATCAAGAAGTCTGGGGTAATTGTGCGTCAGCTGAAAGTGCCACTCAAAGATGTGATCGTTGACTTCGACTCGGAAGTGGACCTGTCCGCCATGCCGGCCAGCCAAGCGAAGGACCATGTTCAGGGCCTCTATTCCTTCCTGCCTGAGCGCGCTGAGGTTCAAATCGAAGGCGATACCGTCGTCATTTCCTTCCCCGAACTGAAGCCCGGCAAACAGGAATCCGGGACGAAGGCTTACAAACAGGGTCTTGATGCCGCGGCGCAGGGTAACTACATCAAGGCGATTGACCTGTTTCAGCGCTCCCTCCGCGATTTGCCGGATTATATCGATGCGCGACGCAATCTGGCCATGGCGTATTTGGAAGCGGGCAATGTCCCTTCGGCGAAAAAGCACCTGCTTGAATTGTTTCGCCTCACGTCGCGCGACCAGTGGGGTTTGCTGCTGGCGGCCAACCTGTTCGCAAAACATGAAAACAATCTTCCCTTGGCCGCAAAATTTTACAACAAGGCCTACACCATTGACCCCACCGATCCCTACATCCTCACCAGCTATGCCGCTCTGTTATCAGAAATGGGCGACGACTCAGAATCCCAGTCCATGTATGAAGAGGCAATTTCGGCTTCTCCCGAATATCCCAATCCCTATTTCGGCCTCGCATTGCTCTTTCTGAAGCAGAGCAAATTCAACGACGTGTTGAACGTGTTGGACCGGATGTTCGCCGCGCCAGCCAGCCAGGACCCCCGAAGCACCCCCGTTTATAATCAGGGCCGCCAATTGTTTTCTCGCATCTACGAGATCGTAGCCGGTACCCCCCCCCCCGGAAGTGCAGGAACTCCTCGACGAGCAGCGAGAGGCCGTCCAAAAGCAATCTGGGCACCCCATTGATGTTGTAGAAGACCCCACTCTCAGCGTACCCTCCAAGACCGAACTGGCCTGGAAGCACGGCACCGACACCCACCGCATTCTTTATCGCCCGGTGGCCCCCGCCATCATTCCGCATTTCGTCTTGCGGGCCATCGAGCACATCGCCATGGAAAGCGAAGCGCGCGCCACGGGCCAAAACCAGAAGTTCGTAACAACGCCCGCCACGCGCGAGGTTGCGATCAAGGCCATTGGCCGCGACATCTACAAACTCCGAGACATGGGAATCCCGGAAGCCGCCCTGACGGATTACGTACTGCAAATCATTGCCGGCCTGGGCCTGCAATTGTACAATTGCCCCCTCGACATGGTGGTGGAGTACAGACTCTACAAACGTTTCCCGCTCATCCGCCCTCACCAGTTCGTCTCGCTCCGTCAAACACAGGCGGACAACCTTCAGGTGGTCACCAGCAAGGAAATCAAACGAACCACCCCCAACCTGATCTTTGCCGCGTCCGCGGCCATGAACTACGCTTACGCGCTATTCGCCGACCAGCTGTTCGGTGGCAAAACGGCCTTTGCCGCCCAATACCCACCGGGAGATTTCCGGGCTGCCGGGGAATCCCTCTTTAACATTTGGAAAACCGCCATCGAGGACTTCGACACGGGCGATGAGTACACGCTGATGAAACAGTTTGCGGAAACGCTTGGGCTGGTAGGTTGGTTCCAGCTTGCCGCCGATGTGACGGAAGCCACGTTTGCCGGTTACGACCCGCCCCCCACGGACCAGGAATTGCTCAAGCAACGTGAACCCGCAACAATGATGCACCTGCTCGGGGCCCTGCAACGGTTTGAAACCATGACGCCGGAAGATGTAAAGCGGGTGGCCAGCGAAATCTCCATCATCGGCATGAATGGTATCACGTTCACCGACCCCGACAAGCGTTTCACCCTGCGCACACTCCCCGGCGAGGAGTTCACGGGCCTTCAGCTTTTAGCCATGATGTTTGTGGGGTGGAAGCAGGTGGAACCTACGTTAAATACTGGGCTCGACTTCGAGCAGGCATTCCAAGCTGCGCTACTGCTCCATAGGAGAACGTGATGAAAACCCATACGCATTTAAGAGTCGGAATTAAATTGGAGTATTGGGGCCTAGTGCATGCGACAGGGCATTTCGGATGCTCTTAACTGTTTCGGAACTCAGAACCAGGGTTCAAACGGACTGTAGTAGGCTCGTCTCAGACCTCCAAGCAATTACAGGACGTTATGGCAAAGCAGAGGCAGACGCATGGGCCAATTCATTGCTGAAATTAGAGCAGGCTTTCGCAGCGCCGGGCTTCCAAAGTTTGGATTTGTTCTTTGGAAGTAGAGGCAACTTGTCAATTGAGTACCAATTGCCGGCAGCATCAAGCTGGTGTGATGTCGTTCTGCTTGGCCGTCACAAGACACAACCGTCGGCGGTAGTGCTTGAACTAAAGGACTGGATCACATCGGGAATCAGACCTGGCCGAGCGTTGGGCTTGATAGAATATCAAGGCGCTCAAAAGCTGCATCCATCAGAACAGGTTCGGGGATACGTTGAATATTGTCGGCATTTTCATTCGACGATTGAGGATTTTCGAGCGACTATTGACGGCTGCGTTCTGTTAACGCGCGATTACTATACCAAATCATTTACAGAATCGCCAAATGACGTTCTAACTCGAGATTTTCCGTTGTTCACCCTTTCACCGGACGACCTGCAAACGAAGTTTCCAGCCTTCTTTTCCTGCCGCCTTACCGAACCGGACAAAGAGTTCGCTACAGCTTTTGAAATTGGCCGCTATCGCCAAAAGCGCGGGTTTGTAGCTCAAATTGGCGGACAGATTCTAGACCCCAAAAGTAAACCATTTGAGTTGCTCGATGGACAGCGACTCGCATTTGCTCTTACAGAGGCCGTGGTTGCAGAGACTTTTCTCAAGAACGTTAACAACCCTCATCAAAAACGCGTGGTAATAATCAAAGGGCCTCCTGGTTCGGGAAAATCAGTGATTGCCGCTCGGCTTTGGGCCTCCCTCGTCACGAACCCGGACCTTCCGGCTGGTGACGTTATTTTTACCAGCACGTCTATGAGCCAGAATAGCAACTGGTCGCATCTTTTTGAGGAAAACGCCGGTAAAAAGGGCGCGCGTGGAGTTGTCAGAAAGGCAACCGGGTTTACACCAATTCAAACGCCAGACCTTGGACAATTGCGAAAGAAACATGGGAAGCAATTTTTAACCGGGGGTGACTGGCGTGCCAATTTTAAACTCATCCGAGATATGGGAGTAAGTTTTCGAGATGGTTCCTTCGACAACCAACATCTCGTCACCATTGTAGACGAAGCACATGCACTCATAAATACGGAACATCCGGAGGGGCGAGGTCAATTTGGGTTTGTCGTTGCTCTTGGACCACAGGCATATCATATTATCCGCACATCACAGTTGTCTGTATTTTTGCTGGATCCAGACCAAGCCTTTCGTTTGCGTGAGAACACAACAATTGAGCAAGTTAAAGAGTGGGCGAAGGAACTCGGGGCCGGTACGCCCGAAGTCGTAAGCTTAGAAGGATCGCAATTTCGGTGTGCAGGCTCGTCTGAATACGTGGCTTGGGTGGAAGCGCTCCTTAAAGCTGCACCAGCGGCGCAAAACCTGATTTTTTCAAAGGGGTGGCAGAGTAGTTGTTCTACGGAAGAACGAAATGCCCACAGATATGAAGAAGGCGGCTTCAAAGAGCTCCCGATCGCCGCTGAAAGTGGCGCAATCGTTTTTGACATGTTCCCTGCCGCAAAGGAGGGGAAGCACGTCGATTATACTTCGGAGTTTGATTTCAAAATCTTTGAAACTCCCGTGGCGATGGAGGAGGCCCTTCGAAGCAGGCACGCTACAGGACATTCTGTCCGACTGCTATCTACGTATTCTCGAGAATGGCTAACAGCTGAAGCCACAAATCCACACAACCTTCCGCCAGGGATGCAGGACTTTTGTGAATCATTCGTTTACAATGGTGAAGGGAGAACTTGGAGCAGACCTTGGAACCATGTACCCAATGGAGATTACAGCTGGTTCATAATGGGAAAACGTGGCAGTTCAATTGCCGAAGACCCGCTCTGCGAAGTCGGATGCCCGTATGCGGTTAGGGGGTTTGATTATGATTACGTTGGCATTTTGTGGCTAAACGATTTGCTCTGGCGTACAGACAAGTGGATTGTGAATCTGGATTCGGTTTTCGAAACCGGCGTCGGAAACCTGCCTAAGCAGGCAGCCAAGCAGGCCGGCAAGGCCGCTTATAATGAACTTTTGTTGCGTGTAGCACAAACTTATCGCATCTTGCTAACGCGGGCCATTAAGGGCGCTTACGTCTGGATTCCAGATACGGAAACCAGAGACCACATATTGGCCTCGCAGGGTGCAGACATTTCTCCCTTCTAATTTGGAACGCAGCACCACCAGTAATTCGACTTACCGTTCGCATAGTGCCACCGGTTCCAATTTCGGGGACGGTCGTAAAGTCGGTAAAGTCGGGACAGGCATGCGTTCTGTCTGATCGGGAGGACTCATACTTTTCAATTCCACTGCCGTCAGTCCATGGGTCCACAAGTGGTTCTTAGAGGCTGTAAGGGAATAGGCAAACCCCTTTCCCCTGTGCTACACCCATCCTCAGTTAAGTCGCCCAATCTCCATCCCAGTTACCACCGCACGAATCACAAGGAGAGGGGAAACACCCCCCGCAACGGGCATTGTTCTTTGACATGACGAACAGACCAGGCAGCCAACCCGAACCAACCTCTGGTCGAAATTTTTGGCCCCTTTCGCGTGTTTCGCGGGCAAAAAAGTGCTCTTTCACGCACAATTAGACCGATTTATGCAAACACATTGGACCGGTTTAATCACCGTCTTAAAATAGAAGGATCACTGATAATAAAAGACTTGTGCAATACTGCACTACCCCCCCTCCCCCTCCCCCCTGTAGCCGGGAGATTGGTTACCAGTTCGACTAAAGGGGCAGAGGTTGGAAGTCACACCGGACTGCTTCTCCACACGAAGTCCCCGCCGAGGAGGAAAAGCCGCTTAGTGCCCGGGCACCGCGTCAAAAAGCGCGTCGTCGGCCTTTTCCGCGGCCTTGAGGGCTTCGCCATGGTTCGTAATTTCCGTGATGACGCGGTTATTGACCTTCCGAAACCTCAGGAACAGTGGTCCGCCATCCTGCTCGTAGGACGGTGGGGTGTAATCCAGCAGGCGGATGTAGACGTCGCCCTTGAACTCCTTTTCCCCGAAGTACTCCTTGTAGACCTTGTCGCGAAACAGGTCGCTCGTGGCCCGGAAGAACTCATCGGCGTCCTCCTCGGTATCCCAAACGGTCATCCACACAAGAAAGTATTTGTCGTCTCCCCGATAAAGCGCGTACCGGTCCCCTCCCCAACCGTCCGCGACCCGCCGGCCAAGTTCCCACTCCCGCCAGTTCTCGAGGAGGCATCGTGTCTGGAAGGCTCCCATGACATTGCTGAAGACCGGTTTCCACCCCTTGCCCAGGATCGGGGAAATGTCCGGCAAGGCAAACGAGGTGGGGGCATCATAGTCCGCCGTGGTGAACTTCTCGGGGCTGATGATCTGCTCCGTACTGCCGGGCAGGTTCACAAACACCCGGTCCCGGTTGCGGGGATTGATGTAGATCACCGACTGGATGAAACTCGATCCGGAGATATACGGGAACATCAGCGACTGCCGTATGAAATACGGCGTCCGGTTCAGCGCCGCCTGGTCAATGGTGAAGACTTCCAGCAGTTGAACCAGGTCCCGCCCGGTGAACGTCCGCTGGGCGTACTCCTGCATGAGCAGGGTTGCATCGCCCTCCAGCACGCTCATGGCCGCAAGGTGCACATCATCGTTGTCACCCGGCTTGATCGGCATCCGGCCAAAGTCAAAATTCTGGTCCTGCAGCGCGTGGCAAATTTCATGTGCCAGAATCACGCGTCCCAACGGCCGCTGCACGTCGAACTGCTTCATGACGTAAAGCGTCTTTGCCGACTCGTCGTAAAGGCCCGCAATCTGCTCGGACAGCAGCGACACAATCGTGCTCTTCAAATTGGTCTTCTGGGGAATCGCCCCCAGGACCTTCATCGCGAATTCATAGTTGGGCAGGTACCCGGGCGGCAACTCCTCCGCGAGTTTCTCATCGAGGAGTTTTTTCAGCTCCGCACGATCCAGTATTCGGAACCGCACAGGCTTGCGAACCGGCAGGCCACGGATCTCGGACACAGTCCTCGTAATTTCCCCGATCATTTCCTCGGGAATGATGCCCATCTCAAGGCGCGTCTGAATCGAACGGATCAGGTCGTCGAGGTCGCGCTTCTCGGGAGATTTGTCCTGCATCTTGTCCAGCATTTCCTGCAAACGGACTGTTTCGGCGCGCAGTTCATCGGGCGACATCGTGCTGTAGGCCCGCGGCAGGAATTTTGAGGCCGGGGCGGAGGTTGGCGCAACATTCACCGCAAAGGTTTGGGGGACCGGCTGCGACGGAGCTTCTTCGGGCTGAGGTTCGACGTCCGCGTCAACCCTCGACTCTGCTTTTGCGCGTACGCCGGGAACCGCACCCACGGGAGGAGTCCGGACGCTGGCTCGCGAAGGGCGAACCTCCAGAAGAATGGGACCCGGAGTTGTCTGTTCAGACCGCAATGCCACAGCGGCCGTCGTGATGACCGTCTGCGACTGTACGAGGGCTGGGCCCACGTCGGCGTCCGTGGCGGTTCCGGACGTTTCCGCGGCTTGCAGCGAAATTGCAGTCAGCGATACACAAAGCGCCGCCGCCGTCGGCAGCATCTGCCGCTTCAAATAGGAACCCATGACGTTTCGTGGCATTTCGCAGCCTTTGATTCTGGGGCTATTTCAATGCGCCCAACCGGCCACTGGCAAGCCCAGACTTTGGCCGGGCGCCATGAAAGAGTCCCTGATAATTCCAAGTATGGGGCAGGAAAACCTGGCCGTCTAATTCTGGCGTTGGGGCGGAACTGCCGGCGGCCCCGACTGCGAGGCAGCGGGCGGATTCTGGCGATACTTCTGCCGTGCCGCCAGCTTGCGCTCGTCCTGGGTCGTGTCCATGGTGAATCGCTCGCCCAGGTAATACTTGCGGGCCTCCGGGCTGTTGACCAGTTGCTCCGCCGTACCCGCGATCTTCACCGTTCCCTCGTGGATGATGTAGGAACGGTCCGTCACCGTCAGCGTCTCGCGGACGTTGTGGTCCGTAATCAGCACCCCCAGGCCGCGACCCTGCATGTGGTAAATAATGTCCTGCAATTCCTCCACGGCCTTCGGGTCCACGCCCGAAAACGGTTCGTCGAGCATGATGAAGTCCGGCTCATTCACCAGCGCCCGCGCAATCTCCACACGGCGGCGCTCACCGCCCGACAGCGTGTAGGCAATGCTCTTCCGCAGCTTGGTCACACCCAGTTCGTCCAGCAGGAATTCCAGCCGGTCTTTCTGCTGCTGCGCCGTCAGCCTGGTGGTTTCCAGGATCGCCATGATGTTCTGCTCCACGGTCAGCTTGCGGAAGATGGACATATCCTGGGCCAGGTAGCCAATCCCAAGCCGGGCGCGCTCGTGCATGGGGTAGCCGGTAATTTCCTTGTCGTTGAAGAAGATATGCCCGTCGGTGGGCTTGATGAGCCCCACGATCATATTGAACGTGGTGGATTTCCCGGCGCCGTTGGGGCCAAGCAGGCCCACGATCTCGCCCTTGCTGATCTCAATCTCCACCTTGTTCACGACGCAACGCCCGCCGTAAACCTTCACCAGACCCTTTGTTGAAATCCGAGACACAGATAGCCTTTCCCATTCCAGCACGCCGGTGGCCGACAACCCGCCAATCCCAGGCTGAACAACCCTACCACCCTCACGGCAAAGTGGTCTTTGAATTTTTGCCTAAAAAAGTGTCAAGAGTTACCCGTGACAGACGAAATCAGCGACCAGGCGCAACCTCCCCGACGCCGCAAGCGCATCAGCTTCACCCGCGCCGTCATCGGGGTCTGCATCCTACTGCCCTTGCTTCTTCTCTGGACGTCCTTCATGCGCGGCCAACTCCAGAGCTTCCGCGTCATCAGTCGCTCCATGGAACCCGCCCTGAAGATTGACGACTGCGTCATCATGAGCCGGGTTTCCGACGACGAAATCCTCCGCGGGCGAATCATCACCTTCGACAACCCCATGCAGCACGGCGAAACCCTGACCAAGCGCGTCATTGCCGACGGAGGTGATCGCGTCACCCTCAAGTCAGGCCGCGTGTACATCAACTCCGTGGCCGAACCCACATCCCACGAACCGGTGGAGCATGTCCCCGACAAGAAATGGGAACTCGCCGAGGACGAAGTCTTTGTCATGGGCGACAACCGGAACGACAGCTTCGACAGCATTGACTTCGGCCCCCTCAAACGCGCAAAGATCGGCGGCGTATTGAAGTATCGCTATTGGCCCGCGGGGCGGATTGGCAGACTGGAGTAGTGGCCAATTCTTTCTCCAGTTTTTCCGGATTCCTCCGAAAAGTCATCCGATACCCCAAGCATTTTCTCCCCTGCCACAGCACGCGGAAGGTGGATTTTCTAATCTGCGGCACTCAGAAGGGAGGGACCTCCGCCCTGGACACCTATCTTCGGGAACACCCCGAAGTCTGCATGGCTGATCGGAAGGAAGTGCACTTTTTTGATAACGACAGCCGGTTTACCGGGGGCGAGCCAAACTACTTCCGATACCACGCCTATTTCTCACCGCGGTCTTCCCACAAGATCCTGGGCGAGGCCACACCTGTGTACATGTATTGGCGCGACGCTCCGGCCCGCATCCATGCGTACAATCCCTCCATGAAGCTGATCGTGCTCCTGAGAAACCCCATCGAGCGCGCCTACTCCCACTGGAACATGGAGCGCGCGAGGCGCCGGGATCCTTTGGCCTTCTGGGAAGCCCTTCAAAACGAGAAGGAACGTTGTGCCCGATCCCTGCCGCACCAGAACCACTTCTTCTCCTACATGGACCGGGGATTCTACACGATCCAACTGCAGCGCCTGTGGCAGTTTTTCCCGAAGGAACAGGTTCTCATTCTGAAATCAGAGGACCTCCGCCAGAAACCACAGGACATTCTGGAACGAGTCTGTGATTTCCTTGGAGTCTCATCGCTCCCGAACCCAGCCCCACGAAGCATCCACTCGATACGCTATGCGGCCCCGATGACGGAACGCGAACGGGAATATCTGCGCAAAGTCTTTGAGCAGGAGATTCGCGAACTCGAGCAGCTTCTGGGTTGGGATTGCAGCAACTGGCTAAGCACTTAGCCTGGTTGCTGTTCCAAGCCAATCCATTAAAATTGTAGACTACTTCTTTTCGGCGGAAAGCGGCTTTGCCGGTACATCATAGATTTGAATCGAATGCCCAATTGAGGTGATCGGAGCACCCAGCCCAAGTTTCTGCGGGTCCATTCCGTTCATGGGCACCCCGCGTCCGTGGTCTGTCACGATCGCCCGGGTTCCATAAAGGGTCACGCTGACTGCCAGCGGGCCGGGTTTAATTTCCGTTAATTTCGGGACAGTGTACTTGATGCCGTAAATCGCCGGGTCAATGCGCCCAAAATAGAGAAGCTGGATCGAATCCAGCTTTTTCTCATCCATGTATTTCTTGAGCCCAATCAGGTCCTGCCCCCAATCCAGGTTCGAGTCGTTCGCGAGCCGATGGGCGCGATCCGCATCACCCGCAAAAGGATTGAAGTAGGCGATGTAGTTCGGGCAGGTCCACGCAGTGGTCGCAACCGTGCCAAGTGCCAGCACCAGCGCGGCAATATCGAAGCGCCGGCCCAACCGCGACGAGGCCAGCGCCACGGAACACCAAAGCCAGAAAAGCACAGCAGCAGGCATGATCATGCGAATCCCCAGTTGCTTGTGGCTCAGCACCGAGAACGCAAAGAACAGCACACCCGCCGGAATAAGGAGCATCCACGATTCAAATCGCCGCATGAAGCCAGCGCGCCACGCGGCCCACATTGCCGTCCCCACCAACGCCATACTTGTCAGCGGCGTCTTGATCGACAGCAGGGCCAGGTAGTAGTACCAGCGCCCGCTCATTAGTGCCTGACCAAACAGGAAAGAGTTGTACCCCTCGGAGGCCTCCCGCAACTGGCGGTCAAACGCCCCCACGAAATTCAGCGGCAGTGGCACCGGTAACCATTTCGGAACAAACGCAAACAACGTTTTCATGGCTCCGGATTCGAGTGTGTACTTCCCGGCAAGCGTAAAGCTGCCCTGAAATAGGAATCCCGAATTTACGACCCAAAGAGCCACAAGCAGCAGCACCGCGAAACCTCGCAGGAGTGTCTTAAGGGTGGTCTGCGGATGATATGCGCGCCAGACCCACGCCAGGACAGGGTAAAGTAAAACCAGGAAAACCGCGGTCCCCTTTGTCAGTAGGGCCAGCCCCAGTCCAAGCCCGGCCAACGCCGCCTGCGGCAAATCGGGTTTCGTCAGGAAGCAATGAAAGGACCACAGGGCCACTGTCGTGAAAATCATGATACCGGCGTCGGAAGAGGCCAACGTTGAATGCGCCAGGATGTTGGGCGAAAACCACACCAGCCCAGCCGCCAGCAATCCCGCGACGTCGCCACGAACCGGTGCCAGCATTCGGGCCCACAGGAACAGGAGGACCCCCAACCCCGCCACCAGAAGGACAGTCGTGGTTCGCGCCAGCACGATCACGTGCTGGTAGTCGTTTCGGAATCGATCGGCAAAAACGTAGGAGTTCGGCCAAAACTTGAACTTCATATTGTCCGGCAACGCCTTGAGCGTGGTCGTCGTCGCCTCAGGCTCAAACATTTTAACGGGTGCCGCCAATAGCAGGTTCATGAGGGGCGGGTGGTATTCGCAGTACCGGAAATCCCCCGTCGAAAGGATATTGTATCCGACCGGAATGTTGCCGCCTTCATCCACCGTGACCGACTTCCCCACCACGGCCGGAAATGCCAGTGCCAGGTAAATAAGGCACATGATTCCGAGCGCAATCCAAGCCTTGGGACTTGCCGGCGTTGCGGCGACCACCGGCTCAATCCTCACCCTTTGCTCAGGTGGTGACTTCGGTTCCGGCTTTCCAGGTGCGACGGCCCGCTTTATGGGTTTCCTTCGGGGCAAGTCGCTTAGACACCCCAGCGCTTGTCGCCAGGGTCGGTCTCATCGTCAGGTTCCGTGTCGTCGTTCTCTCCAAAGGAAAAGTAACCCGGCAGCAGCTCCGCCGCCGACCAGCTTCGTCTCTCGCCTTGCAGGTTCGTCGAAACCACCTGCATTTCCGGGTTAAACTCGACAAGGAATTGCCGACAGGCCCCGCAGGGTGACGCCGCAGGTTGGGCATCCGTAATGACCACGATGCCCTTGAACTGTCGCTCACCCGCAGCCACTGCGGCCATCACCGCACCACGCTCGGCACAGATGCAAAGCCCATAGCTTGCATTCTCCACATTGCACCCCGTGAAGACCTTCCCGCTCTTGCAGAGCAGCGCGGCGCCAACCTGAAATTCGGAATACGGCGCGTGGGCTTTCTCGCGTACCTTCGCCGCGGCTGCCGTCAGTTCCTTTTCTTCCTTCTCAGTCAGTTTCTCCATGTTCCCTCTCCCGGCTAAGGGCCGCCAGCGCCATGAGCTGCTTTTGCTGCGCTGCCCGTTCAATCTGGTGAATGATAACAAAAAACAAGATGACCTGCACCAGCGCCAGCGACGCGCCAGCCCAGCCAAGGTACCGCAGATTCACCGCCGTTATGCCCACGGCAAATGTCACAAGGTAAATGAACAACACGGTGCGAACCCGCGAAAATCCAAGTGCCACCAGGCGATGCGAGAAGTGATTCTGGTCCCCCTTCATCAGCGGGGCGCCATTCTTCCACCGAATCAGCAGCACCGAGACCGTGTCGAAAATGGGCACCCCCAGCACGATCAACGGGGCAATCACAGGCGCCTGAGTCGGCACGCCGGCTTTGTAATAGGTCACCAAGGTACTGATTCCCGCCAGCATGTACCCGATGAACAGCGACCCGCTGTCTCCCATGAAAAGCCGTGCCCGGGGAAAGTTGTAACGCCAGAATCCCGCCACGGCACCAATGAACAGGGCGATAATCGCCATCATGAAGTACTCGTCGCCGCCGCGCGAAATGAGGAAGAAATTTAGAGCTGCAACAATGGCAACGCCCGAACTTAACCCGTCCATGTTGTCCAGGAAGTTGAAGGCGTTCGTCAGCAGCACCACCCACGCGATGGTCATGACCGCACCCGCGAGCATGCCGGGAACAAAGAACTTAACCGTGATACCACTTAGGACCAGCGGCAGTGCCGACAGGATTTGCAGGAAGAGTTTGACGGTAGGCCGCAGGTTGAAGCGGTCGTCGGCCAGCCCGGTCAGGAACAGAATCGTCGCCCCCAGCATCAGGCCACCCAGTTTGTCCTTCACAAAGGAAATGTTCCCAAGATGGGCCCGCAACGATTCGGGCACAAGGGGCGAATCCTTCAGCAGTCCTGCGGCAAGCAGGCAAATCGCAAACGCACCCATGAAGGCCGCGAAAATCCCCACTCCCCCACAACGCACTTTGGGTTCATCATGAATCTTCGCCGGATTGACTGCATCCACAAAGCCGAAGCGCTGGCCAAACCTCTGGGCGAGAGGAACGCAAACCAGTCCCAGCCCAAACGCAAGGCCTGCAATGGCGACATAAACAAGGTCTAATGGCACCGACATAAAGACCAGAACCAGCCATCGAATTCCACTTCGCGCAACTGGGATTGTGGGTTAGGCCCGCCCCGGGCTCATATTTATCGCCTTGCAATGACGGGGACCCGGGCGGCGCCCAGGATCCTCATCGTTGCCCGGTCTTGCACAAAGGCCACCAAATGGGCGGGATGGCCCTCGGGCATCTTGAAAGAGAACTCAAAAGGTGCAGCCTTCGCGCTGTCGGCACCTATCAGACCAACGGATCGCAGTTCCACCGCCACAAAGTCATGTTTCAACTTCCGGCCGGAATTCTCACCGGCACGCACATTGGATTCCATCCCCGATTCCGTCACCGCGAACATCACGTCCACTGCCGGGTGATTTCCCTTGGGAGGCAGGACTGTGACGCTTGCTGTGCTTCCCGACACCTCGATCCTGACCGGCCACTTCGACTCCCGCGCCGCATTCCGAATCGCAGGCTCCACCTTGTCCGCGTGGCTGCCCACAAATTCCTGCGCTCCATCCACAATCATCTGCGGCGTGTAAACACTCGGGGCCCGAAATGCCCTGGCGTAGGCCGACTGCCGCTCCGAGTTGAACTTGCTGGACCATGGATCCGCCCACCCAAGGCGGTTCCAGTAATCCACATGGATCGATAGCGGAATCACTTCCACACCCTCCACAGGCAAGGTCGCACCTGTTTTTGAAAGCACCGCATCCGCTGGAGGGCAACTCGAGCACCCCTCCGAGGTGTAAAGCTCCACCACCACTGGAATTGCGGGTTTTAGGCCAGTGTCACCTGCAAGTGTGATTCCGGCCAGTAGGACCAGCCCCCCAGTCACTCCCCGTTTCCAGGCAATCATAAGAATCCTTCCCGCATGACGAGCATCGAATTGGCCATTGGAGTTTCAGCCGATGGTTTTCCCACCTTCGTCGATACGGCCAGGCAATTCTTACGCCACGAAACGGGAAATCTCCTCCGCAATAGTGTCAAACGGCCATGGAGGCTCATGCACACAGGTCGCCACGAGTCCCGACGGCGGCAGGCCATAAAAAGCGCCTGGGTGCGAAACGATTCCATGGTTCTTCACCAGCCCCAGGGCGAATTGCTCCTCGTTCACCTCATCCGGAAGTGGCAGCAAGAGGTACGGTCCTGCCTGCGGCGCAGTGCAATCCATTCCGGATTCCCTCGCTTTCGCAACCATTGCAACCATGCGATTTCGATAGGTGTCCCCAAGCCGCCGCATTTCTCCCTGTCCCTCCCGCAGCAGTGGTGGGATGGCTGCCTGGGTTATTTCGCTCACCGGCAGGAAGGAGTCGCTCAGGTACTCCGCAGCATTCAGGAATCGTTCGCGTTGCACCTTGTCGCCCTCCACCACCATCCACCCCGCCTTAAGTCCCGGAAGCGAAAGCATCTTCGAGAGGCCGTTAAGTGTGAGAATTAATGGAAAATCATTTGCACCGGGTCTCGGCACCGCTGATCCATCATGAACCCATTCGCGAAACACCTCGTCAAATATCAGGGCCAAACCATGTCTCCTTGCCAAGGCCGCAAGCGCACGGATTTCCGATTCTGACGCAACACTTCCGGTCGGATTGTGCGGGGAAACAACGACGATAGCCCGCGTCCGCGGCGTAATTTGAAACTCGACCTCCGCCGCATCGATCCCCCACCTCCCGCCAACCCTCTCCAAATGATATCGGCGCACCCCCAAACCAGCCAGCCGGGCAAGATCGTCAAACAAGGGATAGGTCGGCTGCGGACAAAGGATTTCATCTCCCGGGTTTCCCAGGAGGCGAAACGTGCACCAATAACCAAAACTCGTGCCTGGAGTCAGGATAATTTGCTCGGCTGACACACTACCATGATAATCTGCGATCGCTCTTCGCGCCGCAAACTGCCCCCTTGCGTCCGGACGATAAACCCGCGTTTCTGCGACCGCCTCCCCGAGAATCTTCGATAACAGTGCCGCATCAAATTGCAGGCCATGCTCATGGGGGTTTGCCGAAATCAGATCAAGAACCGGCTGGTTTGCCGCGCGCCGGTGCTCCAACAGGTCAGCCAAATCCGAAGGATGGGGATCACCCCAATGGGCTAAAAGTGACGAATCGCTGAGAGGGAGCACAATCTCACCACAGCGGGCTGCAAGGGCCACGCCTGGATGTCGGCTGCAAAAAAGCCGCGCCTATTCGCTCTTGGGCGTCTCTTCCGGCTCGCCGGAAATCTTGAGTTCCTTGCCCATCTTAAATGTGACCACACGACGCGGCGGAATAGGATATTCCTTCTTGTCCTTCGGGTTGCGCCCAATGCGCTCCTTGCGCTGCTTGATCTGGAACACGCCAAAATCCCGGATCTCAAGGCGACCATGCTGCACAACCGTATTCTTCAGGGCTTCAAGGGTCGCGTCGGCAATAACCAATGCTTCCTTCTCCTTGATGCCCAGTTTATCGGCCACCTTCTTGATGATGTCGGCCTTTATCATGCCCCAGCTCTCTCCACAAAGGATGGATTTTCCAGTTGAGCGCCAGCAATGGTCGCGGGTTCGGCAGAGGTCAACACGCGCTAACTTTAAGTGTGGTAGCGTTATACGCGCAGATAACGCAAGAAAAAAATATGAAGTCTGCGGATTTCATCATTTTCTGCATAAACTCCCCATTTCCGGTTCAAGTCGTTTAGACTCAATATACTTGAAAAGAATCCTCGAATGGCAGCACATTCCCCAGTGCTTAAATGGCAAATTGAACCAGGAGCCCCTGATTTCGTTTAGTGGTTAACTCAAGTAATAACAATCAATCACGCATCGTCATCGGCACTCGAGTGGACTTGACCAGCGTCGAACAGACTGCCCGGTGGATCCTTGACCGTGCCCGGCGCGAGGAGTCCTGCTGGTCGGCGCACGCAACGGTCCATATGCTCATTGAGGCCCGCAATTCCCCCGAATTTGCCCGTGTCCTCAATGGCTGCAACATTGTGAACCCTGACGGATTGCCTCTTGTTTGGATGCAAAAGCTCCTCGGCGCTCGAAACGCCGGTCGTGCCACTGGGACCGAAACGACCCTGCGTGTTTGTGAAATTGCAGCAGCCGACGAGGTTCCTGTGGGGTTTTACGGGGGCACCGAAGAGACCCTCAGGCGCCTTCAGGACAACCTGACCCGCACCTATCCCTCCCTCAAGATCGCCTACGCCTGCTCCCCACCCTTTCGTGCGCTGTCCCCTGATGAAGATGCGAAAATCGTCGCGGACATCGCCGCATCCGGAACCCGCATCCTTTTTGTCGGGCTCGGCTGTCCCAAGCAGGAGCGCTGGTGTCACGACCACCGCGGCCGCATCATGATGCCCATGGTCGCCATTGGTGCCGCCTTTGATTTTATCGCCGGCACGGTTCCCCGTGCCCCCAAATGGGTGCAGGGCCTCGGCCTCGAATGGCTCCACCGCCTGCTCCAGGAGCCCCGCCGGCTTGCTTATCGTTATTTTGTGTACAATACACGGTTCCTTGCACTGGTAACTCTGCAACTGCTTGGCTTAAGGAAGCTCGGCGCGCCGCAGGGTTAGGATTTCCCGGCAGATTTTGAAAGGAAGAGATTTGTGGCAAAGAAAGCGTTGATAACAGGCATCACGGGCCAGGACGGGTCCTATCTTGCAGAATTGCTTCTCGAAAAGGGCTACGAGGTCCACGGAATCATGCGCCGCGCCTCGACCTTCAATACCGGCCGCATCAATCACCTCTACTCCGACCCCCACATCAACGGCGTGAAGCTCTTCCTCCATTATGGGGACATCGCCGACTCAACCAACCTCATCAAACTCCTGTACCGCGTCCAGCCCGACGAGGTTTACCACCTCGCAGCCCAGAGCCACGTCCGCGTCAGCTTCGACATCCCCGAGTACACCGGCGACGTCACCGGCCTTGGCACCGTTCGCATCCTCGAAGCCATACGCGAAACCGGCTGCAAATCAAAGTTCTATCAGGCCAGCAGCAGCGAGATGTACGGCAAGGTCATGGAGGTTCCCCAGACGGAAAACACACCGTTCTACCCCCGCAGCCCCTACGGGGCGGCAAAGGTTTATGCCTACTGGATCACCGTGAACTTCCGCGAGAGCTATGACATGTTTGCCTGCAACGGCATCCTCTTCAATCACGAGTCCCCACGTCGCGGTGAAACGTTTGTGACCCGTAAAATCACCCGCGCCGCCGCCTACATCAAGGCTGGGCTCCAGGATAAGCTCTACCTCGGCAACCTCGACGCCAAACGTGACTGGGGTTACGCCAAGGAGTACGTCGAAGCCATGTGGATGATGCTTCAGGCCAAGGAAGCCGACGATTTCGTCATCGCCACCGGCGAAACGCATTCCGTGCGCGAATTCCTCGACGAGGTCTTCGATCACCTGAAGCTCGACTGGAAAAAGTACGTCGAAATTGATCAGCGCTACTACCGCCCTGCGGAAGTGGATCTGCTCATCGGCAGTCCGGAGAAAGCGAAACAGAAGCTCGGCTGGGCACCAAAGACCACCTTTCGCGACCTCGCTCGCCTCATGGTGGACTCCGATGTCGCTGACCTCGAAAAGAAACTCGGCAAGAGCATCCGCTGATGGACCTGAAAGGCAAACGCGTCATTGTTACCGGTGGCGCGGGATTCCTCGGGTCGTTTGTCGTCGAAAAACTTAAGGCCCGTGGCGCAGGCGATATCATTGTGCCGCGCTCCGCAACATGCGATCTTCGCGATCGCGACGCCATCATCAAACTTTACGCCGACACCAAGCCCGATTGCGTCATTCACCTGGCCGCCGTGGTAGGTGGCATCGGCGCCAATCGCGACAATCCCGGCCGCTTCTTTTACGAGAACGCCATCATGGGCATTCAACTCATCGAGTACGCCCGCCAGGCCAACATCCCCAAGTTTGTCGCCACTGGCACCATCTGCGCGTATCCGAAGTTCACCCCAATCCCCTTTCGCGAGGACGACCTCTGGAACGGCTATCCCGAGGAAACCAACGCACCCTATGGCCTCGCCAAGAAGATGATGCTCGTGCAGGCCCAGAGCTACCGCGAGCAGTATGGCTACAATGCCATCTTCCTGCTTCCTGTGAACCTCTATGGCCCGCGCGACAACTTCGACCTCCACTCCAGCCACGTCATCCCGGCCCTCATCCGCAAATGCGTGGAAGCCAAGCGCGCCGGTCGCGACGAAATCGTACTGTGGGGCGACGGCAGCCCTTCCCGCGAATTCCTCTACGTTGAGGACGCCGCCGAGGGAATCCTCCTCGCCACGGAGAAATACGACGGGCCCGAAGCCATCAACCTTGGCACCAATATGGAGATAAGGATCGCCGATCTCGCGCAAATCATCGTCGAGGAAACCGGCTTTCAGGGCAAGATCGTATGGGACACCACAAAGCCCAACGGCCAGCCGCGCCGCTGTCTCGATACGTCCCGTGCGGAGCGGCTTTTCGGCTTCAAGGCTCAGGTCGGCTTT
>JAIBAT010000170.1 GCA_019695055.1 Candidatus Sumerlaeaceae bacterium | reverse complement strand
GGGCCGTCGACGTAGTCCCGCATGGAGAAGAATGTGGAGAAAGCTGTAAGGCTGAAGCCCATGTCACTGAGCTCGAATCCTTGAAAGGCAAAGGGGAATGGATAGGCAATTGCTGCGATGAAAAGGAATCTCGAGAGCCGGGCCTGCCATCCGCTGGTCGCATTGTTTCCCAATTGTCCCGAGACGGTTAACGGTGGACTGGCGCCGGACTCACCCATCATTCATTGAAGGGCTTGTCAAAACCATAAGTGGTTTCGACTATGTAGTGTTCGCGATTGCGAACCTGTGCCAGTGTGCGCCACAGATATTCGCCGACGATTCCAACCATTAACATTTGGACGCCGCTGGTGATCAGAATGACAATCATGAGGGGCGACCAACCCTTGACCGGATTGCCGAACGCCACCCACGCGACAAGGACTGTCAGTGCATAGAGGAACCCCAGAAGTGCGAAAAGACCGCCGGTGAGGGACATGACCCTTATGGGGAAATAGGAGTACGCCATAAGGCCGTCAAGGAGGTAGGTCATTTTGCGGCCGAATGTCCAGCGTGAGGTTCCGGTGATCCGGCTACGCCGGTGGTAGCCAATCTGTTTGATCTTGAAACCGGTCCACATTATCTGCCCCTGAAAGAAAGGGTTCGCATCATAATTGCGCAGGAAGGCCTGCAAAGCGCGCCGACCCATCAGTACAAAGTCAAAGCCGCCCTCGGGCATTGATGGAAAGGCCAGCTTGCGCATCATGTGATAGAACAATTTTGATGTCAGCACCCTGAATAGGGATTCGTCGCGTCCTTCACGCGTGGCGATGACAATCTCATAGCCTTCGCTGCGACTGGATTGGATCATGTCGTTAATCAACTCCGGTGGATCCTGACCGTCGGCGGACATGATGACAACGCGTTCCCCTCGGGCATGTCTCATTCCGGCGAGGATGGCGCTGGCCTGGCCAAAGTTCCGGGTCAGCTTAATGCCTCTCACCAAGTCCGGGTACTTTTCGCGTAGCGAGAGGATTTCCTCCAATGAGCGATCCTGCGATCCGTCATCCACAAAGAACACTTCAAATTTGAGGTCGGGGTTCTGCAGAATCACCGCTTCGTGGAGCGAATCGAGCGTGGGTGTGAGACAACCTTCGTTGTAGTAAACGGGAATGATGATGGATATGTCCACGGGCGTGGACTGGATCAGGGGGGTACTCATGATAGTTTCGACTCGGCGAGTTTCCGCTTCACAGATGCGGCGTTCTCCACAGCACGAGATATGATGGACGAGACTGTTGTCACGGTTTCCTCAGTTAGAGAGGTTCCGTTTGGCAGAGCAAGGACTGACTCGCAAAGGGCCTCTGTGTTCGGGAGCCGTTTTCCCGCTTCTGGATAGAGCGTTCTATAGGGTTCCATGCGGTGAGCTCCCGGATAAAAGTACCGCCGCGCCATGACGTTCTCGGCCCAGAGTACACCCATCAGCTCGTCCCGTGTAAGGCCTGACCGGGCGGGGTCCACCTCGAGGATGATATATTGCCAGTTATTTTGATTGCTCGCATCGTAATTAATGATTGAGATGCCGGGGACCGGATCCAGGTTCGTTCGGTAGCAGTCGTAGTTGCGATGGTTGGCGGCGGTGAATTCCTCCAATATGTCGAGTCCCGCGAGACCCATGGCGGCACAAACCTCGGTCATCTTGGCGTTTGTGCCCAGATAATCAACCTTGTCGTAACCGGAGAAACCGAAGTTCCTCATGAGCTTCGCCCGGCTGGCAAGTTCTGAGTCGTTGGTGGCGAGAGCACCGCCTTCGAATGTATTGAAGAACTTTGTTGCGTGGAAACTGAACACCTCGCCATGGCCAAATCCCCCAATCCGATGGGGGCCATGGGAGCAACCGAATGCATGGGCTGCATCGAACATCAGGGCCAGTTTGTGGCGGCGCGCGATGTCGGTGAGGGAATCCACGCAGCAGGGGCGGCCCCACAAATGGACACCAATGATGCCGGTTGTTCCTGGCGTGATGGCAGCCTCAACTGCTTCCGGGGACAGGTTGTGGGTCTTGGGATCGATGTCGCAAAAGACGGGGGTCACGCCCTGCCACTGCAGTGCGTGGGCTGTGGCGACGAACGTGAACGAGGGAACTATAACTTCGCCCTGCATGCCTGCGGCCCGGGTTGCGATTTCGAGGGCGAGAGTTGCATTGCACATCAGGACGACGTGATTGACACTGAGATATTCTGCGAGGCGGTATTCCAATTCCCGGGCCACTGGGCCATCGTTGCTTAGCCACCGCCTGTCCAGAATTTCCCCAATTAGGCGCTCGATGACCTTCCTGTCTCCAATATTGGGCCTGCCCACGTGGAGTGGTTCCGGGAATGTTGGTGTGCCCCCAAGCAGGGCAAGTTCTGGGTGCTGGCTGGTCATTGTGCGCTAGGGCTGATTGTTGACGGGCCGATAATTGCGGCACCGGCATGCATTGTGATTGGTCTGTTGCCCTGGAGGGGGCAAGTGCATCCGGGATTGCCACAAGGGATAATTTTTATTTTGATTGGATTGCCCTCATTCGCAGTTTCTTGAACCTTTCGCTGTGAAGATCGTCCGCTGTGATATCGACTTCCACGGGAATCTGGTAGGTTTGGAGTTTCCCTTTGCAGAATTGTCTCAGGCTCTTCATGAAATCCCGACGGGGCTGGTCGTCAGCAAGCTTCACCCATGCGCAGACAATCTGGCCGGTCAGGGCGTTCGGTTTACCGTACACGAGGACATCAACCACATTTGGCATTTGGAGTAACACGGCCTCAATTTCTGCCGGATAGACTTTCTCGCCGCCAATATTAATCAACTCGGACTTGCGGCCGATTATCCGGAAGCTGTCTCCCTGCACCTCCACGGCGTCCCCGGTGATGAGCCAGCCGTCCTCGGTGAAGGGGCTCGGGGCGTTGAGATAGCCCAACATGGCCGTCTGGGCCTTGATTTCGATTGCCCCGTTCACGATGCGAGTTTCGTAGTCTTCGCCGCTGAGTTGGACCCAATTCGACTCCGAGGAGACAGACCGGGTACGCAGGATGCCCAGTTCGGACATTCCATACAATTGTATCAACTTAATGTCGGGAAACAAGGCGTGGAATCGTCTCAAGAGACTTTCCGGCATCGGTTCCGTGCCGTAGGAAATCACCTTGAGAGAATCCAGATTGTGCCGGGTGTGGGCCTCGGACAGCATGATTAGGTTGAGAAAAGTCGGAGAAATAGGCAAATGTTCCACCCGGTGGGTTTCGACCGCCGCGAGGACTGAGTCGGGCGAGCGGTCCTTGACTGTAACAAGGCAACCACCGCTGCCCAACAGGGCGAGCATGGTGTTAACTCCACCAATGTGGTCAAACAGCAGGAAGCTTATTCCCCTGTGAGGGCTTCGCCTGACCTTGAACTTCCCGAGTATGCGGGTGAAATCGTGGACCGCCCCTTTGCATCGTCCTGATGACCCTGATGAGAAAATCACCAAGCCGGGATGGCAGAGTACCCGCAGGCGCATCAGCAGTTCGTGCGTCGGGATGGCGAGCAACTTTTGGAGAGTTACCTTGTCGGCCTCGTCGATTGAAAACATATACTCGACTTGGGCAACTTCGAGTAACTCGCCCTTTCTGGCGGATGTCTGCGAGGTCAGGGGGACAACTATGCAGGCATGCTCCACCAAGGCGAAGAAAAGACTGATCCCGTTTGGAGAAAAATCCGCTTCGAGGGCGACAACGCTTCCCGGTGGTATGTTCTGGTCGACAATGTACTTCTGCCAGTGCTGAATGTGGTCGAGGAGTTGTGCATATCGGAAGGGCTCGTTCCTCCAGATTATTGCGTCACGGTCTGGATCCCTTGCAAATTCCTCGAGAATAAAATCAATAAACATCAGGCGCCGCCAAGGTAAATGACCTGGCCGGTTACGAAGTCGCTTTGGGGGTTCAGGAAAAAGTCCACTGCATTGGACACGTCGCGGAATTCCCCAAAACGCTTGATGGCCTGGCGGTCAATAAGCCGCGACATCTTGTCCTTGGGGACCGATCGAATCAAATCTGTCTGGACCGGGGTGGGGCCGACTGCGTTTACGGTGATTCCATATTCGGCGTATTCGCGCGCTAGAATTTCCGTGAGAGAGACAACCGCTGCCTTGGACGAGGCGTAGGCAGCTTCCCCCTCCAGCTTGAAAGGGGTGGCGACGGTCGCAAAATTAATGATTCGTCCACATTTTGCGGGACGCATCAGCTTTGCAGCTTCCCGGCAAAAGAGAAATGTTCCCATAACATTTGTGTCAAAGATACGTTGGACGGTCTTGAGCGGCGTCAAGAGGCTGTGATTCATTGATGCAATTCCTGCGTTGTTAACAAGGCCGTAGATGGCCCCAAACCGCTTTCGGACATCCGAGAACATCTTTACTACATCCCGTTCGTTACTCACATCCAGGGTGTAATGGGAGTATCCTTCCAAGTCATATCCTGCCGGTTCCCGGCTGCATCCGACAACGCAGTGCCCCTTCTCGACATAGTACTGAGCCAGATATTGGCCGATTCCTTTCCGGGTGCCTGTAATCACAATGACATTT
Organism: Candidatus Sumerlaeaceae bacterium; assembly: GCA_019695055.1. Classification (GTDB taxonomy): domain Bacteria; phylum Sumerlaeota; class Sumerlaeia; order Sumerlaeales; family Sumerlaeaceae; genus JAIBAT01. The sequence goes on along the minus strand of JAIBAT010000170.1, from coordinate 13,892 downwards.
GACTCAGGCATTGGCGTTTTCAGTCAGGAGGACTTCAATGTAGTCAGCAAGAGTTCCAACGTTTCGGAAGGGGCTCGTCTTTTGAGACATTGCCTTTTCGTCGGCCAGTGACACGGGGGTCCCAAACTCGTCGTCCACTTCGCGCTCCACGGATAGTACGAGGGTCACAAGGCCCAGCGAGTCCAGGTTTCCCCCCGGTCCGTAGAGAACGGTTTCGGCCGATTTCGCAAGCCGGTCCGCGGGCGCAAAACTGTCGTTAGCGTCGTCTATTGCGCGGAATATCGCTTCCAGTATTCTATCTCTCATTTAGTCAGCTCCTGTGGGATAATGTTGAGGTGCGCCTGTTGGAATTCAACTTCAAATTAGTGAGCCTTGATTGCGGAGCCTGGTCGTGGTACCTTGCGGAATTGCCAGTAAGCCATAATGGTCCAATATGCTACCCGACTTATTCTTGGCATGTGCCCAGTATTGTGCCAGCATCAGGCGGAAGACGGCATGGAAACGATTGGGTGAAGTGGCTGGGATTACTGACCGGGGCAGAACCGAATCTGTCGAAAGGGAGACTAATAGTCAGGGACTGCATCGCCTCCGGCGGTACCTAACCTATCCCTTCTCCCGTTTCAGTTCTTCCTCCAGTTCAAGTAGCCGCCTGGAGCGTGCCTTCAGTTTTCTGGCGGGAGAGCCAAAGTAAACGCCCCACGAGTCAAGGCTCATGGAAACCAGTGAAAGAGCTCCCACTGACGATCCTTCCCCGATGGTCACGTTCGGCAGGATGACGCTTCCTGACCCCACCACGACATGTCGCTCAAGTTTTACCAATCCCCGCGTAACCTGTGTATACTTCTCGGGAACGGTCGGATTGGTCAGGTGTTCCCCGCTGTAGTCATCGGATCGGCTGTAAATGCGAACGCCCTGGGAAATGCCGCAGAAATCATCCAGTTGAATGCCGTCCCCAGCGGACAACAGACAATATCCGCCGATGTGGATGTAAGAGCCGATTTTCAGCGATCCCCGGCCTGCAGCAATTATCGAGCAGTAGCCATCAATGCGCACGTTGCTGCCGATCTCAATGTTTTCAAGGCCGACGATTGTGGAGTTTCTGGCAATATGGACGTTGGTGCCAATGGCCTTAAATCCCGCGTCCTTCAGATCATGCTCAGTAAAGTATCCCGGGTTAAATGGGTTCATGTTCCTTCCTTATCTGACTGCCAAATGACGACCTTAACTGCTTTGGCGACATAGCTCACTTTCTCGATTTGCCCGCGACGAGTGATCGAGGCGCCTGAGGGTGTTCAACACAAGGTCTTCAAACACCATGTTAGGTTTCAAAATAGACTTCTGGATTCAAGAGGCAAGCTTATGTTGTTCAGTTGGGTTTCGGAGAGAAACGGAGAGGGCTACAACCTACCCAGCGCTTTTCTCCCGATATCCCGCCGGAAGTGCACCCCGTCAAAATGGATCTTGGCGACCTCCTTGTAGACGGTGTCCATGGCCCGGGGCAGGTTCTTGCCGATGGCGGTGACCCCGAGGACACGGCCGCCGGAGACTACGATGTTTGCGCCCTGTTCCGCGGTGCCGCTGTGGAAGACTACGGCGCGGTCGTTGGCCTGGACTTCTTCGAGGCCTTCGATGATGGCGCCTTTTTCGGGGTTCTCGGGGTAGCCCTTGGCGGCCATGACCACGCAGATGCTGCTTTCGGGGGTCCATGTGAGGTGGTGGAGGTGAAGGGTGCCTTCGCAGACGGCCTCGATGATGTCGACAAGGTCGTTTTCGAGGCGGGGCAGAATCGCCTGGGTTTCAGGGTCGCCGAAGCGGCAGTTGAATTCGAGGACTTTGGGGCCGCCGGTGGTCAGCATCAGGCCGGCATAAATGACGCCTTTGTAGTCGATGTCACGTTTCTGGAGTTCTTCGAAGAGGGGGAGGAAGACGCGTTCGCGGACTTCCTGCATGACGTCATCGGTGACGATGGGAGCGGGGGAGTAGGCGCCCATGCCGCCGGTATTGGGGCCGAGGTCGTTGTCGTGGAGTTGCTTGTGGTCCTGCGCGCTGGCCATGGGGACTATGACGTTGCCGTCGGTGAAGGCGAGAATGCTGGCTTCCTCGCCGGCGAGGAATTCCTCGATGACGACGCGGGCGCTGGATTCGCCGAATTGGTAATGTTCCAGATTTTGGCGGATGGCGGTTTCGGCTTGCGCCAGCGTCTGCGCTACCACGACACCCTTGCCGGCTGCGAGGCCGTCGGCCTTGACGACGAGGGGGGCGCCGAGGGAGCGGGCGTATTCGAGGGCGGGGGCGACCTCTTCGAAAGTTTCTGACTGGGCCGTGGGGATTCCGGCAGCGATCATCACTTCCTTCGCAAAGGCTTTACTGGATTCGAGGCGGGCGGCAGCCTGGCAGGGACCGAAAATCTGGAGGCTGGCGGCGGTGAAGGCGTCGACTATGCCGTCGGCGAGGGGAACCTCGGGGCCGACGATGGTGTAATCGATGCGGAGGTTTTTGGCGCGGTCGATCAGCCTGGCGAAGTTGTTGCTGAAATCGGCGGGAAAGACGACTGCGTCGCGCGCGATGCCAGCGTTGCCGGGGGTGCAATAGACTTCGCGAAGGCGCGGGCTTTGGCGCAGTTTCCAGACGATGGCGTGCTCGCGGCCTCCCCCGCCGATGACGAGGATCTTTCGGCGTTCGCCCGATTGGGTCACAGGGATGTTCCTTCGCGTGACTCGATGCGCACCTTGCCTTGCCCGCGGGTGATGTGGCCAATGACATGGCAAGACTCACCGGCGGCCTTTGCCGCGCGTCTGATTCGGGTTTCCTCGCCGGGTGGGGCCACAACGATGTAGCCGATTCCCATGTTGAAGGTTTTCAACATCTCGTTTTGTGTCACGGGTCCGCGATCCTGAATTAGCTGGAAAAGCGGGGCCAAGGACCAACTTGCCAGATTCACGACGGCGTCGGCGTTGAGGGGCAGTGTGCGGTTCAAATTACCCGGGATACCACCGCCGGTTATGTGAGCGCAGCCGCGAATGTCGGCCTTCGCTTTCGTGAGGGCCCGCATCAGATTCACATAGATTCTGGTTGGCTTCATTAGGGCTGAACCGAGTGTAGTCCCGAGTTCCTTCACCTTCAATGAAAGGCGCCCCGGTTTCTCTGCATCCAAAGCCTTTCGGGCGAGCGAGTAGCCGTTAGAGTGGAGCCCGGAGGATTCGAAACCATAGAGGAGGTCGCCGGGCAGGACGCGCCGACCATCGATGACGCGGGATTTCTCGACGATCCCGACGCCGAAACCGGCGAGATCGAAATCCCCTGGGGGGTAGAGACCTGGCATTTCGGCGGTTTCGCCGCCGATGAGGGGCATGCCGGCTGTTTTGCACCCAGCTTGGATGCCGGCGATGATGGATTTGGCCTCTGCAAGCCGAAGTTTACCCATGGCGTAGTAATCGAGGAAGAAGAGCGGCGCGGCCCCGCAAACGATGAGGTCGTTCACGACCATGGCGACGAGATCGATTCCGATTGTGGAGAGGTTTCGCATTTGTTTCGCCACCAAGAGCTTCGTGCCGACGCCGTCCGTGGAGGCGACCAGCATCGGCTCCGTCATGCCATGTAACCTTAATGGATACAGTCCACTAAATCCACCTATGGCGCGGTTTTGGGTGCGCAGGTGATCCACCAGTTTGTCGGCAGTGGTAATGCTCACGCCGGCGTTTTGGTACGTCATGGGTTTCTTCACTGAATCTCTCCGAGAAACGCGGCCTTTTTGGGTAGAAGGCCAGGCAAGATAGGAATGCAAAGCCGCCGAAGTGGGATGACAAGCAAAAACGGGAACGGGTTGTCGAGACAGGTCGGCATTTGTGACAAGAATGACATTTTGAGCCATCCTTTCCCGGTTGGAAACGGTTCCCGCCGTCCCGACTGGCCTGCATTCTAAGCTTGCGTTGCGTAAAGGTGCTTGGTCTATCGTTTAGGGATTTAAGAATTAGTTTTTAGGATGGTTCCGAATGAGTGGTCGCAAGGTTACCACCCCAGTCGCGCAGGGCGCGGCAGGGTGCGTTCGCATGGGTTGGATATTGCCGGTTTTCGCCGTGATAATGGGGAGCCTTGCGGGTTCCGCTCTCGCGGTGGTAAAGGCCGATGAACATGGCGGCTTGCCGAACGTCGATGTGCGCTATGATACCTCCGCGGCCTCGGCTGCGACGAAAGCGCGTTTGTCGCAGGGTGCTGTAAAGGCAAGAGAAACCCTTGCTACCATTCAGGGTGGAATATCGAAACTGTCCAGCACGGTGCCAGGCGTAAAGGTCACCACAAATGAGATTCTGGGTTCCCCCTCCGGACTGAGTTCCGATCGCGGACACCTGACGGGCCAGAACCCCGGCGTTGCGGCGGGTAAGGTCGTCAATGATTTCGTGGCGAAGCATTCGGAAGCTTTTGGAATCCGCAGTGGCGCCGCTGGCGAGCAATTGACGGTTGGTATCGATGCCGATAATCCGGATAACAAGGTTCGCTTTGTTGTGTTGCAGCAGGCCGTTGCCGGGATTCCAGTATTTCAGGGGGAACTTAGAGGTTTGGTGACGCCTGAGGGTGAACTTGTTTCCCTTGTTGCGGATCTGGCTGCAGGCTTGGAAGAGAAGACGCTTCAGTCCGGCGGTCCGGGTTTGACTGCGCAGCAGGCTGTGGAGGCGGCCGCAAAGCACTGCGGTATGGATGTCGATGCAAGGAAGCTGGTAACCAAAGCGCGTGCCTCCCGCCCAGACGCCTTGGATTTTGAGGCTTCGGGGGATGCCAGCTTGATTTCCGCGAGGCAGGTGTTGTTCCCCACTGCTCCCGGAGACGCGGTTCTGGCTTTTGAAGTTGTCGTAAGCGGCCCAGAGGGTTCCTACTTGGCGGTGGTGGATGCGTCCACTGGTGACCTGCTTTGCCGCAAGAACCTGCGCTCTCACCAGACCCAATCGTCAACTTATATGTTTTACGATACGGATTCGCCCGCGCCAGGTACCCCCTGGCCTGTGCCGCCCGCGCCCACCCCGAATACTGGGTTGGGGCCCCAGGCACCACCCATTAATCAGGTCCCCGTAACAATGACCTTCAAAAGTTCCGCGGATCCAACTTTCAGCTACTATACCAATATCGATCCCGTAAAACATCCGCAGGGGTGGATTGTCGATACGCAGTTTTCCTCCCGGGGCAACAATGTATGGGCGGGGCGCGACCAGTTTAGCCCTGATGGCATTGATGCGGATCCATTTAACCCAGGGGCGTTTTCCATGTCCTACGGGACGGCGAGCGGGCCCAGCCCGAGCAAGCGCAATTTTATGGATGTCATCGCACCGGCGCCCCTTGGTGGTTATCAGCCTATAAACCAACCACCGGCCACATCCAACGAACCATATGACACGGCAACGGTTACGAACATGTTTGTGTGGTGCAACCGTTACCACGATAGATTGTATGATCTCGGATTCACGGAGCGCGCCCGCAATTTTCAAGCGACAAACTTTAACCGCGGTGGCGGTGATAACGACGCGGTGCTTGCCCAAGCCCAGGATTATTCGGGCACTGATAATGCAAATTTCGCAACGCCGCCGGATGGCATGTCAGGTATCATGCAAATGTATATTTTCCCTGATCCTGCTGCCGCGGACCGGGACGGAGCGCTCGACGTGCAGGTCATGCTTCATGAGCTGACCCATGGTCTCAGCAATCGGCTGATCGCGAATGGCACGGGCCTGTTCTTTACCCAGGGCGGTGGCATGGGTGAGGGGTGGTCCGATTTTTATGCCCTGGCCCTGCTCAGCGATTACCCCAGCACACGAACGGAGGCCCTTAGGGACCCAGATCTCATCTATCCCAACGGCGGTTGGGTAACCAAGGCGCTTGGGAGTGCCCTGTTGAACGGTATGGACAATTATTATTACGGCATTCGGCGCTATCCGTACAGCACGAACCTTAAGGTCAGTCCATTAACTTTTGGCGACATTGATCCTCGCACGTTATACCAGACCTATTACAAAGTGAATCCTGATACCCCCGAAAGCCCGTTCTGTTGGTCTGAAAACGGGGTAACCGAGGTTCACAATCTCGGGGAGATCTGGTCTTCGATGCTTTGGCAGGTTCGCGCCAACGTGATGAAAAGGTTTCAGGATGTCAACACAACGCTGGGTAACCCTCTGCCCAATCCGCTTCAACTTGGCAACCAGCACATGCTGCAAATTGTGACGGATGCCCTCAAGATCACCCAGACCAACCCAACATTCATTGATGGGCGCGACGCCGTTTTTAATGCGATATTTGCCCAGCCCAACCAGGTTTTGCCAACGACTGCGAATGATCCAGTCAATGTAAGTTCCATTGCCCGGGACGAGGTCGCAGCATGGCGTGGATTCGCCGATCGGGGGCTTGGTTACTCTGCCGTCGCGCCCGGCTCGGCCGAAGATCCTGAGAGTGGGAATTTCTATGTCCAAACGGAACCGATCAATACCTATACCTGCAAGGTCAGTTCCGGACCGGTTTACAGCGGCACTTCGACAACGCTTTTCACTTCAGATATGATCGACAAGAACGACGGGACCCAGCCGGTGGTTCTTCCCTATCCGATCGTTTTCTATGGTGCGACCTACACGACCATCTTTGTCGGGACAAATGGCTATATCACATTTGGCGGCGGGGATACCCTGCCTGACTCGACCCTTGCCCACCATTTTGAGAAACCGCGCGTATCCGCACTGCTGGCGGATTTTGATATTTCCACCAGCGGTTCCATTTCCTGGGTGGACCTTGGTGACCGTGTTGCGATTATTTGGGACAAGGTCCTGGAGGCCGGTACGGAGAAGGAAAACACCTTTATGATTGAACTGGGCAATGCGGCGGGAACCAGTTCAGGCCTGATCAACATCACCTTTGGTGACATGGCAACCCTGACAGGCATAACAGGATTGTCAAACGGGGGCGGTGTTCCAGTGGGTTTTGTTGAGTCTAACCTCAGTGATTATCCGAATTGCCAGCCCAAATCAAATCCCAGCACACACGACTATTTCACGGAACAGTTTGAGTCAGATGACTTCGACCTGGCTGGAAAGTCCCTGGATTTCAATATAGTTTTCATGCCTGCCTGGGCAAAACAGCCGGTCCCGGCCAACGATTGGCCGGTGGAGTTGCTGACCCCCATCATCGAAAGCACTAGCAGCGGGGACCTGTTTGTGCTGCCGGATAGCACGGTGAACTTCAGTGTGCCGGTTGAAAACAAGCTTAAGAAAGCGACTCTTTCGACGGTTCGTGGTGTTTACCAATGCACTGCGCCCGGGGTAACTGTGGATACGGCGGATGGAGTTTATGCAGACATACCGCCCGGCCAGGTGGTTCGGAATAATATTATTCCTTCCTGGAATTACATCATGACCATTGATCCGTCCGTGCCGTGCGGGGTGGAGATCCCCATTACCGTCGGCATCGTCTGCGACCAGAACGGCTTGTTTGACCCGGTCGGGGGCGATCCGCAGTTCGGTACGCGCCGTCTGATCAAGAAGAAGACATTCAAATTTGTGGTGGGTGGCCCGGATTATGGGGCATTCAGCAATTTTGCCTGGCCGAACCCTTCACCGTTTGCCTCTGTGCGCACTGCCGCCTCGCCCTCTGCAACCAGCATTTTGCTGACGTCTACACAGGCCATGCGTTCCGGCTTGCTGCTCCAGAATGCCTCGACAAACGAAATCATCCAGGTGAACGGCTATTCCGATGTGCAGAAGTTGATTTCTGTGACCCGGGGGGCGAAAGGGACCACGCCAGCGGCAATGTCTGTTGGCGACAATCTCGTCTTTGTAGGCAGTCTTATTCCTGACGGGACAAGCAACGGCCTTGTGACCGAATTCCAGGTTGATGGAGTCACAACGGTCGGTGCCATCAAGGTGCATATCAACGACCTTCAACACGAGCGTCTTGGAGACCTGGTCATCCAACTGACTTCTCCCGACGGCCATACGGCAAATATTGTGGACCGGGTTGCGAATGGAACAGGTCTTAATACAAGCAGTGCCGGATTCACCAATGTCACGCTAACAGATGATGCGCTTGACGCGATTCAGTCCGTCTCCGGCAATATAACCAGCAACAAGGACTACCGTGCGGCAGTCTCCTTCCGGGATGAATTCCGCGACTTGCCTGCCAATGGCACATGGAAGTTGACGGTATCGGATCGTTACAATCAATTTACTGGCATTCTAAAGAGCGTGTCGCTGGACGTTGCTCCGTCGCGGGATCCTTGCATTGGGTTCTCGCGTTTGCAGCAAAGCAATCTGGCTTCCGCCCCAACGGGTTGGTCGTCGCAGGAATACGGTGACGAGGGGAACCAGGGTGCCGTTTATGTGCCGCCGGGAAGTGGCAAGCCGGGTCGGCTTGTCCTTTCCACCAATGCCGCAAATTCGGTGCGTGTGCCAAGTTGGATTACGCCGGGAGTGCCTTACCTGAACTATCCGAACCAGGTTTATCGCCTTCAGGCCTATGTGGCAAGAAGCGGTCAGGCCGATATGAATGACCAGACGCAGGTGCCTTCATTGCGCTTGAAACTGTCCACCCGTGCGGCTCAGGGCAACGTGGCCGAATACTTCTTCAACACATCGCCGTTTAATCCGGGACTTGCCCCGGCAATGGCTCCCAATATCCCGTCCTCGGATCCCAACAACCCGACGTTATATGAGGTGAACTTCAATCCTGTGGATGTACCGGCGCTGCTAAGTCCGACACCGACCACGATTAATGGAACCATTGAGAACTACTCGTTAAACCCGACTGAGCAGGGCAATCTGGAGATCATCCAGACCAGCATTGACCGGTATTCGGCTCCGCCGGAAGGTCAGGGAGTGTTGCTGCGCAGCTTTGGGCCCGCAGACTTCACACAGGGAACTGTTACCAATGCGAATATGGGCAACCCTGATCCAAAATCCGACTCGCCGAATCCGCGGCCCAAGGCAACGATCGACGGCCTTGGAATCACGTTGGACTCAACCGCCGTTCCGAATGACGCGGTTTCCTACGTGGCTTACGACTTCGTGCCTCCGTCGGGTACGGAGCCTGCCATGCAGCCCGGCAAGCAGTACCGGATTCGTTACCATGTGTCGAGCAATACGCCTGCGAACAACAACCCGCAGATGCGGCTGCGTGCCCGGGCCATTCAGTTCGGGTACTCGAACAAGTTCGAGATCGGAAGTGCCGCCGCGGCCAGTCAGGCCAACAACCTGATTGCCGCGCAGGCACTGCCCGGTATCGGGACGGGAAACCCCGACAACAATGGCATTGAAACCAACGGCGGCTATTACGAGCAGTGGATTGTCCCGCCGCCTGTGCTGCCGTCGGATCCGGAGCTGAAGAAGATCCGGTTCGCGTTCGACCTGCTGGATGGTTTCCCGGGTGTGGACTCCAAGCAACTCGGCGTGAGCGGTCGCTTTACCTTGGATTCGTTTGAGGTGCGCGAATTCAACAAGATCCCATAGCTTGCAGTACTTTACATGATGGCAATGTTAACGGGCGAGGGCCGGCGCTGGGGCGCCGCTCTCGCCCCCTTCTTTTGGAGGCGCCATGCTTGACGAACTGAAGGATCGGATTCGCCACATTCTTCGCGAGCGTGCCGGGCGGCCCATCAAGATTACGGAGCTTGTAGCGGAACTTGGCCTGGCGCCGTCGGATCGAAAGCGCCTTCGCCGGGTCATGCGGGAGATGGCCGCAGACGAGGGCGTTGCAGGCCTGCGGGGGCAGCAATATGCCCTTCCGACGCGCCACAATACGATTATCGGACTTATACGCACCTCCCAACGGGGGTTCGGCTTTGTAGTCCCTGACGAGGAGTTTCTTACGGCGGACGATCGCCGCGAGATATTCGTGCCGCGAAAGCGCATGGGTGATGCCATGCACAACGACAAGGTGCGCGTCCGCATCGTGGCCGATGTGGGCAAAAGCCCCGAAGGACAGGTCCTGGATGTGCTGGAGCGCGGCACGAAATCGGTTGTGGGAACCTACCATCCCACGAAACGCGGCGGGCTGGTGATTCCACGGGATGAGCGCTTCGGTCGAAATGTCCATACACCCAGACCTTCAGCGGAACTCCATGTTCAAAGCGGCCAGTTCGTGGTGGCGGAAATCACCGAGTGGACTCCCGGCTCGGAGGCTCTCGTCGGGCGCGTGACAGAGGTGCTGGGTGAGGAGGGAAGCCCGGGCATTGATATTACGGTCATTATCCGCGAGGCTGGGGTGGAGCCGGACTTCCCGGCGGAAGTCCAGGCACAGTCAGAGGCCATCTCGTCGGGAATTCCCGATGATGAGATTGCGCGGCGCACGGATTTTCGGGGCATTGCCACATTTACCATGGACGGCGCGACGGCCAAGGATTTCGACGATGCCTTATCCATCGAGCGCACACCACCCGGTCACTGGCGCCTGGGTGTGCACATTGCTGACGTCGCGCACTATGTCGTGGCCAACACACCACTGGATCTTGAAGCCTATGGCCGCGCCACGTCCATTTACCCCATTGATCGCGTAGTGCCCATGCTCCCGGAGAAACTGTCGAATGACCTTTGCTCCCTGCGTCCGCTGGAGGATCGACTCGTCATGAGCTGCGTCATGGACATTGATGAACGGGGGCGCGTCCACGAGTATTCCATCCACGAAGGCATCATCCGCAGTGGGCATCGCCTCGTTTACGAGGAAGTTCAGGAACTGATGGACGGGCGCGCCCCGGCACCCCTGGTGCGAGCCATCGGGGACATTCGCCCCGAGTTGGAGGAGCTTTACCGCCTGCGAGCTGTACTGACGGCAATGCGACATCGCCGTGGTGCGCTGGATCTGGATATTCCGGAATTGGAGATCCTTTTCAATTCCGACGGCACCGTTAAGGCCCTTGATCGCCGCTCGCGCGAGGAATCACACCGCGTGGTGGAGGAGTGCATGCTTATCGCGAATGAGGTGGTCGCTTCACACCTGTTCAATCTTCACGTGCCAGCTGTGTATCGCGTACACGAGGATCCGGACACGGATAAACTGCGGCGGCTGATGCCGGTGCTGGCTCATTTTGGTGTGCGTTTCCCGGCCAAGAAAGACATAACGCCGGAGGCGATCCAGGCTGCCCTGGACACCACTGCGAAAATCGAGGGCGGGTTCATTGCGCGTCGGCTGATCCTGCAGGCCATGATGCGCGCCCATTACCACGACGAGAATCTGGGGCATTACGGGTTGGCGAGCGAATGTTATACGCATTTTACATCCCCCATACGGCGGTATCCCGACCTCATGGTGCATCGCCTGCTGAAGGAGTGCGCACTCGCTGGCGCTCCCATGCGTGGAATCTACAATCCGCCCAAGGAACTACCCCGGGCGCACGGCGAGGCGGACCGGGACAAGGTGCGCATCAGCACAAAGAGGCGTCCACCCCTGGCACCCGAACGTATTGCCTACCTGCGTGACCATCTTCCGCAGTGGACCAAACATTGCAGCGAACGCGAGCGGCGCGCGGACGAGATTGAGCGAGATGCTGCGGCCGTCAAGTCGCTGGAATATATGCGACAGTTCATTGGCGAGGAGTTTGACGGCCTGGTGATCAGTGTGCTCAACTGGGGCTTCTTTGTCGAGCTTTCCACCATCCCTGTGGAGGGCCTTGTCCATGTGCGCAACATGGCCGGTGACTATTACGATTATGACGAGGAGCGCATGATGCTGGTGGGGCAGCGCTCTGGTGCCACCATCAAGCTTGGGGACAAGGTGCGGGTGGCCGTGCAGAACGTAAACGTGGCCCAACTAGAGCTGGATTTCGTCCTCGTGGAGAAACCACTCAGCTCTGAGACAAAAGCTGCCCAGACAACCCGGCACTCGGAAAAGAAGAGGCGCGAGGAACGTCACACTGCCCGCCAGCCCAAGAAGGGTGGATTTCAGACGCGCGGGCGGCGCCGTGGTAAGCGGTAACTTGATAATTCAGAACCCTTTAGACTCGCCCCGAATGCTTTTCGCCCCCTGCTGTAGGCACTTCGCGGTCGCAGTTCCCACCCAATTGCGTCCCCATCGTCTAGAGGCCTAGGACATCGCCCTTTCACGGCGACGACAGGGGTTCGAATCCCCTTGGGGACGCCACTTCATAACTATATGCTCAGCCCGACCCCCGGACAATTCTAAGATTTGCAATTGTGCTTGCGTCGAAGGCGAGGGACGTGAACCCGAGTTCTCACATATTTATGCACCAACGACTCTTTTTGAGAACACCAAGGTTCCTAAGCGCACTCATCAGATATTATATTGCGTATTTCACCGCATCGCATGCACCGTGCTTCGACATTGCAGCTACAGTAGCAGTCCTGCGGTCGTGTAGTTGGGTCATCAAATGAAAGGTCCTCAGGAACCTCGAATGCCATCAACAGTTGATTAGTTTGCGCGCCACACTTTCCACAATTGATCTCAACGGGCTCCTTATCTCTCGACCGATAATGCAAACCATGGGCCGCCTCCCAACCGTCACGATTTCCGTCAAAAAGCAGGATCTGCTCACCGCATCCACCGTCACAAATCGCTATAAGAGGCTCATGATAGAATGAGTAGCCTGCCGGAGCAGTTTCTAATTGCGCTCTTACGCGGAAGGTTGGATGGCCACATTTGCACACAATTTCAAAGGCCGTCCAGCCATTTGCTCGGTACTTTTCGGCCATATTCTTAAAATCAGGACCAGGCTCAATTCCCAAGCCGTCGATGCAACTAGGCGGGTGCAGCTTGAACCATTCTAAGCTGTAGTATTCTTCCACGTGAGTAGTCGCAATCGCAGAGCTTTATCTGTTTCTGCTCAAACCTGTCACGGGCGCATCCATTTTCAAGCTCGATTGCGGCGTCTTTTTAAGTTTGCTATGCAGCGGAATGTTTAGCACAAATGGATGCGTGTGGCTGCGGAGGATTGATTCACGTTGGGGACGCCTCTCTATAAAACACTTCATCTGCCTTTTCGCTGGGGTTTTGGGATGTGAACACGAACTGGCATATGGTTATAGACGAATGAATCCCCCTAGGGACGCCACTTTATTCCAACACGCTGCAACGCAGCAACGCATTCAGCTTCATCAGTCTGGTGGGAACCTTTTAATTCCAATTGCCTTGACCCCTGCACTGGCAAATGATGTTCTAAACCCAACAATTGGACATTCAGGAAACGCTTCAATCCGGGGGGGCTGTGCTGAAGCTTTTTCTGAGTCTCCGTTGAAATGAGTCAATTGGGGAGACCCGCTTTGAGTAAGACAGTTGTACTGCCTTTGCTTTTTTTGCTCGCAGGGCTGGGGGGACAGGCGAGCGCCGCGACATCCACAACCCTCTACGCTGAGTCACTCAATGCCGCGTGGCAGGACTGGTCCTGGAGCTCCACACGCAACTTCTCCAATAGCTCGCCGGTGAAAACCGGGAGCAACTCCCTCGCTGTCACCTACACGTCTGCGTGGGCCGGATTGTACCTTCATTCCAATGCCAACATCAACACCACGGGCTACACCGGTCTCCAGTTTTGGGTCCACGGAGGCTCTTCGGGCACTCGGAATTTCAATGTTGTGGCTTATGACGGCTCGCTCAATGCCGGTGGCAGTGTTTCGGTTTCTGCACCTTCGAACACATGGACTTCCATTACTGTCACCCTTGCGGCCCTTGGGAATCCGGCAATTATCAGCGGCTTTGTTTGGCAGGACAGCACTGGTGCCGCGCAGCCTGCTTTTTACCTGGATGACATTATCCTAGTCGCCGGCAGTCCGTCGTCCTCCTCATCTTCGGGCCCGGCGCTTGGTGTGAATGCTGCCGCCAGTCGCAAGCCAATCAGCCCCTACATTTACGGCATGAACTTTACGGATGAGTCCCTCGCCGCGGAGCTGCGTCTTCCCGTGCGTCGCCGGGGAGGCAAC
>JAIBAT010000090.1 GCA_019695055.1 Candidatus Sumerlaeaceae bacterium | reverse complement strand
GGCAGCGGGAAAATTGAGGCGGCGTTTCTTGTGCGCGGCAAGAGTCGCCTCGCGATTGCGCGTTTTGATACCCTTGCGGCCAAGGACAGCGTTCCGTTCATGACACGGGGCATCACCTTCCAGCGCGACTGCCAATGGACCACCACGACCGTGGCACGCGTGGCGGCGGCGCGTGGAAAATTCCTGGCCCACCTGGAAGCAACCATTGCGGCGGCCCAGGCCGCGCTGGCGGCAAAGGATTACGACAAGGCCCGCGACCTGGCAAAGGAAGCCTTGAGCCTGAGTCCCAACGATCCCCACGCTGCCAAGGTCGCGCGACAGGCCCTGTCGGGAGCCCATTGGTTGCGCAACCTGCTGATTGGGCTGGCCGCGCTGGCTGCCGCCGCAGCTGTTGGGTGGCAATCCTACCGGCGCTACGGAAAGCAGCAGCGGGTGAAGCGGGCGGAAAAGTTTTTGGAATCGGGAAATTTCCCCGGAGCCATCAATCAGTATAAGAGTTTACTGGCAGTGGATCCCCAGAACAAGGACCTGCTGCTTTCGCTGGCCATGGCCTATATTGAATCGGGAAAAGTCACGGCCGATGCCGCGCCGACCTTGCAGGCTGCCCGCAAGGCGCACCCCACGCATCCCGAGATCACCGTGGCATTGGCCAGCGCCTACAGCCAGGCCGAGAGCGAAACCGAAGAAGCCCTGGAAACCTACCTGGTCGCACTGGGCACCATGGAAAGTGGCCGGGGAAAGATCGCCTACCATGCCGCAAACGTCCTGCGGCAACGCGGGGATACGGAGCAGGCGACGCGCTACTACAAGATGGCCATGCGCGAAGGTTATAATGAACTGCCTGTTTACTCGAAGTTGACCGACATTTACCTCGAAACAAACCAGTTCACAGACAAAACCCTGCAGGTGCTGGAGACTGTTTACAATGAGCGGTCCAGCGACCAGAAGTACATGGACGGTCTTTGCCGGAGCTACGCGGCAGCCCGCCGGGTGGATGAAATTGCGGAAGCAGCCTACCTGCAACTCCTGACGCTCAATCCGGAATCAGAGGTCGCCCTGCGACAGATGGCGAAGTGCGAGCTCAAGAACGGGCATCCGGCCAAAGCCGCTGAATATGCCGAGCGCGCGCGCAAAGTTTCGCCAAAGGACAACGAGACTATTTCAATCCTGTCGAGCTGCTATATGTTCCTGCAGCGCGACGATGACAAGGCCACAACGATATACAAGCAGGCCCTGGAGTCCACGCCAACGCAGGCGGATCTGCTGCGCGCCGCGGGGCTTGGCCTGCTAAAGCTGGCGACGGTCTCCGACGAGGACTATCAACTCATTAAACGGGCCACGGCGGCAAATCCACGCGATTTGGAATTGCTCGCAGGGCTCGCCGAAGCCGCCAAGCAGCGAAGCGAAACCAAGACCCTCATCCAATGCCTTGAGAACCTCAATGCCCTCGGGGCGGGAACACCGGAAGTTATCACCCAACTGGCCACCGCCTACGCGGCCGTGGGCCACAATGCGCCGGAAAGCGAGGCTGTGTATCGAGAGGCCCTCAAACTGGATCCGGACAACCTCCAATACATCCAGAACCTGTGCCGGGTCCTGGTCAGGCTTGATCGCAAGGAATCGTACACGCTGCTCCTGTTGGAAAAGCTTTTTGCGCGGGATAACACGGATGTCGAGATCGGGAAGCACCTGATCAAGACGCTCCTGCACAACGAGCGGTTTGATGATGCCATCAAGCTGGCGCGCTACCTCATCCAGAACAACAAGGATGACGCGGACCTGCAAAAACTGTTTGCCCAGGCGTCCCTGAGCAACAACCGGCTGGATGAAGCCATCAAACAGTTTGAGCACCTGTACAAGCTGCACCCGGAGGACAGGGAGGCCATCGTCAACCTCGCCACTGCCTACGCCGCAAAACAGGTGACCGACAGTGCGGCCGTCGTCCACTATCAGAAGGCGCTGGAGGTTGCGCCGGAGAACGCCTCCATCCGGGCCATCTACGCCCGCAGCCATTGCGAGGCGGGAAGATTTGCCCAGGGTATTGAGGAGTACCGGCGCACACTGGTCTCGGACAAGGGCATGGAAAAACGCATCAGCGATGACGTGCGGGCCCTGATTGCCAACAATCAGGATCGCACGGACCTGCGGTGGTTCCTCGCAGACGTGCTGATAGATCGCAATTACCTCAAGGAAGCCATGGACCAACTCGAAGCCATCTTTGAGATTGATCCCACCCAATTGAAAACCGTGCTCCAGGCATTGGACCGCGTTCTGGCGAAAGATTCCTCCAATGCGGAGGCAAACCTGCAGAAGGGCGTGTTGCTAAAGGCACAAGGGCGGTTTGAGGAGTCGCGCCTGTTCCTCGAAAGGGCCTACAATTCCAACGTGGCCAACGCCGAGGCCGCGCGGGAGCTGGAAGACCTCTATGAGTTGCTCATCAAGGAAAACGACGACGTGGAGACGCGCTTCCAGCTTGGCAAGCTCAACCACGCGCTGAAGGAATACGACAAGGCCATCGGCCATTTCCAGAAGACGGCCCAGGATTTCCGATACGAGAATGAGTCCATCAAGATGCTGGGCATGTGTTTCGTGGGCAAGGGAATGCTGGAATTTGCGCTGCAGGAATTCAAGAAGCTCGTCATCGATGATGAGATGAAGGAAATCCTCTACGACCTTGGCCAGCGCTACCAGGCAAAGAATGACGTGGTGGGCGCAAAACAAGTCTATCGAATCCTCTTCGCGGCCGACATTAACTACAAGGACGTAAAGCAGCGCTTTGAGGCCGTGGCGGGCCACACCAGCGACCCGATTTCCCTCGAAGGCTCGGCCCTGTTGACGCAATTGGGAGAAAAAGCCCAGCGACGTTACGAGCTACTGGAAGAACTCGGCCGCGGCGCAATGGGCATCGTATACAAGGCCAAGGACAACGAACTGGAAGAAGTCGTGGCCCTGAAGATCCTTCCCGACAATCTTTCACAGCATCCTGAGGCCATTTCGCGGTTCCGCGCAGAGGCGCGATCCGCGCGGCGTCTGGCCCACCCCAACATTGTCCGCATTCACGACATTGGGGAGGAACTGGGGCGGAAGTACATTTCCATGGAGTTCGTGGACGGCAGCGACCTGAAGAAGTTCTTCCGTGCGAACAACATGAAACTCGACTGGAAGGTCGTGGTCGAGCTGATGACCCAGATTTGCAATGCCATGGACTACGCACATTCGATGGGCATCGTCCATCGCGACATTAAACCGGCAAACATCATGCTCACCGAGGATCTGGTCGTAAAGGTCAGCGACTTTGGCATCGCGAAGATGCTGGAGAAAACAGGTGAAACCATTGCCGGGGCCATCATGGGCACGCCCCTCTACATGAGCCCGGAGCAGGTCATGGGCTCGGAAATCGACAATCGGGCGGATATCTACTCGCTGGGCATCATGATGTACGAATTGCTGTCGGGTAAGGCTCCATTCACCACCGGCGACCTGGCTTACCAGCACCTGAAGGTACCCCCTCCCCCACTGAAGGACATCCCCGAGACCCTGGCAGCCATCGTTATGAAATGCCTCGAAAAGGACAAGGAGAACCGCTATATGCGTGCCGGGGATATCGTAAAGGCCTTCGAGGCAGCCAAATTGGGCTGACCTCCGTTTCGGGGTCCCTTTTGTAAAAAACTTAAAATCTGGCGCAAGAATACTGTGCTTGACCCGTCTATTAGGAGGGGCACTACTTGCGCCTCGGCATCAGTTAAGTTCATCATGAGTCGGGTTGGGGTCACCAATGAAACGTTTTGTCTCCCGCCAGCTTCTGGCACACCTCCTTGTAAGCGCTTCACTTCTTTGCATGATTTGCGCATGCTCCAAAGAAAAGACTCGCACGGTGGATTCAGACTCCCCCGCAAGTGAGACGGGTGGGGCACCCAAAACAAAGATCACCAAAACCAATGTACGGGAGTCGAAGCCGGCAGCCCCGACAAAAGCTGCCGCGGCCAAGACCGCAAAGCCGAAGCCCGTGGAAGACGAGGACAACGGTTCGACCGAGCCACGGTTATTGCTGACGGGCAAGGTTACCCTGGAGGGGGGGGGGCCGGCAGCCGGGGCGACGGTGAAGCTTAACAAACCCAACTTCACTTCCATGAATCTGGAACAGTCCCCCACCACCTCGACGGAAACCGATTCTGACGGCCACTATACAATTCGCACCGCGGACAGCCAGTATTTCATGATGTCAGCCAGCAAGGCAGGCTATGCCACGCGGACGGTTGGCGTTTACGACGAGCGGGCCATGGGCCCAGGTGCAAAACAGGTCGGGCTGCGCAAGCAAACAGTCGATGTCGTCCTTGCCCCGTCCGCGAAGGTCTCGGGACGGGTGGAAGATGAGAATGGCAAACCGCTCCCCGCGATTACCGTCCAGGCCGTGAGCATTCCCAAGGAACAGAATGGCCGAATCATGCCGAGCACGGCCATGACCTCCACCACGGCGGAAGGAACCTTCACTTTTGAGGAGGTGGCAGCGGGCGAAATAAGCCTGTCGGTCGATTCGAAGGACTACGTCCAGGCGATGCAGACCATAACGGCGCCTGCGGATGGCGTAGTTTTCAGACTCATGAAGGACGGGGCCACGGTTGAGGGTTCCGTGGCCATGCTGGGTTCGGAGTCGGCTGTCGCCGATTCAACAGTTACGGTAATGCTCATGCCAGAGAATCAGCGGAATTACTTTGGCGGGCGTTCTCGCACCGTCCAATCGGACAAGGATGGCGCGTTCAAGATCGAGAAGCTGGCCAAGGGCAAGTATAACATCACCGCGCAAAAGGACGATCTTTTCCCGATTACCCGCAGCCAGTCACCAGGGCGCATGGGCGGCAATTTCATGTTTGAACTGGCCGAAAAAGAAACGACGAACGGCGTTCGCCTCTACCTGTATCCCGGCCACACCATTTCCGGAAAGATTACCGAAAAGGAGGGCGGCGCACCAGTTGCAGGTGTGAAGGTCTCCTTTACCGGTTACGGACGGGGGAAGCCAAGCACCCAGACGTCGGAGTCCGGCGCCGACGGTACCTACAAGCTGGAGAAGGTCTCCAGCAACTACGGCTACAATTCCTCCATGGGTGTGCGGCTGGAAGTTGAGAAGAAGGGCTACTCTGTTTTCGTGCGAAACCAAAATCAGGCCTATAACGCCAACTTTGTCGCCCTGTCGGCTGACAAATTAGAGGCCACGAAAGACATCCAACTGGTGAAAGCCATCACGGTTTCGGGCACCGTGGAAACCGAAGGCGGAAAGCCGGTCGCCGGGGCAAAGGTCCAGATTGTTAATCCGCGATTCGGGAGGGACGAGAAGGGTGTATCCACCGACGCAAAAGGTGCCTATGAAGTGGATGTTGCGCCCTTTACCTCCATCCGGGTGAAAGCGTCAGGCGGCGGGTTTCCCAGCGCCGTTTCGGAAGTGGTAGAAGTTATTGATAAGTCCATTACTGATGTGAAAATTGTTCTCAAGCCGGGAGGAACACTGTCGGGAACTGTGGTTGGCCCGGACGGCGGCCCAATCTCTGGCGCCGACGTAAGTGGTAGCGTAAGCTACATGGTCGGCCAGTATGGCAGTGGCGATACCGTCGGCAGCGTGAAATCCGGAACGCAGGGCGAGTTCACCCTCCTCAATGTGCCCAACGGACAGGTTTACCTTTCCGCCAGCAAGAAGGGCTACTCCCGCACACAGAACGAGAACATCAATGTCACTCCCAACAGCACCAAGACAGGAATTAAGCTGCAACTTGGGACAGCGCATCACATCGCCGGGAAAGTAACGAATGCGAAGGGCGAGCCCATCGTGGGGGCCAATGTCAACGCCTGGGACAACCGCGGCGGAGGCAGCGGAAACACCACAACCGACAAGGACGGGAAATATAAGGTCGAGGATCTTGGCCCCGGTGCCTGTCAGGTTAATGTCTATGCCATGAGTTACAATTCGGAGAACAAGCAGAACGTTGCCGTGGACCGCGACGATGTCGACTTTGTGCTAAAAACGGCTGGTGCGCCCGACGGCAGTCGGGCCGAGGTGACCCTGATTGGAAAGATTGTGGATAGCCGAAACAATCAACCCATCGAGGACTTCACGGTTTCGTCGGACTACACGCAATCGATAGAGAAGGACTCGTCGCAGAAGGGCGTTTTCATCGCGAAAGGGCTGACTGGTGGCAACTCCGTGCGCTTTCACTTCGAAGCCACAGGATACGTAACCATGGACACGCCGTACGTGCAGGTGCCCATGGGCAAACCGACATTTGAGCAAACCTTCAAGATGGGACCCGGCGGATCGCTGATTGGACGCGTTGTGGACAAGGGCAGCAAGGCTCCACTTGCAGGGGTAACCATCCTGGTTCGAGGCAATGCCACCAATGAGTATGACGCACGGAACAACTCCCCCACTGACAAGGCCCAGACGGCCGATGACGGAAAGTTCAGTTTCAAAGGATTGCCTTCCGGCCAGACGTTCCTCAGCTTCCGTGCCCCGAGCACTCCATCCGAATTTACACGATCCTTCACCATCACCGATGAAAAGGAAACCGACGCAGGCGACGTGGAGCTGCTAATCAGCGGCGTTATAAAGGGCAAGCTGACGAGAGACCCGGGAGAGGATCCGGTTGCCGGGGCCACCATAACCCTGAGGCCAAATCAGGGTGGTACCCAGAAGGACACCACCACCGATAACCAGGGCGCCTATTCGTTCTCCGGATTATCCAATGGGGATTACAGCATCAGCGTGCCTGAGTACAAGCTGAACGGCTACGCCAACCTGAACGACAAATCCGAGGCGGAGGTGAACCTCAAGATTGGGGCCGCCAGCTTGATTGCCACAGTGATGAAACGTGGAGTGCCGGAAGTGGGGGCCCAGTTTAACCTGTCGCGGGCAACGGGCAACTTCTATGTGCAAACAGACAGCAGCGGCAAGGCGGAGTTCAAGAACCTCGCCGCTGGCAAATACAATTACAACATATACGCAAATAGCGGCGGTGGGTACAATCGAGGAACAAACGGCGAAATCGAGATTGCGGCGGGCGAACAAGTCGAAAAGACCATCACCCTGCCCTCCTCAGCGATATTTGGCAAGATTCTGGATGAGAACAACAACGGGGTTGCCGGTGCAAATGTGACCCTGGGCAAATCGCGCGATGCGGGCAACGATATGCCGTCGTTCTACAACACCACCATTCAGAGCAGTGGAGACGGGACGTTTCGTTTCGATGGGCTTGGCCCCGGTGCCTATTCCGTCACCGCAACGAAGAGCGGAGTGGGGAATGCCGTCGCAAATAGCGTGGCCGTCCCAGCCGATGGCGATGCGCCGGAAGTCGTGCTGAAACTCACAAACACCGGCGGGACCCTGATTTCTACGGCGCTAAACCTGAGCAATGGGCAACCCATTCCCGAAGCGTGGTGCACCATGAGCACTAACGGCGGGCAATTTCAGCATAACTCAACGCGAGATGCCAACGGGAAGATGACTATCGAGAACATTCCCCCGGGTCAGTATCAGGTGGAGGTGAGTTCCTGGGGCTTCTCCATCAATCGCCATGATGTGACCATTGAGGAGAAGAAGACGGTCACGCTTGACGACGTTCTCTACGATGCGGGAGCCCTGAACTGGACCCTGAAGGATAAAGGGGGCGCCCCGCTCAAGAACGTGCCCTGCAAACTGGTCCCAAGCGACCCGGGCAGCATTGAAAAGGAGCGGTCAGGCCAGACTAACTCCAGCGGCACATGGACGGCACGGGGATTGTTCCCGGGGATGTACAACGCAACCGCAACCCCGCCGGACAAGAGTCCCGTTAACATTCAGATAAAGATTGAGGCTCACCAGCCAACGCAGCAAACCACAACCGTGGAGTAGTACGGCGTAGCGGGAAGCGTCCGTTTAGAAAGTAATGCCGTTCAAGTAAGGCTCGAACTTCTTCTCCGGGCCTATGGAGGCAAAAGTTATGGGACGGTCCTTCAGGTATCGCTGTGCCATCTCAAAAACGTCCTCCCGCGTGACGGCATTGATGCGCTCAATGACGGTGTCCACGGGGATATGCTCGCCGAAGTAGATTTCCGATTCGGCCATGCGGCTCATGCGTGAGGCGCTGTTCTCCATGCCAAGGATGATATTGCTTTTGATCTGCTCCCGGGCGCTTTCCAGTTCCTCCTCGGAGACCAGCTCCGTATAGAGCTTCTTCACCTCTTCGAGGCAGATGTTGAGCACCTTCTGTATGTTGCGAGGGCTTGATCCGCCGGAAATCGCAAAACACCCGGCATCCTTGAACGTGAAATCAAAGCTGCCGATGGAGTAGGCCAGACCCTGCTTCTCGCGGACTTCCTGGAAGATGCGTGACGATGTTCCACCGCCGAGTATCGTGTTGAGCATCGAGAAGGCGAAGCGCTCGTCACTGGTGCGTGGAGGCGCGTCGGTTCCCATGCAGAAGTGAACCTGCTCCAGGCGCCGGTCCTCGTTATGGCTGCGGTAGGACGGCGTCGGGTGAATGACAGGATTGCGTTCCCACCCATTGGGCTCGATGGGCTCCAGGATGCGGCGAAGCTGGGGCTCGATGCGGCGCATGTCAAAATTGCCCGCGATGGAAATAATGATGCGGTCGGGGGCGAACTCTCGGTTCAAGTAACGCTTGATGTCGCCCTGCTTGAAATCCGTGATGCGTTCCGGTGTGCCCAACACTGGCCGACCGAGGGGATGATCCGCGAAGAGATTATCGAGAAAGGTATCAATGACCTGCTCGTCGGGCGTGTCGTAGTACATCTTTACTTCTTCCAGAACCACGTTGCGCTCGCGCTCGATCTCGGCCGTGTCGAACGTGCTGTCGAGGTAGAGTTCTGAAATCAGGTCAATGGCGCGGGAGAGGTGATCATCCACCACCTTGGCATTCAGGCAGATGTTCTCTTGCGTGGTGAACGCATTGACGTTTCCGCCCACCGCGTTCATCTCGTTGGAAAGCTGGAATGCGTTCTTGGTGCGGGTCCCCTTGAAGAACATGTGCTCGATGAAATGGGAAAGCCCGTTTTCCACAGGGGTTTCGTTTCGGCTGCCCACATCGATCCAAAGTCCCACGGACGCGCTGCGCACGTAGGGAATGCGCTCCAACAGGATGCGGGCGCCGTTGGGGAGAACGATCTTCTTGATGTTTTCCATGGGGGGATACTCCGTCCGTTACAATCAGGTCCCTGCGAAGCCCCCAGTACCAAGGCCACTTTCACAAAATTTCAGGCGCGGTAAGTTGCCGGATTTGTGAATAATTGGATAAGCCCAATAACATCAATTATTCGTATTGAGTCCACGAATGAGACAATTGGCTAAGTATAGCAAAATCAGTCGTGAACGAATTCTGCTATGTTGATAAAAAAATAACAAATTGCGGTCGAAAAACCGCCAATTGTTAATGTGGGAGGACTATCAGGCCCCGGCGCCGACAGAATCGCGTTTCTTGGCGCGAACCCGATCTTCGTACTTCAAATGGCGCTTGCGGAGGCGAATCGCCTTGGGGGTGACCTCCACAAACTCGTCGTCCGCAATGTAGGACAGTGCCTGCTCGAGCGTCATTTCTCTTGGCGGAGTAAGAAGGACGTTGTCGTCACTCCCGGCGGCGCGCATGTTGGTCAGTTTCTTGGCCCTCGCAACGTTCACCACCATATCATCTGTCCGCGAGTTCTCGCCGATGATCATTCCTTCGTAAACTTCCTCCTGGGGACCAATAAACATCACTGCGCGGTCCTGCAGATTACCCAGGGAATAAGCTGTGCTCTTTCCCGGCTCCTGCACAACGAGCACGCCACGGGATCTGTCCGCAATGGCGCCGCGCCAGCCGTCGTATTTCTCAAACTGGTGGCTCAAAATGCCGGTGCCACGGGTCGAATTCAGAATGAACGGCCGCAGCCCGATGAGACCACGGGTTGGAACAAGATACTCGATGCGAACAAGCCCCGCACCGTTATTGACCATGTTCAGCAGTTCCCCGCGTCGCTTGCCAATTTCCTCCATCACCGTGCCGACATACTCCTCCTGGAGGTCGAGACGCACAAACTCAATGGGCTCCTGCAATTCCCCATTCACATGGCGGGTAATCACGCGCGGACGGGAAATCTGCATTTCGTAGCCCTCGCGGCGCATTGTCTCTATCAGCGTGGAAAGGTGCAATTCCCCGCGACCACTGACTTTGAGGGAGTCCGCTGAATCCGTTTCTTCAATGCGAAGGCTGACATTGGTTTTCAGTTCCTTCTCAAGCCTCTCGCGCACCTTCCGCATGGTCAGGTACTTCCCTTCGCGGCCTGCAAAGGGGCTGTCGTTCACAACAAAATTCACAGAAAGCGTCGGACGATCGACTTCCTCGTAGGGCAGGCTCTCCGCAGTATCCAGGGCTCCCACGGTATCGCCAATATTAACGTCGTCCAATCCGGCAATCAGTGCAATGTCGCCAGCCTCAGCCTCAGGAATCTCCACGCGTTTGAGGCCTTGGTAGCCAAACAGCTTGGTCACTTTCGAATTGGCGCGCCTCAACTCCGGTGTCGCAATGGCCTCTTCGATATCGTCGTCGCCGGCGTCGGGGCGATAGGGCAGGATTCCCTCATTTCGCTGGTGATCCGACATCCAGAGCCGCGCCACCGTATCTCCGGGCTTGATGCGCCCGCTCAGGATTCGACCGCTGGCCAATTTTCCGAGGTAGTCATTATACTCAAGCGTGGAGACCTGAAGGAGCAGCGGACCGTTCGCATCGCCCTTGGGAGCCGGGATCTTATCCACGATCATCTGGAACAGCGGCATCAGATCTTCGGACTCCTGCTCGGGCTTCAGCTTGGCGTACCCGCCGAGCGCGCTGACAAAGACGTAGGGAAAGTCGATTTGGTTCTCGTCGGCCCCGAGCTCGATGAAAAGATCGAGAACCTCGTCGTGAACCTCCGCCAGGCGTGAAGTGGGGCGATCAATCTTATTGATCACCACGATTGGCTTCAGGTGGAGCTCCATGGACTTCTTCAGCACGAAACGCGTCTGGGGCATTGGCCCTTCGGTGGCGTCCACCAAAAGGAGCACGCCATTGACGGTGTTCAGGACGCGCTCCACTTCCCCACCAAAATCGGCGTGGCCCGGCGTGTCCACAATGTTGATCTTATAGTCGCCGTAAACGACGGAAGTCTGCTTCGAGTAAATGGTGATTCCGCGCTCGCGCTCGAGGTCGTTGCTATCCATCACGCGCTCTGCCACTGCCTCGTTGGCGCGGAAGACGCCGGATTGTTTCAGGATCGCGTCGAGAAGAGTCGTTTTACCATGATCAATATGCGCGATAATCGCGACATTTCGTATTTTATCAGCACTGTATGCCATTGTTATGCCTGTTCAGCCAGAATTTGCCCGCGTGAGGAACAACGCCCGGGCTCGCATCTTCAAATGCACATTTATTGTTCATGGGCCAAAAATGTGTACAAAGTGATTGCGTCGGCGCGATGCGGCGTCCTATACTCCAAGGTGTAGCGCTACACTCTCGACAAGGTGAGGAGTTAAACGTTTCCATGACTCGATTTTTTCGTTTCGCCGCGGCTGCCCTGTGCGCAATGACCGCTTTGCTTTCTGTCAGTGACACACAGGCCGCTTTGCCGGGCCGCCCGGACCGGGACCAGATCACGTTTGCTTATCTTCAGGCCGGCAACAGCGGCGACATCCGCGGAGTTCGCTGGGGGGCAATCACGCATCTCGGCTGGTGCTTCGTCTATTTCACCGAATTTGGAACACTCACCAGTCTGTCTTCCTTCAATGCCCGCAGTTCGGAACTCAAACCCGGTGGCGTCGCGTCCAATAACGGCACAAAGATCATCATGGTTTTGGCAAATGGCCCCGATGCCGACGGAACCCCGTTCAGCGAGACAACCCTTACCGCCTGCATGACCAACCCCGCGCGCCGATCCACGCTGGTTACCAACATTGTCAGCGCGGTCAGCAACGCCACCAACGGCTGCGACGGCGTCAGCCTTGACCTTGAATTCAGTTGGAATGCCACCACCCGCGACGGCATCAGTGCATTCCTCGCGGAACTGGGCACCCAACTGAAGGCCCTCAGCCCGCCTCGTGAACTCAGCATTTACACCACGCCAAGCTGGAGCTCGACGCAGTATAGCGCCGCCGCCCTTAATGCCTATTGCGACTATGTCATCCCCAGCGGCTACGACTACGCATCCGGAAGCACGATGACTGCAAAGGGCCGGTATGGCAACTCCGCCTCATTTAGCATTGTTGGCAACACGGACGACTATATCGCCGCGGGAATTCCGCCGGAGAAGATCGTTATTGCCCTGCCCTTTTACACCGGCCTTTGGACGACCACGTCCACCGGCTCCTATGGGCAAACCGGTACGGCGTACTCGGCCGGAGGATACAATCAGGCCAACTTTGACACAACCTATAAGGCAACGCCGGATGCCAAATTCGACAGCTCTCCCTTGGACCACTATACCAAATGGTATCGCTACCTGGTCAGCGGCCCCACCTACCGTCTCGTAACTTTCGATGACTTTGAAACCTTGGAATACAAGATGCGCATGGTCAAATCCTGGCCGGGTGCAAACTCCAAAGGAAAGCGCCTCGGAGGTATTGCCTTCTGGAGTCTTTCCTGGATTGTGGAAACATCTTCGGTTGACCCGAACAATACGGGCGCAGGCAGCCAAAGCCTGACGCGAACCGCCAGCGAGCCCTATATGCTGATGGAAGAGCTGTATGCCCCTGCAAGTTATCGCAACTACCGGGCGGAAACATTTGAGCACATCAGTGCCGACACGGAGCAGGGCTTCAACGCCCGCTGGCGCGACCCGGACGAAGGGCCCGACGACCAGAACGTGGACACGGTCAACACCACCCGCGCACCGGCTGCGGCACCTTCCGGCGCACCTTCCGGAAGCAACGAAGTGATGGCCGTAACCTTCCGGTTCACCGCCACCCCGAACCGTTTCTTCTTCAAGCACCAGGCATTAATGGACACGCAGACCCCCTATCGTGTGGACTGGGGCAACGCCCTTGTGGCTGTCACCCCACGCACCAAGTTCCTCGCAGACATTCATGTCCCATCCGGCTACGCAGGAACAACCATTCGGATGGTTGTCCGCGATGGCAACCTCCAGTTGGAAAAAGGCCCCGCCTTCTCCCTGACCACCTCCGGCTGGCGCCAGATTTCCTTCGACCTGGCCAATGACCCTGTAACGGCGTACACCACGACAGAAGGTGGCTACACCTCCGGAAACGGCGTTCTCGATTCGGCCGGCGGCGGCAAACGCGACATCACCTTTGCCGGATTCGAGGTCAGCAGCACCGGGTTCACCGGTTCCAACGGTACCATCAACTTTGACCGCATCCTTTATACGCCATCCAATCCTTCCGCGCAAAACTACGTCATTAACGAGCTCCGCTATTCCAACACCAACTCCCAGTTCGTGGAAATCTATGGACCGGCCGGCGCCATTCCCAGCGGCACGCTGCTTCGCGTGGTCAATGGCGCCAGCGGCACAACCACCACGGAAATTGCGTTGTCCGGCAGTATCCCCAACGACACCGGCGGCGGCTTTGGATACTGGGTGGTCGGTAACAGCGGCGTGCCAAATGTGGATCAGATCATCCCCTCAAGCACCCTGCTCGCCAACTCCCCCAGCGCTCTCCAGCTTTATCATG
Organism: Candidatus Sumerlaeaceae bacterium; assembly: GCA_019695055.1. Classification (GTDB taxonomy): domain Bacteria; phylum Sumerlaeota; class Sumerlaeia; order Sumerlaeales; family Sumerlaeaceae; genus JAIBAT01. The sequence goes on along the minus strand of JAIBAT010000090.1, from coordinate 4,787 downwards.
TAGCGTCGGGCACAATTCTGGATTCCGTCGTTTACCAGGCCTTCACCGGTCTTGGCTCCTGCGACACACCGGGGAACCCCATCGTGGGTGATCGCGGTCCGGGATGGATGGGCGCCGTGGCATCAGGGCAAAACTCCAGCGCCGTGCCCTACACCGTGGGACGCTACCCCAGCGGCACCAACACCGGCGAAAACGCGAAGGACTTCTCCTTCATGCCGGCGACGCCGGGAGCAAACAACGGCGGATCGGTCACGCTGCCGGTGAATTACAACTTTGACAGCGCCCCGGCCAACGCCTTCCGGACCTTCGCGGCCTTCTCGGTGGTGCCAAACGGATCCATCCCGGTTCAGGTCGGCTCCTCCCCCAGCGGCGGCGGGGTCCATCGTTGCGCTGACACTGGCGGCGGTACGCTGTCGGTCTTTGGCGACGCAGCCCTCGGCACGGCCTCCAATGGCTATAAGGTCACGGGCGAGGTCTTTATCCCCGCCAACGGTACGGCCTCGGATGCAAACGCCATCGGCCTCGGAATCTGCGGCCGCCTCGGCAGCAATTTCTTTGGCACCACCGCCGACGCCGGCTACGACTCGGGCTACTGGATCATTTATGAGAACGCCACCGGCGTGGGCCTCGCCGACGGCCAGGCCGACCATGCAGGTTCGTTCGACTTCGTTTGGGCCAACAATGACGGCCTGAGCTCGCAGACCAAACGCCTTGTCGGTGCCCCGGTTACGCTGGCAACCACCGGTGCCACCGCAGGCGCATGGACAAACTTCGAGCTCAGCATCAACCCCAGCGCCCCCGCGGCAAGCCAACTCGTGGCCAAGATCAAGAACGTGGTGATTTACTCCGGAGCCATCCCCACAGGCGGCCCGACCACCGGCGCCTTCCAGGCCGGCTTCCGCGAGAACCACGCCGGTGCCACACTCGCCTACGAGGGGACGTGGATTGATAACGTCAGCTTGACCACGACGCCAAATTCAACGGTTGGCGACTGGCCGCTCTATTAGCCAGACTGAGGCACAGAAGAAAAGAACATGGGCAGCGATAAGCCAGACCGGTCCAATTACCGGGTCCGTGTCATGCATTTACATGATACGGATCCGGATGAAGATTATCTGGTTGGACTCCCTCCAGACGAGTTAATGGGTATTGCGTGGCGTCTCTCCCAGGAGGCTTATGCCATGCATGGAGTCCATGTTGCTAACAATAGGCTTCAACGAGATGTTGTGAACATTGTCCGAGGAAAGCGCTGAGTTCCTCATTGTTGGCACCACGGGATAAGCGGCACATGATATTCCCAAGCCGCGGCACTTTGTCTCCATAAGGAATTTTTCCGCCACGCGTGTTGTTAATTGCCCCTTTGGAATGGGGACTTCTCCCCCATTGAACCATGAAAATATCTCCCTTGGAGCAGAAATGACTGAACAAAAGGCCACAAACATCACCTGGCACGCAGGCCACGTCACTCGCGAGGAGCGCCAGGCTCTTACGAAAAACAAGCCGTGCTGCCTCTGGCTCACGGGCCTCTCCGCCTGCGGCAAGAGCACCATCGCCGTTGCCCTGGAGCAGGTGCTCATCAAGCGGGGCCATGTGGCCTACGTGCTCGATGGCGACAACATCCGCCACGGCCTCAACAAGAACCTCGGCTTCTCCCCCGAGGACCGCACCGAGAACATCCGCCGCATCGGCGAAGTCGCCAAGCTGTTCGTGGACGCCGGCGCCATCGTCATCACCAGCTTCATCAGCCCCTACAAGGACGACCGCAACAAGGCGCGCGCTGTATTGCAGCCGGGCGAGTTCATCGAAGTTTTTGTGGATGCCTCCGTCGAGGTCTGCGCCAAGCGCGACCCGAAGGGCCTCTACGAAAAGGCACTCCGCGGCGAGATCAAGAACTTCACCGGCGTTTCCCCCGACGCGCCCTACGAAGCGCCGGACAAGCCCGAGATTCACCTCGCCAGCGACAACATGAGCGTCGAGCAGTGCGTCGAAACGCTCCTCAACTACCTGGCCGAGAAGGGTCACCTGCTGTCTTAAGCCGCACGCCTAACCATGAAAAATCAAAAGCCCGGCGACCGTTTGATCGCCGGGCTTTTCTTTTATCGAATGTAAGTTCTACTTTCAGCCTTCGCTGGCAACCTCAACACCTGCCGCTTCCTTCACGTTGCTTTCCTGCGCGGCCGTTTCCTCGGCAGACTCTGTCTCAGCGACAGCCGGCTCCGCGTCCGTATCCACAAACCGCCCCATGGCGCGGAACTTCTGGTAACGCATTTCAAGGAGTTGCTCCTCCGAGAATCTCGAAAGCCGCTTCAAATGCGCCTCCAGCGCGCTCGCCACATTCCGGTAGGTCTCGCCCGGGTTGCGATGCGCGCCGCCAATCGGTTCCGGCACGATCTCGTCAATCACGCCAAGCTCGATCAGGTCCTTCGGCGTCAACTTGAGCTGCTCTGCCGCCCGCTCCGCCTGCGCGCGATCCTTCCACAGGATGGCGGCGCAACCCTCCGGCGAAATCACGCAATACCACGAGTTCTCCAGCGCCAGGATCACATCCCCCACGCCCACGCCCAGCGCTCCCCCGCTGGCGCCCTCGCCGATCACGATGCAGATTACCGGCACCGTCAGCGTGAACATATCGCGGATGTTCCGTGCAATCGCCTCGGCCTGACCGCGTTCCTCGGCGCCGATGCCCGGGAAGGCCCCCGGCGTATCAATGAACACCACCACCGGCAGTTTGAACTTCTCCGCCAGGCGCATCACGCGCATCGCCTTGCGATAACCCTCCGGGTTGGACATGCCCCAGTTGCGGACCAGGTTCTCCTTCGTGTCCTTCCCCTTCTGCTGGGCGCACACGGCCACTGGCATTCCGCGGAAAGTGGCAAACCCGCAGGCGATGGCCTTGTCATCCGCAAAGGCCCGGTCCCCGCTCAGCTCCATGAAGTCCGTCATCAGCGCCTGAACATAGTCCAGCGCATGCGGCCGATCGCTATGGCGGGCCATCAAGACCTTCTGCCACGGCGTCAGGTTCGAGTAAATTTCCTGCTGTTTTTGTTCCAGTTCCGCCCTGACCGCCTCAACCGCCGCTTCGTCGCGGGGCTCCTGTTTTTCCAGCTCCTGGAGCTTCTGCTCCAGCTCCGTCAGGGGTTTTTCAAAATCAAATGCTGTCACAGGCATTCGCGAGAGATCTCCGTACCACGTAGTGCATTTCTTAGCAGTAAACCCACAGCAACAATCAGCAGTCGCAATGGGAATCAGACAACAACAATTCACCAAGTTTTCATGGGAATGCAGAAATTAGCAAAAAAACCGCAAAGCATTCATTCTTTTGAGGTTGCTGCAACAACCGCGGGGATGGAGCTCGCTTCGGGGCCCATTCCCTTTGTTGACTGGCCGGGCGCTGTCAGCGTGATGGAAAGGCGTTTTCTTGGGAGGTCATCTACTCCCTTTGGCCCAAGTAAGCTGGAGACTACAAGGTTTTGGAAAGATACCACCGACCAACCTCTTACCAAAGGTCAGGTCAACCTTTGCCCAACCCCAGCAACGGGTTCATGTTAAGCTTTTTATTTTCAGTCATTTGCAAATTTCTCCTTTTTAGAAGGATGCATTTCACTGGTTTTCTCCCGCAGTGAAGGAGAACTGGAATAAGCCGTGATCGTCGGCCGCAATGCGGGCGCGGCGGGAAGAAGTACTTGTTCATGGGCGAAGGTCCTCGCCGGCCGCCTCGATCAGCCGCCGTTCCTTCTCGACCTCCAGCCGGAGCTGTTCCTCCGTCGGCAGGCACAGCATATACTTGGAGGCGAAAATCTGCTTTCGGTCCTTCAGCACCGAGTAACGCGCGACGGTGTCGTTCTTTTCCGTGCAAAGAATCAGCCCGATCGTCGGATTATCGTCCGCTGCGGCGAATAAAGCGTCGTACATCCGCACATAGCCGTCCATCTGGCCGACATCACCGTGGGTCAATTCGTCCACCTTGAGATCGATCAGGAGGTAGAACTTCAGGCGGCAGTGATAGAAGATGAGATCAATGTAGCGGTCCTGTGCCTCGATCCGGACATGCTTCTGCCGGGCGACAAAGGCAAAGCCGTTGCCGAGTTCCAGAAGGAACCTCTGGAGGTGCGTAATAATAGCCCGTTCCAAGTCCGACTCGTGAAACGCCGCCACATCCGGAAGCCCTAGGAATTCCAGCACATACGGGTTCTTCAGTTCATCGGCGGGCGAGGCGGCTGGAACCGGGAGGGTGCGCCCCTCTGATAACATTTTCACCGGCTTGCGGCTCCTGTGGATACGCTCAAAATATAGGGATTGAATTTGCCTTTCCAGCGTCCGCTTGTCCCATCCACCTGCAACGGCTTCCTGTTCGTAGAACTCGCGCGCCTCCCGGTTCTCCACCCGCATCAGCGCGCGATAGTGCGACCACGAAAGTTGCGGGGAGAAGCCCGGCAATGATTTGGTACCCCCAGGGTAGCTTTTGTCCTGATGGACCAATTCTCTTCCCGTTGGGTGGAGAATTGCCGTCCCTATGGATTCCGCGCCCGATTGGCGTGAGCCTTGGATGTACGCAGATTCGTCACCCGCTGGGTGACGAATTGTCCCTATCCGGTCCTGATATGCCTGATAGAAGAGTCTGAAGTACTTGAGATTGGTGCTCGAAAAACCGGCCCCATACCTCGCCGTCAGTCGAGTCGACAAAAATAGGGACGCAAAAATAGGGACGCAAAAATAGGGACGTGTAATTTTTAAGTTCGGGTAGCACGCGAATCCATTGCGCCCTTGCAAATCGCGGCAGAACAAGT
>JAIBAT010000013.1 GCA_019695055.1 Candidatus Sumerlaeaceae bacterium | reverse complement strand
GTTTCCATGGGCTCCCAGCGTACCGCAGGACCCGAAGTAGATGATCCGCCCGCTGCACTTTCCTCGCAAGTAGTCCTCCAGCAGGTCCAGCGTGATCTGATTCCCATCGTGGCACTCATTCCCGAGGCAAATCACTCCGGGGTTACCATGAAACGCCAGGTATAACAGCGGATAACCGCGATAGTGTTTGCGCGCCCACAGCCCCAGGTAGCTCCGCAGGGATTCCTTGGTGGAAACGTTGCGATGGATATACGGCACATAATGCGGTTCCCACTTTGCCATTAGCGCCAGAATGGGTTCCACGGAAGACGATTGTTCCAGATGGCGCGACCAGTCCCCCTCGAGGCAGAATATCCCCTTTTTGTTTCTCGGCATATCGGCGCTCACCTGTCCCGAAAGTTGGATCTTCGCAGCAAAAAACCATTTGCTCCTTGGGCCTTACAACTCAAGATGCAACCGACCTCGCGTAAAAATCATGAACCTAATCAAGCTGATCATACTCGAAATGCGCCCGAAGCAGTGGACGAAAAATCTGCTGCTGTTCGCCGGGCTCGTTTTTGCCCACAAGCTGGTGGACGTCCCTCGCGCCCTCAGTGCCGTTGCGGGTTTTTTCATCTATTGCGGGCTGTCCGGGGTCGTGTACATATACAACGACATCAAGGACGCCGATAGCGACCGACAGCATCCCTTGAAATGCAAGCGCCCCATCGCCTCCGGCGAACTGCCCCAGCCGGTGGCGCTTGCCGTGGGCTTTACGCTGGCGGCTGTTTGCATAGCCAGCGGATTCCTGCTGAACTGGCCATTCGGAGCCCTGGCCCTGGCCTACTTCCTCGTGATGCTCCTCTACTCCTCTGTGCTGAAACACGTGGTGATCCTGGACCTGATGATTGTGGCCATGGGTTTCGTGATCCGAGGCGTGGCCGGCGTGCTTGCCATATCCGGGCCCCGCCCCGAGGACCGGATCCCCATCACCCCCTGGTTCATCATGTGTATCCTGTTTCTCGCGCTTTTCATCGTAATCTGTAAGCGGCGCCACGAGATCGTGCTGCTTTCCGCCTCTGCCCGCCACCACAGGCCCGTGCTGGAGCACTACTCCAAGGACTTCCTCGACCAGATGGTCAGCGTTGCCACCGCCGCCACAGTGCTGTCCTACGCCCTTTATGTCACCCTCGGCGTCCGGCCGGACGGCGGAAGCCCCGACAAGACCGGCATCCACCACCCTGAACTCATGATCTGGACCCTGCCCTTCGTCCTGTATGGCATTTTCCGGTACCTTTACCTCGTCTACAAGCGCGACGAGGGCGGCGCGCCGGAAGTATTATTGTTGCAGGACCCATCCCTCCTGGTCAACGTGCTCCTATGGTTCGCGGCGGTTGTCGCCATATTTTATATCTGAGGGCGCTTTTCCTTGCCTCGGTGCTTGCGTTTGCTTTGGCAGTCCCATCTCGCGCGCAGGACGACGCACCGGCGGAGGAGGAATCTGTCGCCGCAAGCGACCCAATCCGAACGGCGACCGACCTTATCGGCCTTGCGGTCATTGTCATCGGACTCGCTGCCGGCAGCTATTTGCTGGTAACAAGATTGCGGGCCGGACGCTACAAACAGTCACTCTCCGATATCGAGTTCGAGAACAAGGTAATCTCAGCCCTTGCCCACGGCGAGATTAGCAGTGACGGCGTTGAACTTCCGCCCGCGGACGAGGTGGACATTCCCATCACTCCAGCCGCCCCGACCCTTGGGGCTGAAGTGCCCACGGAAAACCCGTCGCGAAGCGAGGCAATCGTCGGGCAATTGCGTTCTGCAAACCTCATCGCCAGCGTCGAGGGTTTCATGGAAATCCACGGCGACTCCCGGGCTGGTACCGTGGTGGCCCTGAAAAACGGCAAACGTGCCCTCATTATCGAAGGTCACGAATCCGAGGCCTTTACCAGTCACAACCTTCGGCGTTTCGACTATTTGATCTATATCAATCGTAACGGCAAGGCCGTGATGCTGCGCACCCTGGAGAGCTTCATCGCCGACGGCGTGAAACTCTAAGCCTCCTGCAGCACCCGCTGCTTAAGGGCGCGCCGCGAAAGCAACAGAGTGGGCCGCACCTTGCAGACCGCCAGCACACTGCTGCCGTTGCGGTACAGGTGCCCCTTCTTCACGCCGCGCAGCCCCTTCGCCAGGGTGAAGGCATGCATAACACTTTTCGCGTGAACGTATACGGATTTCTCCACGAAATGACCGGTTCCAACGTGACCACATTTCACTATGCAATGGTAGAGCATGTCCGCACACTCCCTGGGGGATTTTGGGCAATCACAGGAGCCAAAACAGTACCAGTTTTGGGACCATTGCCGATGGTCACCCGTTTTCCCATAAAGCCTTAAATTTCAACGGCCCGCCCAGGCGGCCGAACGCTCAATCCGCAGAACTATTGCAATTAGCAACTGGCATCCACTTGACCGCACGGCATTTTGCCAGAGTTCATCCCAGGCCGGGACAATCCCGGATTTCAGTCTGCAATGAATTCGCCGCCGTGCGTGGGTAATTGAATCGGCAATAATTACGAATCCCGTCCCCTAAGGCAACGTGGCCCCCCACTCGACATTTCGATACGCGCTCCGATGGCTTTCCTCGCTCAGGCTGGGAATCGCGCTCATTGTCCTTATTACCCTCTCCTGCATCGGCGGCTCCATCATCGCCGCCGACGCCCAGATGGGCCCTGACCACGCCCGCGAGTACGTTTTCCACACCTGGTGGTTCCTTGGCCTTATGGGGATGCTCCTGTTTAACCTCGTCCTCTGCTCTTGGGAAAAATCCTACATAGCCCTGACCCTCTATCGTAAGCGCAACCTCATCTCCCGCCCCGGCTTTTTTGAGAAGACAGGGCACGGCTACATTCTTCGCTGGAAGGGGCCGATTGAGACCGTTGCCGCGCTGCTTAAGCGCCGATACACAGTTGTCGCCCGCGACGGCTCCAGCTTCTACGCCCAAAAGGGTCTCCTTGGCCGCTGCGGAGCCACCATCATCCACATCGGGCTCCTTTGGACCATCGGGGCCGGCTACTACCGCATCCTTGCCGATGATTTCGGCTGGGGCGTGTTCGACAGCACCATCATCCTGCCGGAAGGCGGGCAGTCTGGAGTCTACTATTCCCGCATTGACCGCCTCAAGCAGCCCTCACAGGACAATCTGGTCGAGCGAAAGCTCCCCTTCGAGGTCCGTGCCCTCGATTTCCGCGCCGATCTCTACCCGGGCAGTTCCGTGGCAAAGTTTTTCGCCTCGCAGATCGAGGTCCTTGATGCTGGCAAATCCACCATCTCCGAAGTCACCATGTCCTACCCCATACTCTATAAGGGCTACAAAATCACACAAAACAGTTACACGGAAAATGACCGCATAGTCCGCGGACAGTTCCGCATCGTGGATACCAGCACCGGAGCCTTCCAGGAACTGGATGCCGGCTCCGGCGACCCCATCAAGCTCAAGCTGCCCGGCGCTGAAAATCTCTTCTTTCAGGTCGACGAAATGGACGCGGGCAAGCCCTTCAAGATTGTCGATCTTGCCAACCACAAGGTTGTCCAAACCGGAACCCTCGACGGCGAAGGAGGCGCCCAACCCGCCTTCGACATGGCCGGCCTCGAAAAGCAGCTCCAGGGCTCCAGATACTCCTTCATGATCTCGGCGTTGTTCCCGAATTTCCAATTCGACACCAACAAGCAGCCCACCACCAAGGATGAGAAGTTCGAGAACCCCGCCGTGTTCGTGATGCTCTTCAAGAACGGGCAATCCAACGGCTATGCCTGGCTATTCCTGAATCAGGAGGCGCAGAAGATCATCGGCCAGCCGCACCCCGAGGTCGAGATGACCTTTAAGCAGTATCGCCTCCTTCCCGGCACCGACGGAAAGGGCGGCCTTACCGACTACGAGGTGGAGATCGCCTTCCATCAAAAGTCGCCCCCGAAAGAGCTTGGCTCCTTCTGGGTGCCGGCCGGGAAGCTACAGGAAGTGACCGGCGTGGATGACACCATCCTTTCCTCCCCCGCCGTCAATATCCAGCGCGCCCATGGCGACGAAATGACGACAGTTGGTGCCGCGACGTCTGTTTCTCCCGGCGGGGCTGCTGCGGAAACTGCATCCGGCGGAAATAAGGCGCCAGCGGCTGAGAAGGGACGTTATCAGGCCACCTTCCTCGGGCAGTCCACTGGTTTTGTAACCTACCTTGGGTTCATGAAAGACCCCAGCGTCGGCTGGATATTCGGCGGGGTTATTGTGGTCATTCTTGGGACCTTTGTCGCCTTCCTCGTCAATTACCGCGAAGTTTGGGTCTATTACGACGCGGAACAGGGCCTGCTCTACCTGGCCACCAACGTGCGAGGGACCTCGCCGCGGTCGCATCGGGAGTTTGACCGTCTCGTAACCGAGATATCCGCCATGACCGGCACCCCGGCCACGGCCTTGCCTCCAGCGTCCGAGCCCAAATAATCACAGGGCACGCAGGTAAATCGCCGCGTCATGAGTCGCGCCGCCACGAAGCCCCCAGCCTCTCCCCCAGCGGCCCCGGCCGGAATCAAGGTCCTGAAGGTGGACCATGCCTCCCTCGCCGAGCGTGCCGGAATGGCGGCAGGCGACTATCTGGTCGCCATGAACAGCCACCCCATCGGCGACGTCATTGACTACTGGTTCCACAGCGCCGCCGAGCGGCTGAAATTGGAATGGCGAGCCGGCGGGCCGGATGGACCGCCAAAACAGAAAACTCTTCGCAAGGCCTTCCACGAGCGCATCGGCCTCGAGGTGGAACCCTTCGAGATCAAACGCTGCACCAACTACTGCGTTTTTTGCTTTGTCCACCAGCTCCCCACCGGCCTGCGTCGCGAGCTTTACATCAAGGACGAGGACTTTCGCCTCTCCTTTCTGTATGGGAATTATATTACGGGAACCAACCTTTCCCAGGCCGACATGGATCGCATCGTCCGGATGAAGCTCTCCCCCATCTACTTCAGCATCCACGCCACGGACCAACAGGTTCGCGAGGAACTGCTCGCCAAGAAGAACATCCCCCCCATCATCCCCCAGCTCCGCTGGCTCACCGAGCGCGGAATCTTTGTTCACGGGCAGATCGTCCTCTGTCCCGGCCTGAATGACGGCGCCGTGCTGGAACAGACCGTCGAGGAACTCTCCGCGCTCCACCCCGCCCTCGAAAGCATCGCCGTCGTCCCGCTGGGTCTCACGGACCACCGCGCGCGCCTGCCGAAGCTGCAGGAGGTCACCCCGGAGTACGCGCGCAAGTTCCTGAAGGAAATCGCGAAGATCCAACGCAAGACGAAGAAAGCCATCGGATTCCCGCTTGTCTTTCCCAGCGACGAATTCTTCCTCATCGCCGGCCTCGACCCGCCGGTATATAGTCAGTACCCTGAAATTCCACAGCTCGCCAACGGGGTCGGGATGCTTTACCGCTTCTACGAGCACCTCGAGGAAATTTGCGCCGACCTGCCCGAAAGCCTGCCCGAACCGCGCCGCGTCGCCGCCATTACCACGACCCTCGGCGAGCAGGTCTTGCGGCGCCTCGTTCAGGAATTGAACCAGCGCGTTGAGAACCTCACCGTGGACATTCTTGTCACGAACAACACACTTTTTGGCGATGGTATAACTGTCTCAGGTCTCCTTCCGGGTCAGGATTTCCTGCGCATGATCCACGCGCATCCCGGCTACGACCGCTACCTCATCCCGGAGAATTCGCTTCGCGGTTGGGATCAGCGCTTTCTGGACGATATGACCCTCGAAGATCTGCGTCAAGAAGCTGGCGTGGAAATCGCAACCGGAGCAGACACTGCGGAAAGTTTCGTGGCAGCTGCGTTGGGTGAGGCACTGGCGGCGATACCACAGTAGGTTATTGATAGACACATGGGCAAAGCGAAAGCCAATAGAGGAAGTTGCTTCCTACCGAGAAGAATTGCCGAATCAGTTATACTTATCTTGTGCGCGGTTATCCTTGGAGGCCTTTGGTACATTCTCCGAACTTTATTGGAGAGCTTGGTTGACTGGCGTTTACCCTTAATGGGCCCGCTGTGCTTCATTGTCCTTGCCTTCATCATTGTACCATTGGTCGCAATCTGGATAGTTTATCGTTGGATGGGTAAGGTGAAGTAGCCCATGAGCGAGTACCGCAATAGTGCGGCGGAGGGCTTCTTCTCACAAACGCAAATCAGACTAGCTCCGCAGGCAGATACAGCAAATCCGTCACTGGGATGGTGCACCCCGCCTGTTTCATGTAAGTCACCAGCTGCCCGCGGTGGTGGATCTGATGGGTGAAGATGTGAAGCGCAAGGTGACCAAATTGAAAGGTAAAGTCCCGCTTCAAGGCAAGGCTCGTGAAGGAAAACGGCTGCAAGAGCTGCTCCGCCGACAACGAGGCGGCCCACGCAATAATGTCGGCATCCGTCCGCGCACGTTCGCCGGTCAATTCCGCGAAATCAGCGCAGAGTTCCTGCGTCACGCTGGTGAAGGGATTCGGCTCGCCTCGAAACCTCAGCAACCAGAGTCGATCCGCCAGCAGAACGTGGTTGAGCACCCCATGGATCGAGGCATAGGGACCGCCGCGGGCCTGTTTGCGAATTTCATCGGTGAGCTTGGCGCACTCAGGATAAAGCTGCCCATTCACCCATTGGTTGTATCGGGCAAGACGGTTGAGATAGGTCAACATGAAACAGGGTTATAACCGCAGAGTCGGAGGAATTCAAGTGTTGAAAACTATAGCCCCCAAAACCACTGGGTATCCAAAGCTTGAATGGTTAAGCCGAAACCCAAATGACAATATGCCATTTGACTCATAATCACCAACTGAATCAATTCATGCTCGCATGAACGAACTTCCCGGTTGTGACGAGCTATTTGAGCGATTCTTCGCGCCTTGGTACTCCGAGGCAGACCGCCTCCGTCGCCGGATGAAGGCAACTTACCCCGACCTTATTACCGATCCTGAGCTTGTAGGATTATCGCAATCTGCAGCTGGTGCCCTTGCGGAGCAACATCACCCCAAGATTCTGGAAATCATTGATGGGGTTACCAACGCCGCGTGCAGAGACTGGCCTGGCTATTTACCAGTTTACGGAGAGTTGGACTTGTCCTGGATTGACGAATTCGACCGTCACTATGGTCGGGATGAGATTTCCAAGGTCATTGCGAGAAGTGACGCGACAGACTTCGGAAATGAATACCTTGTACTTTGTTGCGAGTTCGGTGCCGCAATCGCGGGCCTTTTCCGAAAGGCCCGGCCAACTCTCCGATGGTCCCTTGATTGGCCATACTGGGATTCCACGCTTTTTGACCCCGTTACGGGAAAAGAGATTACTGTGTTCCACTGGGGCATCAAAAAGATGAGCGAGTATGGAGTGGACGATGGCTTTGCGGCCAAACTCAAGGCCTGCTTGAAAATCCTCGATCAGCATTAATTGTGAATTGGTTCTGACCAAGTCCGACACGACGATCAGCCTTGGTATTCCTCCTCACTTACCTGCTCCATCCAATCAACCGCTTTACCGTCCAAGGCCTCTTGGATGGCGATGTGCGACATGGCCGTGGTTGGCGCGGCGCCGTGCCAATGCTTTTCGCCGGGCGGAAACCAAACCACGTCCCCGGGCCGGATCTCCTCGATTGGGCCGCCGAGGCGTTGGGCGCGTCCGCAACCGGAAATCACAATCAACGTCTGCCCTAGAGGATGCGTGTGCCACGCCGTGCGGGATCCCGGCTCGAAGGTAACGCATGCGGCCACCACCCTTGCGGGATTCGGCGCCTGGACGAGCGGGTCAATTCGCACCGTACCAGTAAAGTAATCGGCGGGGCCCTTTCCAGATGGCTGCGAACCGCTTCGCTTAATTTCCATTGGCATTCCCTTCATGGCTGAGATTCAGAGGTCACAATTCCCGAAATGATGGCTTTTTACTTGGGGCGCTTCTTTCCAATGTCCTTGGACAGCCGCTGCAGCACGGCCAGCGTTTGACGGCTGACATGGTGCTCGATCCCCTCGGCGTCCTTTTCGGCGATGGCTGCCGGTACGCCCGCCGCCAGTAGGAAATCCAGCACAATGGTATGCCGTTCCTTCGATTCTGCTGCAATCTTCTCACCGGACGAACATAGAAAGATGGAACGGTAGGGTTCGCTCCGAATGTGCCCTTCTCGTTGGAGGTGCCGAATCTTCTTGTTGGCCGTTCCCTTGGTTACCCCGAGTTGCTGGGCAATGTCCACTAGCCGCGCCTCGCCATGCTCCTTGATCAGATCGGCAATGGCTTCAAGGTAGTCAGCCGTGTTCTCCAGCGCATGGTCGAGACGTTGCTTTCCGGCGAGGGGCGCTTTTGTCATTCTGGGCATATGGGGGAAATGGACGGCATCCCCTCACGGAGTTCCAGCAAAAAGCGGCACCCAGTAATAATTTCTTCCATGGTGCATAAAAAGTTTGCCCCTGCATACTCCATTCCAGTGAGCCTCAATCCCGATATTCCATGCCCCGTTCCGGGTGCGGCCACGGAAAGTGATCCACTTGTCGCAACCAACGATATCGGGTGGAGGCGGGCCCTCGGGACGCCATCGCTCCCAGAGGTGTTTCGGTCCATAAAACTGCCAAAGGGCGCGGGATTCTGGCGCAAGATGTTCGCTTTCAGTGGTCCCGGCCTCATGGTTGCCGTTGGATACATGGACCCCGGGAATTGGGCCACCGACCTCGCAGGCGGGGCCCAATTCGGCTACACCCTGCTCTCAGTCATTCTCCTTTCCAACATCATGGCAATCCTGCTCCAGCACTTGTCGTTGAAACTCGGGATTGTCACGGGCCGGGACCTAGCCCAGGCCTGCCGCGATAACTACACCCGGCCAGTTTCGCTGTTCCTGTGGGTCCTATGCGAAATTGCCATTGCGGCATGCGACCTGGCCGAGGTCATAGGGTCTGCAATCGCACTCAATTTGCTGTTCGGAATTCCCCTTCTGGTCGGCGTGCTCATCACCGTCGCGGACGTCATGATTATCCTGTTCCTGCAGTATCGCGGGTTTCGCCTGATTGAAGCCATTGTTAGCACCTTGATCCTGACCATCGGATTTTGCTTTCTCTACGAACTGGTCGTCGCGCGCCCCGACCTTGGCCAGGCCGCCCGCTCACTGGTGCCATCGACCCAAATTATTTCCAATCCCATGATGCTCTACATCGCCATCGGCATTCTGGGCGCCACCGTGATGCCCCACAATCTCTACCTGCACTCCAGCATTGTTCAAACGCGCAACTTCACGCGGAACGACGACGGGCGAAGAATGGCCATTAAGTTCGCCACCATCGACTCCACCGTGGCTCTATTCTTCGCATTCTTCATCAATGCCGCGATCCTGATTCTCAGCGCGGCCGCATTCCATGGCACGGGTCACCAGGACGTGGCCGATATCAAGGATGCTTATAAACTTTTGACCCCCGTGCTCGGCGCACCCATGGCCAGCATCCTGTTCGCCGTTGCCTTGCTGGCATCCGGCCAGAACTCCACCCTGACGGGCACCCTCGCTGGCCAGATTGTGATGGAAGGATTTCTGAACATTCGCCTAAAGCCCTGGCTTCGGCGGTTGGTTACCCGCCTTGTTGCCATCATCCCGGCCGCGATTGTTGCCGCAATCCATGGCGAATCCGGCGTCGGGAAACTCCTCATCCTGAGTCAGGTCATTTTGTCCCTGCAGCTCAGTTTTGCAGTTGTTCCGCTCGTGGTTTTGACAGGCGACCGCCGCAAGATGGGAAACTTTGTCAATACCCCGACGATGGCTACCATTGCCTGGACCGTGGCTGTAGTCATTATCGGCCTTAACGTGGTCCTCCTGTATCGGACCTTTGCAGGCTAACCTCCCAACCAACCTCCCCGATTTACCAACTCCACGCAACACGGGTGCTGCCGCCAATAAGTCGCCCGCCCCCCGAAGCTTAAGGGGCTACAGGGGGTTATAAGAGGTTGCATGGGAATTGACAAAGCCATTCCAGTCGGTTAGCGTCCCTCTATCATGTTCTCTCAGGCACCTTTAAATCCACCTCCTGCCCAGCTCAAAAACCACGGCACTTCTAAAATCAGAAGTTCGTGTTCGAACCGCTCCAAATGCCTGTCCCCCGATTTTAATGCCGATTTATTTCCAATTTTCAAGGCTGAGATTATTGATCTTAAATATCAAAAAATACCCCCCCTCCCCCCTGCAACCATGCGCTGGGCACTAGGACTCATTCGGAGGTCCCACAAACAAGTCGTTGCCAAAACCGCCCCGTCCCAGTCTTCTCACTTTCAGTTCGAATTCTTGGGAGACACTTGGAGCCGACTGCAGCCAGCAATGTTCGCCCGCGCCCGGCGCTATTCCGCGCCTTGGGACGCCAGGAACCACCAGCCTTGGTGGAAATCGACGGCCACCAGTACACGATGGCCCGGCTCGTGAAACACGACTCATGGGCAGCCACCGCCATCTATGAGGGACCCGCGGGCCAGGTGGTCTGCAAATTCAACAGAACCCAGTCCCTTCTGGGGATTCCCATGGAGTGGCTCGGCCGGAGACTCGCGGGGCGGGAAGTCCGGTTCCTGGAACTCCTCAAGGACGTGGCATGCATCCCCCCGGCCTGCGGCCCGGTTTACGACGTTTCGGCATCGCAGCGCCTTTGCACCACGGCTGCCGCCCATGCCTTCGTGGAAGGCCACCCCATGCGCAGCCGGGAGCAATTGGAGGAGAGATTCTTCCTGCTGCTGCGGGAAACACTGGATGTCATTCATTCCCGCGGGATGGCGTACGTGGACCTGCACAAGCGCTCCAACATCCTCGTGCAGGACGATGGAACACCCTGCCTGATAGATTTTCAGGTGTGCTATCGCCCGGAAGGTATCGCAGCACGGTTCTGGCCCTGCAAAGTTCTGCTCCGTTGGCTGCAGCAAATCGACGATTACCATTATATCAAACACGTGTTGCGCCACTGCCGGGCCATGATCCCCGAGGGTGAACAGTCATTGGATCTCCACCGTCACTGGACCATACGCCTGTGGCGGAAGATAGCCACTCCCCTTCGAGCCCTGCGCCGAAACTTGCTGGTGCTGGTAGGCGTCCGCCAGCGCAGCGGCCGCCCGGAAACAGAACTGGAGCCGGAGGAGGCAGACCGGAAGAATGCTGAACTCGAAATCCGGGACCGCCAGATCCGGGACGAACGGGAGGGACGCTGCAAGAAGGAGGAGTCAAAGTAAGGCCTTCACGCAACATCCGACACGTATAAGGAGGTTTATGAATCTTCTGACTGCGAGTAGCCTGCGGCTCACACCCTGGCGGGAATTGACGTCGCATGGTCGAGCGCGGCGCGGACCTTGCGGGCCAGAGTCTGGTTATCGTACGGCTTTCGGATCAGGTCAAAGTGCTCGTCTGAGTCCGCTTTTGCCCAATGAGGTTCAGCATGGGCCGACATCAGCAGCACCGGCAGCCCGGAGCGATGCTTGCGAATCTCCGGGATAAGCTCGCGGGCGCCCATGCCCGGCATGAAGACATCAGCCAGCAGCAGATCGATGGCTCCGCAATAGTGGTCACTGAGATCAAGGGCCTGTCTGCCATCCGCGGCCTCTAAGACGCGGTAACCCAGTCGTTCGAGGTTGCACCGCGTCAGCACACGGACTTCATCATCGTCCTCGGCGATTAGGATTGTCTCATGACCCCGGGCCAGCAACTCCTGCGGCGCATCAGCATCAGCCGTGGGCAGAGGCGGTTCCACCCGCGGGAGCAACACCGTGAAACGGCTCCCGATTCCCGGGGTGCTTTCTACCTCGATGGCGCCTCCGCTTTGGGTGACGATTCCGTAGACAGTGGATAGCCCGAGGCCAGTGCCCTTGCCAACTTCCTTGGTGGTGAAGAAGGGTTCAAAGATGCGCCGGCGGATGCCTTCATCCATGCCGCACCCGGTGTCCTCGACGATGAGGGCCACATGGTCGGATTGGAAGGATGTCCCCTTGGACGAATCCGATTCACGGGGTGCGGCGCGGTTCTCCAGGGTGATGTAAAGCCGACCTCCTGCCGGCATGGCATCCCGGGCATTGACGGCAAGGTTCAGTATGACCTGCTCGATTTGCCCCGGGTCCGCATGGATGATCCACAGGTCCTCGGCAACGCTGGTCTTAACCTCGATGTCTTCACGCAGGAGGTGGCGAAGCATGCGCCCAAATCCGGCCACGACGGCTTTGAGGTCCACGAATTGGGGCTTGAGGACCTGTTTGCGCGTGAACGCAAGGAGCTGACGGACAAGGTTGCTGCCGCCGCGGGCGGCCTTGAAGATTGCCTCAAGTTCCTGCCGATCGGGCCCGTCAGGCGGCTGGCGATCCAGCAACACCTGGGTCCAGCCGGAAATAATCTGAAGCTGGTTGTTAAAATCATGGGCGATGCCGCCGGCGAGAATTCCGATGGTTTCCATCTTCTGGGATTGCAGCAGTTCGGCCTGGAGCACGCGCTCCTGTGTGATATCGTGGCCGGCGAACATGTAGTTGATGATATTGCCAGACGGATCGCGTACCGGGCTGATTGTAACGCGGCATTGGAACTCCGAGCCATCCTTGCGTCGGCCCGAGAATTCGCCATGGACGGAATTCCCGCGGTCAAGGCGCGCGCGTACGTCCTCGTAAAACTGGTCATCGTAGACATCGCTGCCCAGAAGCTGGCGGGGACCACAGCCGACGGCTTCCTCTCGCGTGTATCCGGTCATCGCAGTAAAGGCAGGATTGGCGTAAATGATTTTCCAGTCGGTATCCAGAATCAACAGGCCTTCGGCGGTTTGCTCGGCAGCCTGGGCAAGCCGCGCCATTTCCGTTTCCAGCCGCACCCGCTGAATCGCCGGCGCCGAGGCGTCGGCAATGGCCATCAGCAGCTCGCTGTCGGCTTCGCTGAATCTTCCGGGTTTGTAAGACTGGATCGACAGGTAGCCGATGACGGATTGCTCTACGCGAATAGGCGCAAAAACCAGACTGGCCGAGCGCTGGTCAAGGTTGCCAAAGGACGAAAGCTGTGGGCCTTCGCCCCCGACGCGACGATTGATAACAATGGGCCTTCCCAGGCGGATTTGCCTGTCGAATTTCGGCGCTTCCTGATGATCCTGCGGTGGAAATTCAACCTTAACATGCTTTATGGTATCAACGATGCAGACAGACCGCCAGCGGCCGCTGGCATCGCAACAGCTGGTCAGGTAGAACGCGTCCCAGTTCCACAAGCGCTCCGTGGTATCCCGCAAAATGCCACCCACATGGTCAAGCGTTCGTGTCCCGGAGAGCTCAACGGCCAAACGACGCAGTAAGGATTCCCGTTTTTCGGCGCGGGAGCGGGCATGGTCGGCAATGTGACGCTCCGTAATGTCGGAAATCGTCGCCACATATCCGGGATTTGAACCAGTGGGGTCCAGGGTCACCACGGATACATCGGCCCAAAACTGGGCATCGGATAGTCGTCGGAGAGGCATTTCACTTCGGAACGCTCCATGGCGCCGGATGGCTGAGTTAACTTCACGGGTGAAGCTGTGAAAATCCGACTCTGTGACAAAAAGTGAACGGAGCGACATTCCGGCCGGGTCAGTTTGCGAGTCAACAGTGCCAATGAGGATGCTCCTCATGGATGCATTGGCGAACAGGATCATCCAGTCACTGGAGATCATGCAAAGCCCGCTGGGCGTGCTGCGAAGGACAGCCTCGTAACGCAGCTTGAGCTGGCGCAAATGGTCGAGGCTCTGCGTGAGCTTGTCGGAAGCCGAGCGGGTCGGAGTGATGTTGAGCAGGGTTCCAACATGGCCCACAGTGGCGCCACTCTCGTTTCGGATCGGCGCCGTGCGCACATCGACCCAGCGAATTTCACCGCCCGGCAGCACAAAGCGGAATTCTTCGCGAAATGGCAGCGAGTGGGTCACGCATTGGCGCCAGCGGGTGACAATTCGATTGGAGTCCTCGGGATGAACGTATTGAGCCCAATCCCAACCGTGAAACCTGCTGGACTCGAAACCGCATTGCTTCTCGCACTCGGGATTAAGGTAGATGTTTTCGCCATCGGCGTTATCATAGAATAGTCCGGTCGGCATGCAGCTTGTCAGCGCACGGAACAGTTCTTCGCTGTTTCGCAATGCCTTCTCGGCAAGGACGCGCTCGACAGCGGCACCGCATTGCCCCACAAGCAGGGTAAACGCATTCAATTGGTTCAGGTTGAAGGCATGCCGGGTGTAACTGTGGACAGTCACCACCGCAATGGTGCGCCCCTTGTAGGCAATGGGAGAAATCATGATGGATTCAGATTTGCGGGAGGTGCCAAACGGGTGCAGTCTGGCGTCCGAGCCCTCGACGGATCGGTCAATAAGGCGCGGGCTCTCGGAGAGTGCCCTGCCCCGCTCAAGGAGGCACGGGGCGCCTTGATCCACCGGGAAGTCAACTGGTGAGCATGTTCCCTGAGGCGTATCCTGATAGAGAACCCCGCGGAGAACGCGATTCTCCTCCTCCACAAGATCAAACGAAAAGGCGTCAAAGTGGAAAAGGGTGCGTGCCTCGCAAGCAACAAGGCGTGCAAGGGCGTCGATGCCAATCTTCTCGGTAAGTTGCTGAGATAGACGCTTAAGTGCGGCATTCAGCGCGTGCTCCTGACGATCTACGCCGATATCCGTCAGGAGGACAAGGAGGTCTTCACCACATTGAGCAAGGGTTACCTCCAGAGTAACCTCCGGGCCATCACCCCGCAGGGTAATTTCAAACCGGCGGGGTAAACCTGATTTGCGCATCTCGCCGGCATGATGGACTACTGCATCGGCAAGTCCGGGCGAAAATACCTGTGCCAAGGGTTTCCCGAGGCAGGGCATGATTATGGTCCCAACCGGCAGCGGGCCAGGATGAATACCCCGACAACAAAGAAGCCTGTCCAAAACCACTATGGAACAACGGATAGACGCGAAATCTTGCGTACCCATGGTAAGCCTCCCCACGCTTACTCACGTAACGCGATTGCAACTCTTGAATCACACTACACACTACAGTTGCCGGGCTGACAGAGTGCAAGTCAAGTGAACTTAAACGATTGCGGAGGTAGGAATGCCTGCCACCAGCCACTGAAACGGTAATCCCGAAACCCTGTCAGGCGACTTCCTTGCGGAGCTTGGCGCTGAGAATCTTGAGCTGCTCGCGATACTTGGCCACGGTCCGACGGGCAATGTTAATGCCCTTCAAGCGGATCATTTCGGCGAGTTTCTGGTCGCTTAGGGGTTTTGCCGGATTCTCGGCGGAAATCATTTGGCGGAGCATTTCCTTGATGGAGGTGCTGCTGGCGTCCTCGCCGGATTCGGTTTCCAGGCCCGGGCTGAAGAAATACTTCAGTTCGAAGATACCGCGGGGTGTTTCCACGTACTTGTTGGATGTCACGCGCGCCACGGTGGATTCGTGCATACCGACCACTTCCGCGACTTCTTTCAACGTGAGGGGGCGCAAGGCCTTGGTCCCTTTCTCGAGAAACTCCTTCTGGAAATCCATAATGGCCTCAGTAACCTTCAGGATAGTGCTCTTGCGCTTTTCGATGTTCTTGATGAGCCAGACCGCAGATCTATACTTGTCCTGGGCGAATTCCTTTTCCTTGCCGTCAAGAGCGGCGTCTTTTCGCATCAGGACGTCCTGATAATAACGGTTGATGCGAAGGCCGGTCATGCGACCCTCCTGGAGAAAGATCATGTACCGGTCATCCACCTTCTTTACGTAGACGTCGGGCTGAATGTACTTGGTTTGTTCGGAGGAACGGCTGCGACCGGGCTTGGGCTCCAGGTGAGAAATCATGTGAAAGACATCACGAACCTCGTCCTGCGTGACCTTAAGGGTTCGGGCGATTTCCTTGAACTTCTTCTTCTGGAGAAAATCGAAGTGGTGGTCGAGAATCTCGAAGACGAGGGGATTCTTAACGCCGCGAGCGACCAATTGGAGTCGCAGACACTCTGCAAGATTTCGCGCGCCGACACCGACAGGATCGAAGGTTTGGATGACTTTCAGGACCCGTTCGACGTCTTCGACCGAGCACTTGATATCTTCGGCAAGTTCCTCAAGGGGTACGCGAAGGTAACCGTCGTCGTCCATGCTGCCAATGATGTAGTCGCCAATTTCAATCCCTCGTTTGTCGAGGGCGCAAACATGAAGCTGCCACTTGAGGCTGTCGAAAAGGTTCTCGCGGACGGCAACATACTCCGTGAAATCGCGATCCTCCTCATCGGAACTGGCCGCCGAATAGACCCGGCTTTCGGCGCCATCATAGCAGTCGTCCCAGTTTACGTCGACGTCCTCAAAGTGATCCTTTTCGAGAAAGTCCGAAGTGGATGTATCAGGAGCTTCGGGAGTCGAAACGGTATCCGAAGTCATTGCGGAAAGATCAGGTATGATGTCGTCTACTACGGCATCGGAGTTGGAGGTCTCGGCGTCCGGCTCGGAGTAATCGTCCGGGCTGGCATCTTCGGAATCTGCCCGAAGATCCGAATCCTCCGTTTCCGGGGCTTTGTCGTCTTCTGATTCATCAGCGTCGTCGGACAACTCCAGAAAGGGATTCTCCATCATTTCCTGCGTGGCGAGTTGTTCGAGGTCGAGGGAAGACATCTGCAGCAGTTGAATGGACTGCTGCATCTGCGGCGTCATGATGAGGCGCTGGGTTTGGAGCAGTTTCTGATTCTGCTGGAGGGAGAGGGCCATGGGATCTAGAGAAACTCCGGTATCATTGAGCTGCAGAATCTCTGGAACAAACAGGGTTTGGAGATGAAGCTTCTCCCGACCATTGCCCCTGTGGCAATGGGTGTTGATTTCCTGATTCGATCCAGATTAGGAATCATTGAACAGTAATACGATACAGGCATTAGCCAATCTTATGCCACTTACGCATCGAGTTTGGCAATAGTAAAATGGGCGCTTAGATTTTGTGGTATAAGTTCATTTACGTCAATGTTTGGACAATTATGACGGGCACTCTAAAAAATAGCAAATCTGACAGGATTGGATTCGCATTTATCGGGGTTTTGGTAGCGGCCCTAATGGGGACTTGCTGGCTTGGGATGGCCGCAGCGCGGCAGTATTCGGCGGAGATCAAGGTGGCTGAAAGCGACCGCCTGAACCAGGCAAAGAAGTATTCGGAAGCCCGCCAGGCGGCATGGGAAGCGACCCAAAAGGATCCCAACAACGGGTATGCACTTTTCAACGCAGCGATCAACGAGGTTGCCCAGAATCGTTACAAGGAGGCCATCCCCTATTTGGAGAAAGCGCTGGAATGCATGCCGCACCTTCCGAATGTGCTTCGATTGCTGGGGCAGGCCAATTACAGCATTGCGAGTTATGATAAGTCGGTCAAGTACCTCGACCGCTACTTCCTGATGAACCCACGCCCTGCAGTAACGCCGGAATATTTATTTAATTTGTACGGGCAGGCGCTTTATCGCGGCCTGAAGCCCGGAAGAGCCACCTATGTCTTTAGCGTGGCGGATCAGTATCCAGGTTATCGTGCGGAGATTCTGCATTCGCGGGTGATCACGGCACTGCTGATCAACCAATTGACGACCACGGACTATTGCTACCGGCGAATGCGCACCAGCACGCCACGAAAGCTGGTGGATCCAGCCGAGTTGTTCTCGGCATGCCTTGAGACGAACAAACTCGGGACCGCCATACGGTTCTATGAGCAACTCTGGATTCGAGGGGAAACGGACCCCGAAGCTCTGAAGACACTGGCGATGTCCTACTCCAAGGTAAAACGCTACGACGAGGCTGTGGTGGTCCTAAAGCAGGCCTATAACTATGCCAGCACTGATCCCGAGATTTCCCTGCTCCTGGGAGATATCCATGCGACCAAACAGGACAATCGAACGGCCGTAGACTGGTACAATATTTTCCTGCAGAATTCGAAAGACCAGTCCCTGAAAGACGAAGTTACCACCAAAGTCCAGAACCTGAAATCAACCTTCTAAGCTGGAAGGTCCGTAGAGGTCGAGATTTTGCGTGACATGCCGGCGCATTGTTAACAATCTTATGCCTGTTGTTTGCCCGCCAACCACTTCCATTATTAATGAGGTCAGGCTAAACATGAAAACTCGAGTTTCTGCCTTGTTAGCATCACTCTGCATGGTTTCTCTACTATCGGTTGGCACAATGTGTGGAGCTGCTCCGAGGGGAAAGGCCAAGGATAAGTCGACCACTGGCACTGCGGCAACCAGCGCAACCCCCAAGCCGGCAAAGACTCCACGGGTAACGAAAGCGGCCAAAGCAAGTCCGGCGGCCGCGACTGTCACACCGGCAGTCACTACTACTCCCACCCCAAAGCCAACTGATGTACCGACTCCCACACCCGCACCGACAGCCACTCCGGCACTCACGCCCAAGGCGACGGTGACTCCGGCACCAAAACCGACGGACACTCCCGCCCCGGCGGCAACGACCGCGCCATCTCCCGCAGCCAAGGATGCGGGAGCAGCCAGCGAGAAGTCTGGGGATGAACTGGTTTACACTACCAAGTCAGGCGCGAAGTTCCACAAAAAGGGATGCCCATTCCTGCGTGGCAGCGAAAACTCTCTAAAGAAGTCGGAAGCCGTGGCCAAGGGGCTGGAACCCTGCGCGCGCTGCAAGCCATAGGCTGAAAGCAGGTTCGTTTGATTCATGCGGGTGGTGACCGGTTCCCGGGCACCACCCGCTTTTTTTCGCT
>JAIBAT010000031.1 GCA_019695055.1 Candidatus Sumerlaeaceae bacterium | reverse complement strand
GTGCCGGTGGAAGGCCCCTACAAGCCGGATCAGTATCGCTACTAAGACAGCAAAAGTTTACACTGGGAAGTAATGGTCGAATCGCCCCGCGCCCGGGTCCATCGGGCGCGGGGTTTCTTATTGTAGGCGAACAGTGGCGCAGAATACTTTGTCAGCCGCTGGAAGAATCATGGTCTCTCGCAACCACGTTCGATGGTCGTATCAATTCCCCCAACGAATCCACGCATCTCCTTCATCCTTCGGACCGGTATAAACTCAACCCGGTCCCCATATTGGATCACGCGCATATTCTCGCCGGGCAAAAGACCCAGCGCCTCACGAATGGAGCGAGGTATCACAACCTGGTACTTGGGTGAAACGGTAACGGTTTCCATATCGATGGGTATGCCGTATGGCGACATTCTGTTCGATATGCATTCTGGCCCACTCCACTATTGGCGCAGAACCCGGCCACCCGCCTCGCGGCCCCAGCCACCGCAGCAAAACACAAACGTATCCGAATTATCCAAACTGCAATTCGCAATTCCGCCTCAGCCACGGCAATGCAAAGTGCAACGCGGCGCTTGATAAGGATTTAACTTGACGACAGCGTGTTAAGAGTGGGACATTGCTCCCGTATTGCGGTCCCAGTGGATGTTTCGGGACGGATGTCCTTCGTAATGTCTCCGCTTTTGCGGGGCGTCCCACTGTTCGCGGCCAGCCTCGATTACGCCGCCACTTGTTAGCGTCGTTTCCGCAAGACAGCGTCAGGGAGAAAGTGATGGGAGGAAGCGTGCAATGCGAATCCGTCAATTCTTGCCTGACAGCAGGAACTTCATGTCCGTGATCGTGGACGCCACAATAAAGCTGGAAGCTCGCGCCCGACAATGGGAAGTAAGTTGCCTGAAATCGATGACCCGTCGCGTGCCGGGGCTCTCCATCGGAGTAGTCATAGCAACTGCCGTTACAGTCCTCGCAGGGTGGGCCTTGGGCGTACCGGCTATGACGACAATCCTTCCCCACGCAATCCCCATGACCGCTTTCACCTCGTTCCTATTCCTTGTGGCCGCAGTGGGACTTTGGATGGTTTCCCGGGAAACGGGGCTCGTGGTTTGCCGCCCGTGCGCCTACTTCTGCGGCTCCACATGCATTATTGCCGGTATGTATCGGCTTGCCGATTACGTCTTTGGATTTCCGATCCATATTGATGAGATCTTTGCTTCTGTGCCGGTTGCCAGGGACGCCGTGGGACCGCATCTTCCATTGGTCGCGGCATTCTGCTTTGTAGTACTGGGTTCGGCGATTCTCCTGATTGCCCATTCCAATTCTGTCTGGATGGCCCAGCTCATTGCCTGCCCGGTGGCTGTTATAGGGCTTGTTGGAATCCTTGGGTACGTGGCATCAAGCCTTTCATCCGGCGGTGGGAACTTCCCGGAGTTTATGCCGGTGCATGCCGCGGTTTGCATGGTTCTGCTTTGCGCGGGCCTGCTTCACGTTCGCTCGAACCAGGGAATCATGGCCACGGTGACCAACCGGGGACTTGGCGGAGTCATGGCCCGTCGTCTCATTCCGGTGGTGGTGGTTCTGCCGCTGCTGCTTTTCGTATTTCTGGAATTGCAGACCTCCCTCGACAGGCACCTTGGTAATGCCATCGTGGTCACCCTCAATATCAGCGCGCTGTGCATGCTGATCTGGTGGAACGCGGACGCCCTATGCCGGCTTGATGCGGAGAGAAAAACGGCGGAGACTGCCGTGCGCGAGAGCGAAGAGCGCTTTCGCGCCATTTTTGAGCAGGCTGCTGTCGGCATCGTCATCGCGGCGCCGAATGGCCGCT
The DNA here is from genome assembly GCA_019695055.1 of Candidatus Sumerlaeaceae bacterium. Lineage (GTDB taxonomy): Bacteria > Sumerlaeota > Sumerlaeia > Sumerlaeales > Sumerlaeaceae > JAIBAT01. The sequence continues at coordinate 73,731 of JAIBAT010000031.1, read as the reverse complement.
TCCTGAGCGCCAACGGCGCGCTTTGTGGGATGCTGGGTTACTCCCAGGAAGAGCTGTTGCTCAAGACTTTCATGGATATTACCGACCCGGATGACCTGGAAGCAACAAGGCGGTCCTCCCAGCAGGCGCTGGCTGGCGAGATCAGCATGTACTCGCTGGAGAAGCGGTATGTCCGGAAGGATGGACAGCCTGTCTGGGTAATCACCGCAGTTTCGGTAGTGCGCGACTCCACAGGGCAACCCAAGTATTTTATTGCTGCGATTCAGGACGTCAGCGCCAGACACCGGGCCCAGCAGAAATCCGCCAGGCTTCTCGACCAGCGGGACGAGTTCCTGCGCGTCGCGACCCACGACCTCAAGGGCCCGCTTTCCGTGCTGCTTGGCGCTGCCAATCTCTTGGAAACCATGGGGCCTCCGGGCTCCCCGCTGCGCGCGGATTCGCACGAACTCGTTCGTCTCATTGGAAAACAAACCCGGACCATGTTGCGGATTGTGGAGGACTTCCTTGATGCCCGAGCCATCGAAGACGGCCGCATCAAACTGAAAGTGGAGCCCGTCGAGTTAAACGAACTGGCAGCAGCGGCCGTGGATTCTCAACAAAACCATGCCGCGGCCAAGGGGATTGCGCTTTCGTTCAAACCATCCGCCGCCCCGGCATATATCATGGCCGATCCCGCCCGGGTCCAGCAGGTGGTGCAGAACCTGGTGGACAACGCCGTGAAGTTCACACCAATGGGCGGCAGGGTCATCGTCAGGAACCTCGTGGATACCGGCAGGGTTACATTTGAAGTCTGCGACTCGGGGCCCGGCCTCAGGGATTCGGATATCGACAACGCCTTCAAGAGAGATGCCGTCAAAAAGAACAGGCCGACAGGTGGGGAACACAGCTCAGGTCTGGGCTTGTCTATTTGCCAGCAGCTGATCGCGCTCCATGGCGGGCAAATTGCCGTTCGCAACAACCCCTATGGCGGTTCCACGTTTTTCTTTTCCCTGCCGCGTCTTAGGAATTCCAGGGACGAAAGCGACGATTACACCGGCAAGGCGCTGGCAACTTCCCGCTAGTCGTTCCAGGCTGGAAGAGTGGCGCGGACACTCCTGTCCGGGCTTACACACTGGACAATTGACCTGGGTGACACGCAGTGCTTCATTAATGGCAGTAACATGTCAAAAGGCATTGCAAGAAAACCGTTGTGCATCATAATCGCCGGGCCAAATGGCTCGGGAAAGACAACCTTTGCCCGTGAGTTCCTTCCAAAGGACGCCGGTGTCATGCACTTCGTGAATGCGGACCTCATTGCTGGTGGCCTTGCCCCATTGCGGCCTGAGGCTGGAGCTGTCGCAGGTGGGCGGATCTTCTTGTCTGAACTGGACCGACTGGCTCGTGCGCGGGAGGATTTTGCTTTCGAATCCACGCTGAGCGGGCACACCTATATCAATCGCCTAAAGGCCTGGAAGGCGGCGGGTTATCGCCTTGAAATCATCTATCTGCGTCTTGAGTCTTACCAACTCGCTGTCCGCCGCGTCGCAATGCGCGTCAAACAGGGCGGGCACCATGTGCCCGAAGCAGATATCCGCCGGCGATTTGTAAGAGGATGGAATAATTTTCTGTCGATTTACCGGCCAATGGTCGACAAGTGGACGTTGTATGACAATTCAGGCAATGCGCCAAAGTTTGTGGAGGATTCCCCGTGACAACCACGAAACACAAGAGACCCATGAGTGAGTTCTCCGCGACTGTGGGCCGCGCCTTGCGCCGCGCCGCCAAGGTTGCCCGCAAGACCGCCCGCATGCACGGCACCAAAATCTATTACATGAAGAACGGCAAGATTGTCGGCGAAAAGCCGTAGAGTGGCGCGGACACTCCTGTCCGCGCAATTCGCCCCAAATCACCATTCATCAATCGGCCTCAATAAAACCGGGCGACTGATCTCCGCCGCCCCGCCTACCGCCGGTCACTCAGCAGCGAAAGGATCCGGACAAACAAGTTGATGAAATCCACAAAAAGACTGAGCGCCCCGGCCACCCACTCACTTGCGTCCAAATGCAGCATGATCCGGGAAGTGTCGTAGAGCACAAAGAGCGCAAACAACAACAAGCCGCCCACTGTCACCGCCATCTGAAACGCAGGGGCCTGGAAAAAGAATGTGCCGACAATGAATCCCAGCAGCACAAAGATGCCCACCGTGAGGAACCCACCCATGAAGCTGAATCGCGGCCACTAATGAAAACATATCCGGTCAGTGAACCAAACACCAGGGCCGTAATCCCAAACGCATTCCAGATGATCCCATACTGTTGCCCCGCAGAAACAAACGCATAATAAAACAGTGGCGAGATCAAAAACCCCGTCACGGCTGTAAACGCCGAATACAACAATACGTTCAGTCCCTTGACCCGGGCAGAGGCGCCTGCTGCCATTGCCAGGACAATGTAGACAATAAAAACAATCCAGTACCCCGAACCTGCAGTAACCAGTTTCGTCAGTAGGTTGGTTTGTCCCGCTCGCAACATATCAATGGCCTGGCTAAGTGCAAAAAACGCACACCCCACCGCGATCGCGATGCCAACAAAAAGCGTCATGTAAACCTTCTGGAGGAACCCGGCGCGAACCTGGGCCGGCGCCTGCGCCACAGGCATTCCGAGGTTCACATCATAACGGTCGGAATACCTTTGCCCGACTTGCTCCTCGGTATACTTGCCTTGCTGATCGTCCGGAAATGCCATGGTGCGGTCTCCTGTCTTTGTTGAGCCTTGCGCGTGCCAATTACAACCAGCGTGCAAGAATCATGCCCCCGATGGCAAGCGTTTAAAGCGCAACGTTTCCCTTGCCGTTTGCCTCCCGGGCCGATAGGCACGGTCGCGTGAAGGATCTTGAAGTCATCGAGTGCGCCGAGAAGGTGCGCCGCTATTGCGTCGAGGGTTCCCCGCGCATTGCCGCGCGCCTCGAGGAGTTGCGCGCCCTCAGCTTCCGCGGCCGCCCCGACGTGTTCTTCAAGTCCCGCCTTGTGGCGCTGGCCCTCGGTATCGACGATTCGCTGCCCGCGGGCAAGCGCGAGCTGCGCCGGGCGCTGTCGCGCGCCGAGTTCGCCGAGCACTTCTCCGCCGAGGAGCTCACCGGCCTGCACGCCCGCGAGGCCGAGGAACCCTACCCCGCCATCGCCATCGCGCACAGCCATGACCTGTACGCCAGCCTTGGCTACTTCTCCGCCACCGTCACCCCGCCCGGCGAAGACTCCGCCTTCTCCCATAAATTGGAAGAATTCCCAAACGTCCACGAGGCCGCGCGATACCTGCGCCAGGTGTTCCCCGTCTTGCGCGGCGCCCGCGCCTATGAGTTTCTGGCCTCCGTCGGTTACGACGCCGCCGTCCCCGAGAACCCGACCCGTCGCTTCCTGGTCCGGCTCGGCCTGCTGAAGAACTTCGCCGCCACCAACGAGGGAAACCGCGAGCTGGTGGAGACCATAGCTCGCGTGGCGCGACTTGGCGGCACATCGGCTTCCGAGGCCAGCCTGCTCTTCTCCCTGTTTTCAGGCGCCCGTCGCGACGACGACGTCGAGCCCCTGTGCCTCACCAAACCCAAGTGCAGCATCTGCCCCCTCCGCGGCATCTGCGCCCACTATGCTTCCCACGGCGCCCCCGAGCCAACCGCCCGCCGCAAACCCATCAAGGAATGGTCGGCAGATGACCGCCCCCGGGAGAAACTCATCGGTGGCGTGAAGCTCAGCGATTCGGAACTCCTCGCCATCATCCTGCGCACAGGGACAGGCGAGAAGTCGGCTCTCGACCTTGCCCGCGAAATCATTGACCGCTTTGGGACGCTTCACCGCCTTCTTGGCGCTTCCCCCATGGAAATAGCCTCCGAGGTGCGCGGCATCGGTCCCGCCAAAGCCGCCGAGATCAAGGCCGCCCTCGAACTCGGTCGCCGCGCCGCCGAACCCGAAGCCGACGATCGCGCTGGCGATCAGCCCACCGTCGCCTCCAGCGCCGAGCTCTTCGCCCGCTTTCGCCCACGCTTTCAGACGGAAACACAGGAACACTTCGTGATGCTGGCGCTCAACACCCGCAACCGCGTCATCCGCGAAATCGACGTCTCCCTTGGCACCCTCAACATGAGCCTCGTCCACCCGCGCGACGCCTTCAAACACGCCATCAAGGAATCGGCCGCCGCCGTGATCTTCCTCCACAACCACCCCAGCGGCGACCCGGCCCCCAGCGCCGAGGATCGCGCCCTCACGCGCCGCCTCGTCGAATCCGGCAAACTTCTCGGCATTCGCGTGCTTGACCATGTCATCATAGGTGCCCAGCGGTATTACAGTTTCGCCGACGAGGGAGAACTGGATTGACCGCCGACCACAAGCCGATAGTGCTGCGCGTGAAGGGCCTGACGAAAAAATTCGGGCAGACCCTGGCGGTGAACAATATATCCTTTGACGTTCACGACGGGGACATCTTCGGGTTCCTCGGCCCCAACGGCGCCGGGAAGTCCACCACCATGTACACCATGTCGGGCCTCGTGGCGCCAACCTCTGGTTCCATTGAAATCTTTGGGCACCCGCACACCGATTTCGTCGCCGTGCGCTCACGCATGGGGGCCATGATCGAGGTGCCGGCGTTTTACGAATACCTTTCCGGCCGCAAGAACCTCGAGGTTCTCGCCCGCCTTCAACCCGGCATCGCTCCGGGCCGTGTGGACGATTTGCTGGATAAAGTGGGCCTGCTGTCGCGCGCGAAGGACCGCGTCGGCGAATACTCCCACGGCATGAAGCAGCGCCTAGGCATCGCGCAGGCCCTTCTCAATTCCCCCCAGCTCCTCCTGCTCGACGAACCCACCAGCGGCCTCGACCCCGAGGGAAGCGCCCAGATTTGGGAACTCCTGCGACGCCTCGTCGCCGAGGAGCACATGACCATCTTCATCAGCAGCCACCTGCTCCACGAGGTGGAGGAAAACTGTAACCGCATCGCTGTCATAAACCAGGGCATCATCGTCGCCTGCGACCAGGTGCGCCACCTCCTTTTCTTCTCGAAGGAGGATTATCTCCTGCTGTTCGACACGGACGAGCACCGCGCCGGCGCCGAAAAGATTCTGCGCCAAAGCGAGGGCGTCGAAATCCTGCCCACCGGCGGCGAAGCCGGCACCCCGGGGATACTCCAGCCCGGCGAGGCGGGGCTATGGATTCGCGTCCAGCAGGGCCTCGCCAGCAAAATTGTAGGGGGGCTCGTCGAAAAGGGCCTCGCACCAAAAGCCTTCTCGCCCCAACGCAAAACCCTGAAGCAGTTCTTCCTGGAGTTGACGCGGCGACAGCCCGCGGGACGGGCCTAGGGGGAAAAGTTGGGGTGGATAGTCGGACTTGAACCGACGACCTCCAGATCCACAATCTGGCGTTCTAACCGACTGAACTATACCCACCACACGGGCCAAAGCGGCTTTTTCGTTCATACCGCGCGCATTTGGGGTCATTCAATGGGGCAAAAGTCTTGTCGGCTGTACTTGGCTGGCTTTCATTGGAAATTCGAATGACGGAATCACCCCACCACGCCGACCCGGTCGCTCCCCCGTGGAGCTGGCTGTCAGCCTGTCCACCCCTGTGGCGCACCGCCGCCCTTGCCGCGGCAACGGCCCTGCTACTGCGGATTATTGCTGTCACGGTCATCGGAATTCTGGCCCATGAACCCTGGTCGGCCGTGATGGCCGGCCACGACGGGGGCGAGTACCTGTCCTACGCCAGCGCCTTGACTCGACTGGACTTAAACGCCGTCCCGGAGGATGCCCGCCGACACAGCCCCGGCTGGCCCATGGCCATTTCCCTCGCTTCCCTGGGCTTGCCACCCTGGTTGGCCGCCTGCGCGACGATGTGGATTTGTGCCTGCGGAAGTCTGTTCCTATTTGGGACCATCCTGCAGCGGCATTCCGGCCTGGCTGCCCCTGAGTGCCGCCGCGCCATCTGGGGGTTCGCGCTCGTCTATCCCGCCTGGCTTTATTATCAATGCTTCGCCCTCGGCGAGGCGGCCTTTGTGTTTCTCCTGCTTGCAGCGACCCTGGCTTACCTCAGTCCCCATCGCCTTGCCGGTTATGCCCTCGTCGGCCTCGCCGCCCTCGTTCGCCCACCGGGCGCGCTGCTGGCGCTGGCCTTCGCGGCCAACGACCTGCGCGAGGGGCGCCGCTGGCACGCCTTGTGGCCCTGGACCTTCGCGCTCATTCCCCAACTCGTCTGGGGCCTGGCAACCCGGGCAGTTTGGGGCGCCACTTTTCTTCAAGTCCACCGCCCCCACTTCGGCTTGCCGTTCAGCGGGTTTCAGGAGATTCATCGCGTCGGCACGTTTCGCGCAATCTATGTTATCGCATGCGTGGCATTCTTTGTCATCACCGCCGCCCTGCTTCTCCGGGAAGCCGCCAGGTCAAGATGGGCCAATCCCCTTGTTAACGTTGCCGCGTTCTTCTCAGGCGCATTTCTGCTGTTTCACCTTTGCCTTCGGGATCTCTTCTATCACGGCAATACCATTTACACCTTCAACTATCAGGATCGCTATCTGCTGGGGGCGCTTCCCTTCGCCATGATGGCAATGCAGCGCCTCTGGACCTGGCCCGTGGCCGCTGCCGGTGGCGCGGCTTCCCTGGGCCTGGGCATTTACTGGGGTATCAACTACTTTGCCGCGGCGGGATAACGCACAATGGGTGATTGTGTTGAATCTGGCTTTGTAGTAAGCCGCGAGGAAGTAAAATGACCACCATCATTAAAGCCCATTACGACGGCAAAACCATAATTCCCGATGAAAAGGTGGATCTTCCACTAAACACACCGTTGCGCGTTGAAGTCAGACCCATCTTGGACCGTCAGGATTCAACAAGCGCGCATACTGGATTGGAAAATCAGCACCAATTGGAACGAATCACGGGTATGGTAAGGGGTCCAATCCTGTCACAGGATGCATTGCGGCGGGACGGGATTTACGAGTAATCCCCATTCCGTGGACGTACTCATCGATACAAATATTCTAGTTCGCCTCGCAGTCGAAGGCGATCCATTGGCTGTTCCCATCAGACAGACTTTTGCAGATCTGCAAAGAAAAGGCGCCCGCCTTTGCATCTGCAATCAGAACCTGTATGAGTTCTGGGTCGTTGCCACCCGCCCGCCAGAATCCAACGGTTTGGGGCTCCAAATCGAAACTTGTCAGCGCGCCATTGCCACACTTGTCGATTCTCTGATTGTACTTCCCGATCCCCCGGATCTGTTTGACCAATGGTTTGCCCTCTGCGTGAAGAATCGCATAGCCGGCAAGGCGGCTCATGACGCAAGGCTGGCAGCCCTTATGACCTGTTACAAGATTTCAACCTTGGTAACTTTCAACGACTCGGATTTCCGAAGTTTTCGGGACATCCAATGCATTGTCCCCAGTTGAAGCCGACCCGTTAAACCCTTTTCTTTTCATTTGGCGCATCTCTGTCGTAGAAGCGCCGGAGGGCCACCAGCACCTTTGACGCCCCGTCCTGCACAACCGTCATGCTCGGCAGGCTTCGCAAAAAGATTTTCCCGTAGTACTTCGTCACGATACGGTGGTCCAACACCAGCACAATCCCCCGATCCGTCTTCGAACGAATGAGCCGCCCGAACCCCTGTTTGAAACGCACAACCGCCAGCGGAAGCGACATCTCCCGAAAGCTGTCGCCCCCGAGCAGGTCAATGCGCTCGGCGCGCGCCTCAAGAATCGGCGTCGTGGGAACATGGAACGGCAGCTTCGTGATAATCAGGCACTCCAGCGCCGAGCCCTTCACGTCCACACCCTCCCAGAACGAAGACGTCGCGAACAGCGCAGCCCTCTCGTGCCCGCGAAACGATTCCAGCAATCGATGCCGCGGCATCTCCCCCTGCCGCAGCGCCGTGATTCCTACGCGAGCCAGCGGCTCCGCAAGCCCGGCATGGGTCTTCTGCAAAGACTTGTACGAGGTGAAAAGCACAAACGCCCGCCCACCAGTGATGCGCACCGCGTCCAGCACCGCCGATTCGATGGACTGCTCAAAACCCGGCGTCGTGGGCGCGGGTGTGTCCGTCGTGATCCCAATGATGCAATTGCGCTGATAGTCAAACGGGCTCCCCAGTTGCAGGAAATCCGTGCGAGCAGCAATCTCCCGCAACAGATTGCCATCGCCACCCGCCGCGGCTTGGGGCGCCGCGTCACCTTCCATAACCAACCCCAACTGTCGCGCAAAAAAATCGAAACTCTTCTCCACCGTGAGCGTCGCCGATGTCAGAATAATGGTGGGCTTTTTCTCAAACAGCGCCTTGCGCAGTTGCGGCGCCACACTCAGCGGCGCCACACACGGACGGATTGTGGGCCGGTCGCGGAAGTACCCAACCTCGAACCATCGGCAATGGTCCTCCCCCGCCTTGAGGAAGTACTTGATGCTGTTTGCGTGGTCCGCCAGTTTCGCCGCCGCGGAATTCACGTTCAGCCGCGCATCGGCCAGTTCGTTTTGCTTCTCCTCCGGGTAGCCGCGCATCAGCGACAACACCTTCTCGATGGGCTTCAGCAACTCCCCCAACGCGGCGGCGATCTCATTCAGCTTCCCCGAGGCTTCCTCCCACCAGGCGCTCTCCGCCACCGTCCGCGTCACGCGCAGCTCCCGCCGCTCCGTGCGACCCAACTTATCAATGTTAAAATGCCGAAGCGTCGAATCAAAGAGATCGTCAAATAGTTGATCAAGGACTCCATCCAGCTTGACCCGCAAATCCGGAATGTCGCTCGACAGTAATTCCAGGATTCGTGCCGTCGGCTTCAGCTTGGCCCCCGCATCCGCTGAGAATACTTCTCGCTCCAGCCGCGTGAGCCCACCGCGCCGATCCCTCGGCGACATCAACTTTGCCAGTTGCCGCCGCATCGCATACAGCGACGTCTCCGTGGAGAAGTGGTCCGTCGCCACGGCTTCCAAATGGTGCGCCTCATCCACGATAAGCCGCTGAAACGGCGGCAGGATGGCCAGATAATCATTGTCCCCGAAATTAACACGCAGCGCCACATCCGACATCAGCAGGTGATGATTCGCCACCACAATGTCCGCCGCGGCCGCCTCCCGGCGCGACTTGTAGAGAAAGCAATCATTGAAGTGCGGACACCGCGCGCGCTGGCAATCATCCTTGTCGCTGACCGCCGCCTCCCATGCCGCGTCGCTCACCTCAAAGTGAATGTCGCTTCGCGAACCATCGAGAGTCTTCCCCGCCCAATCCTGCAACTGCACCAACTCCCGCGATTTTACGTCCGGAAACAGATCCGCACTTCGCGCCGCGTATTTAAGCCGCCGCAGGCTTATGTAATTGCTGCGACCCTTCAGCAACGCGGCGCGAAAGTTCACGCCCAGCCGCCCCCGCAACTCCGGAATATCCTTCGCCATCAACTGCTCCTGCAGGTTGATGGTGTTGGTCGCGACAACAACCCGCTGCTTGTTCTGCACGGCCCAAAGAATGGCCGGAATCAGGTAGGCAAACGACTTCCCCGTTCCCGTCCCTGCCTCGACCATGACAATTCGATCCCCATTGAAGGCCCGCGCCGACAGCTCCAGCATCTCCACCTGCTGCGGCCGAAACTCATAATCCGAAATCCCGTGCGCCAGCGCACCGCTCGGCTTGAGATGCTCCGCCAGCGAAGCCACATCCAGCGGCTCAATCTTCTCCTCACGAAACGGTTTGACCACCACCCGCACGTTCGCGCAGTCGTTATCCACGATGTAGAAGCCAATGCCGGCCTTGCCGTAGAGTGATGCGACATCAATGTCGGCGTCCGACGGTTCCAGCCCTCCCGACGGGTGATTGTGAATCAGCACCTGACCGGGCCGCGCATTCTGGGCTGGCGCCGGCACACTGTCCCAATTTCCAAACGCAATCGGGTCCAGCTCCTCCACCGCCCCCGACGGCCCCACCGTCCCGATGGCGAACACCTCCACACCCTGCAAATCCGCCACCTGCTGGCGAAAAGCCTCGCGGCAGGCCTCCGAGATCAACTCAACTTGTTCGGGCGCGGTCGTGGACATTGGAAAGCTCTACAAGGCATCGCACAAATCGATGCCGCCCCACTTGCCAATTGCATTGGGAATTTGCCGCGGCGAAATGGCCCCCATGAACAGCCTGATGAAACATGCTTTTTTCGCCGCAGCCTTTGCCGCGACTTCCCTCGCCGTGGCCCAGAAGCCCACTGGCCCGAAATTTGAATTTGATCCCGCCGAACAAGGTGGACCGCAGCTGCTTTCCGCCGGTTTTGCCGAACCTCCCGGCAACACCCTGGTAACGGTCTCCGACATTGGACAACCCACCAGCCACACCCTGTGGTCACAGAAGGTGCTCCCTTCATCCGGATCGAACCAAGGATCATTCTCCCTCAATATGCGCCCCGCAGCACAAGATACTTTTGCAGATATCGCCGTCTCCACCGCCCCCGCTCCCGCCGCACCCATCTTCCGCGCGCGCACGGTTCTCCGCCCCGAGGGAAAACCCCTCATTTCCTACCAAGGCAAGCGAGACCTCGCGCCGCCCTCAGATTTCGCCGAATATTGGAAGCGCGCCAAACGGGAACTCGACCAGGTTCCTCTCAGCGCCACACTGACTCGCGTTCCGGAGAAAGACACCGCCACCGGCCTTCTCTACCGCGTGGACCTCGACACCGTCCGTAAAACCACCATTGTCTGCTGGTATTATGTCCCACGCAACACCTTTGACTCCGCGGGAAAGGCCACGCGTCGCTGCCCCGCAATGCTGATTGCTCCCGGCTACGGCGCCGAGGAGCCACCCATCGACCGCACCTCCAGCGGCGTCATCACCCTCTCGCTCAACCCCCGCCACCATGGCCCTTCGAAACAATACTGGAAATCCCCCGTCGAGCACATGCTCTACAACATCGAAGACCCGGAAAATTGTTATTACAAACTGGCCTTCCTGGATTGCCTGCGCGGAGCCCAGTTTCTTTTCTCCCGCACCGAAGTGGATCCCAAACGCGTCGCCACCGAGGGCGGCAGCCAGGGCGGCCTCTTCGCCATCGCCACCGCGGCCCTCGAACCCCGCATCGCCTGCGTCTGCTCCAACGTCACCGCATTCTCCGCCTACCCCGAGGGAATGCTCCTGGCCCAGACCGGACACCACGTCCAGTTCCGCGAAAAGCTCGCCGCCTCACCCCCCGACGTCGCCGCAAAAATCCGGAAAACCCTTTCCTATATGGACGGCGCGAACATGGCGACCCTCGTTCACTGCCCCGTCCAAATCAACATGGGAGGCATCGATCCCGTCTGCCCGTTTGTTTGCGGAATTGTCACCTACAACAAGCTCCCCGCCGGTGTGGCAAAGGAGATCCACGTGATTCCCGGCGCGAAGCACGAGGTCCCCGGCCCCATGCGCGCCAACAATTCCAACTGGTACCGCCGGTATCTCGGTCTGTAGGGAGTCTAACCCTTTACAAGCTTCGGCAGCAGGGTTTCCAACAGTTTCTTGAAGTTGGCCTCGGCCTTCTTCGAATTCTCCATAACCTCTTCGTGGGTTGTAATGGCCGGATCCGTGAGCAGGTTCGTAATGACACTCAAGCCCAGCACCTCGCGCCCCATGTGCGCGGCCACCAGGGCCTCCGGCGCCGTGCTCATGCCCACCGCATCCGCCCCAATCACCGTGCGCAGCATGCGCACCTCGGCGCGCGTTTCGTAGCTCGGCCCGTGGCCCGCCAGGTAAACACCCTCGCGAAGTGTGATACCCGCCTCCACCGCTGCGTCTCTCGCCAGCCCACGCAGCCGCCGCGAATACACATCGCTCGCATCCGGAAACCGTGGTCCCCAATCCTCCTTATTCGGCCCGATGAGCGGATTGCGAAACATCCAGTTAATGTGGTCACTCAGCATCATCAGGTCCGCCACGTCGAACGTCGGGTTCAGCCCACCCGCAGCATTCGAAATGATCACGATCCGCGCGCCCGTTTCCAGCAGCACCGCTCGCAGCAGCACCGTCGCCTCATCCAGAGCGATTCCTTCGTAAATATGTCGCCGACCATTGAGCAGAACCAGTGGCACACCCGCCGCGCGTCCCATGACCAGCGTTCCGCTGTGACCCTGCACCGTCGCCGCGCCCACATGGGGCAGGTCGCTGTACGATACAGACGCCGACGCTTCCACCCCCCGCGCGAAACCGCCCAACCCGCTTCCCGCGATGATGGCCACTTCCACCTTGCCGGGCAGCGCCGCACGAATTGCGCCGCGCAGATCCTCCACCTTCCCGGCAATGCGGGGCTCCAGCGCTTGCTCAGTCGTCACTGCGACACCTCCTCGTAGAAACCATCATAGTGTTTGGGAGCCTCTTCCTCCTCCGGAGCTTCGCGGCGCGCCCGGCGCTGCGATTTGCCCGGCTTGGAGATGGCGGGAAGCTCCGGGGTCAAACGCTTCACTTGCCCCCACCAGTTGTATTCGTCGAGATAAATCAGGTCGAAAATCATCAACCCGCTGGTCTTTTCCAGCACCATTTGCGCGGCCTTCAGAAACTGGGCCGGATTATCCTTGTAATCCGTAAGCTGCAATCCCCCGGCGTGCTTGACGTCACCATTCGTCACCTTCGCGACAAGCTGCGCGCCCCCCTCCACCGTGGACGCCACGCTCGTGCCCGAGGTCTTCGCCTCGTCCACCGACACTGTCTTGTAATAAAGCCCCGTCATCAGCAGGTCCAGCAGCTTCGCGTATCCCGCGCTTTTCCAGTCCTTCGGTGCCCACTTGTAATCCTGTGACGCATCATATTCCGGACTCGCCCAGTTCAAACCCTCGTTCCAGTAGTCACCATACCATGAGCCCACGTACGTCCCAAAACTCATCCGGGGGTTCACGTTCTTCACCGTCTTGCGCGCCGCCGCAAAGAAATTCCGTATCGTCTTAGCGCGAAACACGATCCACTTCTCAAACAGCGGCCCCGGCACATGCTTCGGCTTCCCGTCGCCGCCACGCCGCCACGTCATTACGTCCTCCGGCCAGTTCGCGACTGCGTGCCCAATCTCCTTTTCAAACGCAGCGCGCGCCCGCGGCGAAAAGTCGCTCTCAATATTGTTAAACCGCGTGCGGTCAATAATGATCCCATCCGGACGATACTTCGACGCCAACTCCCTCAGGATCCCAAGCTCATGCCGCCGCACCTCGGGATGAAACGGCGACACAAACGTCGCAAAGGATTTCCCGTGTTCATAAATCGGCTTCAGCGTGGCTGCATCCGTCGTCCCGTCCGTCGGGGCCGCGTCCGCCATCGCGTAGTTCCAGGCCGCCCAATCCTGCTTGCCGTCAAACACCAGCCCAAAAGGTTTCCCGGTGTCCGGCCCGCGTTGCAACCCCTCGCTGAACACATTCACCGCGATCAGAACCCGCAGTCCGCGCTTGTGCGCCTCGCGCACCGTCGTCTTCGCCACGTCGAAATTCTGGTCCAGCTGATACCCCTTCCACACCTTGAGCCGCGGCGCCAGTTTGCTGGGGTAAATCACATAACCGTGAACCGGCTTGACCTCCAGGATCAGCGTGTCGATCCCCGAATCCTTCATCTTGTTGAGAATCTCCACCACCCCGGTGGTGGACCCCAACCGACGCACATTCGCGCTCGATTCCGCCCACAGATAAATGCGCCCCGGATCCGCGGAACCCCTCTCCGATGCTGCGCCTGCCAATGGCAACATCCCAATGCCAATCGCCGCGCAAATTAATCCAACCAACCATTTTCCACGCATCAACGCCTACTCCGCCCCCGCATCCGCCGCGCCTGTGAACAACTCCCGAATCCGCTTCGGCGACTTCGCAAACATCACCGCCTTGCGGAATTCCTTGCCCTTCAATTTGAGGACCAACTGCGCCAGGATCTTCAAAAATTCCCCCGCCTGCTTGTCGTTCGCGCCGATCATCACGATGATGTAAACGGGTTTTTCGTCCAACGACTCGAAATCAATTCCCTTGTGGCTGCGCCCGATCGCGATGACGAAATCCTTCACACTGGGAATCTTCACGTGCGGCAGGGCCACCTCGATCCCCACCCCCGTCGAGATCACCTTTTCGCGCTCAAATATCGCCCGCAGCAAATCATCCCGGTCGGTCACATTCGCCGACGTCGCCAGCACATCCACCAGCTCGCGCAGCGCCTCCTCCTTCGTCGTGGCCTTCAGGTCCACGATGCGCCCTTCGTCTATCATCTTCTCAAAATCAGGCATCCTGCTTCTCTTTCATTCGGTATTGCAGCATCTGACACTCGCAATAGTACGGATTCCGCCCCGGATTTGCCCCTGTCAAGGGGTCCGCACTATCTCAGCGCGTAATCAGCGGTGGCTGGGTTGGCGGCGCGTTCCGGTCCGTGCGGAAACGGAATGTGTACGGTGTATTCGCAATGGGCTGCCCGTTGTAGGTCCGCACCGACCGGTTCACCGTCACCGTATAATCCTGGTTGTCCATCAATTGCACCGTGATGGCCATCGTGCTCCACCCCGTCCCCGGTTCATCCGAAACCGTCACCGTGGGCGAAATCCCCGTATAGGGCCGGATCCGCACCGAACTCGCCGTCACACTGTCGGGCTTGATGCGCGTGTTGAACTTCACGAGCAGCGTATTGCCCGCCCCGCCCACGCCAAACGCCCCGCGCTCGCCATTCTGCGGCACCGTCCCGATGATCCCCGGCGCACCCGTCGAGAACACGAAGGAAAAATCCTTCTTCATGGTGATACCGCCCGTATCCCGCGCCGACTTCGCAATCGACACACGGTAACCCTGGTTGTACCTGATCGGCCGCCGCTCGTCCGAGTTGCTCAGCACCAGCACCAGGTTGTCATCATCCGCCAGCGGATGGCTCCCCTTGCCCATGAACGACTGCCACGCCGCCGCCGGCTCCAGCGTCACCGCCTGACGCACGCTGTTGATGTCCATTTGTTTGCTGAACTTGACCTGGATCGCCAGGTCATAGCCCACCATCACATTCTTCTCCCCCTCAGCCGGGCTTGTGGCCACCACCCGGGGATAATCCCGCTTCGGCTCCAGGGTGATGTCACCCAAATCAACCGTGTTTCCGGGACTGACGTTAACCCCCTCCTGCCGCAGCGGCTCGTACTCATCCTTCGTCGCGAAAAACGCGTACTCGCCTTCCGGGATGTTCTCCAGCTTGAACTTTCCGTCCTTCGCCGTGAACGCCACCGCCTGGATGCCCGCCAGCCCCACCGTCACGCCGCTGCCGTCCGGTGCCTGGCCACCCTCCACCATCGGCTCCATCACGATCCGCCCCACCACCGAACCCGGAGTGCCCCCCTCGTCCTTTTTGGGGCCGCCAAGGTTGAACCGCACATCCGTCGCATCTTTTTCCGTCACATCCACGGGTTCCGTCTTCGGCTGCCCGCCCGTCAGCGTCGCCAGCACCGCGTAAACCGCCGGCGGCAGGTTCTCAAACTTGAACTGTCCATTCTCGTCCGGCGTCACCGCATAGTCCGAATTATCGATGGCCACCAGCACATCGCTGTAATCCGTGACGCGGTTGCCCTCCTCATCCTGCAACTGCACGAACCCCTTGATGGTGCGATTCCCGTTCAGCTTCGCCTGCTCGATGCTTTGCGTCGTCACCACCAGCTCCCGCTCCGGCTTCGGCGCCGAGGCCTGCTCCGGCCGCATCGTCACCTCGGCCGGCTTGCCCACCTCCCCCGATTTCACCGTCACGTTCGTGATCTGCGGCGCGTAACCGCTTTTCGAAAGACTCAGATTATAATTGCCCGGGTCCACGTTGAAGAACGCGTAATTCCCCGCCTCGTCCGTCACCGTCACCCGCTCGCTGCCGTTGATCAGGACCCGGACATCCTCCCCGGATTTCGCGCCGATCACCACCACCGACCCGCGAATCGTGCCCAGCGCCGCCGTGGCCGTTTGGCTTCCCGTTGTCAGGCCACTGCCATCCTTCTCCAGGATCGCCGTCTGCAGCGTCAGCGGGCTCCCGCTCGTGTGTACCGCCGCGTTCACCTCCGCCTTGCCCACCGTCAGGTTCTGGTAACCCGACTTCTCCGCCAGCACCGAGTAGCTCCCCGTCGGCACGCCACTGATGGTATAATTGCCATTTTCATCCGTCCGCGCGGAATAGGAAGTCCCCCCAAGGAACACCGTGATCCCCGCATGGCCACCCTTCGCCCCGTCCGCCAGCATCGCCTGCCCCGCCACGAACCCCGTCGTCGGCGTTGCCGCCGGCGTCTCCGCCGACTTGCGGTCGCAGGCCGCAAACAGCACCATTGCAAGCACCAGCCACGCCACCGCCAGTGACCGCGCCAATCCGCCGCCACCCGGGCGGGTCCATTCCCAAAGAGTCTTCATGGATTGTGCGGGCCACAATGCTACCCGTTTTTCTCTGGCGCAAGCGGTTTTCCGTCCGCCACACTCTCCCGCGATGTCGCCGGAAGTCGCCACCCCGGCACATCCGCACCCCCAAACCCAGGAATTGCGAACCATGCCGGAAACCAAACTCCTCCTCGCCACAAAAAACGCCCACAAGGTCGGCGAACTCCGCCAGATGCTCGCCAAATTCCCAAACCTCGAAATCCTCTCCGCCCTCGACTTCCCCGAAGTCGCCGATCCCGTTGAGGACGGCGAAACCTTTGCCGACAACGCCCGCGCCAAGGCCCTCTACTACGCCGCAAAAACCGGCCTCCCCTCCCTCGCCGACGACTCCGGCCTCGTCGTCGACGCCCTCGACGGCCGCCCCGGCGTCCACTCCGCCCGCTACGCCCCCACCGACACCGAACGCATCGACAAGCTCCTCGCCGAACTCGCAAATATTGCCCCGACCCACCGCACCGCAAGATTCCAATGCGTCATGGCCCTCGCCCGCGAAGGCGATGTTCTCGCCACCGCCACCGGCACCCTCGAAGGCTCCATTGCCACCGAACGCCGCGGCACCAACGGTTTCGGCTACGACCCTGTTTTCCTGGTAGCCGGCCGCGACCACCACCTCGCCGAGCTAACCTCCGAAGACAAAAACGCCATCAGCCATAGAGGCCGAGCCTGGCGCGCCATGCTGCCACACCTCGTAAGATTGTGTGAGATCCTAAGCTGACGTTCACCCTTTATCACGGCTTGTTTAGTTTCTTCCGGAGCTTTGCAACCAGGTCCCTTGCGGCCGGATTCGTCGGATCCTGCGCGGAAGCCCTTTCGGCCAACTTGAGGGCTTCCTCCTGACGATCCTTCTGGTCCGCCAGCATCACGGCCTTCAGGTAGGGGAAATAGTAACGCCCTGGAAACTTTTTCATCCCCGCGTCGCATTCCTTTATGGCTTCATCCTTGCGACCAGCCTTGTATAAGATTCGCGCCGCCATGAACTGCAGGCTGTCCTGCCAATCCTCCGTTGTCGTGGTATCCAATCCTTTTCGGGCCAGCGTCAGGGCCAGGCTGGTCTCGTTGGCGCCATAGGCAATGTTTGCAGCCTCTGCGGCAGTGTGCGGCCAGGACCCGCTGCCGGCAAACGCCAGCGCTTTGGTCGTCTCCCCGGAATTGTGATACAGGAGGAACAGGGCCTTCGCGTCGTAGTCGTCAAGCTTCCCCCCAAGCCCAATGGCCTGTTCAGCAGCCTTCTGAAAGACGTCCGTGAACTGGTTCCTGGACATCGCATCCTTTGCGGTCCACCGGTTGAAGCTTGTGCGGCGCGACAATTCAGTGCCCAGGGCACCCGCCAGTTTCGTCAGGGCCTTTCCGTCACCCTGGTGCCTTGTCAGGGCTTCGTTTGCCAGCCGGAGATAAAGGCTCTCATTGTCATCCCACCCGGCGCTGTGGCTGGACATGATGATGATCTCTGCGTCCACGTTTCCGGGATCCAACTTGCGAACCTTTTCCAGCATGGGCTGCTGCAACTGCCAGCTCGACCCCCCGGCCGAATCGTAATAGTTAATGACATCCTGCAGCAGGTACGGGCAATCCGGTTGTCGCTGCACCGCCAGCTTGATGAGCTGCGCCGCGCTCACAAATGCCCGTTCGGATTCCTCCATGTTGGCATCCGGAATCTTGTCCACTGTTTCTGCGCCACGAACCAGTCGCGCGAAATTATGATGGCAAACGGCCAGGTCCCACGACAGCGCCCAGTTATCCGGGTACCGCGTATGCAGCATGCCAAGATCCCCAATGATGGCACCATAGGGCGCCGGCGCCGTCTTTGCGGAACAATTCTTCTCGTCGTAATAGGCCGCATGGAGAAACCGCGATGCCTGGTGGGCAAGTATGAGCGACGACGGATGCCGACGCAGTAGCTCCGCGAAGATCACCAGCCCGGACATGGGTTTATCATGGTTCATCAGGGCCTCGGCTTTTGCCAGCAGCAGCCGGTTGTCCTTGGGCGCAGCTTTCAGGATCTCATTCGCCACCACCAGGTACTCCCCGCCGGCATGGGTAATGGCCGCCTCCTTCAGGTAACCCGACTCCGGTTCCTGTGCCATGGCCGCGCGGTATTCAGCCAGCGGTGGCACCACATTTCGCAGCATGAACCGCCACGTTACCGGCCCCGCCTGCGATTGCGCCAATCCCGCCTCTTTTACGGCCTGGTCATTGGCACCGGAAAACAGCGCGACTTTCACAGAGGCTTCACCGAGAAGCGAAGACAGGTTTTCCAATGGTAACGACTTGCTCCAACTCTCCGTCTGGCTCGAGCGCAAGTCGCGAAGGGTCAGCGCCGCTTCCACGTTTCCATTCGTTTCGCGGCATGTCGCAAAGACGAACACGTCGCACCCCAACTGCCTGGCATCCGCTGCATACGCCTCCACCCCCTTGCCATGAAGCTGCCCTGTGCCGGAACTGCGGGTATAGGGAACCCTGACGGCAAAAGCGGGGACAGGATTCAGGACAAGGCCGCTTGGCGGGGCAGCGCGAAGGGAGTATCTTAACAGCTCCTCAAAAAGCGTCGCCGCAGGGCTGCTTGTCACCCCGTCTGGATCATGCACGGGCGCCATGTAAAGCACGGTAGCACCCTTGCCGCCACCCGCGACGTCCAATGTCGATGTGGACGGCAACGCCGTATCGGCTGGCAGCGGAAACAATTCCTCCGCAAGGTTCGCCTGGGGAATGGGAGTTCCCTTCGCAGCCATAGCCACGGGAGATGCCACTGGTAGCGCGGGCCGTGGACTTGCCGCGCTGTTCGCCTCCTTATCCTCGACCGACCCTTTCCCGGATTCATTGCAGCCGAAAAGCGCAAATGTAGCCACGCCAAGAAGAACGCCACGCAAGAATAGCCCCATGCCACTGCCTCCCGGAATTTCATCAAAGAATTGCGACTATTTATTCCACTATTATCCAGCGTGGATAGGGCACAATCAAGCTCACAATTCGCGGGGGAATGGTAGTGGCAGGGAGGAGGAGGGCAATTGGGTCGGTGTTGCCCCCAGGAGAACCCACTTAGTAAACTTGCCAGTCCCTGACGTAAGATGAAACGGTACTCATCCGCGAGAACCAAAGCGTGTTGCCACCACCATCGTTGTTGACCCAGACAGCAACCCACTCTCCCGTTCGACTTGCGCGCATTTCGAGGTTTGACCCGATTGCACCGGATGGCCAAACTGCGGTTTCCAGTCGCTTTGGGGGCGTCCAATTGGCACCATTGTCCGCGGAACCGGAAACGAGGTGGCTGGTGAGGTTGCTTCCGTATAAGTCACCGTATCCGCTTCTCCGCCACACCAATCTCCAACGGCCACTGCCGTCGGTTGCAACATTTGGAGAGCTGTCCTCACACGCGCCGGCTAGGGACGCAAATTCGGCGCTTGGGGTTGCGGACGGTAGTGTTAGGTTCGACCGGTTCACAAGGAGCTGATAGTTGCTTACAAGCGGAGAAAGGGTTTGGGTGCCGGATTCCCGAACGGCAATCCCAGCCCCCACCCAGTGTCCCATGCCGTCAGTGGCCACTTGCGGGGAACCCAATTGGGTGGAAAAGCCGTACGGAGTGCCAGAATCAAGCAGGTAGTTCGTTTCAAACCCGAATACCTTGGTACGATAAATGGCACTGGACACTGTTTCTACATATTTACTGGCGCCAATGGCAAAAGTCCCGTTCCCAACAGCCGTAACGTCTGGGTCATCATAAGATTGCTGAAAGGAACTCACCGCGCCGCCGGTCACAACTTTTGAGAAAAGAACAAACGGCGTCGTCCAGTTGACGCCGCTGTTTTCTGAACGGGTCCACTTGATTCCACTGCTTGAACTCCACGTGGCGATCCAACGGAACGGGCCTGGAGATGCAATTTTCGGTTTCGTACCCTGCGGTTGAGAAGAAAGGGGCGCCGGTGAATACCAGGTTATGCCGTTATCCGTGGATACTGCTTTCACAACTTCTGCTCCCGCCCTGCACCAAACCGCCATCCACGCGCCGTTTCCATCTGCGGCGATGTCGGGCAACGTGTCGTCGTATAGATCATACGCCCCGTCGGAATTGAGCAATACCGGTATGGTCCAGCTCTTTCCATCGTCAGTGGAGCGAGAGTAGAAAACGTCCGCGTCTGGACCAAACAAACCGGAGACACTCCACGTCACCATCCAGATTCCATTGTTATCCGTGGCAACCTGCGGCGCTCCAGCAGCCAGCACACCATAGGAACCGGCAAAGAGCCTGGCTGGCGCCGACCATTCCAAATCCGAGGCGGGGTCATGAAAAATATGCGTGGTTACCTGCGCGATGTCACTGTCTGTACCGTAGTTGGGATATCCAAAGGCTGATGTGTCCTTGAAACTGAAGAAAGCTGCCCAATCCCCCGCCCCCACCGGACTGATGAATGGCGATTGCTCGTATCGGCTGTTGGGATATTCATAGACATTCAGAAAGGGTGCGCCGGGCGCACTCTTAATAATCTTGGGGAAAATTGCAGTATTGTACCAACTACCGCCGTCATCCTTTGAGTAGCCGTAGGACGCATTGGGCTCACCGGACGGGCCGCTGTTACGTCTGTAACCGATAAACCAGTCGCCTGCTCCGGCGGTTACATGGGGATAGTCCTCCCGTTGTGTCCCTGCCGGGTTCAACAGTTGCGGAGCCGTCCATGATTCCGCATTGTCTACCGACCGAACAAAATGGACCTTGGTCGGCGTGGTCGGCGAATTGTCGGAACGGGCGCTCCAGGCCGCCATCCATTTACCGGCCGCGTCGGTTCCCACATCCACGGCGAAGTCGTCAGTGGGTGGAGAATACTGTCCAGCAGAAGCATTCAAGACCAGTGGCGCGGTCCATGACAATCCGAAGTCGTCCGACCAAACCAACTGAACAAGATGCGGTGTGGAGGTTGTGGCCGGATCCATCCCCGACCATGCGGCCACCCACCGACCACCCTGCCCGACTGATACTCTTGGGTGGTACTGCTGCCGTGGAGGCGCAACCGCGCCTGGAGAAACGGGTGTCGGCAATGACCACGTCTGGCCATTGTCCACCGAGGTTGCCATCCAAGTGCGCGAACGGTCTGGCGGACTGATCCCGTCGGGATGGTTCTGCGAAGTCCACACAACCATCCAGTGTCCAGTTCCATCGGTGGCAATCCACGGTAAAGTGTCGTTACCGGAATCCAAGGTGCCATTGGAGTTCAGCAGAACCGGTGTCGTCCATGTGGTGCCGTTGGTTGTGGACCTGCTGAGAACGATGTCGAAATCGGTGCCTTTGGTTCCAGACAACGTGTCATTTGTTGCCCAAACCGCCAGCCAATTCCCCGCACGATCCGTCGAGATCACGGGATCCATATTGGAGGAGGGCAAGGGGGAAGAGGTGCCAAACAAGACCGTCTTTGGGGTCCACGTTTGTGTATCGTCTGTGGAGCGGGCATAGACGACGGATGTGTAGGCGTCCGAGCTTTGCGATCTCCAAATTGAAATCCAGTTTCCTGAATTGTCTCTTGCCGGAGGACTGCTTGTGAAGTCTTCTGATTTGTCCGTTTCTGCCAGGGAATTTACCGGTGAAAAGCTCCATAGGGGTTGCGTCGCGTGGCCTGTCGCCAGAAAGCCCGCCAGAATGCAAACAACGGCGGTGTACAAGCCGAGGAAGCGACAAACGCTACGAGTAGAGCTTTGCAGGTCACCCAAACGCCGAAGTGTCCCACGGCGCGGAATCCACCCGCAAAGATCAGGAACGACTGGCGTTATGTTTCCCATAGTTGGTGCACCAACCCAAGAAATGTTGCTCTAAGGAGCCCCATCTGGTTCTTGTGTATGGTTTTCCAGAGTTACACTTGCAATGTCCAAAGTACCGCAAGTTGAAAATTCTAGCCATAAGCGGCCGCAGCCGGAGCTGGCCGTCCAGAATTCGGCAGCATTAGTTTTTGTCTGGTTTGAACTTCGCCGCTTCCAGAATTTTCAGGCAAGTGTGGTACATGCGCGCCGTGCACTTCAGGCCAAATGTCTTTTCCAGAAAAGCCGTGGCATTCGGGACCTTCCCCTTCTCGACGCGAATCACAACAAATGCCTCCGAACCGCTTGCATGAAGAAGCTCGCAGTACCCCTTCGGTGAACAATGTGGCAGGGTCACCGTCCCGGGAATGGGCGCCGAGAGAAACATCACGAGGTGCCGCTCATGCGGGGCAGGTTCCTTGCCCCGAAAAGGGGCCGCAGCCAGGGCACTCTCCAAATCGGGGAGTGTGCGCAGAAAAACCGATACCTCGTATTTCAAAGCGAACGAAAGATGTTTTTCGATTTTCGCGGTAAGTCCGGCCATTTGCCTGGCGGGAGCTTCAAAGAAAACATTCCCCGTCTGAATGTAGCTGCGCACATTTGCCAGGCCCAGTTCCGCAAACAACGCGCGCAGCCGCTCCATCCCAACATCCCTTCCACCAACATTGATGGCACGAAGCAACGCGATATGGGTTGTCATCATTTTCGGTCCTAATCCCATGGATCCCCCGTTGCAACCATTCGGCAAAGGTGCTTGGCTGATTGCCTTTGCCGGACGGGCACTTTCAAAATATGGGTCCACAAGGGGTTGCAAGCGTCTGTAAGGGAATAGGCAAGCCCGCACCCGTTGTGTTAGCTTCACTCCATCATGAAAACACAACGAACCCATACCCCCACAAGCCTCACGTCGCCGCTCCCCTGTCTCACCCGAACAGCATCCTCCATAAATGCAAAAATGACCATAATTATAACGCCATTTTTCAGCCGCGCCAATCGCTGTCACCAATGGCTTTGCATCAAAAATGCGCAAAACCCGAAAATTCCCCCCCCCTCCCCCTCCCCCCCTCCGTTTTTCATGAATAACATTCCCCGTCTCCCATGTCCGATTATGGACTTTCCGATGCGAATGCCCACACCCCGCCAACGGTTAGGGTAGACCCGAACCATGCATTACGGACTCACAGAATGGATCGTCTTTAACGTCTTCGTGCTCGCCATGCTGGCGCTCGATCTCGGCGTTTTCCACCGCAAACCCCACGCCGTCCGCTTCAAGGAAGCCATGGGCTGGAGCGCCGCCTGGATTGCCCTAGCCCTGCTCTTCAACCTCATGATCCTTTACACCCACGGCAAGCAGGACGCCCAGGAGTTCCTCGCCGGCTACCTCATCGAGAAGTCCCTCAGCGTCGACAACATCTTCGTCTTCATCATGGTCTTCTCCTACTTCAAGGTGGACCCCAAGTACCAGCACCGCGTCCTCTTCTGGGGCATCCTCTCCGCCCTCATTCTCCGCGGCATCATGATCGGCGCCGGCGCCGCCCTCATCAACCGCTTCGAGTGGGTACTCTATATATTCGGCGTCTTCCTGATTTTCACCGGCATTAAGATGGCCGTTCACAAGGACAGCACCCTCGACCCCGGCGAGCTCTGGATCGTCCGCGCCTTCCGCCGCCTCATGCCCGTCACCGACGGCTACCGCGAGAAATCCTTCTTCGTCCGCGAAAACGGTCGCATCCTCGCCACGCCGCTTTTCCTCGTGCTGCTGGTCATGGAGACCACCGACGTAATGTTCGCCCTCGATTCCATCCCGGCCATTTTCGCCGTCACCAAGAACGCCTTCATCGTCTACACGTCCAACGTCTTCGCCATCCTCGGCCTCCGCTCGCTCTACTTCCTGCTGGCCGGCGTCATGCAGCTTTTCCGCTACCTCAAGTTCGGCCTCGCCGCCGTCCTCGTCTTCGTCGGCGTCAAGATGCTCCTCGGCCACACCGCCTACGCCATTCCCATTGGCGCGTCCCTGGCCACCATCGCCGGCATCCTTGTCACCTCCATCGGCGCCTCCATCATCGTCGGCCTCCGCGAGAAGCGCCTGATCATGCCCCCCGACGACCCATCCGAGTCGCCCTGACACCGCTCCTTTTGCAGAAATCGTGATATCCCGCGCATGGCGCCCTCCGCCCCTGCGTCAATATCGCCAGTGGGGACAAATAGCATTGCACTGCCCCACGCTAAGAGAGAGATTGCCAGAAAATGAGTGTCGCACTGTCAAACGCGGCCGCTAAGACCGATGCCGAGTTGGTAGCTGAAGCCCGCTTGGGCCGAAGGGACGCCTTCGACGAATTGGCCGCCCGCCACTTTGGCGTCGTATACGCCATCGGGTTGGCGCGGCTCGGAAATCGCGATCAGGCCGAGGATCTCGTGCAGGAGGTTTTCCTGCGCGCGTTCCTGCTACTCGACCAGCTCGCGTCACCGGGCCTGTTCAGCCACTGGCTCGCCCGCATGGCGCGAAATCTGGCCATCGACTGGCAGCGCCGCGGCGACGCCGCATCGAGGTTGATACCCATGGTGCCACTGGAGGAAGTGCCCGCAGAAGTCGCCAACCCGCGCGCGGAAAATGCCCGCGAAGAGGCAGCCCGCACCGAGCAGAGCACCGCCCTGCAAATGGCCCTCGCCAGCCTGCGGCCCGAAAGCCGCGAACTGGTGTTGCTCCATTACATGGAAGGCATCAGCCACGAGGAAATCGCCCGCCGCATGGGCGTCCATCAGTCCACCGTGTCGCGCCAGATCCAGAAATCTGTCGCCTCGATGCGCGGATTCATGGAGACCTCGCTGTCCGCCATGGCGCGCGGCCTGTCAGCTCGGCCCGCCGCCCAGGCACGCACAGCCTTGCTGGGCGCCGCCGTGCTGGCCCTGCCCGCCGCCACGAAAAGCTCGCTGGCCCAGGCAGCCGCCGCAGCCGCCGGCACCGCCACCAGCGGCAAGACGGCCCTGGCGTCTCTCTCGTTGATCAAAACGGGAGCATTATTCATGGGATACGGAAAAGCAGTTGCAACAGTCGCCGCCGTCGCAGTTCTTGCCGGCGGAGGATACTATTTCACACATCAGGAGAAGCCCCTGCCACCGCCGCCCGCCGCATCGGGCGAGCGCGTACCCGGCACGGATGCTGTCTCCTTCAATGGAACACCGGCCGTCGGCAAGCGGCTTGTCATTCAGTCAGAATCCATCACAGACACCGACTACCAGTTACCGCCAGCCCTGGCTGGCAAGATACCCGGCGGTGGTGGCGGCGGCAAGATGCGCATGCGCACTGTCGAGGATCTCGCCTTTACCATAAAGGCCGTCAAACCCGATGGCGGGAAAACCATAGAACTGGAAGTCCTTGGCATGGGCATGGACAGCGATCTGCCTGGAAACAAGATCTCCGTGGGCTCTGGCACCCTGGCCACCACGCAGACTGCTGGTAAGCCCGCGGACATGCAGTCACTGACTGGCATAACGAGCAGCATGGTTGGACAGAAGTTCACCGCGCAACTGAGCCCCACTGGCGAAATCCTTTCAATCGACGGCATGAGCGCACTTCTCGATTCCTTCAAGGCAAGCATCGCCAAGTTGCCCGCCGCCTTCAGCGGGTACCTCGGCGGTACCCTGAACGAGGATACCTTTAAGACCAAGTTCGGCCTGCTGCTCACCTCGAAGGGCTTTCCCAATTCCGCGGTCAAGATCGGTGACACCTGGAATACCAAGGACGAGTATTGGGGAAAGCGGACTGGCTACAACTCCGACCGGGCGTACAAATTCACAGGGTGGCGCACACTAAACGGTCATCGTGTGGCCGAGGTCCAGTTCGAGGTCCGCGGGACGGGCAAGTCGAAAAATCCCACAACCCTCATGCCAAACGGCATGAAGTACGACGACGCGTCGCAGGTCGGCACCTTCCTGTATGACCCCGAATTGGGAGCCATTGCCGACTTCAACGCGTTGACCACAATGGACATGTCCATGGACATTCCAATGCCAGGCGCAAAGTCGCCGGTGACGATGAAGATGCAGGTGAAGTCCACCAACAAGACCACCCTGCTGCCTGACCAGCCCGCCGGCGGCCAGGTGGCAGCGGCCAAGTAATCGTCAGCCGCCCAGCAATTCCCGCCTCAGCAGGTTAAGCGCCGTGAGCGCAGCGAGATTGCGGTTCTGCTCGCGATCAGCCAGAAACACATGCCGCATCGCAATGGTTTTATGGGCTGACGACAGCCCGACAAACGTCAAGCCGACAGGCTTATCGTCGGTCCCGCCTGTGGGGCCGGCGATTCCTGTTACGGAAATGCCGAAATCCGCCCCGCTCACCCGGCGCACGCCGTCGGCCATTTCGCGGGCGGTTTCCTCGCTCACGGCACCGTGCGTGGCAAGGGTTTCGGCCTTCACGCCAAGGATCCGTTCCTTCGCTTCGTTGGCGTAAACCACATAGCTTTCGCGGAGGTAGGCAGAGCTGCCCGAAATGTCCGTCAGCATCTTGGAAACAAGCCCGCCCGTGCACGACTCCGCCGCGGCCACGGTGGCTTTTTTCTCGAGCAGCAACGCAGCCACGGCTTCGGGCATGGTTGTCGTGTCGGCACCATATATGCATTTTTCGCCGACGCGACTGCGGGTTTCCGCCTCGAACGCGGCGATCCTGGCGTTCATCTCCTCGCGAGTTGTGGCGCGGGCGGTGATGCGAAAATCCACGCCGTAGGTCTTGGCGAGGATTGTGTACTTCACCGCCGGGTCGCGGCGAAACAGGTCACGAGTCAGTGTGCCGAGTTCCGACTCCGCTACGCCAAACGTGTGAACCGTCCGCGTCCGCACAAAGAGTTTTCCGCCACCGGCACGCTCGCCCAGCACCGTGAGGCCGTCTTTCTCGAACATGGGCGCCAGTTCCTTCGGCGGCCCCGGCAATGCCATGAGCGCGCAATGGCCCGGCGCCAACCGTGGTGCCTCCGGCGGCAGAAAGAAACCGGGCGCGGTGCCCCATTCGTTGTAAAACGTTTGCGCACCTTTTGGAATCAAAGCCTGCACCTCGTTGCGCTCGGGCATGGTGCGTCCGCGCGATTCGAACCGCTGGCGCATCATGGCCACGGCCTTTTCGTCGCGGACGAGTTCCACGCCGAAGACTTTCGCGAAGACGTCGCGATTCACGTCATCTTCCGTCGGCCCGAGGCCGCCGCTGCAGATGATCAGGTCGGCTCGCGCCGCGGCGTGTCGCAGCAGGGTTTCCAATTCCTCTGCTTCGTCAGGCGCGGCGGCAGTCAGCACGACGTCCATACCGAGACCACTCAATTGCTCGGCTAGATAGCGTGCATTCGTGTCGGCGTAAAGCCCCTGCAAAATCTCGGTGCCGGTGGAAATTATGGCTGCGCGGTGCAGCGCCCTGAAGTTCGTCATGTAACCAGTTGTGGCCTAATGCCGCAAAACCGGACGGCTCAGAAACAAATCCAGCAGCCGCGCAATAATATGGAGCGGGATCAACTGGTCGCGCCGGAACACATCCTTGCGCTCGATCACATCCACATAAATCAACCCAACTGCGTCATCGCCCTTCATGAGTGGAAACGCCATCAATCCGCCGATGCGTTCCTTGGTCACCGTCTTGGTCTTCAGGAAGCGGTCGTCGTTCATGGCATCATTGCACATCACGGCTTGCTTGTCCTGCAGCGTGGCGCGCAGCACGACGCGGTTCACGGCGACTTCCTTGTCTGGAGGCGTGATGGCGGAATGGCGCAGCGTGTCTGAAGACTCGTCCCGCAAAATGATAATGCCGCGATCGGCGCCAACCACCGCCACGGCGCAGTTCAGCAGGTGCTGGCATAGTGCCGAATCGGCATCGACGTCTTCCTCCTGCATCTCGCGGACGATGCTGCGATGGAACTGAAGAAAATCCTCCAACAGCACCGAATCCGCCTCGGGATGGCGCGACGTGACCATCGTCTCGACCTCCTCGACGCTGAAGAAAATCTGTTCCGGCGGCGGCTTCTTGGACTTTCTCACCGCAGGCGCCTTGTCGGTTTTCGGTTCCTTCTTCACGCGACCGATGAGCGTTTCCATTTCCTTGCCATTGTCGGCCACCATGTCGGCATCTGGCTTCACGCTGTGGCGCCGCAGGAAATCCGTGCTGTCGAAATCATCCGGCGGGTCAAAGCACATATGAAACTCGCCGATCATCATCTCGTCGCCCGGGTTCAGTAGCGACGTCACCACCTTCTGCCCGTTCAGGATTACGCCATTCTTGCTATCGAGGTCGCGCACCACGTACTCGGCGCCACGCCGGTAAATGATGGCGTGCACCCGGCTGATTTCCTCGCCCTCCAGCCTCAGAAGGTTCGAGTAGGCCCGGCCGATGGTCAGTTCCTGGCCAAGCTGGACCTCGCGGACGGTCCCATTGGTGATGAGAAGCAAACGTGCCATGATGAGCCATCATTACCGAACTTCGGGGTGGCAATTATCAAGCGGGAAATTGCCACGCCGACTCCGGAGTTTTCGCAGAACTCCAATTGACAGCCTCGATTCCTGTGGGCGAAAGACTCTGCCTTGCCGCGCAAGGCGGGCGTTAGGTGGTGCAGCCAAAAACTCATTGGTTCGGGAGAATCCCATGAACTTGCAGCAAAACCAGTTCGGTTTGTTTAATATCCCAGGAAGTCAAATCAAGCGCATGATATCGCTCGTTATATTGACGACCGGCTTGGTTGTCGCCGGTGCCCATCATGCGTGCGCGGACACATTCGTTCACAGCCCGACACTCTCCAAGTTCGTCCAGGAGTTGCGGGTTCCCGGCCCGGGTGGCATCCCTATAGCGGCTCCAGATCGCTCAGTACAGTTTCCAGACAATACCGTGGCGGATCACTACACGCTGGATATCAACCAGTTCTCCGACACGCTGCATCCGGACCTGCCAGCAACCACGTTGTGGGGGTATAATCCGACACAAGCCCTTCGCGAAATCGGGACTCCCACGCAGAAGCACCTTGGTGGCATATTCGTAGTGCAACGAGCACGTCCCATCCAGATTACATTCCGCAACAACCTGCCCAATCAACACATCCTGCCGGTCGACACAACCCTGATGGGAGCGGATGGCGCCCAGAATCGCACCACCGTCCACCTGCACGGCGGTTTCACGACCTGGCTGTATGACGGAGCCCCCTTTGCGTGGTGGGATCCGCAAGGCGACCAGGGTCCCAGTTTCCTGAACAACCAGGTGCTGCGCTCAGGCGAGATGGTACCCGCGAACGAAGCGGAATACTTTTACGGCAACAACGAGAGCGCGCGCATGCAGTGGTATCATGATCATGCTGTCGGCATTACGCGCCTGAATGTTTATGCCGGCGCCGTTTCCGCTTACATCATTCGCGACGCGTTTGAGGCCAACGTGCTGGTCAAGCAGTACGGCCTGCCCAAGTTTATGGAAAACGGCGGCCGCGAATTGCCGCTCATCCTTCAGGACAAAATTTTTGAGCCGTCCGACAATCCTTCCTTCCCGGGAAGCGCGCGATCGACCGGCGATATGTGGTACCCCTACATATACGACACGGATCGCTGGGAACTGGGCGAAGGGGGCGATCCGCTGCCTCCGGTCTCGGTGGTCCCGGAAAGTTTTGGCGATACCATGCTGGTCAATGGCACGGCCTTTCCCAAGGCGACGGTTGACCCGCGCCGCTATCGCCTGCGCATCCTGAACGCCTGCCAGGCGCGCTATGTGAATCTCATGCTGTTTGAGGACAATCGCTCGGGCGAGCCTGACTTCACCAAACCCGGCCCCGACTTCCTTGTGATCGGCGCCGAGGGCGGATTCCTCGCAAGGCCGGTCCTTGTCCCATCAAAACCGTTGATAGTGGATACCGACCCCATGACCGGCGACCGCACCGTGGACCCGGCAAATCCGGGCGGCAGCCTGATCACCGGCCCGGCGGAACGCTGGGACGTGGTGGTGAACTTTAACGGCCGCGGCGGTAAAAAGTACATCCTGTGCAACGATGCGCCCGCGCCTTACCCAATGGGTGACAGCCTGAACGACTACCCCAACGCCATGGGCCAGGGCGACGTGCAGGTGCTGATGCGCTTCGAGGTCCGCGAGGACGGCACCAACATCCCCCGCGACCCGCTGTTCCGCATCACGCCAAACACGCCACTGGCCGGGAATTCGCGTTCGGGAATCAATCCACCGCTGGCCGGAAAGAACCCGAATACGCCAACCAAGTACCTGAACTGGAACCAGGTGACGGCGGCGCCGCTCCCCATTCCCAATCGACCGGGAATTGTGGTGAGACAACTAACCTTGAATGAGAACTTCGACAACTACGGCCGCCTGATTCAGATGTTGGGAACCGACACGGCCACAACGGATGGTGATTTCTCGCGGACCTACGCGGACGAAATGGATCCCTATTCCGCGCCGACGGAAACGCCCGCGGCGGGCAGCACCGAAGTCTGGCAGGTCGTGAACCTGACTGGCGACGTGCACCCGATTCACATCCATCTGACGGATGCACAGTTATTGTCCCGTCAACCGTTTGACGTGGACACCTACATGGCGACCCAGCAGAACCAGAAGGGCACCCTGGTCTTTACCGGCCCGGCCCGTGGCCCGGACGCGACGGAGCTTGGCTGGAAGGAAACCTTCAAGATGAATCCCGGCGAAGTGACTACGATCATCATGAAGTGGGATCTACCGAAGGTTCCCTTCAACGTTCCCGTCAGCCCACGAACTGGCGGTTACGAATACGTTTGGCATTGTCACATCCTGGATCACGAGGAACACGACATGATGCGACCGCTGGTCATTCAGCCTTAGGACTTCCAGCCCAAACCTATTACTCCCGCTGCGCGCGAACGGCCGTTCCGTAGGCCAGTACTTCGGTCATTCCAGAGCTGGCCCCACCTGAGCTGATTTCCGTCGCGTCGTACCGCATGGCAATGATGGCATTGGCGCCCATTTGCACTGCATGCTGCATCATCTCCTCGCAGGCCTCCCCGCGCGCCTGTTCGCACATCGGGGTAAATCCCTCCTGCTTGCCGCCCAGGTAGGTGGACGCCTTGAAAATTCGCGACAATCCCTGGCCAAGGGTAATGGAGCGCACGGTGATCCCGCGCACGAGGCCAAGAACCTCCACAACGCGATAGCCGGGTAAGTCGTTGCCCGTGGTGACGATAATCTGTTGCCTGCCCGATTGACTCATAGCTGCGACTCCTTTGGCGATGGTTTCTCAGTTCCAGGCTGGAATGGTGCCGCGGTAAAACCGCCACTTTCCAGCTGCAATTAGGTACAGGATGCGCTGATCGCGCAAATGGTGCCACCCACCTGACCAATAGCCCTTGAAGTTGCCGATTCCAACCACGACGACTTCTTCCAAAGAGATGCGAAACATACTATTGTCACTTACCC
Source organism: Candidatus Sumerlaeaceae bacterium (assembly GCA_019695055.1). Lineage (GTDB taxonomy): Bacteria > Sumerlaeota > Sumerlaeia > Sumerlaeales > Sumerlaeaceae > JAIBAT01. The sequence continues at coordinate 42,209 of JAIBAT010000031.1, read as the reverse complement.
TGCTTGCGGCCTCGGCCGTGTGCATGGCCAACGCCGGAGATGATGCGCTGGCCTCCATCGCGGCGAGCACCGGACCGCTGACGGTGGAAATCCACCGACACTCGACATGGAGCGAGATCGCGCCGAAGGGCGTGGACGCCGACGGGCTGCGCATGAACCTCGCCCCGAAGGACTCGATGAAATTCCGCGATGTGTCCGTGACGGTGACCACGACTACGGCTTCCCAAAAAGAGGGCGAGCGCGACACGGTGACCGTGGTGCTGACGAACGGCAAAACGACCGAGACGCGCACCCTGGACGAGGGCGCGGCCTTTAACTGGAACGGCTACCACGTCGCCATAGTGGCCATCTACGCCAAGCGCGGCGACCTGGGCTTTGGGTCCACCGTGGTTGAGGTGGCGACCATAGAATCCCTGCCAAAGCAGGTCTCGGAGGCTACAAGAGCTGGCGGGGCCGAGTCGCGCCTGCGGGTGAAACACACCATCGACAAATTGACCCTCCATCACAGCGCGACAAACCATTTGGCGAATGACGACATCACCACGAAGCTGCGGGGCATGCAACTCTGGGGCGAATCGGACCGCAACTGGTTCGACGTGCCGTACCACTTCTTCATCGACCTCGACGGCGGCGTTTACGAAGCCCGCGATTACCACTATGTGGGCGACACGAACACCCGCTACGACCCGCGCGGCCATTTCCTGATCAACTGTTTTGGCAACTACAGCAAGGTGGAGCCCAACGCGCAGCAACTTGTTTCCATCGCGGCGATGATGGCCTGGGCCGCCGAGGAGTTCAAGATCGACCCGCTGAAGATCTACGGCCACCGCGACCTGGCCGATTCGTCGTGCCCGGGGGAAAACCTGTACCGATACATCCAGGACGGCACCCTCCGCAAACTCGTGGACGCCGCCCGGGCCAAGGGTAAACCGAAACTGGTTTGGCTGGATAAGAAAGCCGCGCCTTCCCCCCACCACCCGTAATTATTTCCCGCCCCGTGGGATCGCCGACGCTCCCAATCGGCCAGGTTCTCGAGGGGGAGGGGGGAGGGGGGGTGACATGAATTTGCATAACTCCTTTTTTATCAATGGTCATTGTTTCTTTGTGGTGCGCTTGGATCGATTTAAATCGCAAGATTTCGTGGATTAAAACCGATCCAAATGTGCGTGAAAGTGCACATTTTGGCAGTGAGTCGCACGGGTTGGGTGAATGAAGACCGAGCGACTTAACCGGGGGTGGGTCTAGCACGGGGAAAAGGGTTTGTCTATTCCCTTGCAGCCTCTTACAACCCCTTCCGGACCCATGCAATGAAGCCCGGGGGTTCAAAGCCAACGCAATGACACAAAGTTGCGGAGGCGCGACGGCGCGAGTGGGGGTAGTTGAACCGGTGGGGGCGCAGGGTGGGCGGAGCAGGCTCGAATGTTTGCCTGTTCCGACTTTGCATCTATTACGTGGTTGGGTCGGTGGACGGTGGTTCTTTAGGGCTTGCGCGGCCCATGGGTGGCGGGGTTGGGTGCCAGTCATGGATAATCTTGCAAATTGCAGCTTGTCGGCACGGATGAGGCAGCCACCGCGGTGGCATTACGCGGTGATGGTGGCGTGGGCGCTGATCTGCGCGGGGCTGCTGGTGCGAATGGCGGTGCAGACGAATTTCACCCTGGGGCCGGAGGAGGACATCCGCTATATCTTCCAAGAGGGGCAGGGTATCCTGAGGGGCGAGAACCCCTACGCGCGTATCACGGCGGGGAATATGGAGCGCAACCACAAGTACGCGACGTACCTGCCGGGAATCTACCTGCTGGCGGCGGGCTTCGAGGCGATGGGGCTTGGGGACTTTGACCGGTGGCTGCTGGTGTGGCGCGGGGTTTCGGTGGTTTTCTGGGCGGGTATCGGGGTGTTGGTCTTCGCGCTGGTGTATGGGCCGCGGGGGCGGCTGGCGACGGCGTTGTTGGCGTCGGGGCTGTGGCTGTTCAACCGCTGGTCGCTGCATGTGCTGGTGATCGCGCACACGGATTTTGTGGCGCTTTTCTTCTTTGTGCTGTGCGTGATGCTGTTGGAGCGATGGCCACGATGGGCGTGGCTGGCGCTGGGGGTGTCGCTGAGCATCAAGCATATCGCGATCCTGGCGGTGCCGGTACTGCTGGTGGCCCAGTGGCAGGGGACGCCACCGGAACGGCGGCGGGGCGCCATGGCCTGGGCGGTGGGGGCGATGGCGGCGGTGCCGCTGGTGGTGAGCCTGCCGTACCTGATTGCAGCGCCTTACGCGTTTGTAAAGACGATGCTGTTCTCGTTTACGCGGGATGCAATGGTCCACTACCATCTGCTATCGGTGGATGTAGCGCTGGACTGGGAGGACCACCTGAGCCGGATCCCGATGCTGCTGGCGGTGGGGACGGCGACGTGGCTGGTGGCGCGGCGCCAGGTGGGGCTCGTGGCGGGGGTGTTCCTCGTGATGGCGGGGTTCGTGTGGTTCAACAGCGTGTTCTTCCTGCAGTATATCGTATGGGCGATTCCGTTCGCGCTGGTGATGGCGCTGACGGAGCGGGAGGAAAAGAAAACGACCTAATGCGAGGGCGCGAAGGAAGTACTGTGGCGCCTTTGTGTCCCCCTTGGTGGTTCTGGTATCTTGTTGGTCTGGATTTGGTTTCTGGGTATTATTTGGGCGCTGGGACAGATTTGGCGCGCTTACGGGTTGGGGGGGGAGGGACAGCAGTTCTCATCAAACTGCGAAGTGCGCTGTTGACGGCCTTATCGTTTGGGAATGCCTTTGCAACCTGGGGATCCAGAACGATGATGTTGGTGGATGCGCGCATGCTCGCGGAGTACTTGCCGCGGGTTAGTTTCCCGAGTTCGCGCCGCTTGTACTCATCCTTGAGCCAATCGTTGTGTTCTGTTTCAGGTTTCTTCATAGATCCGTTTCTCTCGCTTTGTAGCGCAACGAGCGCTGATAATTCGGATAATTTCGCCTCGATCAGTATGAGCCACAATGAGTAGGCGCCCCGGCGCGGAGATGCCAAAGGTTATGAATCGATCTTCTTGCTTTGAATGAGCAGGGTCAAAGGCCGTGGCCGAAAGCGGGTCACGAAACACGGTGGCTGCCTCGCCGAAAGAGACGCCATGTTTGGCGAAGTTCAGCAGGGCCTTTCGCGGGTCCCATTCGAATTTCATGCGGAAATGAGTAGAATCCCGACAGAGGGAGCGCAATGAGCTTTCTGGGCTGGGGCCGTTCTGTCTCCCTTGGTGTTCTGGGTGTCTTGGTGGTCGGGATTTGCTGTCCGGATGTTTTTTTCGGGACGCGTGCAGAATTTCTTGACAGAACGATTGTTCTATAGCGTGCTCGCGGAAATTTCCCGGCTTGGGCCCCCCATGGCGTGCGAATTTTGGTTGTGTTTCGGGGGTGGTGGCCGGGGATGAACGCTATCTGTTTCGACTATGTTTTGGAGGAAGAACCTTGGCCCGCACGGAAACTGCTGTCGACCCGAAAGCCGACGCAAAGGCTGACGCGAACCGCGTAAAATCGCTGGACCTGGCGCTGACGCAGATTGAGCGCAACCATGGCAAGGGTGCCATCATGCGCTTTGGTGAGCACAATGTTGACCCCATCGACACGATTTCCAGCGGGTCCATCTCGCTGGACTGCGCGCTGGGGGTGTGGGGGTTCCCGCGAGGGCGCGTGGTGGAGATTTACGGACCGGAATCGAGCGGCAAGACGACGCTGGCGCTGCATGTGGTGGCGAACGCCCAGAAGGGTGGCGGCGTGGCGGCGTACATCGACGCGGAGCACGCCATGGACCCCATCTATTGCCGGAAACTGGGCGTGAACATTGACGAACTGCTGATTTCGCAGCCCGACACGGGCGAGCAGGCCCTGGACATCGTGGAGACTTTGGTGCGGTCGAACGCGGTGGACGTGGTCGTGATCGACTCGGTGGCAGCCCTTGTGCCGAAAGCGGAAATCGAGGGGGAGATGGGCGACAGCTTCGTCGGCCTCCAGGCCCGGCTCATGAGCCAGGCGCTGCGCAAGCTGACCGCGGCCATCAACAAGTCGAAGACGTGCGTGATCTTCATCAACCAGATCCGTGAGAAGATCGGCGTGATGTTTGGCAGTCCGGAGACCACGACGGGCGGACGGGCGCTGAAGTTCTACTCGTCGGTGCGCGTGGATGTACGCCGTATCGGGGCCATCAAGGAAGGCACGGACAACGTCGGCAACCGCTGCCGCGCGAAGGTCGTGAAGAACAAACTGGCGCCGCCGTTCCGCGAGGCGGAGTTCGACATTATGTTCGGCGAGGGCATCAGCCGGGAGGGCGACTTGGTGGATCTGGGCAGCACGTCGCAGATCGTCGAGAAGTCGGGGGCATGGTTCAGCTTTGACGGCGAGCGCATCGGCCAGGGTCGCGAAAACGCCAAGCAGTACCTGAAAGACCACCCGGAGATGGCCGCCAAGCTGGAACAGATGATTAAGGAAAAGATTAATCCCGAGGTGCTGGCCTCGCGGCCGGACGGGGATTAGGTTTCAGGCAGGATTGTCGGGATTCGCGGAAGGTCCGAACCCCTTCCGCGGATCCCGACCGAAAAGTGGCAGCGGCGTCCCACCGCTGATTCGGAGCCGGGGCGGCTCTGCCCCACATTTTGCAGTGTTATCGCCTCTTGACGTGTCCGGGTGGCTCGGTCTGCCTCGATGTAAATCGCATACCGGATAATCATACCATGGAACTCGCACTCATCGGCCTGGCAAAGTCAGGCAAAACCACCGTTTTCAACGCCCTGACGGGGGGCCACGCGCAGACGTCGGCCTTTGTTGGCGGCAAGCTGGAACCCAACGTCGCCGTCGTGAAGGTGCCCGACCCTCGGGTGGACGCCATGACGGCGCAATACACGCCAAAGAAGACCACCTATGCCACCGTGAAATATGTGGACATAGCGGGATTGGCGAAGGACGACACCACCGAGCACAAGGGCGTGCTGGAGGCGCTGCTGCAATACGTGTCCAAGGCGGACGCGCTGATAGCCGTGGTGCGGGGCTATGCGGACGACGTCCACGGGGAGCCGCATCCCGCGTCGGATTTGGAGGCGGTTCACCTGGAGCTGATTTTCAGCGATATCGCAAAGGTGGAAAACCGCATCCCGAAAATTGAGAAGCAGATTTCGCGAACCCAGGGCAAGGAACGCGACACGATGGCCCACGAGCTGGCCGTGCTGCAAAAAATCAAGCCCGGCCTGGAGGCGAACAAGCCGGTGCGCGCGCTGGGCCTGACGCCGGACGAGGAAAAGGCCGTGCGCGGGTTTCAGTTCCTGTCGGCGAAACCGCTGATGTATATCCTGAACGTGAGTGAAGACAAGATGGCCGACGCGCCGGCGATGCTGGCGGGCGCCGAATCGCCGACCGTTACGGGGTTTCCGCACACGGCGACCTCGTGGCTGGCGGGGGAAATCGAGATGGAGATTTCGCAACTGGAGGGCGCCGACCGCGACGCGTTTCTGGCGGACTACAAGATCACCGAGCCCGCGGCGGCGCGCATCATCGAGTTAAGCTATAATCTGCTGGGATATATCTCGTTCCTGACCGTGGGGCCCGACGAGGTGAGGGCGTGGACAATCCCCAACGGCAGCACGGCTCCCCAGGCCGCGGGTGCCATCCACAGCGATTTCGAGCGCGGGTTCATCCGCGCGGAGGTCATCGGCTACGACGAACTGGTGGCGCAGGGATCACTGGCCAATGCGAAGAAGCACGGCCAGCTGCGGCTGGAGGGCAAGAGCTACGTCGTAAAGGACGGCGACGTCATCAATTTCCTGTTCAGCGTGTGATGCTTCGGGGGGCGCCCCTTGGGGTTGACGTCGCCGGTTTGCCGTGCAGGCTGGAACCGTGTTTTCTTTGAAAATCTTTGATCACATAAGGGCGAAATCCGCGGCGCTGGTTGTGGCGGTGGCACTGGCCGGCAGCATGAGCCACGCTGCCGAAGCGCAGGTGCCGGGCGCGCTGCGGCTGCGCGGGCTGAACCTGATGGCGCAGAAGTGGTATGCGTCGTCCGAGCTGCCGCCGACGGCGACCCCGGAGCAGGTCGAGGCGTCGGGGACGCAGACTACGCCGACGGTTACGATTCGCACGAAGCCGGGCCAGTCGGGCACGCTGTTCACGATTATTGACCTTGCCGACGCCCCAGCCATGGGCGGCGAGGTGACCATCGGCGATATTGACGGCGATGACGAGACGTTCTTCAATGGCGTGGCCATCGGTGCGACGTCAGGAGCGGGGATTTCTGATTTTGGAAATCCGCGGCTGTATTCCGTGGATCAGAAGCAGATCAAGCCGGGCCGCAATGTGCTGGCCGTCAGGATTACCGGCATCGGCGGGCGGGGCAGCTTTGGCATCCGGCGCGAGCCGCTGACGTTTGGGTTCGTGCCCACACCGGCGGCGGTGAACGCGGTCACAGCGAATCCCGGCCATGGAATCCCGGCCATCGCGGAGGACACGGCGCGGGCGGCCATAGCAACGTGGGATGAATCGTCGTCGGGCAGCGGCATGATTCAGCGCAAACGCCCCGGGTTCGGGCGATTCGGCGAGCTTTTCACGGACGGGCTTGCGGCGGTATCGGAGATTTCGCCGACGCAGGTGGTGAGCCGCGACGGACCACAGATTGACGTGGCGCTGGATTCGGTTTCCAAGGTTTCCATTGCCGCGGACGAAGCGGATCCGGGCGTGTCCTGCTGGCACAAGCTGTCGCGGGTCGAGGGCAAATGCAGCGGAGCAGACGTCCGGTACACGCTGCGGCAGCATGTGTTTTATCCTGGCGCGGTGGTGACCCTCGAAAAGGGCCGCTCGCTCGTGCTCCGGCTGAAGTTTCCGGAAAACAAGGGAACCATGCAGTTGCTGCCGGAGGAAGACCTGGAGCGCGTGGCGCCGGGTGCCACAAAGGCGGGCCTGACGGTGTGGGTGATGTATGAGCCGCTCCCAGGGGTGGCCCCGGCGATTTTGGCGGTGGCAGGCGGCGCGGCCAACGCGACGCAGGGCGACAACCAGATCGACGTGAGCCTTTCCTCGGCCAGCGAGGGGAAGACCCCCACCAAGGCCTACCTGTTTTATCCGGCGGGTCTGCGGCAGTGCGACTTGTCAAAACAGACTAATAGTTTTGCGGATGTGGCGCGGGCGGTCGAACCGGGCATGGATCCCGACGAGACGCTGCGGCGTTGGCTGCGGCTGGGACTGAACGAACCGGTGGCGACGGACGAGTACTTCCAAGTGCGAACACCGCTAAACCAGGTACGCATTTACCAGATCTCGCAGTACAAGTCACCGCCGGGGTTTGACGCCGGCGAGCCATTTCTTTGCCCGCCACCGCAGTTGGCCTTCGCGCAGGAAAGGCTGAAGTACCCCGTGGAGCTTCCCCCGACGACCGCCACGGGAACGCTGGCATTCAGCGGGCCCCTGGCTGCGGTGGACTTCACGTCGGGGCCGTTGGTGGAGAAGGTCGCAGCCGAGCCCGCGGCCGGCAAGGACGGCTCGCGACTGCGGGTTTTCAGCTATGACCTGCCGATTCCTCCCATGCAGGAGCGCGGATATCTGGCGCTGCCCGGCCACGAGGATCTTCGCAAGTTGCTCAATGCGAACCTGAACGACCTCGCAACGACCACCACGGATTCTGGCATTAATGTATTTTACAAGTCGCGGACGCAGGGCTATCAGGCATTCAGCTATCTCAACGGGGAAAACAGGAAGAGGCTGGCGGAGAATTCGGCGAAAATTGTGCCGGCGGGACTGCGGGATTGCCCATTCTACGAAACAGTCGAGCCGTTTTCAGGATTGTCGTTCTGGTGGACGTATTTCATCGAAGGGCCGTATTTTGACCGCTACGATCAGGATTGGGGAAACGGCCTGTCGCTTTACGGGCTGTATTACTATGTAAAGTACTCGGGCGACTGGGAGCTGGTCGCCCGCAACTGGGAACAGATCGAGAAGATGTTCGCGTGGTTCCCCGTGTCCGACGATTGGGAATGGATGCGCGGTTCCAATGGCATCCACGGGCATGGAACAGGGGCGGGCGACTGCATGTCGGCAACGTATGCGGCCATGCTGGCCTATGCAAAGCTGGCCCGCGATTCCGGGCGCACGGAGGAATTCAACTACGGTACCTACATGGCGGCGCGGGCCGCGCTGTTTACACTGAACCGCTTCGTGTACGACGATTTTGCCACGCGCAATCACTTCAAAGAGGAGAACTCGACGGTGATCGGGTTCCACGAGGGGCGCGGTTTCCTCGTGGGGGAACTGAACCGCTATCCATGGAATGTGACGTCCGCCATCTCGGGCAACGGCGTGCAGCCGGAGAACTTTGCGCTCTACATGAAGTATGCGCCGGACGCCCTTAAGGATTATGAGAAGATGTTTGAGTCCGCCTATCCGCAATGGATGGACGGCAGCTACAAGTATCCCCGCGCGACGATCTATCGCGACCATTCGGGGTACATCACGCTGCCCCACATCTACCTGCGGGCGCGCATGCGCATGGACGGTGCGGAAGCCCTGAATGATTACCTGCAGCAGGCCCAGAAGAATACCCACCTATGGTGGCTGGCCCCGCCGGTAGTTGCGGAGGTCATGAACCTGCCCACGCAGGCCCATGTGTCGGATTGGGGACGGTGCGCCTTTCTCGGGGCGGATCTGGGGCGAGGGGCCGACAAGAAGCTCCAGATCGAGCTGAAGGTGGACAACAAGTACCCGCCGGACATGGTGGAGATCGTGCTGCCAAGGAAACCGGCCAGCACCTCCATCAACGACGGGCCGCTGCCACTGACAGACATCCAGTTTGAGGCCCAGACCCTGAGGGTGAAGGTGCGCCGGCCGGGGCTGAACAAGATCACCATCGTGTTCTGATGGGCAGTTATATCGGGGTGGACAAACTGAAATTGGGCCACCAGATGTAGCTATTGCACACGAATCAGATTAAGGGAGTTGGATGAGCGACCCAACGCAGCAAACCCCGGAACCAGCCCGGGAAGGCGGGGTAGAACCCGCGAAATCACAGTATATCCTCACGGACGCAGACCTGCCGCCGGACACTGGCTTTGCAGAACCGGAAAATGCCCTGCCGGAAATGACACTGGATGGCCTGCCGGACACGGTCCGCGCCGCGGCCAACCGCGCGGGGTGGTCAAAGCTGATGCCGGTTCAGGCCAAGTCGATCCCCTACCTGCTAGCAGGGCGCGACATGATGGTGCAGGCCAAAACCGGCAGCGGCAAGACCGGCGCGTTCCTGCTGCCCATTCTTTCCATGATCGACCCCAATAAGAGCGAGTGTCAGGCCCTCGTAATGGTGCCGACCCGCGAGCTGGCCCAGCAGGTTTACAAGGAAGCCCTGGCGCTGTCGCCGGGGGAAGGGTTCAACGCCGTCGCCGTTTACGGTGGCGTGGGGTATGGACCCCAGATCGACGCTTTCCGCAAGGGCGCCCACCTTGTGGTTGGCACGCCGGGACGCATCCTGGACCACCTGATGCAGCGCGCGCTGACCCTTGATCACCTGAAGACCTTGATTTTCGATGAAGCCGATCGAATGATGAGCATGGGCTTTTACCCCGACATGACACGCATCCGGCGCTACCTGCCGAAGCGCCGCAGCGGGTTCATGTTCTCGGCCACATTCCCGACGAGTGTGCGCGGGCTGGCCAACGAGTTCTTCAATGAGCCCGGGTTCCTCAGCCTGAGCGAGGATTCGGTCCACATTACGGGCATGCACCACGTCTATTACGAAGTGCCGGCCATGGACAAGGATCGCTGCCTCGTACGCATTATCGAGGTGGAGAACCCGGCCTCGGCCATCATCTTCTGCAACACCAAGGACAAGGTGAACTATGTCTCCACGGTGCTACAGCGATTTGGCTACGACGCCGACCAGCTGACGGCCGACCTGTCCCAGCGCGACCGCGAGCGGGTGCTGGAGCGCCTGCGGCAGAAGAAGCTGCGGTTTCTGGTGGCCACGGATGTGGCGGCCCGCGGCATTGATATTTCGCAGTTGTCTCATGTGGTCCTCTATGAGGTCCCGCAGGATCCCGAATCGTATATCCACCGTGCGGGCCGCACGGCCAGGGCCGGTGCCACCGGGGTCGCCATGTCCCTGGTGGCCCTCACAGAGACCGCCGCGCTGAAGGCGGTGGCGCGCCAGTATGGCATCACAATGGAGTGCCGTCCCGTGCCGACGGACGAGGACGTGCAAGCCGTGGTGACAGAGCGCATGACAGCCATGCTGGAGGCCAAGCTGCGCGGGCGCGATCGTATGCACCTGGAGCGGATGAAACGGCTCATGCCGCTGGCGCGCAGCCTCGGCGAGAGCGATGACGAGCTGGCATTGATCGCCATGCTGCTGGACGACTACTATCAGGAAACTCTCCATGCGCCCCCGCCCGAACCGGAGGGGGAATCGGAGCAGGCTCCTGCAAATCGCCCGCCGCGATCCTCGGCGCCGCCCCGACGCGATGGCAGCGGAGGCAGCGGCGGTCAGGGTCGTCGCCCACGCCGGAAGTACTAAAAGCGCCCTGGACTCGCTCGAATACCCGGTTCTTTTGGACCGGTTTAAATCTCGTTGACTCCGCCGCCATGGGTTCCTAACACGCATTGTTCGATTCTGAATTGCGGGAGTTTTTCCATGGATCGGTTTTGGTCGTGCTTGGCGGTTGGATTGGCGGTGGTGTTTTTTGCGCATACTGCTTCCGCGCAAACGCCTCTGCCCTCTTCGGTAACCGTAAAAGAGGGTGCCGCCGGCAAGAAGAAGGTAACGTTTACATTCGAACCCGGCCCCGCGGCCAAGAAGGTTTGCATCACAGGGACCTTCAACGAATGGAATGGCACCAAGGATGAGATGACCAAGGGCGCCGACGGCAAGTGGAGCACCACGTTTGAGCTTCCGGACGGCGCGTATGAGTACAAGTTCGTTGTGGATGGCACCGACTGGCGCTACGACCCCAAGAATCCCGACAGTGTGGACGACAAATATGGCAGCCGCAACAGCGTGGTACGGGTTGGCACGGGTGCCCCGGTGGCCCCGGCTGGATTGACGGGTTCGGTTTCCTCCAAACCCATTTCCTGGGAGACCGACATGGCCGTGGCCCAGCAAAAGGCCGCCGCAAAGAAGCAGAAGTTGCTGCTCTTTTTCGTGAGCCCGGGCGGCGAGAACAGCAAAATGATTGAAAATGCGATCCTGGGCGACAGCCGCGTCGTCGCGGCGGTGGAGGCCAACTATGTTGCCGTAAAGCTCGACACGACCAAGTACAACGAGCTGGCGCGCCAATTGGGGGTGTTTCGGAGCGGGGTGATCCTGCTATACAACTCCGACGGCTCGCCGATCAAAAAAGTGGAGCGGGTGGCCACGGTGGACCAGTTCCTAAAGGATCTTTAGTACACCGCGACACCACGGGCCACTCGGCCTTACTGCACCAAATCGCGAGATTTCCGTTGCCCGCGAACGCAACAGATTGCTCAATCACATCCCGTTAAGATGGTATTTTCGCCCGCATGGAGGCAACCCAGCGGAATGAGCAACCTTCCGGTTATTGAAGTCGAAAACCTTGTTGTGGAATATGGCAGGGGCAGCACAGCCACACGGGCCGTGGACGGAATCTCCTTCAAGGTCATGCCCGGTGAATGCGTGGGCTTCATAGGGGCCAACGGTGCGGGAAAATCCACAACCATTAAGACGCTGCTGGGATTTATTTTTCCCCGCCAGGGCCAGGTGCGCGTATTTGGCAGCCCCGCCGGCACGGTGGAAAGCCGCCAGCGCATTGGCTACCTGCCCGAAGTGGCGCTCTACTACCCGTTCATGAAGGCGCGGGAACTACTGGAACTTTACGGTGGCCTGCAGGGCCTGGGGCGCGCGGAACTCAAGCGACGGATTCCCCCGCTGCTCGAGGAGGTCGGCCTTGCAGGGCGTGGCGAAACACTCCTGAAAAATTTCTCGAAGGGAATGCAGCAACGGCTCGGCATTGCGCAGGCCATCATTGCCGAGCCCGAGGCGCTGATCTTTGACGAACTGTCCAGTGGCCTGGACCCGGTGGGAAAATTCGATTTGCGCCAGGTATTGCTCAAGCTCAAGCAGGCCGGTCGAACCATTTTCTTTAGCAGCCACGAGCTGACCGAGGTGGAGTCCCTTTGCGATCGTGTGATCATGATCCACAAGGGGCGCATCGTCACCGAGGCGACGGTCCAGGAGCTCATGAAACCGCTGAACGAGTTTCAGGTTGTCTTTCAATTGCCCGATGGCAGTCCAGTGCCGGACAGCATCTCGCGGCACAAACCCGAACGGGATGGGAGCAACTGGCGCGCCTCGATCCGCGACACCGCGGAATATGCCGCTGCTGTTGCCGACCTCAGCCAATGCGGAGCACGGATTGTAAGCACCTCGTCCAACTCGCGCTCCCTGGAAGATTACTTCATCAGCCTTGTGCGTGGCACTGGCGGGAACGCCTGAGCATGAGGGGTGCATGGCTCATTGCGCGGTCGGTGCTGGTGGAGGCGGTGCGCCGCCGGGAAGTCTACGCGGTGGTGCTCGTCTCGCTTGTGCTGATCGGGGCAGTGATGACGGTGGATTTCTTTAATATCGAGGGTTTGTCCAAATTTTACCGCGAGGTGGCGCTCAAGATCATGAGTGTCGCCACGGCTTTCACCGTCATTGTGCTCGCCGCGCGCCAGCTACCCCGCGAGTTTGAATCGCGAACCATCTATCCCCTGCTGGCCAAGCCGGTGAGTCGCACTTCCTTCCTTGCGGGCAAGCTATTGGGCGTCATGCTGGCTGCTGCGTTCTGCTTTTTGCTGTTCATGGGTATTTTTCTTGTCGGTTCGGCCTACCTGCACCTCAAGACGCAATGGGCATTGTTTGGCCAGTATGTGTACCTGCAGATGCTGCAGATGCTGGTTCTCGCGACACTGGCGTTCTGGCTTTCCATGGTAATGAACCTCGACGCGGCGATAACGCTAAGCTGCGTGTTTTACGTCACGTCCTCGGTCATACTGTCGGCGTCCACCTATATCTATGATCTCGTGCCCCAATACGCAAAAGCGCTGCTGCTCGGCGCCATCTACCTGTTGCCGCAATTGGACCTTTTTGACCTGTCGGAGAAAGCCGTCCATGCGGAGGTTTGGCCCCCCCTGCCAGCCTCGGTGATGGGAGCACTCACTCTGTACGGCATCGCCTTTGCTTCCGTTTACTTTCTGATTTCACTTCGCTTGTTTGCGAGGAAGCCGCTGTGAGCTTCTCTGGAAACCCACAGGTTGCCCCGGCCCCGAGTCCGGTATTGTTGATCACGCGGGCGGTGCTGCTGGAGACGATGCGCCGGCGGGACTTTTACGCGCTGTTTATCTTCATGGCATTGTTTCTTCTTGGCGCATTGATCACGCTGGTTGTCGGCATCCCCAATGCGGCCACCGCCACCTTCCTTGTCAACCTTGGCCTGAGCATGGCCTTTCTCTTTGCCAAGATTCTGACGCTACTTGTCGCGACGCGCCAAATCCCGGACGAGTGCGAGGCGCGGACCATCCATCCGTTACTGGCAAAACCGGTCCGGCGCTGGCAGTACTTGCTGGGCAAGTGGTTCGCGGCCACGCTTTCGGGAACCATTGCCCTGTCCATCCTTTTCCTCATGGGTTGGGCGCCCATTCCGCACCTTGAGACATTTAATGCCGTGACACTGCTGCAAACCCTGCTGTTGCAGATTGTGTCCCTCGGATTTGTGGCTTCGCTGGGACTCCTGTTTTCGCTGCTCATGCCCAAGATCATGAGTGTGGTGCTTTTGGCGATAGTGATTTTCGAGGGCGACTCCATCGCCGGGTTCATCAGGGCGCGCTCGCTGGGTTCCACTTTTGGATCGGTGTGCCGATGGGTGGCGGGCTACGTTCCGGATTTCAACCACCTTGACCTGACCCGGCTTTACACCGACGGCCTTCCTCCCCTTGGCCCAACGGACCTGTTGCTGCGCCTGGGGTACGGTGTCGGGCTGACGTTTGTTTATTTGGTCATTGCCAACGCGGTGTTCTCGAGGAGGTCGCTGTAGCGAAACGGCAATGCGTACCAAACCCGGAATACCACTACTTACCGGAATCGTCCTGCTGGCCCTCAGCCCGCTTCTCGCAGAAGCCATCATCCGCAGGCCACTGGCGGCCGGAATTCGCTCGGATGACCCGACGGCCAGCGAACAGCGCAATCGAAGCGCCTTTGCCATCATCCTCGGGAATTTTCGCAGCGACTTCAGCGATCTCATTTTTATCAAGACCGAGCGCTACTTGCACAGCGGCGTCGGGTTTGTTCCGCACCTCGATACAGAGGCGATGTCAAATACGGGTGAAGTAAAGCAGAAGGGAGCCCCCGGCTCTCAATATGAGCACGACCCCGCCACCTGCACCGATCCCACCCATCATCACGACAAGGATGGGCATGACGATCACGAATCCACGACGAGCGGAAAGGCGGGGGCCGCCCCGTCCCCGTCGCAGGTCATGGAGGCAAACCTCGCAACCCCCGAGATGCGCGAAACCGCCGAACTCAAGCCCGGAGAGAAGCGGGTTGAGGAGGAGGCCGAAGGGGTTGCCACGATTGTTCCCACGCGAAACAAGGATTTTCGCGGTTTTGTGGGCGACCTCGAGCGCGCGGTGAAACCATGGCACGATCCCTCCACACCGCACACCCACACTGCGGGAACCGAATTGCTGCCGTGGTACCGCCTTGCGACAATGAGCAACCCGAACAACATCCGCGCCTACATGATCGGGGCGTGGTGGCTAAAGGCCATGCACAAGGAGAAGCAACGGGAGGAAGCCGTAAAATTTTTGGACGAGGGGATCCAAAACAACCCGAAAGCCTTCCAACTCCATGTCATGAAAGGGGTGATACTGCGGGAACAGGGGAAGACCACGGCATCACTGGAGGCATTCCTCGTTGCCGCGGATCTCGGGTTGGCCCAACGCCCTGTGAATTATGAGGAAACCACAGGCACTGTAGCTTCGAGTCAGACATGGACCCACTACATGGAGGATGACCTGACCGCTGCGCTGAATTTCTCCGTGCTGACGGTGCGAAATGCGGAAGGTCTGGGGCCCGCGTTGCGACTTGCGAAACAATTCCAGGCGCGGCGCGGGGACATCCCTCCACTTAATGCGCTCATCACCCGGCTTCAGTCGGGCGGTGGCGCGGCTGCAGCCCTGTTTCTCAAACCTTGAAGCCGACAGTCTGCACTTTGAACGCGGGTTCCGACTCGTAGATTTCGATTCGGCGCAACGCGTGCTCTTTAAGATACTGCGCCATGTCAAAATAATCAATAACCGTGGCGGTTCTCTTTCCCGGTGAGGTCCGCAGGGCACGACCCAGGCGCTGAAGCGCGCGGGTTTCGCTCTTCCCCCCGCTGGCCAGAATAACCGCGTCCAGACTGGGGATGTCGAGCCCCTCGTCGGCCAGGGTGGTGGCAATAACCGCCAGCTTTGTCTTGTTTTCCAGTGCCTTGAAGACCGTCCGGCGTTTGGCTGCATCGTCGCTCCCCTGCACAAGGACAGCCTCGGACAACTCGCGCTGTATGGCTTCGCCGTGGCGCACCTGCGACACGAGAATCAGCACGCTTTTTCCTTTCTTCACAAGGTCCCGGGCGTGCTGGGCAATCATGCGATGACGTGGGCCGTTTTCCACGATGCATTGCTGGTAAACTGATGCATAGTCCGGTGTTTTCCCGGAAAATTTGACAATGGGAGCCGCATGCACTGTGATGACCGGTGGCACCAGATACTTGCGTTCGATAAGGACAGAAGCATTGGCCCGAAAAATCTTTGCCCCTAGAGCTGCCTCCAGCAGCAGGTCCATCCGGTCGGAGCGGTAGGGTGTGGCACTGAGCCCGAAGCGATGCCCCGCGCCCTCGGTGGCCATGGCCAGGCTGTAGCAGGTGTCGGCGGGAAGGTGATGGCACTCGTCGAAGAAAACCAGCGGCACTTCGCGAAGGTGCTGAATGAGGTCTTCCTTCGCGGACGAGATGTCAGTCTTGTCGTCTTCAAGGGTTTCGTCTTCATCACTTTTCACGACCTTGATGCCGAGGGCCTTTGCGCAGGTCTGCACGGTCGCAACCGTAACGGGTCGGATGTCCACCTTGCCGTCGCCCACCTGCCCCACCGTCAATCCAAGCTGATCTTCCATGTAATCCCGGGTCTGGTGCAACAGGTCGCGGGTGTGGACAAAGAAAACCGCAGGACGGTCCAGAGTGTGGATGAGCCACGTGGCCACGGCCGTCTTCCCGGAACCCGTTGCCAGTTCAATGACGCCGCGCTTGTTTTCCAGGGCGGCCTTTACGCAATCCTCCTGGTAGTCGCGCAGGGTGAACCGGGGCTTCTTCGCGCCGAGGGGTTTCCAGCTCTCCTCCCGTGTCGGTTCGCCGATATCATACTCCACGCCCTCCTTGTCCAGAATCTCACGGACCCTCGACACCAGCCCGGAGGGAATCGTGGACTTGCGCGGATCGTAGAGGTGGCGCTTGCCATCCCAGCGCCCCTCGATATAGCGCGGCATGAACTGGTAGCCCGGCAGGTAAAAGCAGGTGGCGGCATCTATTTGTTTCACGGGCAGCCCGGTGCCGATGATCGTCGTTTCCACGTTTCCGACCATCAATCGCGCGCGATAGTGCTTGATCTGGTGGACCTTGTATTTTCTCAGGAGCTTTGAATCCAGCTTCTCGGGTGCGAGGTTGAAAATCTTCATGACCTCGCCGAGATGATTGATCCCGACTTCCCAGCGCTTTTCAGATTTGTTCCAGCGCCGGTTCTTCAGGGAACGAACGCGCGCGACGCGGGCCGCATCGTAGGCGAAGCTGAGGGCGAAATAGCCATCATCGAGGAGTTGAATTTCAGCGCTCATCGAAGCGCCCGGCATTTATCTGCGCGAATCTTCCCTGGCCCCCGGACGCTGCTCGCCTCCGCCCCTGGGGCCATAAGCACTCAGTTCACGTTGATCTTCAGGTTTTTCAAAAGGCTGCCAAGGCTGGTCGTGGCGTCCTTCGGGTTCTGGCGCGCGTAGGCATCGATCTCGCGACGCTCCTCGTCATGAAGGTGGGCGCGGCGGCTCAGGCTGACCTTCTTGTCCTTCTTTTCGATCTTGATGATCTTGGCCGTTACCTCTTCGCCTTCCTTCACGAGGCCCTCGATGGTCTCCACCTTGTCGCGGGACCATTGCGTCTTGTGCAGCAGACCCTCGACGTGGGGCGCGAGTTCCACAAAAGCGCCAAACTTTGTCACGCCCTTCACCTTGCCCGTGACAATGCTGTTCACGGGATGCGCGCGGACGTAGGCCTCGAACGGATCCTGCTCAAGCTGCTTGATGCCGAGATTGATGCGTCGGGCATCCATGTCGAGCTTCAGCACAACGGCTTCGATTTCGTCGCCGACCTTGACCAGATTCTTCGGGTCCTTGAAGCTGCGATCGTAGCTCATGTCGGAAACGTGGATGAGCCCCTTGGTATTGTCGTCAAGCTGGACAAAAGCGCCGTAGGGAACGGTTTCGAGAATCTTAACCTTCTGGCGCGAATTGATCGGATACTTCTGTTCGATTTCCAGCCACGGATCGACGCTAATCTGCTTGAGACCGAGGTCGAGAAGTCGCTTTTCGCGATCGTAATCCAGAACAACCGCGCGCACCGTGTCGTTTTCCTTCAACACATCCTGCGGCTTGTTGATGGACATGTTCCAGCTCAGGTTATTGCGATGGATGCGCCCCTCGATGCCATCCTCGAGGCGCACGTAGGCGCAATTGCGCGTCATGTTCGTGACTACGCCCTTCACATTGAGGTCCTTCGGATAGTCCTGCTCTATCTTAAGCCACGGATCGGGCTTTAGCTGGCGACGGCTGAGCGAGACTCGCCCGCGCTCGCGATCGACGGTCAGCACCTTGAACTTGTAGTTGTAATTAACCTTCAGCGCCTCGGCCGCTTCCACGTTCTTTTCCCAGGCAATTTCCTCGCGAGGCACCAGGCCATCCACACCGCCAAGATCCACAAAGACGCCGAAGTCCACGATATTCTTGACCTTGCCGCTGACCGTGGTTCCTTCTTCGAGGGTCTTAAGGGTTTCCTCGCGCTTCTTCTTCACTTCCTCGGAGAGAAGCTTGCGACGCGAAACCACGGCGCGATGCTTCGCCTTGTCGAGATCAATGACGTAAACGTCAACTTCCTGCCCAACAAGTGTTGCCAGATCATCCACATGGCCGATGTCGCACTGCGAGGCCGGCATGAAACAGGGAATTCCCGCTTCCACCATGACGCCCTTGGCCAAAGCACGGCTCACATGCCCGTGAAGGGGTTGGTTCTTCTCAAATGCTTCCACCACATGATCCCAGTTCGCCCGCTGCTTTGCCTGGCGGTAGCTCACGAGGATCTGGCCGGTTTCCGGGTCGCGCCCCTGGAGGACGACGTCCACTTCGTCGCCGACGGAGATCTTCACGTTTCCGCGGAAATCCTCAAATTCCTTTATCTCGACGATGCCTTCGGCCTTGTCCCCCACGTCGAGGAGGACATAGTCCTTTCGCACGGCGACCACGCGCGCCTTGGTGAGCTGGCCATAGGCAAGTTCCTTCACCGAGTCGAGATAGCTCGACATCAGGCTATCAAATTGCCCATCCTCGTCGGGATTAGCCGCATCCTGCGGTTCATTGGGGGCGGGGGTATTCATGGCGCCCATCATCGGCACAACTCTCCTCAAAATACGCACGGGGCGTTGACTGAACAACTTGCCTGCGCGCACAAAACCAATGCCCGCAAGAATCTACCTGGAGCCTAATCCGCTGGAGCTTTTGCACTTCCCCGGGAGGACGCGTTGGAGGTGGAATCCCAGATGCTTTTGCCTGCTTGGACCTTGTACGGCGCACCAGACTTCAAAATCGTGGCTACATAGTCCTGATAGACTTTATTTACCTCGGGGCTGGTGACGATCACGCTGGCCTCGTTACCCTGCTCGATGGCCGGATAAGTCCAGTTGGTGGAGCCAACGATGGTCTTGTCACTATCCACCATGGCCATCTTGGCGTGGGTCTGCACCTTGGGGTCGTCGTGATAAACGGCCACACCCTTTGGCATCAGATAAGCGGCAGTCTTATCGCTGTCGCTGGTGTCAAAACCCTCCGGAGTGGAGAGGATGACCTGAACCTTGACGCCACGCTTGTGCGCACTTACCAGATCCTCTGCCAATACGTTGGTCATGCTGGCTGGCTCGCCGGGCAACGGAGACTTGCCGGCAATGCGCGGCAGGTTATCGTAAAGGGACAGGGAGCGCTGGACCACATCGATGGACTGCTTGGCGTTCAGGAACTCGCGGTGCATGGCCGGGTAGAACAGGCGGTCGGCAATGGGCTCCACGTCAGCGGCCGGATACTTGCGAAAATCCTTCAAATCAGCCCCCGTCAGCGAACCAGTGGCGGCGCCGGCATTGGCCGGGGCCTTGTAGTTGGCCAACTCCAAGCTGGCTGGTATGGTGTTGGCCTTGGGCTGGCCGAGTTTCGCGTGGTCCGCCCAGTAGCGCGTGAACCACGCGTTCACCTCGGGCGAAAAAATGACCACCCCAACCTCGTTGTTCTTCGCGAGGGAGTAAAACGTCCAGTTGTGGCTCGACACGACGGTGATCGTCTCGTCAACGACTATGACCTTCTCGTGGCTTACGTCAGTCGGGCTGTCATACCAGATCTCGATGCCGGAGGTGGTAAGGCGGTCGCAGAAATCCGCGTTGTACTCATTCTTGTTTGACGGGTTCCAGTCACCCATATCCATCAGGACCTTGACGTCCACCCCGCGCTTCTTGGCGGCGATCAGGTCCGTGAGGAAGTAGTTCGTCGCCGTGTCGGGATACTCGGGATAGTACCGCGCCTGGTAAAGGTGCAGCAGGATGCGCTTCTTCGCGTTTTGGAAAAGCGTGCGAACGGCTGGCGCGTATTCGCGATTGTTGATGGGGGTGATGGCCTCAACTGGGAGGCTGAAAGCCGACGCCGCAAAGCAGGCGACGACGACAACCGACAGAATGAGCCGCGCAAAAGTTCCAATAAGGCGCGTGCGGGGAGACTGGGTGTTCTTCATGATTAGTGCCGATCCGGTTCTGGTGTTTCAGCGCGCGGTAAAGCGCGCACAAATACAATTAAAACGTTCCACGGTCACGGCGGCGGAAATCGAAAGCAAGTGCTTACTTGGGGGCGGAGCCGAGCCATTTGGCGCGCTGGTGCACCACGTTTCTCACTCTCGCCACAAACTCCGTCGACACATCAAGTTCCATGGCACCGGCCACGTTGTCGAACTCTGAAACCGCACGCTCTGCCAGCGCATGAGCACGCCTCGAAAACAAGGCGAGATTTACACCGGCGTCAGCGGCAAATCGCTCGCGGTGGCGTTGCATGACCCAGTCGGGGCGAAATTCCCCCCCGATGCTCATGGCCATTCGCGGATCGAATTCCGGGTAAACCGCCGTGCAAAGGATATCGTAGAACGGCGCCAGCGCCAGATTCCCCCCGGGCCCGCACAGCATCGCGAGATTCCTGGCGTGCGCATTGCCATTACCCACAAGGTAGTTGAACACCAGCCAGTCCAGGGCCCTGATGCGGTCTGCTGCGGGAACCATGGCATGATCGTCCAGCATCTTCATAATTTGCGGGAACGATGGCCCGCCGTGTTGCTCGTATTTCTGATCGGGAAGCAGGCCCGCAATCTGACAGAAATCCAATTGGTGGAGCCGGGTGATCCTGCCATCACTGATGACCCTGTCATAGCGCGAGGTGACCATTACAGGCTCCGGTAGTTGCACGATTTCCGCGCCAACCGCGTCCAGACCGCATTTGCGTGCCAGCGCAAGGCAAAAAGCCTCGTTCCAGACAGAGTGGGGGAACATCCGCTCCGGTTGAAGCGCCGGTTTCAAGATGTGTGTGGATGGTGCGCCACCTGCGGGAAGGAAGAATTGCCCGTCCTCCCATTTCACCGGAATTTTGTTTTGCGCGCCCGCCAGCGAAAGGCGCAACTCCCCGTGGAGGCCGAGGAGTGGCTGGTTTTCACGGAGACGTTCGAGATCCGCGCGAATCTGGTCCGGTTCGTAGGGGATGTACTCCGGCGCGCGATGGAATTGGCGCTCGTCGCGCACAATGGCGAAAGCTCCAGCGGCTTCCTCGCCAAAGGCTTCGAGTTGGCTGTAAACGTCGCCTTCCGGCAAGCGCTTGAACTTCAGGAGTGCCGACAGGACCGGCCCCTCGGGAAGGAGGCCGGCAAAAAACGAGAGGACGTCGTCCCCGCTGAGCACGCCCGAACCCAGAGGCAATCGCGGCGACAGGTCGAGGCCATTCGCGGACTTCTGCCACTCGGATTCATAGGAGAAGTGCAGTACGCGGTTTTCCTGCCACAACCGGCCCGCCAGCGTCGTGTCGTGGAAAACAAGGAGCATGGTTATCGCGGCGTCAGCTCGAGACGCAACCCGAGGGCCGCCGCCACGCGTGCGACGTGATTCAGGGCCACTCCGGGTTTGCCATTTTCGAGTCGAATGATGAGTTCGCGCCCCACCCCGGCCGCCATCGCCAGCTCATCCTGGGTCAGACCAGCCGCGCCACGCGCCGCGCGAAATCGGTCGCCAAGGGCAAGGAGGACCGGGTTATCTCCAGTCGAGGAATGGACGCGCCGCTTGGGGCCAATGTCCGATTTAGAAGACATTTTGCACTATGGAATACCAAACAGCGCGCAATGTCTGAAAATTCAGACTTTTTTGAACAACCCTGAAATTCCAAGCCGAAAAGTCTGCCGGGGCAGACTTTTTAAGCTATTTATACTCTTCCATGATCTCCGCCAGAACCGCGGCACTGGGCACCGTGACAGATTCCGGCAGGTGGGCCAGTGGGACATCCACCATGTTGAGCTGATCGGCAATTCCCTTGGAGGAATTGGGGTTGTGATAAAGAAGCCCCGTGAGAAAAAGCCGCTCGTCGCGGGCTTTCTGGAGCAGGTCGAGGGCCCTCATCTTGTCGGACGGATCGTAATCGCGCTCGAGTTTCTTCAGGGTGAGCTTGGAGCCGTCCGTCAGTTCGATGGTCTTCATCGTACCTTCGGGGTAGTCCGCCTTGATCTCGTCGTAATAGGGAACAAACCCGATTTCCTGGAGCGGCTCCTCGTTCTCGCGGGCAAACTTGAGGCTCTTTGTGGAACCTTCGTGGTTGTTGAACGTGACACAGGGGGAAACGACATCCACGATCGAGGTGCCGCCGTGGCACATGGCGCCCTTGAGCAGCGGAACGAGCTGCTTGATATCGCCGGAAAAGCTGCGCGCCACGTAATCGCAACCCATCTCGATGGCCAGTGCGCAGGCATCGATGGGCATCATCTCGTTTTCAAAACCTTTTTTGTGGGTCGAGCCCTTGTCGGCGGTGGCGGAGAACTGGCCCTTGGTCAGGCCGTACACGCCGTTGTTCTCGATGATGTAAACCATCGGCACGTTGCGCCGCATCATGTGCATGAAGTGGCCGAGACCGATGGAGGCAGTGTCGCCGTCGCCGCTGACGCAGATGTGCAACAGTTCCCGATTTGCGAGATAGCTGCCCGTGGCCACAGCCGGCGCGCGGCCGTGGACGGAGTTGAAACCATGCGAAAGGCTGAGGAAGTAGGCAGTCGTTTTGCTGGAGCAACCAATGCCGCTCATCTTGGCAACGTTGTAAGGATTGACGCCCGACTCGAACAGCGCGCGCTGGATCTGGCTCGTGATGGAGTCGTGGCCGCAGCCGGCGCACAGCGTGCTGGCCGCGCCCTTGTAATCCTGGAGGGTGTGGCCTATGCGGTTGGTGGCCGGGGCCTTGCTGGGGGCACCCGCGGGGGCGGGCTTTGGCGCTTCGGTGGCGCTCATGACTTCCTCTTTCCGAGATGAACTTCAAGCTGCTCCACGATGCTCTGCGCGTCCAGCGGCAGGCCGCAGTAATGCAGCACGCTGACGATCCTGTTGCCCAGTTCCGGGTTCTCCATGCGGAGAATGCTGGCCACCTGGGCATCGCGGTTCTGCTCGACAAGGTAAACCTTGTCGTTGTCTTTCAAATACTGGATCACCTCGGCGCTGGCGGGCAGCGACCGCAGCCGCAGGTAGCTGGATTTCACACCATGCTGCGTGCGGAGGATGTGTCGCGCCTCCTCGATGGCCGGGTCGCTGGTGCCGAACCCGATGATGGCCAGCGTGGCCCCCTCGTCGGCATTGAGCACCGGCTTGGGCATTATGGTGCGCGCGTGGTTAAACTTGTGCGTGAGCCGGTCCAGGTTGCCCTGCCAGTCTTCCGGTTTCTCGGAGCGCTTGGCGCGATCATCGTGCCCCGCGCCCTGCGTGAAGAAGGCCGCGTTGGGATGCTTCGTCCCCGGCAGTGTGCGATAGCCAATGCCGTCGCCGTCCACATCGCGATAGCGCGCGAACTCGCCGAGGCGGTTCAGATCTTCCGCCGTCAGCACCTTGCCCCGGTCCAGCGGCTTCGTCGGTGCCTCGAAGGGGTCCGTCATCCACAGGTTCATTCCCATGTCGAGGTCCGTCATCAGGAAGATCGGTGTCTGCAGCCGCTCGGCCAGGTTCAGGGCCTCGATGCCAAACTCGTAACATTCCTTCACGTTGCCCGGGATCAGGAGGGGATGCTTGCAGTCACCGTGCGACAGCAAGTACGCCTTCAGCATGTCGCCCTGGTTCGTGCGCGTCGGCAGGCCCGTGCTCGGCCCCACACGCTGCACATCCACGATGACAGCGGGAATTTCTGTAAAGTAGGCGAGACCCGTCAGCTCCGCCATGAGCGAGATGCCCGGCCCTGAGGTCGACGTCGCCGCCCGCGCGCCATCCCAACCCGCGCCCACCACCATCGCCATGGCGGCCAGTTCATCCTCGGCCTGCACGATGGCATAGGTCGCCTTTCCCGTTTCCGGGTCGTGGCGGTAGCGCGCCATGTAATCAATGAGCGCCTCGCCCAAGCTGCTGCTCGGCGTGATGGGATACCACGCAAACACCGTGATCCCGCCATACATCAGGCCCAGCGCCGCGGCAGAGTTGCCATCAATGATGACCTTGCCCTTGGTCTTGTCCATCCGCTTCACGACAAACTTGTACTGCTTCGGCAGGTTCTCGGCCGCCCACTGATAGCCGGCCAGCGCCGCATTGCTGTTGAGTTCCGCGGCCTTGGGCTTCTTGGAAAACTGCCGCGCGATGGCGCCCTTGAGCTCCTCGACGTCCAGGTGAAGCAGATACGCCACGACACCGACATACATCATGTTCACCACAAGCCGGCGCAGTCGCCCATCCGGGCAAACCGGAATTACCAGCTTGTTGAACGGCACCACAAACACATGGATGTCGTCGCGGTTCTGAAACTTCTGGAGTTCCTCGTTCAGGATCAGGATCGAGCCCGGCCTCATGCCCGCGATATCCTCCGCCGCCGACTCGGGGTTCATCGCCACAAACACATCTGCGTCGCGCCGCCGCGCCGACCAGCCATCCTTGTTCACGCGGATCGTGAACCAGGTTGGCAGCCCCTGGATGTTCGACGGGAACATGTTCTTGCCGCTCACCGGCACGCCCATCTCGAAGATGGTCCGCATCAGCACAAGGTTCGCCGACTGGCTGCCCGTGCCGTTGGAGGTGGCCACCTGAATGACCACGTCGTTCACGATGGCGTCAGCCTCGTTACCGATGGGCGCGGTGGAAGGAAGGGGAGTTGCGGTCGCCGTGGGCGAATCCGCGTCTGTCTGAAGGCTCATTATAGGTTGGCGTAGCTCTTACACTGTGTCGTAGGGCGCGTCAATAGCGCGCTTTAGGTCCATGGCAGGGCCGGGACCATTGGTGAAACGTAACTTCTACCCAATGAGTATGGATAAATTTCGCTGAAATTCGAAGACCGCTCCGCCGACCACCTACACCACCACGCGCCACCCCGCAATTCTCCCCCCAAAGCTTGGGTCGCTCCCAAATCCAACCGAATCAACCCACAACGCCGCCGCATCGCTCCCCCACCACCAACTCCGCCCCCAAACTTGCCCCAAAATCCTCGCGACCACACACCTTCTTTCAGTCCAATTCTCCATTCCCTGCATCCACCGCAGGAAGCGTCACATCGCCATTGCCACCCCCGACCACGTCAACGACTACGCAGACTTGGGGAACAACACGAGAACTGTGGAATTGACCCTTCAATAGAAGCCGCTGGACAATTGTCCGCGATGGCCCTTGTATTAACATGAACAGCGTTCTGACTGCACCGGGTTTTCAGGGGTGGCCACGAACCGCAAAACAGCAAGGAGTCTCCCCATGATTGAGACACCGCAAATCATCCAGACAACCGCCAGGTTGACGGCGTTCATTCCACTCAAAGTCCCGATTTCCGAGATCAAGAACGTCATGGGCCCCACCATCGGCGAGGTCTACTCCACCATCTCGGCGCAGGGCATTGCCCCCGCCGGGCCGTGGTTCACCCATCATCTCCATCGTCCCACGGATGTTTTCGATTTCGAGGTCAGCGTTCCCGTCGCGTCGCCCGTGGAAACCCGGGGCCGCGTGAAACCGGGCGAATGGCCCGCCATGAAAATGGCCCGGACGGTTCACGACGGGCGCTATGAGGGACTTGCGGAAGCTTGGGGCGAGTTCCACGCATGGATTGCCGGGCAGGGACTTAAAGTCGGCGCCGGACTCTGGGAAGTTTATCTCGTTGGCCCCGAAACCAGCGCCAACCCGGCAGATTGGCGCACGGAACTAAACCTGCCCGTGATTGACTAACGGGTCCTGCCGTCCGCAGCCCCACCCGTCAGCAAGTTTTCCGGAATCAGCGGCTTCGTTTTCCACCAGTAATCGCCGACTCGCGGAGCCCAAGCCCGCGAAGGCAAAACGCCACCGCCTCCTCAATGAGCTGCGGCACCGTCGCCCCGTATTCCAGGGCGGGCTTGGAAGGCAGACGTGAAAACAATATCATGATCCCGACATGGAGCACAAACCACGCGCGCGCGCGCGAGCCCTTTCCACCGGGGATGTCGCCGGCCCTCGTGGCAGCACGAATGCTCGCATCCATCTGGGCGATGATGTGCTCATTGATCCGCCCGAAAAGCACCCGCGCAAAGGTGCCATCCTCACACAGGCTGCGAAGAAGCAGGCGGTCCGTGATCAGCCCCTCGGGATCCGTCTTGTCCTTTGTGGCGAGGTAGGTGACCAAGTGGCGCACGCAATGGACGAGGGTATCCGTCGACGGTTTCATCACCGCAATTCTCTCCCACTCGCACGCGCTGTCCTGGGCCTTGCACTTCAGCAGCATGGCCTCATACAGAGCTTCCTTGGTGGGAAAATGTTTGAACAGCAGCGCCTCCGAAACTCCCGCCGCGCGCGCCAGTTCGCGGGTCGTCGCCCCCTTGAAACCCTTTTCAGCGAAAACGCGGCGCACGTCCCGGACAATCATGTCGCGGCGTTCCGTGGAATCCATCTTCACCCGCTTCTTCGCGGCGGCTGACCGGCTCATGCGCCCGCCTCCCCAAGAGCTTCCTTCTCGTGGGCTTCCTGCCACAACCGCGTCGCGCGCTGCGACCGGAAGAACGCCATGCGATCCAGCACCTTCTCCTGGAAATCCTCCAGATAGAGATAGATCACAGGCGTGACATAAAGCGTGATGAACTGGGAAACGATCAAGCCGCCCACGATCACAAGGCCCAGCGGTCGTCGCGCGGCGCCGTCCGCGCCAATGCCCAGCGCGATGGGAACCGCGCCCATCACCGCGGCGAGAGTCGTCATGATGATCGGCCGGAAACGGTCCATGCTGGCATCGTGGATCGCCTTGGCCGCCTCCTCGCCAGCATCCACGCGATGCCGCGCGAAGTCCACGATCATGATTCCATTCTTCTTCACGATGCCCATCAGCATGAACATCCCGACGAACGCATAGAGCGAAGCTTCCTGGCCGAAGATAAACAACGTCAGCAGACCGCCCACCAACGCCGTCGGCAGCGTGGAAAGCACCGTCAGCGGGTGCACATAGCTCTCGTAAAGGATTCCAAGGATCACGTACATCACGAAGACCGCCAGCAGCATGAGAATGGTGAGATCGCGAACCGTGTTGGAGAACGTAAGTGCCTCGCCCTGCAGGCTGGCGCGCACGCTTTGCGGCACGATTTCCTTCGCTGTCTTCTCGATGAAATCCGTTGCGTCCCCAATGGGCACACCTGGTTTCAGGTTAAAGAATATGGTGACGCTCGAGAATTGATTGAGGTGGTTAACCGCCTGCGGTCCGAGGGTCTGCTTCCAGTTTACAAGGGCCGACAGCGGGATGAGTTTCTTCCCGTCGTCCGATTTGATGTAGAGCAGCGACAGGTCGCCGGGCTTCGAACGCGCCTGGTCGGCCACCTCGAGGATCACCTGGTACTGGTCCTCCGGCTTCTTCACGAGATACAGATAATTCTGCGAATAGGCGTTCTTGAGCAGGTCAAGGATGCGGGACTCCGACACGCCGTTCAACCGGGCCTGTTCACGGCGTATCTCGATGTCGACGTTCGGCGTGTTGTTGAAGAAATCCGACGACACCGTCGCGAATCCCGGGTATGTCCGAAGCTTGTCCATGAACTTCGTGGCAACGTCGTGGACCTCCGCCCCATTCACGCCCGACAGCGAATAGGCATACTGGCCCTGGTTCTGGTTCGTGGCGCCGGTGCTGATTTCCAGTACCGGGAAGGGCCGAAGAAAGGCAAGCACCCCCGGGATGGCGCTCAGCTTTCCCATCAATCCACCAGCCACAAATTGGATGGGCGCGCGATCCTGCGGACCCTTTAGGAATGCCAGCAGCAAACCTTGGTTCGAGGAAAGAAACTGGCTGTTTCCCGTCATGGTGAAAGTCGCGCCAACCGCCGGATCCTCGCGCATCACGTTATCCGTCTTGTCCTGCAACTCTCGCATCTGGCTGGGCGAGGCACCCTCGCGGCCGATCATGACGCCCCAGATGAAGCTGCTGTCTCCCACCGGCAGGAACGCTTTCGGAACCACCATAAACAACGCAACGGTTCCACCGAGGCACGCCAGCCAGATCAGCATCGAGATCCAGCGATGCCGCAGGAACCACCAGAGCGAGGAACCATAGACGCCGAGTACCCGCTTCTCCACACCGCCGATGACGCGCTCCATCCAGGTGCGCTTCGATCCGTGGCCGCGATCCTTGAGAAGTCGCGCACACATGAGCGGCGTCAGCGTAAGCGACACTAATCCCGACGCAAGAATCGCCACCACGATCGTGATGGCAAACTCTCGGAAGATGCGCCCCACCAGCCCCGACATGAAAACCAGCGGCAGGAACACCGCCGCCAGCGAGATCGTCATGGAAAGAATTGTAAAACTGATTTCCTTTGCACTGGCGATGGCGGCGGGCATGGCCTTCTCACCACCCTCCATGCGCCGCACGGTATTCTCCAGAAATACAATGGCATCATCCACAAGAAACCCAATGGCCAGCGTGAGCGCCATAAGGGACAGATTGTCGAGACTGTATCCGAGGAGATTCATGACAATAAACGTCAACAGCAGGGACAGCGGCAGTGCCACGGCAGGAATCAAGGTGTCCGTTGCGCGGCCAAGGAACACGAAAATGACGAGCACAACCAGGATGAACGCGAGGGCGAGAGTCTCCTGCACCTCAAGGACCGAGTTCACGATAGACCGCGAGCGATCATAGATCGGTGTCACGCGCACAGAGGCCGGCAATTCGTTGCCAACAATGGGCAGCAACGCGCGAACACTCTTTGCCACCTCCACCGCGTTTGCCCCGGCCTGCCGGAAGACAGCCACCACGACCGTGGCAGAGGGAGCCGGATACCCGCGCACCCAGAAGCGCATGTTGACGCGCTCGTCCTGCACGGAGTTCTCGACCTTGGCCACATCGCGAAGGCGGACAGCCGAGCCGTCCTTCTCACCGATAATCAAATCACTGTAGCCCTCGGCCGTGTCCAGCTGACCCTTGGGCCGCAGCAGCACCGTTCCCGCCGAGCCGTCCAGCTGCCCTGCGCCAATGTAGCTGGTGCCGGTCTTGACCGCATTGGTCAGGTCATCCACCGAAATCCCGCGCGCCCACATGGCCGACGGATCCGCCTTGATCCGAATGGCTGACTTCGTGCCAAACACCGCCACGCGGCTTACACCCGGCAGGATGCTGATGCGCTGGCCCACCTGCGTGTTACCGTAATCATAAAGTTGGCCCGGCGTGACGGAATCACTTGTCAAAGCAATGTAAAGAACCGGCTGGTCGTTCGGGTTGGTTTTTGAAAAGGTTGGCGGTGACGGCAGGTCTGCGGGCAGGCTGCCCGTCGCCTGCGATATAGCCGTCTGCACGTCCGTCGCAGCGGCGTCGATGCTTTTGTTCAGGTTAAACTGGAGCGTAAAGCTTACGTGCCCTTGCGTGCTCTTCGAGGTCACCAGCTCCAGCCCGTTGATCTGCATGAACTGACGTTCCAGGGGCGTCGCAATATTGTTGGCCATCGTATCCGGGCTGGCGCCCGGGTAGTTCGCCTGCACCTGAATCACGGGGTAATCCACGGCCGGAAGGTCGTTCACTGGCAGCTTCAAGTACGCCAGCACGCCAAACAAAATGACGGAGGCCGTCAACACGGCCGTCATCACGGGGCGTCGGATGAAGGGTTCGGAGAGATTCACTTGGTCTTAACCGTGCCTGGGTCCGACGTGGCGGCATCGTAAGGCGCCGCAGCGACTGTCGACGTTCCAGTGGTTGTGGCGGTTCCGGTACTGCTCGTATCCACGATGCGGGTCTTCGCACCCGGTGCCAGCGTCAGCTGGCCCGCCGTGACAATTTGCTCGCCCGCCTTGAGACCATCGGTGACAACCACAAGGTCGTCCTGGCGCTGGCCCAGCTTCACCAACCTCAAGTCCGCCGTTGTGTCCGGCTTTACAACATAAACAAATGCGCCCTTAGCCGACATCTGCGGGGCATCCGCGGGAACCAGCACCGCATTCTCCCGCGTTGAGAGGATCAGGCGCACCCGCACAAATCGGCCCGGCCAGAATCGGCGGTCCGCATTCGCAATGGTCGCGCGAACCTTAACCGTCCCCGTGCCTGCCTGTACTGCGTTGTCCAGAAACGTCAACTCGCCAACCCGCGGACTGTTCGGTTCGTCTGGCAGTCTCACCTCAACCTTGAGGGTTTTGTCAGCCATGTGGTGCTGAACATCCGTCAGGTCATTTTCTGTAACCGTGAAGTCTACATAAATGGGATCAAGGTTCTGAATCAGGAGCAGCGGCGTCGCGTTGGTCGGAGACACCACATTCCCCACGTCCACCAGACGCTGTCCGGCGCGGCCGTTGATTGGCGAACGAATCGAGCAGTACTCCAGGTTCAGCTTCGCTGTCTGGACGTCCGCCTCGCTCGACTCCACCTGCGCCTCGGCGATTTGCACCGCATTCTTGCGAATGTCAAAATCCTGACGCGCCGCGGCGTTGGTGTCCACAAGGTTTGAGATTCGGTTATACTCGATGCGCGCCAGTTCCAGCGTCGCTTTCTTCTGCTTCACGGCCGCTTCCGCGATGTTGAGTTGAGCTTCATACGGCCGCGGATCAATTGTGAACAACAGGTCGCTCGTCTTCAGGTCCGCACCATCCGTGAAATGGATCTTCGTGATCCGCCCCGAGACCTGCGGTAATATCGAAACCGATTCCCGCGCCACGCACTTGCCAATCTCATCGAGGTAATCGGGAACGTTCCGGCTGATGGCCGCCACCACGGATACCGGCGCCGGCGGGCGCTCAACCACGGGCGGCGCCGTATTTCTTCCGCATCCGGAAAGGACAAGCGCAAGCAGCATGATAGCAGCAAAGGGCTTCAATGACAAAAAGGAACTGCTGGATAGTGGGTTCAAGGTATTAATCCCGACCTGACATGATGAAGCGTGCTCCCACCCACTGACACCGGGTGCATTTGAGTCAGTGAGTGTTTACTCACTTACCATCGGCTTATTCAACGGGCCCCTTTTGCCTTGCCCAACATGGGCCATCAGTGCAGATGTTTGTTTCATGCTGGCCCTTGGACATTTCGAATCCAATTCCACTGGAATCGGCGAAATTGAGAACCCTCCCGGCCTTGACGGGATTGTGGCTGTTGCCGTGATTTTCACGGCATTTCTGGTATTCAGGATCTGGCGGCTCCATCAAAGTAGTGGAGGAGGGTGGTTCGCCCTCCCAGCCTTGTTGGCGTCTGCCTGGGCCTGCAACTGGTTCTTTCAGGAAGCGGTAATGTACGCACCCATTCACGTGGTTGTCACCGGCTGGTTCATCGCTCTGCTTGTCATGAACTACAAGTTGCTGCGACTTGGAGATCCGTCGGGCTGGACTCGACGGCGATGCCAGTCCGCCGCGCTGGCGGTTATTATGTGGTTTCCTGTCTTGCTGTCTGCAATGTGGATTTACTCCGATTCGAACGCATATCAGTTGCCGGCATCGTTTCCAGATGCCACTCGCGATCAGCTTCGGATGATCCGGCGCATCACGGCATTTCTGCAGGGAGATACGTACGCGGCCGTGGCAACGGCAGCTCAACCCGCCATGGGACTGACCACGGCTACACTTTTGCGGAACGGCGAGGAAATGATTCCCGATTCCATTCGCAAGGACGGCACCTTTCAGGGTTACCGCTACAAGGTAAACTTGGACACTCCCCAGCCCGGGCTTTTCACGGTGGATGTTGTTCCCATCAGCTACGAAAAGGGCAGGCCGTCATTCCATGTCTTCCCAGCCTATCCGAGTTACGGCGGCAGGTGGGATTACTGCGCGACCATGGTCGACAACGGGGGGCTGCCGGCCACCGCCAACGATCCGCATTTTCATCAACGTGGTTTCCTGGAGCGGTATTTCTGAGGAATTTGATGGATGGCGCAACGACGGCCGGAATTTCTGGCAGGATTCGCCGAATTAGATGCAAGAAATCCGGCACGTTTTCGTCTCTTAATAACAAAAGGCCTGTTTTCGGTCGGGTGTTGGCAACACTGACATTTGCAATTTGCGGGGCTCCCGTCGTCCTATTTGGTGAGTGTAAGTGTTGGTTCGACAGTACTTAAGTAATACAACGCTTAGGGTGGAGGGATGAAATGATCCGCATTGTTTCGTTGCCCTTGAAAGTTGTTACTTGTGCCATTCTCGTGCTGCCGCTTTCGCGGGCCCATGCCGACTGCGGCAGTATTCCGTTTTACGCTCCGATATTGCAGCCCATAGACCTTGTGTCCACCAACGACCCGGGTTCAAACTCGACAACCCGCGTGGATTTTGATCCCCTCAAGGTTTCTGTCTTCGAGCCAAAGCAGCGCGCAATCATCCTGTGGAATGGCTACGAGGAAGTCCTTCTCCTGAGCACGGACCAACGCGCGACGCAGAGGTCGGCAGTGCTGGAAGTGATCCCCCTGCCCTCCGAGCCCAAGGTCCGCCTCGGCTCATTCAAGACGTTCTCCCTTGCACAGAAGCTGGTTGTGGAGAAGCGCATGTGGGCCTGCGCGCACCCGGGTGCACCGGCGGATTTGCTAAAGTTGCCCGCAGATGCGGGGCGCATTACCTTCGCCGAGAAGATGGGCGCCCACGACCTCGCTGTGGCACAGGTCACCAGCCCGTCGGGATTCGTGGACTTTGTTCAGGGCTACCTGCGCGACCATTACCAGACCAAGGAGGCACCCATCCGCCCGGAGTTTGTAAAGATCATCCAGAGCTATCTCGACGAGGGATACCGTTGGTTTGCGTTCGACGTGATTCAGATGGACGGCACGCTCCAAAGCCGCGAACCCATTGAGTATCGCTTCTTCAGTGACCGTGTCCATTATCCCCTTCGCATCTCGTCGCTCGAAAAGGGAGAAACCGACGCAGAACTGCTGGTGATCACCGGTGACGGCGCAAAGCATTTCGAGGGAATTGCGGAGCGCGCCATCGAGCGTCAGCCTGTTCTTGGCATTACCACCAAAGAAGTCTCGGACCTCGATGCGTCGTGGGCCGGGTTCTTCCACGGTCGAGCATCGGTTTCCCTCGATCAGTGGAACATCAAGGGTCCCAGTTCCACACTGGTTCGCGACGTCGCGGTGAAATGACCATGGCGGGCCGTCGGCGGCCGGGGCCCGCGGACGATGAGGCGGTGCGCCATCCGGCGTTGCGCGAGGAGCGTAAGGCGGAGTGGATCCGTGAAACCGGGCTGCCATTTCAGAAGCGATCTTACCTTATCCAGTTGGCGTGCTTTGTTGGGCTGCTATTGGTGTGGCAGATTCCCATCGTGAACCCGGTGAAGTTGCTTGTGGTACTTTTCCACGAGTTCTCCCATGTCATTGCCGGCTATGCCACAGGCGCCACCATCTTCGGAATGGCCATTGATCCCGGTGGGGCGGGAGTCACGCTGGGGATGGGGGGGAATCAACTCTTGATCGTGGCCGCTGGATATATTGGCAGCCTGCTCATGGGCGCCACGCTCTACGCACTTAGCGCCATCTGGAAACCCGGTGACGTGTGGATCGTGCTGACCGTATTCTCCGGTGCCTCGCTGGTCATGGGCTGGCTCAATGATTTCACTGCCATTTTTGGGTACGGAACCCTTATCGTGATGATCTGGGGCGCTGTTTATCTGTCGGATGGGTCCAAGCGCGTTATACTTCGCATCGTTGGCACGGCGTCGTGCCTTTATCCGGTGCTGGACGTTGCGGCCGAGTTGTTTGGCGTCGCGCAGGAGGGTTTCCAGGTCCGCGGCGACACTGTCGGTAGTGACGTCATTGCGCTGGCACGGCTGACGGGAATGTCGTGGGAGCTCCTGGGAATTTTCTGGGCCGGTGCGGGATTGGGCTTATTGGCATTCCTCGTCACGTGGTCCGCCCGTCAGGAAGCCCTCGGCGAGGTGCGACGTGAACTGTTCCGTCGTGGCAAATCTAGGCGACGGGCCGACTATCAGCCCTATGATCCGTCGCATCCCGGAAACACACCAACCTATACTATTAAGTAGGCAACCAGTTCTACCGATTTTCAGTCGTCGTACCGGTCCTTCACGCGGCTGGGGCTGAGAATCTCTGTGATCTGGATTTCATCCGACCTAACGGTAACCTTAAGCGACTCCTCCGATTCCGCGCCGTCGAAAGTCCCGTCAAAGACCGTGTCTCCGTCATCGTTTTGCCCCTTGCTTGCCGAGGACCATTCCTTTTCGTAAAACTCCACGACCTTTTCCGGAGGATCGCTCACCTTCAGAAACCACGACATGCTCTTCGTGATCTCGCGGCCTCCGACACCATCCGACGTTGTGCCCCCCATCTGGCTCTCCAACTTTGCCCCCGGGTAAACCGGCACCTGTTTGGCCATCACAGCGTTTGGCAACTCCACTTTCTTGGCCGAACCGCCGCACCCCGACAGCACGCACGCCATTCCCGCAATTGCCGCAATCCGAAACAAGAAATCACCCCAATTTCCCAGACGTTTCATTCCCTGACCTCCCGGCGCATCGCCCCCCGAACCCCGCCGCCATAATTGTAACAATATTGCCCACAAGTATGGGATGTTTCCCACCGGCGCGGCAACAACTCTCTTCCGCGTTGTAAACTCGCTTCACTCTTGCAAACCACCCCATGTTGTGCGCGTTTCTTCCCGACCATGGCCTTACCCGACCGCAAAACCGATGCCCTTGCGAACGCCGACACGGCGCCATTTCTCCTGACGCCCGAGGTCCTCAGGCGTTTTCACGAAAGCCAGACGGCAAATGTTTCCGTCGACATCGCCGGTGCGTCCCACCGCGGCATGGTGCGCGCCACCAACCAGGACCACTTCCTTGTCGGCCATATCCAGCGGTCCCTGGACATCCTCGACACCAACATTTCTGCGGACTTCATTCCCCGCAACTACGGCGAAACGGCCTACGGGATGGTCGTGGCCGACGGCATGGGTGGGACTCGCGCCGGCGACGTCGCCAGCAAGCTTGCCATCCGCACCCTGCTCGAACTGGTCATGCAAACCCCCGGCTGGATCATGCGCGCCACTCCCGGTGCCGCCGAGGAACACCTGCGACGCCAGCGGGAGCGGTTTGACCAGATCCAGCAGGCCCTCGGCGACTACGCCGCTTGCTACCCCACCACGGAATCCATGGGCACCACCCTGACTGTGGTGGCATCCCTTGGCCTCGACTTCACCGTGGCCCATGTGGGCGACAGCCGGGCCTATCTTTTTCGCGGCGGCGAGTTGTTGCGGGTCACCCGGGACCAGACACTTGTACAGGGACTTATCGACGCCGGTAAGTTGACCCCGGAAACAGCAAAGCGCCACCCGCAACGCCACGTTCTTACTGGCGCCCTCACCGCCGCGGAACGCCCAGTCGACACGCAACTGCTCAAGATGCATCTCGATTTTGGCGACTGCATCCTCGTCTGCACCGACGGGCTGACAAACATGGTGCCCGAGCCCGCCATTGCGGAAGTTCTGAAGACTGGCGGACCAGCCCGCACCAACTGCAAAACCCTAATCCAGCAGGCCCTCGAAGCCGGTGGCACCGACAACATCACCGTCGCCATTGCCCGCTACAGCGAGCGCCCCCGCACTTAGTCGCTGGCATTTTAGGTTGATTAATTCAAATTCGGTCTAAGTCTCTTCCGAACCAAGTTCGTTAACCACCTATCCGAAACAGGATTTTTCCATGCGACGTTTGATCGTCTTGAGTCTATTGCTTTCCGCCCTGTCGGCCCATGCCGCACCGGGCCTTATTAACTACCAGGCCAAGCTGACCGACAGCAACGGTCTGCCCCTCAATTCCACAGTGAACATCACCTTCACCTTCTGGGACGCCGCCACCTCGGGCACCCAGCTCGGCGGCGGTTTCTCCGACACTGATTCCGTGACTCCCGCCAACGGCGTCTGCTCCACGAACATCGGCGACGACCCCAGCAATCCCGTCCCAGCCTCAGTCTTTGCATCCGATTCGGTTTGGCTTAACGTGAACGTGGGGGGAAATGACGTAACCCCCCGCACCCGCATCGCTGCCAGCGGGTATGCCCTGAACGCCGTCTCGCTCTTTGGCTCGGCCTATGCCATCACCGAGGTGACAAACAACGCGGCCACTAACGGCACAAACCTCCTCGCGGCTTACAACCGCGCCAAGGCGCTGTTGCCCCATGGGCAGGCGCTCTCCGCCCAGAATCGGGCCACCGTGATTGTTCCGCCGGGCAACTACGACCTCGGAACAAGTGAGTTGCTACTCGACACGGAATTCGTGGACGTGATTGGCCTCTCCTCCATTCGCGATGATCAGTACATCCTTGGGGCCGCCAACGATGCCGGTACAGGCGTCCTGCATCAGACGGCGAACGACGTGAGGATTGAAAACCTGCGCGTGCGTTGTACTCGGTCAAGCGGGCTTGTAATGGACAACTCCTCCGATCCGGCGGCATACTTTCCCGATGGCGGCTTCCCGCAGTCTGTCATTCGGAACTGCACGTTTGAAGCCAATGACACACAAGCTTGGTCCATGAGACTGGGGGCCATCTATGCCGGGACCTACGAGAAGTGCACCGGCGGACAATATGCTTTCGGCGGAGGCTTCAGCATGGCTGGCGGCACGGCGAGCGGGACGTTTACCAACTGCGCGGCTGGTCATTATTCGTTTGGAAAAGACGGCACGGCGAATGGGGTGTTCACAAATTGCACTGCCGGGAATTCATCCTTCGGCGCCTTCGGAACAGCAAGCGGTACGTTTACCAACTGCACCGGCGCCGTCGGGGCGTTCGGCGGGTATGGCGGCACGGCAAGTGGAACGTTTACCAACTGCACCGCAGACTACGCGAGCTTCGGCGGGTATGGCGGCGCGGCAATCGGAACGTTTACCAACTGCACCGCCCCTTACGGCACCTTCGGCGGCAATTCCGGCACGGCGAGCGGAACTTTCGTGAATTGCACCGGGGGAGCCGACTCTTTTGGTGGAGGGGGCGGCAATGCGTCGGGTAAATTCCAGTACTGCTCGGCCGTTTCCGGTTCCTTCGGCGGTGGCGGTTCCACAAACGGCGCCCAGCTCGTTGGCTGTCGGTTGCTTGGCGTATGGTCGGGAACTTTCGGTGGCCGGATGGAAAACTGCACCTGGGGTCCCGGAATAACCTGCAATGCCAACGCCAGAATTTACAGCTGCACCTTCGCCGGAACCATTGACCTTAACAACACAGCCGCCGGCGTCACAATGACCCGCGCCACGGATATCACCAACGAGGGCAACAACGTTTTCGGCGGCACGAGCGCCGCCGCGCTCAATGTTGAGAACGCAAATGTGAGCGTAAACTGATGAGACGTTTTGCCACCCTGGCCTTCCTGCTGTATTCGCTACAGGCTGGCGCCACTCCCGGCATCCTGAGCTACGAGGCAAAGGTTACCGACAGCAATGGCCAACCCATCAACTCCATTGTGGACGTCACCTTCACCTTCTGGGATGCCGCCAGTGGTGGCAACCAGCTCGGCGGCGGATTTTCCGACACGGATTCCGTGCTTCCCGTGAACGGCGTCTTCTCCACCGACGTCGGCGACGATCCCGGAAACCTCATCCCGGCGTCAATATTTGCCTCCAACGGCGTTTGGCTGAACGCGAATGTGGATGGAACAGACGTGACGCCCCGCAGACGGGTGACACCGGTCGCCTTCGCGCTCAACGCCCTGCCATCATCCGGCCCGGCTTATGTTGTTGCCGAAGTAACTGCCAGCGCCTCGACCAATGGGTCAAACCTGATCGCGGCATACAACCGCGCAAAGGCGCTGACACCGCACGGCCAGCCTCTTTCCGCGGACAACCGCGCCGTCGTGCTGGTTGCGCCGGGCAACTACGACTTGGGAACAAACCAATTGGTCATGGACACGGAATTTGTGGACATTGCGGGCATCTCCAGCGCCCGCGACGACCAGTATATTTACGGCCTTGGCACGGCGAATGGGGTTACAACCGGGGTTCTTCGCCAAACCGCAAACAACGTGCGCCTGGAGAACCTGCGCGTGCATTGCACCCAAACGTCCGGCCCTCCCTATGTTTATTTTCCCCACGGCCTCGCTGCCTACTTTCCCGAGTCCGACCTGCCCGCCACGGTGATCCGAAACTGCAAGTTCGAATCGAACAATCAGCACGCCTGGGCCATGCGCGTTGGCATTAACTACTCGGGTACCTACGAGGACTGCGATGGTGGCGATCATATCTTCGGCGGCTCATCGGGAACGGCCAGCGGGAGGTTCACCGGTTGCAAAGGCGGCAACGAAGCCTTCGGTGGGTACCTGGGCGCGGCGACCGGGACGTTCATCGACTGTACGGGCGGCCGCTCCGCGTTCGGCGGCGACCAGGGCCTTGCGAGTGGCACCTTCACCAACTGCACGTCAACCGACGTTGACGGCTTCGGTGGCGGAGGCGTCGCGAGTGGAACCTTCACGAACTGCAAAGGCACCACACACTCTTTTGGCGGCGAAGGCGGCACGGCAAGCGGAACGTTCACAAATTGCACCGGCGGTAACTACTCGTTTGGAGGTGCCGGCACGGCGAGCGGAACGTTCACAAATTGCAACGGCGGCGACTACTCCTTCGGCGGCGCCGACGGTGTTGCCAACGGTATGTTTATAAACTGTACCGGCCTGACCGACTCTTTCGGCAGCGGAGGGTCAACCAGCGGCGCCAAACTCTACCACTGCCGGTTGATTGGCCCTTGGGGCGGAGCCTTCAGCGGGCGCATGGAAAACTGCATCTGGGGCTCTAATGGCACCAACTGCGACGCCAACGCCCGCATTTACGGCTCCACATTCCAGGGCTACCTCAGCCTCAACAATACTGCCGCAGGGGCCACCATGACTCGCGCTCAGAGCATCAGTGACGACGCCAACAACGTTTTCGGCACCACGGCTTCGCTCAACCTCAAAGACCCGGACGTGAACTGACGCCACTGGGCGGCGGTATCTTTCTGGGACCGTTGAACTTTTCCCGGCCAAAATGTTCTATTGCCTTTTTTACCGGAAGGGCTGCGGATTGCACACCCAATGAATAGACGTGTTTCAAGTTTCACCCGCTGTTTGACGGCGGCGCTGTTGTGGCCGGCCGCCCACTCCTTCGCCGCGGCGCCCCTTTCCCCTGACGGGGCATGGGCGGGAACTGACCAACCCTCCCCGCAGAAAGCCCTTGTGGCCCAGGAATGGATTCGGCCCGAGCGCTATCAATTACATGGTTTCAATGCGGTGCCTGTCGAGACCCCCCTGTTCCATGTGGAATAGGGACCAACAGTCCGCGCAATGGGATTAACCGTCCTGTCGGCCCTGCGCGGTGTTTCAGTCTGCGCCACACTTCTGCTCGCGGGATGCGCCATTCACCCGCGCACCCCGGCACACCATCCCGTCAGCTCCAAATCCATAAGTATTCCACCAAAGTTCACAACACCCGCAAATTCGGAGGCAGGCCTCGCAAGCATCGAACGCCAGTTTCGCCGAAATGGCGACCGGCGCGGCGTCTTCGCGGTGGCCTACCTGGTCACCACGCGCCAAATCCGCGCCGATATCCACTCGGGCCTATTCCATGATCGCAAATGGGCCGACAGGGGTCTCGTTATCTTTGCCAATCTTTATCGTGACGCACTCCTGAACTACCAGTCCGGCTGCCTCGACCGGGTGCCTCCGGCCTGGCGCGCTTCCTTTGATGCTGCGGCATCGAACCATGTCACCGTGCTCGAAGACCTCGTCCTCGGGGTCAGCGCCCATATCAACCGCGACCTTCCCTTCGCGCTCGAACAGGCCGGCATTCAACCCGACCCAACGATACGTTACCGCGACTTCCTTGCCGTAAATCATTCCCTCGAAGCCATCGTGGACGACATCCAGGATTGCGTCGCCCGTGATTACGCACCCGGCTTGCGCCAGATCGAAACCCTCAGCGGGCGGCTTGACGAAACTGTCGTCCTTGCCGCGATCCGCCATGCACGCAATATTGCGTGGCGCCATGGCGTCTGCCTTATCACGGCCCCCACAATTGCAGATCGCAATCGTGTGGCCGCCGAAATCGAGGCCTACGCACTGGCTCAGGCGAATCGCTTCCTTGCTCCTGGCTGCCACATGCCATGGCTTGCGCGCCAGCTGGCTTGCATCGAGCAGCGCGGCCTTTGGCCCGTGGCATCGCCCGCATTTTCAGGCCTTGATTGCCCGCCATGCCACCAATAGCTTTTGTGTCCATGTGGTACAGACAGACGAAAATCGCGAAATGACCGTGCCGACAACTCCCGCGCCCTTGATGCCGGCCGTGGAGTTGCGCGCGGTCACGCGTCGCTTCGACAAGCAACATGTCACAGCGCTCCAGGATGTGTCGCTGGTTTTTCATGCAGGTGAATCGGTTGCGATTATCGGCCCCAGCGGCAGCGGCAAGACCACACTCCTTAACCTCATCAGCGGGCTCGACCGCCCCACGTCCGGCGAAATCCTGTTCGGCGGCCAGGCCCCGA
This sequence comes from Candidatus Sumerlaeaceae bacterium, assembly GCA_019695055.1. GTDB lineage: Bacteria > Sumerlaeota > Sumerlaeia > Sumerlaeales > Sumerlaeaceae > JAIBAT01. Next base: position 1,784 of record JAIBAT010000031.1, on the reverse strand, counting down.
AATCCCAACGCGACTGGACCTCCATCCGCGCCCGCAACATCGGCCTCGTCTTCCAGTCCTTTCATCTGCTGTCCACGCTCACCGCCGCCCAGAACGTCGAAGTCCCGATGATGGGCGTGGCGGCAAGCTCCGGCGAGCGCTCGCGGCGCTCCACGCAGCTTCTCACGGCCGTGGGGCTTGGTGCGCGTTGCAACCATTATCCCGGCGAACTCTCCGGTGGCGAGCGCCAGCGCGTGGCCATCGCCCGCAGCCTTGCCAATGGACCGCAGCTCATCCTCGCCGATGAACCCACCGGCAACCTCGACTCCGCCAACGCCGAGAAAGTCCTTCGCCTCCTCCTCGAAATGCACCGCGACCACGGCGCGGCGCTGGTCATCGTCACCCACGACGAAAGAATCGCCCAGCGCTGCACCCGCATCATCCGCATCCTCGATGGCCGCGTCATCGCGAACCGCCTCACCGCGCTTGGGGCCGGCCAATGATCTTCTCCGCCATCCCACTCCGCAACCTTCTCCAGCGCCCGCTGCGCACGACCTTCACCGTCGGCGGCATCGCCGTCGCCGTGTGCAGCTTCACGGCACTCCTCGCCGTGTGCAACGGCCTCGAGCACGCCTGGACCAACAGCCTTTCCGAACGCGGCACCCACATGCTGGCCACCAGCCGCAACAGCGTGGACCTGCTCACCGGTTCCCTCGACGAATCCCTTGCCGCCGAAATCCGCGCCGTTCCCGGCGTGGAGGAAGTCAGCGGCGAAATGACCGACTTCATAAAACTGGAGGACGAACAAGCCGTCATCGCCACGGGGATTCCCGAGAGCTGCCACATCTGGAAATCCCTCACGCTGTCCTCGGGGCGCCTGCCCGCCAAGGGCCAGCCCGAAGCCGTGCTGGGCGCGAACGTCGCAGAGGCCCTTGGCAAAAAGGCGGGCGACTCCATCGAAATCCACAACGAACCCTTCACCATCTGCGGCATATCGCGCTTTGCCGGGGCCATGAACAATAGCCTGCTCATGATGGACCTGACCACCATGCAGCAAATGCTCGGGCGGCCCGGCAGGGTCACCGTGTTCCACATCCGCATCACCCACCCCGAGGATCGGGAAAAGTCCACGGCCACCCACAAAGCCCTTGTGGCAAAATTCCCGGGCCTTCAGGTCAACGAGACAAACAAAATCACGGAAGACAACAAAATGTTCCAGCTCCTCCACTCCGCCGCGTGGGTGAACTCGGTCATTTCCATCATCATGGGGCTGCTGGTCATACTTAACACGGTGACGATGTCCGTCATCGAGCGCCGCGCCGACATCGGCATCCTGACCGCCGTCGGCTGGAGCACCCGCCGTATCGTCTCCATGGTCATCATCGAAGGTCTCGCGGTGTCCACCGCCGGCAGCGTCCTCGGCGCCGCCGCGTCATACCAGTTGCTCGCCCTGCTGCAGCGCTTCCCGCAGGCCCGCGGATTCCTGGAAGTCCAGGTCAGCAGCCAGCAGGTCATCCAGGTCTGCGCCGCGGCTCTCATCCTCGGCATCGGCGGCAGCGTCTACCCCGCATGGCGCGCCGCCCGCATGGACCCCGTGCAATCGCTCCGCTCCTAGCACCGCGCCTTTGGCTGGCACTATTTTCTCCTGGCTTCTTCAAAGGAGGGCGGGCATTCCTGCCACTTCTGTTTAAAGGTTTCGGAGTGGTAAGTAGAGAAAATAGAAAGCTTCACAATGCCGTAGAAACCGAATTGCAGATTACAGTTCCCATTTCGAGGTGACATTGTGAAGCTTTGCAGAAAGCATT
>JAIBAT010000149.1 GCA_019695055.1 Candidatus Sumerlaeaceae bacterium | reverse complement strand
GCCGCACCATAAACACATTGCCCCGCCACCTCTGCGCCACCAGCCCCTGCTCCCGAAACCTCTCCTGCCACCCAACCGGCGCATTATCCTCCACAAACACCTTCACGCCCCACCTCCGCCACCAAAGCCACCCCCCAATCCGCAAAACCCCACGAAACGCAACAAAAAAGGCCCAAACCCACCCCATAACCCACAAAAAAGAGAAATGCCCCCTACCCAGACAGCCCCATGATCGCCCCAACACAGCCCCATGACAGCCCCATAACCCCGCCAGCAGACCTCCCCAATCCCTCCCAGCCTCCGCGCCTCCGTGTCAAAGCTTCTACCTCCGCGCCCCCCTCACCAGCATCACACCCCCCAGCACCCCCAGCACCACATTCGGACCCAATATCAGCAACGGCCCCGCCACGCTCCCCGTACGCCCCAACCACAGCCCGCAATTCACCGCACCATAATACCCAAAGATCACCAGCAGCGCCGCCACCAACGCCGGAGCCCGGCTCGTAAACCGCAGACGCAGCCCCAAAGGCACCCCCAACAGCGCAAACGCCAGGCACGCCGACGGAATCCCGAACCGCGTATACATCTCCATGGCAAACCGCCGGTCCGCCCGAATCTGCGTCCCCTCCCGCGCCCGCGCCTCCTGCACCGTGCTCCAACGCCCCGGCACAAACCCCGCCGACGGGTTCCGCACCTCCTCCCTCAGCTCCCCAAGCGTCATCTCCTGCGGCGCCTTCTTGAAGCGACCCGTCATCGTCCGCGGGAACAACACCGGCAGAGTCCGCTCCATCTCCCCAAACCTCACCGTCGTGCACCGCTCACCCTCCGACTGGTACAGCGCCCCATCCGCCAGCCTCACCGTCAGCTCAAAGGTTTCATCATCCGTCATCACCCGCCCCCGGGGCGCCACAATCAGCACCCCCGCCTCCGTCGTTTCCCCCGCATCCCCACCCCGCGCAGCAGGGGAGCCCTTCAGCGGCGACGGCATCTCCATCGTGATCCGCCGCATTTCGCCCGTGTGAGGGTCGCACTCCCCAAAGAACATACGCCCCCCCGAGCCCTTCTGGGCGTCGATTTCAAAGGCCTCGTACGGCGCCAGGCGCGTCAGCATCGCGAACTGCATCTGCATCGTGAGGTCCGTCGCCCGCAGGTTCATCGTCGGCAGAAACGCCACATTCCCCCAGATCAGCAGCCCCGAGATCGCCGCAGCCACCCCCACCAGCGGCGCGAAGACCCCCACCAGGTTCACCCCGCACAGCCGCATTGCCAGGAACTCCCGGTCAGCCTCCAGCCGCCCCACCCCCAGAAGCACGCCGAACAGCACCGCCATCGGCACACTGATATACGCCTCGCCCACCGCCGTGCAGAAGAGCATATCCAGCGCCAGCAGCGGCGGCGCCCCGCGATTCAGCACCAGGTCCGCCAGCCGGAATACCAGTTGAACCACACACACAAACGGGAACACCACCATGCCCAGCAGGAATGGGCCGGCCACATGGCCAATGACATGTCTTTGAAGTGTCTTGATCAACGATACGCACCGCGCCCCCGCCACCCACAATCAACGCCGGAACGCTGGCCACAAACCAGCCCCGCACCCCCTCCAAGTCAAGCCAACTAACCCTTTGCGCTTAGTCCTTGACCTGCGGGCCCCCTGTGGTTCGCTCATCTTCTCGTGCAACGAGAGTTATTGGAAACCACGACGACCTGTCCGCGGGAGGCCACCGGTCTGGCCGGTACCCCGCCCGTCGCGCTGATAGTGGGGGAGATGGCCGCCCTCTCCGCCGGATTCCTGTTGTGCCGTTCCCTCCTTTGCCCCCGCGCCGGCAACGTCATCGTCGACCTTTGCCTCGTCGTTGGCTTCGCCGCCTGGGCCGGATGGATCGGCCTCGTGTCCCCGGCGCTCTTCCCGTGCGGCGTCGCTAACTTCCGCGCCACCGGTCCCGCCCGCACCCTGTTCATCCGCACAGACAACCTTGCACCTGCCATGTGGCGATTCGGCCTCGTGACACTCTTCGCCGGGCTCGCCCTCATCGGCGCGACAGCCCTCTTCAAGCCCGACGCGTTCCTACACGTCTCCTGGCGGCGCTTCCTCACCAAGGAAACGCTCTACCTCGGCTCTGCGTTCCTCCAGTGGGTCATCTTCTTCCGCTACTTCTTCGTCAGGTTCCACTATGTCCTCGACGATCGCTACGGCCGCCTCGGCGTCGCCCTCGCCACGGCCGTCGTGTTCTCGGCGTTCCACTCGCCGAATCTCCCGCTCATGGGGCTCGCCTTCGGCGCCGGAGTGGTGTGGGCATGGATATACTATGAGTTCCCCAACATGCTGGCGGTCGTGCTGTGCCACTCCCTGCTGGGGACGGTGGTGCATCAGATCTGCCAGCTCAACACCCGCTGCGGCCCGAACTACTACACGGGACGAACCTCGGTGGAGCAGATCTTCCCCGGCCTCGCGCAGTGGATCTTCTCGATCCGGTGACGTGATACGGGATTCACGTTGACTCGGCGACGCTTCCGGCGGCGCCTGTTCCCAATAAGTTTCGCCATTTCCGCCGTGGGGGACCATTCATGATCCGCAAACCTTTAGCCGGACTTTTCGCCGCATTAATCCTTGGGGGAGCGTGGGCCACCAGATTGTCGGCGCAGCCTGCACCCACCACAGGCACCGCCACGGCAGCGCCCTCCGCCGCCGACAAGGAAAGCGCCGCCATGGCAAAGGCGCCCGATACCCCGCTGAACGAGGAACCGGAAAACGCCCCGCGAGCCCGGCGTCCCGATCCCGGCAAGGTGCTCGAGACCGCCGCCGACGGCAGGGGAGGGGCCACAAGCTTCACCATCGACATGCCGCTGGACGAGCCTGGCCTCATCGAGATGCGTAAGCCCTTCATCGGGCGGCCGGAGTTTCGCGGCGCATGGGTGACGCGCATGGACTGGATCGTGAAGACCGAAGGCAAGGTGGACGCGAAGGGGACCCGTGAGAAGATCGTCACGATCATGGAGAATGCCCGGAAGGTCGGGCTGAATGCCGTACTGTTCCAGGTGCGCGGCGACGCCACGACCCTCTACCCGAGCACGATGGAGCCGTGGTCGCAGCGGTTCAACGGCACGGATCCCGGCTTTGATCCGGTGAAGTTCGCCATCGGCGAGGCCCACAAGCGTGGGTTGGAGTTCCATGCATACTTTAACCCGGTCCCGTGTTCCGAGGAGCGCACCACCACGCCGGCGCACAAGGATCACGTATTCTACAAGCACTGCATGCCGGATTCCGTGCCAAACTGGCTCGTGTATCAGGACGGCAAGCCTGCGCCCTTCAACGAGTACAAGTGGCTGAACCCCAACCTGCCCGAGGTGCAGACGTACATCCGGACCGTGGTGCTCGACTTTGTGAAGCGGTACGACATAGACGGCATTCACTATGACCGCATACGGTTCCCGAGCCACAAGGTGTCGGATGACCCTTGGAGCAAGGCGCGATTCGAGGCCGGCACCAACCCGGACAAGCTGACCTATAACCAGTGGCAGGGGGATAACATCACACGAATGCTGACGGATATCTATGGCGCCATCATGGAGATCAAACCGAAGGTGAAGACCACGGCGGCGGTGTGGGGCATATACGATAACACAAAGCTGCCGCAGGGGCGCGACAAAAGGATCGGGTATACTTGGACCAGCAGCGGCCTGCAGAACTATATGCAGGATTCCATTGGATGGGTGAACAGAGGGTGCATGGATGCGCTGGTGCCGATGATTTACTGGAGCATGGGGGACCTGAAGCCGGACTTTGACGAATTGCTGCTAACCTTTGTGGCTGGAATCAAGAACGGGCGCCACGTTTACGGTGGCCAGTCGGTTTTCAGCACGACGGAAATGCTGCGGGAAGTGGTGGCGGCGAACCGGATTGGCGCGCAGGGAACAGTGCCGTTTACGCTGGGGCGAATTGCCCGGCCGGAGATGATGGAGTACTACAGGAAGAACATCTATCCCGAGCCAGCGGCTGTTCCAGACATGCCATGGAAGACGAAGCCGAAAACGGGTGCTGTGTTAGTGACAGTGAAGGATTCAAGCGGGAAACCAGTGGTGGACGCCCATGTACGGGTTTCAGGGCGCAAGGACGTGGCCTTGAGCTCGGCGGACGGGTTCTGCGCGACGCTGGGTGTGGAGCCGGGGGCCGCGAAGATCGAGGTCGAAAAGGCGGGGGTCGGCAAGGCTGAGACGGAGGCGAAGGTTTCAGTCGGGAAAGCGACACGGATTGCGGTCACATTGAAGTAATGGATTAAGTGGGGGCGCATCCTGTTAACTCGCCGTTTCCTTAGGCGTTTTTCGTGAAGAAATTGCGCTCGGAAGCCTCTTAAATCTTATGATTTCAATTGTGGACTACGGCATGGGGAACCTGCAGAGTGTCCAGAAAGCCTTGGCCAAGTTGGGGTTCGAGGCAACCCTGATTTCCACGCCGGAGGAAGTGAAAGCTGCAACGAAGCTGATCATTCCTGGCGTGGGGGCTTTTGGCGATGCCATGAAGGGTTTGGCGGAACGTGGGCTGGTTCCGGCATTGCGTGAGGCTGCGGCGGACGGCAAGCCGATCATGGGTATTTGCCTGGGGATGCAGGTCTTTTTTGAGTCCAGCGAGGAGAGCCCGGGAGTCGAGGGGCTGGGGTATTTCAAGGGCACCGTCAAGCGGTTCATCCCCAATGGACACAAGATTCCGCACATGGGTTGGAACAACCTCCAGATTTGTGGTAAACCGCGCCTGTTGGCGGGGCTTGGCAATGAGCCGTTTGTGTATTTCGTGCACTCGTACTTCGTGGCTCCCACGGAATCGGATGTGGCGGCGGCCACCTGCGAGTACGGGGAAACATTTGTCGCGGCTGTGGAGCGTGGTAATCTCTGTGGTACGCAGTTCCACCCTGAAAAGAGCCAGGACGTAGGCCTTGGGATACTGGCAAATTTTGCGAGAATCTGACAGAAACTGAAAGCGATTTTGAAAAAATCAAATTGCCAAAACGCGCAAAAGGTGGTTTGAACAAATAATCATGACGGTCGATCCGAAGAAAACGCGGGAGCCGAAACGGCGGATTCATCACTTTGCGATGCTTAAGCAGCGCAGCCAGAAAATTGTGATGGTGACGGCGTATGATTACCCAACAGGGCGCGCCGTGGACGAAGGCGGTGCGGATGCGGTGCTGGTGGGAGACTCGCTGGGGATGGTGGCGCTGGGGTTTCCGGACACGATTCGGGTGACCATGGACATGATGGTTCACCATGCGGCGGCGGTGCGGCGCGCGGTGAAGAGGGCGTATTTGGTGGTGGATATGCCATTCATGTCGTACAAGGTTTCGGAGGAGCAGGCGGTGATGAATGCGGCCCGGTTGGTGCAGGAGGGTGGCGCAGAGGCCGTCAAGTTGGAAGGCGGGCGGGAAATCGCGCCAATCGTGAAGAAGATTGTGGATTCGGGAATCCCGGTGATGGGGCACATTGGCCTGATACCGCAGTCGGTCCACAAACTGGGCGGGTATAGGGTCCAAGGGCGGCATGAAGAAAGCGCCGACTCGCTGGTGCTGGATGCGAAGGCACTGGCAGAAGCGGGCGCGTTTGCCGTGGTTTTGGAAGCGATCGACCCAACCGCTGCGACGGAGATCACGGCGCAGGCGGGAATTGCGACGATTGGCATTGGCGCGGGTCGTGGATGCGACGGGCAAGTGCTGGTGATAAGCGATTTGACGGGGTTGAACCCTGATCCGGCGCCGAAATTTGTGAAAAAATTCGGCAACGCCTTTGAACTTATGGCGAGTGCTGTAAGGGAATTTGGGCATGAAGTTCGCTCGGGGGAGTTCCCCAAGGAGCAGCATGAGTATTAGGCTGCTGTCGTTCCATTGTGGCAGTTGAGGTTACGAGAATAGAAAGGGAATCATGAATCCGACGCAGGATTGTTATCGCGGCGCGCTCGTGGGAGCAGCGATCGGAGATGCATTGGGGGCAACCGTAGACGAATTGAGCCGTGAGCAGATCAAGGCCAAGCATGGCGTCCACAGGGAGATTGTGGGCGGTGGCAGGCTGAAGAGTGCTGCGGGCGAAGTGGGTATTGATACAAAACTGGCGCTGGCCGTGGCGCAATCGCTGGCTGAGAATGGCGAGACAGACATCAAGGATGTGGCGACGCGGATGGTGGCGTCGTATGGGAAGATTTCCGATACAAAGGGTGCGGGGCCGACGACACGGGCGGCACTGGAGGCCCTGAAGCCTAAGGGTAAGGATGTCTTTTCGGCGGCACGCAAGGTGTCTCAGCAGAAGGGGCACGACGTGGCAGGAAGTGGGTCGGTGGTTCGCGTGGCGCCGGTGGGAATGCTGCGGCGCGTTCAGTTCAAGGAGATGATTGTTGAGACCATCAATGTCTGCCGCCTGACGCACTATGATCAGCGAAGCGTGGATGCGTGCATTGCGTTTAACTTCGGGATATCGTATCTGACCTCGGGAAAAGATCCGTCCAAGTTGCTCTTCAAGACATGGCGATTCCTGATGGATTCCCGCGCCGGGAAGGATTACCGCGAGCTGGTAGGGGAGCAGGAGCCGGCGCAGGACATGGTGAAATCGTTGAAAGCGGTCAACGATATCCAGTATGACGATTTGAAGGCCAATGGGCAGGCCATCGAGACGACCCAGGCAGCGTATTGGCTGCTGCTGAACGCGATTGATTTTGAAGAGGGTTTGGTGCGGGCTGTGAATCTGGGTGGCGATGCTGCCACCATGGGCGCGGTGGCAGGTGCATTGCTGGGCGCGCGATTTGGCGAACACGCCATGCCTGAGCGGTGGCTGGAATCACTGGCCATGCGCAAGGACCTCGAGACGGTTTCAGATCGGCTTTGCAAACTGGGCGAGCCGAAGAAATAGCGGGCCATTATGAAACCAAGGACTGCACGACAATGCTGATGGGAAAAGTGGTGGGGACGGTGGTTTCAACCCACAAAGACGAGGGAATGACCGGGTTCAAGTTGCTTGTGGTTCAGAACCTGGATCTGAAAATGGGCCTAACCAACAGCTATGTGGTGGCGGTGGACGCGGTGGGCGCCGGGCACGGTGAGGTGGTGATTGTGGTGCAGGGGAGCAGCGCACGGCTTTCAGATCAGACCAAGAACAAGCCTGTGGACGCGGCGATAATCTGCATTGTGGATTCCGTTGAGGTGACGGGCAAGATGGTTTACCAGAAGGACGAAGCATTGGCGGTCGTCTCGAACGGTTGATGCGCCCCGTAGCAAGGTTTTTCTGGAACATCCCAACGAGCGGACCTTCGCGCTATCTATTTCCCATTCTTTGGATGCTCGTCATTTTCATTCTTTCGAGCATCCCAGGGGACCGATACCCCCGGGTGGACATTCCCAATGCAGACAAGGGGATGCATGCGCTCCTCTACCTTCCGGTTGGATGGCTTTTTGCACGGGCCACAGCAGGGGAGTGGTGGAGGCAGCGGTGGATTGGCCTGGTGATAGCCGTGGTGGCGGGGTGCGTTTTCGGGGCGACGGACGAGATTCACCAGATATGGACGCCACACAGGGAGTGCTCAATGGCGGATTGGGTGGTGGATTGCGCGGCTGTCGGGGTTGGAGCCTTGCTTTGGTGGGCATCGGAAGTCACGATTCTACGCGCCAAATCCGCTTGACCGCCCCGGCGGCGCATCATGGATTGGGATGTATGCCGATACAAGTCACGCCGTTGGGCATCCTTATTGTCCTTTCCTCCCCTTCAGGCGGGGGGAAGAGTTCCATCTGCAAAGCCCTGCTGGAGTCCGACCCGAATCTGGAATATAGTATTTCCGTGACCAGTCGTCCTCCACGTGGGGATGAAGTGAACGGGAGAGACTACGAGTTCGTCTCGGTGGAGGAATTCCACAATCTAATTGCCCAGGATGCGTTCTATGAGTGGGCAAAGGTGCATGGCAACTTCTACGGCACCCGCAAATCGAGGGTGGATGAGAAACTGGCCCGCGGAAAAGATGTGGTGCTGGACCTTGATGTTGTAGGCGGGCTGAATCTGAAGAAGGCAAACTCCCACGCGGTGCTCATTTTTGTGTTGCCGCCGTCCATGGATGTGCTGGAAAAGCGCCTGAGGGGACGCAAGACGGATGGCGAGGAGCAGATCCAGAAGCGCCTAATTAACGCGCGTAACGAACTTAACTTCGCGTCAAAGTATGATTATGCTGTTCTTAACGAGGATTTGCAGCAAACCATTGCGGCAATACGGCGGATTGTTGATGCAGAACGCCACGCCACCGGGAACCAGGTCATAAAGATTTCTGATGAGAATGCACCCGTTGCGCCTTAGCTGAAGGCGAGTGTGACGATGATTACCAAGGAGACCACAGCTCGACGCCTTAGGACCATTCGCCGTGGTCTTGAAAAGGGAAAACTGGATGCACTTCTTGTCATTGATCGGGCAAACACCTACTACGTTTCGGGATTTGAGTGCTCCAATTCCATAATAGTCATCACGGCAACGGGCGCCTGGTTCCTGACAGATTTCCGCTATATGGAGAAGGCGGGGCGGGATCTTGGCGGACGATTTGAGATTCGGGCCATGACCCAGGGGGGAATCGGTGAAATTAAAGACCTGCTGAAAGGGCTTCGAGTTCGCAAGGTTGGTTTCGAGGGGAGTATTCCTTTTGCTCAATTTCGCCAGCTTGAGAAGGCGGCAGGAACCGGGAAGTTGGTTGAGGCAAGTGCGATTCTCGGGCAGTCAAGGGCCGTCAAGGATGACGCGGAGATTCAGCTTGTCGCAGAAAATCAACGTATGAACGAGCGCCTGCTGCGCGCAGCACTAGAGCGTGTGGAACTGGGGGATTCGGAAATTGATGTTCGACGTGGAATCCGGGCCGAGATGCTTGCCCTTGGGGTGGAAGAGGCATTCGACAGCATTATAGCCACAGGGGCAAACAGTTCGCTGCCGCACGCGGTTCCGTCCCGGAGGAAGATCGCCAGGAATGGATTCCTTTTGTTTGATATGGGAGTGAAGCGTCATCACTATCATAGTGACATGACGCGAACGTACTGTGTGGCAGGGGATAGGGTTCATAGCAAGCTTCGGGAGGTTTATGACGTTGTTCTGGAAGCCCAGTTGCGGGCGATGGCGAAGGTCAAGGCAGGTGCGGCATGCCGGGTCGTAGATGCAGCAGCGCGCGACTTTATTTCTTCGTGCGGGTACGGGGAGAACTTTGGGCATGGATTGGGCCATGGCGTTGGACTAGAGATCCATGAAGGGCCCCGCCTGAACCCGCGCAGTGAGGAATTGCTCGAGGAGGGGATGGTCATTACCATCGAGCCTGGAATTTACCTGCCGGGGGTGGGCGGCGTGCGGATTGAGGATTTGCTTGTTGTAACTCGTAATGGGTATAGAAATCTCACGGCGATGCCGAAGCGTTGGAAAACACTGAAGCTATAGCTAACGGGCTATGATGTGTTGTTATTCTTGCAAATGGGTGGCCGGGTTGGGCCATACTTGTAACTGACAGATATGATAATTACCTCCCGCTGGTGGCAAGTTGTCAGGGCAGCCTTCTGCGCGTGCTGGATTTTCGGCACTGCGACGTGGGGGAGTGGTGCGCATTTGGGGCAGACTGAAGTCGTGTCGGACGCTTCCTCTGACAATCGAAATGCCCAAATTGCGGCTACGGGCGACGGGCTTATCGGGGCTTGGGACGGCCTTGTTTCGGGGCACAGGCGAATCCTGGTTCGTGAGAAGCGCGGAGGCACGTGGCTGAGAACCGAGATAGTCGACTCAGAGCCTGTTGGGGAGAATTCGATTCAATCCCTATGCGTCGACTCGGCGGGAAATCCCCATTTGGTCTGGCTAAGCAAAGTAGGCGAGAAGTTTCGTATTACCTACGTGTCTCGCATAGCAGGGATTTGGAGCAGGCCGGTTGTGGTTAATAATGACCAGCCGGGAGGTGAGAACTGTGAAGAAGTTTCCATCCAACTGAGTCCCGAGGACCGTCCCTGGATCATCTGGCAATCTGGAAATGGAAATCGCTATTCGATTCAAGCTGCGACACCAGATTCGCAGACGGGGTTATTCGTAATTGATAGGCTTAACACTGATGTCCTAAACTATAACCTCTACCCTGTTTTGCTGTTCACACCGGAGCCAACGGTACTTTGGTACTCGGCATCGAATGCTGATTTTGTCCTGGTTGGCAAGCGGTTTCGCGGGGCGTGGGAGATATTTCCCATTGAAAACCTTGATAACCTGCCGGTTAGCCGGTGTCTACCGGCACTGATTCGGGCTCCGAAGGGGAATTTGGCGGGTTTTTGGTTCGATGAGCTGGATGCAGCCGACAGGGTGTTTGTTGGTCTCCAGGAGAGTGAAACAAGGGGGTCAGGGGTGCCTCTGGACAACGAGGCCGATTCCTCTTTCGGCTCCATTTGTGCGACTGCGGCGGGGGATAGGATGGTCGCGACGTGGACTTCTGAGCAACAAGGCGTGGGACAGCAGATCATTGCTGCGGTGGGAGACGCTCCCCCATTTGAACTTCACATTGTCAGTGGGTCTGATTCAGCGGGGTACTGTGGTGCTCCTAAAGTTGCCGGCAACGTCCGAAAGGCAGCGGTGATTTGGAATTCCCTGGCGGGAGAAGGTGGAGACGGTCGCGTCTACTGCCGCGAAATCAGCTTCTAAAAGCGGTCCCCTTACTGGGAGCGGTGTTCACACGAGAAATTCGATTATGGGAAGCTTCCTTGAATGTGCGTATCCTTTGAGCATCTCTTGGATGGTAGGGCCGAATTTAAGGCAGTTGCGAGTATCTTGACATAGAATAGCCCACGGTTTGGCGACTTGTTTTTTTAATTTCCTTAAATTTACATTTAAGGAATATAAAGAAATGCGGCGAGAAGCGGGCGGGGAGGGGCAATCTGCCGTTTAAGGGGCCCAAATCAGTCCCGTGTGCAAGATTCGGATTCTGTTTCAGAGCAATTGGAAATTCCCAATTGTCCCGCTTCACGCTCGACAGCGGCCTGTCCCGGTTGCTTATAGGATACATTTTGGGGAGCCTCGAACACGCTCGTTCTGGGAGTCTGCTGAAACTGAGCGGCAATGCTGCCGTGGATGCCCGATACAGGGGGAGTGCGGTCTACAAAGGTGGCCGGCCCCAAAACCTAACTCCCCACGGTATCCCCCGACGGCCGTGCGCTGGAGGTTCAGTCTCTCCTGTATTCGGCGCCTCCAGTAATGCTCTATTGGCTTCTTGTCTCAACATCTTTAGCCACAGTAGATCCTTGATTCACCGGCTTAACCTCCTCTCCAGTGGAAATTGCAGATGAGAAACCTTCCAGTTTAGTCTTTAGGCCACTCCCCTATCCCCAGATTAACCAATCGTTTATACACAACCAGACCAGCGTTGTCGGCATGTCGGCATCGATGCCGCGTATCTGCTCCTATTCATCCAACCAAACGCAATCAACTTGTAGCTACGATTCAACCCTTGAATATTCAGCGAAACTTTATGACAATGATATTAACCACAACCAATTGAATGCTCTATGGTGCCTATTAGCAACGCCATCATGATTTCACCCCATTGAGGATTCGTCTAGTCGTTTGCTAAGAGACCGTTGTATTCGAGGGTGGCGAGTTTGCTGGAAGGACTGAATTTCCCCAAAAGCCATCGTCCTGTGGTATTGCGCTGCGGCTGCAAGTTTGATGCGGGATATTGGTGCCTTTCCTAGTGGACCCCACACTTTATGCAGGGCGGCGAAGAACCCGTCAGAATTGCCTCAATTCAACGCGCGAAGTAGATATCTTCGAACCCGTTTCGCCGCAGAGAACCGCTAATTGTTGTTGCGCCTTCCAGTTCGGACTTCGAAGTATCCACCGCTAAATCTGAACGGTACGATTTTGAAAAATCCCAAATGACTCAAATTGCTGGCAGGGGAGCAACCAACGCCTATCACAAAGTTCTACTGTTGATATGGGCTATCGGTCTTTGCCTACGCCTACTCCACGTTTCCAGCTTCTACTACTCCCCTGTCGAAGACCAGAAGACCTACCTTGCCTATGGGGAATTGTACATGGCTGGGATCTCGAACGCCAGCCCCGACCTGGTTTACCTGACGACCCGCAATCCCCCTGCGTACCCGGTATTTACAGGGCTTGTGCGAAGTTGGTTTGGATGGGAGAATATCCGTGCCATTCTCTATATTCAGGCTCTGTTTGACAGCATAAGCATTGTACTTTGCGCCTATGCCGGGCGCCGACTTTTTAACGCCAAGACCGCACTTGTCGCGGCGTTCTGCTATGCCATTTATCGACCTGCCATCCTGTTCACGGGACAGATTATGACAGAATCCATGACAAGCTTCTTTGGCTTGTTGTCCGTCTGTTCCTTCCTTTGGCTTTACCGTCAACCGCGGTGGTGGAAGGCGATACTTGTGGGGGGCCTTGTAGGTTGCACCGGGTACTTCCGAGTTAATATTCTTTCGGTTCTGGGTGTGTTCTGCCTTTTCAGCATTCTCCGGCAATACGGTCGTTGGAGAAGGCGTGAGATTGCGCTGTGGCGGCTTCCCAAGCAGGCCGTCCTTATGTCCGTGGCGGTATTTGCAATGCTGATCCCATGGGGAATACGCAATTCGCAGATTCTTGGCCACCGTGTTCTTTTTACGGGCAGCACAGCGGAACGTTTTCTTGCTGGTGCAAACCCTTCAACCCTGGGGGCCTACACAGCGGATAGTAAATTGCCGAGGAGCTGGCAGGAAAGGATTGCCGGGCTGAAAGCGGTTGAAAAGGATCATGTCCTCAATGACCTCGCCAATGAGTTTCTATACAAATCCCATACTGCCTACTACCTAAAGTCTGTAATCCCTGAGAAAATCAATACCTTTATATTGAATCAGTACTGGTTTTTCACCGGACAGGGAGATGGATCAAACACCGAGAGACCGTTTGGGCCGCGGTTGAGGTTCATCGTGCTTCGAAACGTGATGATTGTGGCCATCGGGCTTTTGGGTCTACTCGCACCCGCAAGGATTCCGGGGTTCCTTCCCCTGACCTGGCTGGCGCAGTTCCTTCCACTGCTTCTGCTGCCAAACGATGCAAGGTACTGCTTCACGTTTGACTACTGCCTCATTCTGGCGATTTCCGCAGTCACAACAAAGGTGTTCTTTGCGAAAGATTTCACAGCAAGGTTTCGGAATTCACTTCTCGTTTGGGGCGCTGGATCTTTTCTGTGGACCTCGATAGCCTTTCTGTCCCTTTCGGGTCCAAATCTCATTAACCGGGATGTGGTTTACCGTGCGTTCCCACAGGCCAAAAAGGCGGTGGAGGAGGAACTTAAGCTGGTCCGCAAATACAAGGTCAATGATCAGCGAGCAACCTACGATATCGCACGGTTTCCAGTTAGCGCTGGGCAGAGCCCTGAAGTCGCCGTGGAATT
Organism: Candidatus Sumerlaeaceae bacterium; assembly: GCA_019695055.1. Lineage (GTDB taxonomy): Bacteria > Sumerlaeota > Sumerlaeia > Sumerlaeales > Sumerlaeaceae > JAIBAT01. The sequence continues at coordinate 5,533 of JAIBAT010000149.1, read as the reverse complement.
TAACCTAAGACTGGAAAAACCAGAAGGCCGCGAGACGGAACATGCAGCTTGGGGCAATGCTTGGCCGGAGTTCAAAATGAACTGCTGGTATTTTGACGATGAAGGCACAACCATTGCGTTGGATGAAATTCCTCATGTCAGCCTCTCGAATTTCCTGAGCAACGAGGGGCATTTCTTCCAGGTCGTGCAGCTTCCAGGCCAAGCCAGATACATGGCACTGGATTTCGTAGTAGATCGGCCCGGCACCGTGACCCTTTCCCGTCTGAGCGCCCGAGGGCCGATTTGGTATGACCCAGAACTCGTCCAGGACGAGGAAATTGGTAACTAGTTCCTCGAAGGGAAGTGTTGAACCAGTTTAATGAGCTTCTCGATCAAAAGCATCCTATCGAATGCCACCTGCTATCATTACTTCCGTCAGGCACTGACTGGGGGAATGCCGTTTCACGACTGGGTATCCATGTACGGATTCCAAAATGAAGGTGAGCGGATTGCCGACTTGGGGTGTGGTCCTGCGGATATTCTAAGGTTCCTCAAGCCCAGGGCTCCAAAACCAGAGTTCTACCTTGGCATCGATCTATCCGAGAAGTATCTCGACTCCGCAAGAGCCAGGGCGCGGGCAGCAGGCCTGAATTCAGAATGCCTTGCATTAGACCTTGAGAAGCTACCGACGGATTCAAGCATTCAGAAGACACTGATGGATTTACTCCAGAAGCATCGAATCACAAGGGTGTTGCTTATGGGAGTACTTCACCACATCGATGATGCCTCGGCGCTAACTACCCTCAATTTGGTCCACGCTGTGGAAACGGTCCGTTGTATGATGACGAGTGATGTGGTGAGAATCCCGGGAGCCCGGATCAACAATTTCTACCTAATGATGGATCGCGGTCAATTTATCCGGCCTGAGTCGGGATATGATGAACTTGTGGCAACCAGTTCCTGGGAAAAGTCCTCCAAGATTTGGAGTTCTCCACGGCTTTCCGCCATTAGGTACCTTCATTACAAACTTGAAAAATGAGTCTGTGAAGTCCCGGGGCCACTCGTCGTTGACAACGGGCGCCAACGGAGAGCCCAGTAGTTAAAGAAATCGTGATTTTGCGTTCTCATTCGAAACGTGAAGTCCTATCGCAAGGGGTATAAGTGGACCTTCTAAGTATCGTGATTCCGGTATACAACGAGGAGGAGATCCTTCCCCGTTTATTTCCGGCATTGGTAGAGGCGTTTGACAAAGTTGACCGCCTCAGTTTCGAGGTTATACTAGTCAACGACGGCAGCCGCGACCGCTCCTGGGAAATCATGAAGGAACAGCACCGAAAGGACCCGCGGTTCCGAATGATCTGCTTTTCGCGGAATTTTGGACATCAGATGGCATTGACGGCGGGAATTGATCGGGCTCGTGGCGACGCAGTGGTGGTCATGGATGCGGACCTGCAGGATTCCCCTGCTGTGGTTCTGGAAATGGTAAAGGAGTGGCGAAACGGCCACGACATTGTCTACGGGCAGCGGCATGAGCGTTTGGGAGAAAGTTGGTTCAAGCTCCTGACGGCAAAGTGGTTCTATCGAACCATAAACTTCCTGTCGCGAGACAAAACCCCCGAAAACGTGGGGGACTTCTATCTTCTAAGTCGTCGAGCGGTTGAGCGCCTCAAGTCCATGAGGGAAAGTCATCGGTACCTGAGGGGCATGATTTTCTGGATCGGTTTTGAGCCAAAAGCGGTGCTTTACCGTCGAGAGGCCAGGGCTGCCGGCACCACGAAATTCCCATTTCGAAAGATGTTTCGGTTTGCAGTGGACGGGATTGTTTCCAGCTCAACGCTTCCGCTCAATATGGCGTCGTATCTGGGTTTTGCGAGTGCCTTTGTCGGATTTCTTACAAGCCTTTGGGTTGTTTTTACCAAGATCTATAAAGAGCAGGTGATTTCCGGCTGGGCTTCCCTGTCGATTATTGTCCTCTTTATGGGTGGTATCCAGCTCATTTCGGTTGGGATTGTCGGCTTGTACCTGGCCCGAATATATGATGAAGTGCGCCGTCGCCCGCTCTATATTGTGCGAGAGGAACTGCTTGGGGAGGAGGCTTCCATGTCGAGTTCCGCGGAGACGAAATGACCTGTTTCCATTCCACCCACCCGGCTGGAAATATGCTGCTTTAAATTCTTGACCGGCTTAGCCCCACTATGTAGACATCATTCAGTCTGCTCGAGTTACCGCTGATAAACCGCTACTGTTGACTGGAGACTGCTGATGTCGCTTTTGTTTTCTGCTGTGATGCAGGAATTTGATCGATTCCTGGAGGTCGAGAGAAACCTCTCCCCCGCCACCCGCGCCGCCTATCAGTATGACCTACAGAAATTTAAGGAGTTTTTGATCCGCATCTGTGGATCAGAGCCCACCGTGGGCAAGGTCACTACCCTGCAAATCAAGGACTACCTTGGGCATCTCCAGTCAGTCCGAAAGTACAAGAGTGCCACACTCGCGAGGGCCATTGCTTCCATCCGCGTCTTCTTTGAGTATTGCGTTTCCCAGAGCCACATTCCGGCCAGCCCGGCAACCCATATCCACAACCCGAAATTGCCCAAGAAACTTCCGATCTACCTCATCGAGAGTGAACTGAAGAAACTCCTGAGTGCACCTCAGAGCGGGGATGTTTGGGGTGCCCGAGACTTTGCCATTCTGGTGTTGCTTGGTTTTACAGGTATGCGGCGCCAGGAACTGGTTGGCCTGAACCTTGATGCCGTGGATTTTGAGCGCAAGACGGTGAGAGTTTTTGGCAAAGGCTCAAAGGAACGCCTCATACCCATGAACCCGTTCGTGGTAAACGCAATGACAGCTTATTTGGAAGTTCGCCCGGCAACCGGAGATTCCTCATCGGTGTTTCTAAACCGAAGCGGGAAGCGACTGACGGGGCGCTCGGTTTTCAATATAGTTCGGAAGTATGTGAGACGGGCTGGCATCACCAAGACCAAGATCAGCCCTCACAAGTTGCGTCACACTTTTGCAACGCTGCTGCATCTCAATGAAGTCGACATAATTGAGATCCAGCGTTTGCTGGGGCATGCTTCTGTGACCTCGACGCAGATTTACACGCACACCAATACTTCAAAACTTCGCTCGGCCGTGGACCGCATCAGCAACATTGCTGTCGGAGAATCGTGAGGATACTAGTAACAGGTGCCTCAGGTCACCTTGGTTTCCATCTTGTCCGCTATCTGGAGCGTGTAGGTTCAGGAGCCGAAAAAGACCGATTGGAGTTGGTCGCAGCGTTTGGCAAGACGCCCGTTTCGTGTGAGTTTGCCAATGCCAAGTCGCTGGAACTCAGAAATCCGGATGCCTGCAGGGGCCTTTTGAATGAATTCCAGCCAACTCATATCGTTCACGCCGCGGCCATGGCTAATACGACGGAGTGTGAGCAAAATCCCGAGCTTGCAGCGGCCGTCAACACAGACGGAACCAGGAACCTGTTGGAGGCAGCAGCAGCGCTGAAATCAAAACCCCATTTCTCCCTCATCAGTACGGATTTGGTTTTTGACGGCGCCAAGGGGAACTACTCTGAGGTCGATAACACAAATCCGCTCATGGTTTATGGCCGAACCAAATTGGAGGGGGAACGGATTGCATCTTCAAGTGGGTTGCCATTGGCAATTCTGCGAAGCGCGCTGATTTTTGGTCCGTTGGACCGCGAGCGGCCGTCATTTCTATACTGGCTCCTTGAAGGTATCAAAGGTAGGGCTGTGACACTTTTCGATGACGAATTTCGCACACCGGTTTACGTGGAAGATTTGTGCTCAGGGATCTGGTCTGCCATGCAACAAGAGGTCACTGGAATCGTCCACCTTGCCGGGGCGGAACGACGCTCACGTTACAATTTCGCATTGCTGGTGGCAGAGGTTTTCGGGATTCCGACAGAACATGTCGTCCGTGGATTGCTTGCTGACGCGAAACTCCCCTTCCAAAGGCCAGTGGACGTATCCATGAACATTTCCCAAGCGCGCCGAATTCTGGGATTTGCCCCATTGTCAAACCGGTCCGCGCTGGAGATAATCCGAGATTCTGTTTGAAACTAGCTGTTGACGGACTCCTGCTCAGCAAGATTCCTTAGCATGGCAAGAGCCTCGTCACGATTGGAAACCCGGCTTTCCAGTTGGGCATCCTGAACGGCGGTCAGTATTTTTCGGAAGGCCGGACCCGGCTTTTTCCCGAGTGCAATCAGATCGTCCCCCGTTACGAGAGGTGGTGGCAGATTGCCGGCGGGTTCCTCCGCCCGGATTGCCGCGAGTCGTTCCAATGCGAATTCGTAGTTATCGAGGTCGCCGTGGCTGCCAAGGCAATCCACTCGATGGAGCGCGACTTCATCATCAATTGTGGGTGCCGCGAGGAACCTGCGAAGGGTGGATTCGCGCATGCGTTTGATGTTCATGAAATCCATGTGGCGGTCCACCATGGCCACTATGGCCTCGCGTTGGTCATTTGAAAAAGCGAGACGCCGGCAAATGACATCGGCCATCTGAGCACCGACCTGTTGATGCTGGTTAAATCGAATTCGATCGGTAATGGTCATGGTTGGCGGCTTGCCAATATCGTGGAGCAGCGTTGCGAAAGCCAGTTCCAGTGAAGGGTTTGGGGGCAACAAGCCAAGCATCAGCAGGGTGTGAACGTAGACATCGCCCTCCGGATGAAAAGCTGGTGGCTGCTCAACCCCTTTGCACTTCGCTACTTCGGGTAGAATGATTTCCAGCAATCCCATTTGGTCGAGAAGGCGAATGAAACGATCCGGGTTTGCGCGCGTCAAACCTTTGATGAGTTCTTCGCGAACTCGTTCAGCACTGATGGATACTATTGTGTGAACAAGTTTTTGAATTGCCGACAACGTCTCCGGCTCCACTTCGAATCCGAGACTGCTGGCAAATCGGGCGGCCCGAAGAAGCCGCAGGGCGTCTTCATTAAATCTATCACCTGGATTGCCAATGCATCGAATCACGCGTTTTTCGATATCGGCCACTCCCCCGACAAAATCCACCACGTCGCGCGCCTCGGTGTCGTAGAAGAGTCCGTTTACCGTAAAATCCCTGCGCTGGGCATCATTTTCAGCATTGCTGAAAACAACGCTGTCGGGGTGGCGATGATCACGGTAGGCTCCGTCTGATCGGAAGGTGGCAACTTCGGTCTTCTGTTCGCCATCGAGCACAAGCATGACACCAAACTTTGCGCCGACTGGAAAGGTATGGGGAAAGAGGGAGGCGATGGCATCTGGTCGGGCATTGGTTGCGACGTCGAAATCGCCGGGGTCATGCCCCAGGATCATGTCCCGAACACACCCACCTACCAGCAGTGCGTCGTACCCGCCTTTGCGAAGCTTTTGGACCACCGCCAGAGAGGCCTGAGCGGCAGGCGTATCGAAATTCCATTGACCCATAACCGATGGGCTATTCTAAGCGTGGCGAAGTTCGGAAATTCAAACCTCGACCCTGGAGATGCGAATCACGTGGCCCAGCGAATGCGGATTGTCTACTTTGTGACGAGCCTTGAGGTCGGGGGC
>JAIBAT010000059.1 GCA_019695055.1 Candidatus Sumerlaeaceae bacterium | reverse complement strand
GGGGGTTATTTTTTCGTTTTGCGCAAAAGTATGGTTAACTCCAGTAATCTGAATGCGGATAATTCGTTGTAAAATTGCTCGAAATATCCGGTATTTTTAGCGTTTTTGGGAAACAGTTGGGTTGGCGAGCGCAATTCGGGCTGCGAGCTGTTCCCAAGATGCCTGCAAAATGGGTCAGAATCAATTGGCGAGGGGGGCAAGGTGCCGTACCAAATGCCACTTGTTTGGGATTTTGTGTTTCCATGATGAAGACGGGTCTATCACGCCGGAACGGGTTTGCCTATTCCCTTACAGACGCTTGCGACCGCTTGTGGACCCATGAAATGAAGTTGAGGGATTTTCAGGGTATGATTCCGGGACATGGTAGTCGTTCAGGTTACGTGGGAGGAGGCGGGCGTCTCCCCACCAGAGTACGGATGCTGGCAGGGGAGATAATGATGGTACCGACAAGTGCGGCTTGAACCAGGTGGCCGGCGGCAATGCGGCCGTTGGAGACTACCAACTTTACGATTAATCTGGCGAAATCAGCCAATCCCCGTTCATTGGGGATCAGGTCAGTGGCCACGGTGGCAGTCTTCACCGTGGCCCATTTTTGTTGCACGGGCTTTTGGCAGCCCCTCCTCCGACATCGCCATTGACCTCGGGGTTTTGCCGCCGAGAGTCCTGTGTTTATCGACATACTTGAATTTACGCAGGGAGTACTGTAACCAATTACCATGACTACATCCATCGACGCGCTCCGCGCGAAGGCCAATTTGCTGCGCATCCACTCGATCCGGGCGACGAGCGAGGCGGGGTCGGGGCACCCGACCACCTGCTGTTCGGCGGCGGAGATCATGGCGGTGCTTTTCTTCCACGCCATGCGCTACGATCCGAAAAATCCTCAGGATCCCTTCAGCGACCGTTTCGTGCTGTCGAAGGGGCATGCGGCTCCGATCCTGTATGCGGCGTGGGCGGAGGCGGGGCTGTTCCCGGTGGAGCACCTGATGACCCTGCGGCGCATTGATTCGGATTTGGAGGGGCATCCAACCCCGAGGCTTTCCTTTGCCGATGTGGCGACGGGTTCGCTGGGGCAGGGACTAGGCGTGGGTGTGGGTCTGGCTTTCAATGAGCGGCTGGACAAGACCGGTTACAAGACCTACGTGCTGCTGGGCGACGGCGAATCCGCGGAAGGTTCCGTATGGGAGGCCGCCGAGGTGGCCGGCTACTACAAGTTGAACAACCTTGTCGCCATCGTGGACTGCAATCGGTTGGGCCAGAGCCAGGCCACCATGTTGCAGCATGAACTCGACGTTTACGTGAAGCGCTTCGAGGCCTTTGGCTGGCGGGCTCTGGCGGTGGATGGGCATGACATTGAGGCGCTGGTGGGCGCGTTTGAGGTGGTTCGTGCCGAGAAGGAAAGGCCGGTGGCCATCATCGCGCGGACGCTCAAGGGCAAGGGGGTCTCCTTCGCAGAGGACAAGGATGGGTGGCACGGCAAGCCGTTCAAGAAGGGGGATGAGATGGACCGGGCGTTGGCGGACATCGGGCCCGTTGATCTCGCGCTGGCCGCACAGGCCAAGCCCAATGGCGCTCCCTCGGGAAAGTTGGCTCCGAAGTCCGTGACGGCCATGCCGGCGCCCGGGTACAACCTGGGTGACGAAGTGGCCACGCGCGAAGCGTATGGCGAGTGCCTGGTGAAGCTGGGTGCGGCGAACCCCAATGTGGTGGGGTTGGACGGTGACACGAAGAACTCCACCTATTCGGACAAGTTCCTTAAGGCGTATCCGGATCGTTTCTTCGAAGGTTTCATTGCCGAGCAGAATGTGATCAGCATGGCTGCGGGGCTGGCGGCCCGGGGGAAGATCCCGTTTGCGTCGTCGTTTGCCGTGTTCCTGTCGCGAGGGTTTGACCAGGTGCGCATGGCGGGCATCTCCCAGTCGAACATAAAGCTTTGCGGGTCCCACGTTGGCGTTTCCATCGGGGAGGATGGGCCCTCGCAAATGGGTTTGGAGGATTTGGCGCTCTACCGGACCATTCCCAACTGCGTGGTCTTCTATCCGAGCGATGCCGTTTCGACGCACCACGCGGTGCGGCTGGCCGCGGAACACAAGGGAATGTGCTACATCCGTACCTCACGGCCAAAGACGCCCGTGACCTATGCCAATGATGAACCCTTTGCCATCGGGAAATCGAAGGTGGTGCGGAAGTCGGCGGGGGACAAGCTGACTATTGCCTCCGGTGGCGTGACGCTGTTCGAGGCGCTCAAAGCAGCCGATGAACTGGCAAAGGAAGGGATTGCGGTTCGCGTGGTGGACCTGTTTACGATCAAGCCCATTGATCGAGACGGACTCCTTGCCAGTGCGAAGGAGACCGGGAACCTGATCCTGACGGTGGAGGATCACTATCCCGAGGGGGGTATCGGCGAGACTGTCGCCGCTGCTTTGGCGGACACCGATGTGAAGGTTCACAGCATTTGCGTGCGCGAACTGCCGCGTTCGGGGAAGCCTGAGGAACTGGTGGCGAAATACGGAATCGATTTCAAGGCCATTGCCGCCAAGGTCCGGAGCCTGGCCAAGTAAATCAAAAGTTTCAACCTGCTTAACTAACCATAATATTGACAACGTTTGAAAGGGTGGTTTTGGTTCAAATGAAGGGCAACCCTCTGCAGCAGCTTCTTGAATGCGGCCAAAGTTTCTGGATGGACACGATCAGCCGCGATATGGTGGCCAGCGGCCAGCTTAAGCGGATGATCAAGGAGGATGGGCTAAGAGGCGTAACCTCAAACCCTGACATCTTCCAGAAAGCCATCTCGGGGAGCAAGCTCTATGACGCGCAGATCGTAAAACTGGCGAAGGCCGGTAAAACGTCCGCGGAGATCTATGAGGCGTTGGCGGTGGAGGATATCCAGAAGGCGGCGGATGTGCTGCTGCCGGTGTACAAGGAATCCAATCGTGTGGACGGTTACATCTCCCTGGAAGTGTCCCCCTATCTTGCGTTTGACACCGCGGGGACGCTGGAGGAGGGGCGCCGGCTGTGGAAAAGCGTGGGGCGGCCCAACGTGTTTATCAAGGTGCCTGCGACGCCGCCGGGAATCCCTGCCATTCAACAACTTATCGCGGATGGCATCAACGTCAATGTGACCCTGATATTTTCGCTGTCGGCGTATGACAAGGTGATGGAGGCTTACATCGCCGGACTCGAAGAACGCCATGCGGCCGGCAAATCCGTGGACGGCCCCGTGTCCGTCGCCAGTTTCTTTGTCAGCCGCATCGATGTGCTCATAGATAAACTGCTATCCAATCGCATCATTGCGCCGCCTAACGGCACCAAAGCCAGGGCCCAGGATTTGTTGGGCAAAGCGGCCATTGCCTCGGCCAAGGTGGCCTATGATAATTTCAAGGCCCTGTTCACCGGTCCCCGTTGGCAGCGTCTTGCGGACGCCGGCGCACGAGTGCAGCGCCCGCTGTGGGCCAGCACCAGCACCAAGAACCCGCTTTATGACGAAGTGATGTACGTGGCGCCTCTGATTGGGCAGGACACCGTGAACACCATGCCCATGAACACCATTGATGCCTGGCGCAAGAGCGGGGTGGTCACGGCCAATACCATCGAAGAAGGCCTCGACGAGGCCAAGCAGGTTTTGGCGGACCTTGCCGAAGTGGGAGTGGACCTTGAGGCTGCCACCTGGCAGATCATGGAGGAGGGTGTCGGGAAGTTTAACCAGCCCTTCGATAAGCTGCTTTCAGCCATTGCCGAGAAGCGCCGCACGGTGTTGGGTTTGGCCGGGCTCCAAAAGGAATCCCTCGGGAAAGCCGCGAAATCTGTCCAGGCCGTATTGGATAGCCTTAGTGAAGCCCAGATTGGTGTGCGTCTGGCGCAGAGGAATGCGACCCTGTGGACCGCTGACACTGCCGTGGAAAAGCTCATCGCCAATCGTCTCGGATGGCTGGACGCCCCCAAGGGCATGATGAACCATGTTGCCGACCTGGAGAAGTTCGCCGGTGAAGTTCGCAAAGCAGGATTCAAGGACGTTGTCCTGCTCGGCATGGGAGGAAGCAGCCTGTGCCCCGAGGTGTGCGCCAAGGTGTTCGGAAGCCGCAAGGGTTTCCCGAAGCTGACCATCCTCGACACCACTTCGCCGGATGCCATTCGTGCCGTCGAAGCAAAGTTGGACCTGAAGAAGACCCTCTTCATCCCGGCCAGCAAATCAGGCTCCACCATCGAGACCAGCACCCTGTTCTGTTACTTTGAGGCAAAACTGCTAAGTCTTGGCATTAAAGCAGTCGGTGACCACTTTGTTGCCATCACCGACCCGGGCAGCGCGTTGGGCAAACTGGCGAAGGAGAAGAAGTTCCGTAGGCTGTTTGAGAATCCCGCCGACATCGGAGGACGCTTTAGCGCGCTCTCCCTTTTTGGCCTCGTTCCCATGGCGCTGATCGGGATCGATGTGAAACGGGTGCTGGCCAGGACGGTGGCCTTTTCCTACGACGGTAATTTCCATCCACCGGTCAGTGCCGATGATCCCATTCGGCTCGGCGCTACCATCGCCGCGCTGGCTTCCTCGGGTCGCGATAAGCTAACTTTTGTGATGTCACCGAAACTGGCGCCGCTGGGCGACTGGATCGAACAGCTTGTCGCAGAGAGCACTGGCAAACAGGGCAAGGGTGTCCTGCCGGTGGTGGGTGAGAAGCTGCTGAAGCCTGCCCAGTATGGCAGCGATCGCATTTTCGTATCCATTGCCCTGGATGGGGACAAAGTCGATACAAAGGGCCTGGCTGCTTTGGAGGAAAGCGGAGCGCCGGTCATTCGAATCCGGGTTCAGGATCCTTCGGACCTGGGCATTGAGTTCCTGCGCTGGGAAATCGCAACGGCCGCCATGGGCGCGGTGCTTCGCGAGAACCCCTTTGACGAACCAAATGTCACCGAAAGCAAGGAAAACACCTCGGCGCTGCTCAAGACTTTTGCGGCAAAAGGCAAACTCCCGTTCCCCAAAGCGGACTTTGCGCAAAAGGGAGTTTCCGTTTCCCTGTCGAGTGCCGCAAAGAAGGCCATTGGCGGCAAAGGTGCCGGGGACAAAGGCAACCTGAAGAAGCTGGTGGAATCGGCTGCGGCAGGAAACTACATCGGCCTGCTGGGCTTTGTCGCAGCTAACGAAAAGTCGGCTAAGGGGCTGGAGGCCTTGCGGGGGGCACTGACCGCAAAGACGAAGCTGGCCGCCACCACGGGTTTTGGCCCGCGCTATCTCCATTCGACGGGTCAGTATCACAAAGGCGGGCCCCACAGGGGGATCTTCCTGGTTTTTACGGCTGATGCGGCGGGAGACCTTGAGATTCCGGGATATGATTTCTCTTTCGCGACCTTGCAGCAGGCCCAGGCGCTTGGGGATTTCGGTTCGTTTGAGGCCCATGGGTGTCGGGCGGCGTTGGTGCACCTTGGTGGCGATGTGGTGGCGGGCCTGAAAGCTGTCGCGGCGCTGCTCGGGTTGAAGCTCTGAAAGAATTTGAACCGCAGAGAGCGCGGAGGGCGCGGAGAGAAGCATGAAGATCCTCATTGATGCCCGTTGCGTTCGTGCCGGTCGCACTGGTGTCGGTTACGCGACCGAGGAGATGATGCGGGCGCTGGACGGGGCAGGAGCGTCGGTCCATGAAATCTCGGCGCTGACGCTGGATCCGCAGGAATGGAACCCGGCGTTGACGCGGATTGCACTGCGCAAGGTTACCGTGGATTACGAGAGCCATCCGGCAGGGGAGATCTACGAGAACCTGAAGCTAACGCGATTGATGCAGCGGGAACGCATTGATGTCTTTTGGGGACCGGCCTTTCTGGTTCCGTGGGTGCCGACGAAGGCTAAGAAGGTGGTGACGGTGCACGACGTGACAATGTTCAGCCATCCGAAGGCCTATCCGTCGCGGTTTGCGCGCTATATGCGGCAGGCCGTGCGGCAGTCTGTCAGGGCGGCTGATGCGGTAATTTGTCCGTCGCGTCATGCGGCAGAGGAATTGGAGAGACTGTTGCCGCGCAAGGCCAGGAAGGTTTGCGTTGTCCCGCAGGCGGCGTCGCCCTTCTTCTCCCCGGGGAGTGGGGAAGAGGAACTGCCGGCGGGTCTGGATCGGCCCTATTTGCTGGCCATCGGGGCGGGTGATCCGCGGAAAAATCCGGAGGGAATGTACGCGGTCCTTGAGCAGATGAACCAATTGGCTCCCGGCCGATTCCAGTTCGTGGTGGTGGGAGGCAAGGGGGGCGGACCGAAATCACCGGGTGTGATAAGGTTGGACAGGGTGGATCGGGCCATATTGCGCCGGCTGTACCGGAATGCGGCGCTTTATGTGTCGGCCTCGGTGGCCGAGGGATTTGGATTGCCCCTGCTGGAAGCGATGGCGTGTGGCTGCCCGGTGGCGGCCTCGGATATTCCGGCGCATCGGGAGGTTGGGGGAACCGCAGCCATTTACTTCAATCCGGAGCAGCCCGTGGAGGCGGCGCGAAAGATTGGCGACCTGGTTGGCGACGACGCGCAATTGGGCCGATTTAGGGAAGAAGGATTCAGGCAAAGCGCGCGTTTCCATTGGGAGAAATCGGCGGACCTGCTAATGGAAGTCTTTGAAAGCCTTGGAATGGAGCCGGGGGCATGACCGCTGAATGCAGTGTTGTAATCGTGGCTGGTGGTTCCGGGACGAGATTCGGCGGGGATGCGCCCAAGCAATTCCTGGATTTGTGTGGGTGTCCTGTGCTGGTGTGGTCAGCCAAGTTCTTTTCCAAACAACCTGAGGTGGGGGAGATCATTGTGGTTGCCGCACCGGATTGGCTGGATACGGCGAGTCGCATGATACTGTTCGAGGAGCTTGGGACGCCGTGTAAGTTTGTCGTGGGTGGCCCGCGACGGCAGGACAGCGTGGCGAACGGGCTTGCGGTGGTGGATGAGGGCGTGGAGGTGATTGCGGTTCACGATGCAGCGAGGCCGTTTCCCCCGGCGAATTTCGGGGAAGCTGTGGCGGTGGCCCGGGCGGATGGTGCGGCTATTTTTGCCCTGCCGGTTGCCGACACGTTGAAACTGGTCGGGGAAGCCGGGGAAATCGAGCGAACGGTGAGCCGGGAAAACCTTTGGGGGGCGCAAACGCCGCAATTCCTGCGACGGGATATCGCGGTAAGGGTCGCGGAGGCGCTTCGGAATACTGATGTGGAATATACGGACGAGGCGGCGGCGGTGGAGGCGCTGGGGATCAGAGTGAGGGTGGTACGTGGGGAGCGAACGAACTTCAAGATCACAACGGCTGAGGATTTGAAACTCGCCGAGGAGTTCGGTACATTCAGGGGCCGATAAGGCCGACGCATCGCAGGGTCTGCACGAAAGCGGGGGAGAAGGGGCGGCTTTGGTTGGCGATTTCACGACCAAGGTCGCGCAGGTGAATGCGAGCGATAGCGATAACCTCGTCGGGCTGCGGTTTGGGTTCGGCAGCCGTACACGTCTTGTACACTTCTATGAACTCGAAGCCGGTGGTTTCGCAGGCAGCGACCTTCCCGAGTTTGATCATGTTGTCGGCCCGGATGCCGAGTTCCTCCTCAACTTCGCGAAAGGCGGCCTCCCTGTAGTATTCGCCAGGGGAGAGATGGCCGCCTACACATTCCCAGTGAAGGGGAAAGGTGTCTTTCAGTTGGCTGCGTTGCTGGATGATGAGCAAGCCTTCCGCATCGAAGACGAGGACATGAACGGCTCTGTGGAGGAGGTTTTGCTCGTGGATGCGAGAGCGGGTTTCAGAACCGATTTCCACGTCGGCTTCATTGACCACGGCGAGAAGTTCATCGGGGTCAGTGTAATTGGGCGCCATGGGGGAAGATAAGGGAGGGCCGGCTTATTATTCCGCCAGAGCGATTGACACCCAGACCGGGGAAGGCTTGCGTTACCTTAACATGATGGAAACAAGAGTCCAGGACGACGGCACCAATCGCGGGATTATTTGGTGGGTCTTGACGGCGTTTGCCTGCGGAATTGTGGGATGGCTGGTGCTTCGGCAGCCGGAGGTTCGCAATGGTTTGCTGGGGCTTGTTCCGCATCGCCAGAATATTGAAGCCGAACGGGTGAGGCAGATGCTGGCGCCGCGTTGCGTGCTGTTCGGGGGATTTCTGGTCGGGGCGGTGCTTGCTGGCTTGGTATTGTGTGGAATTGGCAGGGGGGCGCGGCAGGGGAAGTGGATGGTTGTGCTGGGGATGGTGATTACGGTTCAGGCTGTCATCGCCGTTGCGACGGCAATCAATGCCCCGTACTTTTTCCAACGCCAATTTGGGCGGCTGCCGGGAAGCATTCCGGAGGAGGAAATCCTGACCTATGTGGTTCCGCAGGGTTATCCGGATTCCCGGATTCTGGCGAGGCTGGCGGCGCCGACGGCAAGATTCGCCTACAAAGCGGACACGCAGGACGTTTTTTTCCTACCGTCGTTCAACTATCCGCAGGCGTTCTTTGAATGCTTTCCTGAGGATGAAGACAAACCTGTGGCAGATCCGGGCTTTGCGATTAGCGCCCGGGAAAACAGGCTGACGCACTGGCTGCACTACACGCCGCAGGATCGCGAGAATCCCATGCGCTTTGGTGAACTGAGATAGCATGGGTGTCCTTTACCTAATCGGGCTAACCGCGGGATTTGCGGCGACCGGGCTGGCGATGTTGACGTGGTTCTCGGGAGCAACGCTGAGCGGCATGGCTCGTGCGGAACGTTTTGCCATTGGGTTCCTTGCCGGGATGCTGATTCAGACTCTGGTGGCGCTGATGATGGCGTTTGTGGGTTTTGCACTGGCGGGGTGGTGGTGGGCGGTCATGGGCCTTATCAGCCTGGTTGTCGTCGTGTTGAGATATGGATCCCTGCCTAGAATTGTTGCAGCAGATCCAATAAGCGTACACACTGGAAAAGCTTTGTGGGGGCTCATTGCGTTTGGCGGAGTGGCGCTGGCGGTGTGGGCTCTGTGGGGTACCTTCACTTTGCCAACCATGGAATATGACGGCCTGGTCATCTGGTCGTATCGCGACAAGGTGTTGTTGGCGGAGCGTGTGATTCACACGCCCAGTTTGCGCGACCCGTTGCGCCTTGTGGCGCAGCCGTTGCATCCGTATCTTCTGCCCGTGCTGGAAACAAGTTTCCTTATCGCGTGGGGGAGCTTCTCGTATGTGATCACGCGCATGCCCCACGCGATGGTTTATTTCTGTTACCTAATGGCGGCTTGGTCGGTCTCCAGGAGTCAACATAGCGTGGTTCGCGGATTGATGATGGCGGCGGCTTTGGTCTTGCTGCCAGCCATGGCTACGGCACCGGTGGACCTTTCAACTCGTGAGCCATTCATGGCTGTCATGGCGATGGTGAGCACCTGGATGCTGGTGCGTTGGGCACAGGATTCCAGGCCTGAATTCCTTTTAATGTCGCTATTCTTTGCCTTTGCAATGCAGCAGACGAAGATCGAAGGTTTGCCCTTTGCCGTGGGAACCATTTTGGGGGCCCTGGTTATCGCAGTGGGCAGCGGGCCGGAAAGGGGGCGGCGGCTGGTGGAACTGGCTTATTGCTCAACCCTGTTTGCTCTCGCCGTGCCATGGTTGCTGGTGAAACGGGGGATTCCACCGGCGCATGTGGATCCGTTTCAAGTGAACTACTCCAATGTACTGGGTGTGACACCCGAAAACCTGATGACGGCCTGCCGAGTGATGGGGGCGGAGTTCCTGTTCCGACCGGAGTTGTACGGCTTGCTGCCGGTCCTGGTTTTATGGGGATTGGTCACAGGGTGGCGGCGCGGGGAACGACTGGCGCGAATTGGAGTTTTGCTTGGGCCGCTGGTTTTGCTCGCTGCGATTCTGGCAATTTATGCGGTAAGGCAGGGAGAACTGCCGAGCGACAGAAATGCGTCCATCACGCGGCGGATGATTTGCGTGCTTCCGGCATTGACGGTTGCGGCCCTAGCGCTGCCCCGTCGGCGGAAGGTAGATACTGAGGCTGTCAGCCCTTAAAGAATCTCTTGAGGGCGTGAACCGTGACTTGGCGCCCCATCTCGGCGATGGATTCGGTCAGGGGAATGGTCTTGGGGCAGACGCGCACGCAATTCTGGGCGTTTCCGCAGGCATGAACGCCACCGGGCTCCATGAGAGCATCAAGGCGCGCACCAGCATGCATCTGGCCTGTGGGGTGGGCATTGAAGAGTCTCACTTGCGAAATGGATGCGGGGCCGATGAAATCGCTGTTGTCGTTCACCTGGGGACAGGCTTCGAGGCAGCAACCGCAAGTCATGCATTGGGACAGCTTGTACATGTGCTCGCGTTCGACTTCGGCCATGCGCGGGCCGGGACCAAGATCGTAGGTTCCGTCGAGCGGGATCCAAGCCTTCACCTTGCGAAGATTCTGGAACATGGAACTGCGGTCCACAACGAGGTCGCGCACGACCGGGAATTTTGAGAAGGGCTCCAGGACAATGGGATCCGGAAGGCGATCCACGAGGGCTGAACAAGCCTGTCGCGGTGTGCCATTAATGTTCATGGAGCAGGAGCCGCAGACCTCTTCAAGGCAGGCGGACTCCCAGATGACAGGTGAGACCTTCCTGCCATCGGCCGTGGTGGGGGTGGCCTGTATGGCCATCAAGACGGATATGATGTTCATCTTGGACCGGTAGGGAATGGCAAAGGTGTCCCAATAGGGCGCGGTTCCCGGCCCGTTTTGGCGCTTTACCTTAACATTGATGGTCTGGCGGTTCGAGATCTTGCCTGCACCTTCGGTCATCGGTTCATTTATCCTGATTGTTATGGCTGATGAATGTGCTGGGTTCTCACCATGGGAACGGCCTGTCAATGGCGGTCGCCACGGTGATGAAGAATATGTACTGAGATAATAGGGGCTGTTCGGAAGCGATATTTTCGCCCAGCCTTCAACTAAATTATTCGCGGATAGGTCGCCATGGGATGTTGTTTTTTGGTGGCGCACACGGGACGGGGCTGGCGAAACTCGACACTACATGATTGCGCGAAGCATAAAAGCATTGGTGGCCCTTCTTGGGTCTCCACTTGTGCTGCTGCTTGCACCTTACCTATGGGCCAAAGGACTGGTCTCGCATTTTGGCAGGGAGCAGCGGCGGGTCTTGTTCAGCTTTTCCCAGGTGTCCTGGAACGACGTCTGGCAGCGGCCGCAGGAATTTGCTATGCGCGCTTCCAGCAAATTGCCGGTGATCTTCTGCGCGCCCGTTCAGGTTCACAACTGGCTCTTTACACTCGGGAGTCGATGGAAGCCGGTCCAGACCATCCCAGGAACTGGAAAGCTGATTGTACTTTCCCCGCTGATTTTCTCCGGGCATTATAGGAGTGAGTGGGTGTTTTGGCTAAACTGTCGCCTCATCGCATGGCAGGTTTCGACATGGCTGAAAGATGCGGGCGAGCTTGCAGTGGTCTGCAATACCCCATTTGGATGGCCTGTTATTGAATCGCTGCCAAAAAATCCACCTTCGGCGGTGGTCGGAATGTATGATGTGATAGACGATTTCACAGCCTTTCCGTGGTCCCCGTGGTTTGGTCGGGAGCTGAATTCAAAACTGATAAAATGGGCTGATGTGATCGTGACCGGCACGGGAGAACTGGAGAGGCAGATCGCCGAGGAGAGGCCTGATGTTGAGTTTGTGCCCTGCGGCGTCGATTTTGAATTATTCCACGATGGGGATTTCGCGGAACCGGCGGATATGCGGGACATTCCGCTACCACGGATTGGGTATTTTGGCTCGATCAGCGACAGGCTGGATTGCGGGCTGCTTTCGGCCATCGCCGCGCAGAATCCGAATGCCAGCCTTGTACTGGTTGGCCCTGTTCACCTTGGCATGGGAAGCCTGCCTCAAGGGAAGAACATCTTCTATCTTGGCCTGAAGAAGCATCACGATGTGCCGGGTTATGTCCGCCAATTTGCAGTGGGCTTGATTCCGTTTGTGCTGAACGATGCGACACGCAAACTTAATCCGGTAAAAACATTGGAGTACCTGGCCGCAGGTGTTCCGGTGGTTTCGACGGCTCTGCCGGATTTGGTGCGGTATTTCGAGGATGTGGTGCATGTAGCCCACTCGCCACAGGAGTTTCTGGACGCCGTAAGGGATGCCATCGCGAACGGTGCAGGAGCGCGCAAGGAACTGGGAATTGAACGCGCTCGAGAGGCCTCATGGGATGTCATGACCCAACGGATGCTTGAAAAGATGGGCCTCACGGCAGCCGGCGAGGCTCATGGGGCCGAATCGGCAGCGCTCGACCCGGTAGAGGCGCAGCCATGAGGATCGCCATTGATGCCCGTTACATGCGCGGTGAGTTTTCTGGTATCGGGGTCTACTCCGAGAATTTGATCGAAGCCCTTGGCAAGGAGGACCGGGAAAATGAGTATGTGGTCTTTGTACACTCCAGCTATCGCGGAGACCCGAATCTTGCCGAGAACTTCGAGCTGGTGAAGGATCCGGCCAGGCCGGTATCGCTTCGAACCATTGGGACCTTTCAACGGGCCATCAAATCTTATAATGTGGACGTGCTCCATTCGTTGTTTCCGCTGGTCCCCATGTTCTGGCAGGGGAAGACCGTTGCCACGGTGTATGACCTTCAGGCATTGCTTGATCCCGAATTCACAGGTGGGCGACGCGCCTGGAAGCGGGCCGCGTACGACGCGTTCTACCGATTTGCTTATCCCGCCACGTTTCGAAAGGCGGATTATATCATCAGCAGTTCCCTGGCCACAAAGCATCAGATTGCGGCATATTTCCCAGATGTGGCCGACAAGATTTTGGTGGTGCACGGAGGTGTGGACGCCGAGAGTTTTGGGACGCCGCTGCCAATTGAAATTGACCGTGTGCAGGAACGTTATGACCTGCCGGCCCGATTTCTTTTCTATATCGGTTCAACCCGTCCCAATAAGAACCTAATGATGATGTTGGATGCCTTTGAAGAGTTCTTGAGGCTGCATCCGGAGCAGGACGACCTCCACTGGGTTCTGGTGCTGAATCCGGACCGGTTCTTTGATGCTTTCTTTGCAAAGGTGCGCGAGAAAAACCTGCTTCGTCGTGTGCAGATCCATCAGCAGGTGAGCGAGTCGGAAAAGCGTGTGTTTTATCACAAGGCGGAAATGCTGTATTTCGTGACGAAATTTGAAGGGTTTGGCCTGCCGGTTCTCGAAGCGCAGGCCCAGGGGCTCCCCGTGATGGCTTCAACGCATGCCGCTTTGCCGGAAGTTGCAGGATCGGCGGCGTTGCTGTGTGATCCGGACGAACGCGACAGTATTGTTGGAGGCCTTGAGAAGTTCTACACAGATCCATCCCTGAGGGAGAAGATGATCGAAGCAGGGCGGATCAATGTCAAACGATTCACATGGTCGAAAGTGGCAAAAGAAGTCATAAATCTTTACAACCATTTGCTCGCATGAATGCCTCATGACCGGTTTTGACTTATTCTATATCGCCATGTCGCCCATTGCCGCGCCCCTTTTGGCTTACAAGGCCTTGCGCTACGGGAAGTATCGCGAAAGCATGCCGGGAATGTTCGGGCGGGGCCTCAAAGATGACGATGCCTCACGCTGGAATGATGGCAGCGTGTGGGTCCATGCCGTGAGTGCGGGGGAGGTCATGGCCGCGCGGGCCATGCTGCCGCATTTGAGGGCCAGATTCCCGAGCCTGCCCGTACTTCTTACAACTGTGACTGAGACGGGTCAGGCGCAGGCAAGGGCCTTGCCGGAAGGCATGGCCGATGCCGTGCATTATTACCCCGCGGATTTCTCATGGATTGTGAAACGATTCGTGGCTCACTTCAGGCCAAAAATATACATTCCCATGGAAACAGAATTATGGCCGAACGCCCTTCAGATTGTGGGTAACTCAGGCGCCAAGTGTTTTGTGTTAAATGGCAAGATTTCCGAAAAGTCCTTCAGAAGTTACTCGCGAGTTCGGAGCGTCTTCTCGAAACCGTTGGGTTGTGTAACGGCATTTTGCATGCAGACGGCACGAGACGCAGAGCGAATTGGAGTGATATGCGGTGATCCATCCCGTGTGTTTGTCACCGGTAACTGCAAATTTGACGCCCCGATGCCCGACGTGGCCGCCGCACGTGAGGCAGAGTTGAGAAACCTTTGCGGTACCGCTGAAGGCTCGCGCATAGTCGTAGCGGGAAGCACACACCCAGGGGAGGAGGAGATTGTCCTTGATGCCTACAAGGAGCTTCTTGGGGCGAATCCGGATGTTGCGCTCGTTCTGGTCCCGCGGCACCCGGAGAGATTTGACACTGTCTGGCAGATCTTGGAAGGCTCGGGACTTAGAGCGCGTCGTATGGTCGGTGGCCAGTCTGCCAACCATGCGGGGCCAGGGAGCGTCGTTTTGGTTGACCGGATGCGTATGCTTGCCGACCTTTATGGAATTTGCGATGTTGCCGTTGTGGCAGGGAGCTTTGTGGATGGGATCGGGGGACACAATCTGCTGGAAGCTGCAGCACATGGTGTTCCGGTAGTTTACGGGCCCTTCATGTTCGGACAGCCTGACATGGTCAGGATTCTGGACGCCGAGCACGGTGGTATCCAGGTGAATCGGGATTCCCTGGGAGGGACAATGATGTCGCTACTTGCTGACCCGAGGAGAATGACTGAAATGGGGCGTTTGGGACGCGAGGCGGTGCTCGCGAACCAGGGTGCAGCGAAACGAAATATAGAGATAATCTCCCGCTTTGTCTGATTTGATCATGCCGAAACTGGACGATATTGCACTTGCCATGCGGGCCATATTGACGGCCGCAAAAGGCCTCTTTGAGAAGTGGTTCCTCCCGTTGCATACGGGGGAAGACTCGCGCGAGGTGGGCACTTCGCATTTCGTGTCGCTGAATGGCGCCGACTCGTCGGAATCGAAGTCCATTAACCAGGAAGTGCCGGGTGTAATGAGCGTGAAACCGTTCGCATCAGAGAGCTCGACAGGGGAGGGGCCGGATGCGAATCGGGATTGATATCCAGACGCTTGAGACGGCCGAGCGGAACCGGGGTATTGGCAGGCTCTGTCGCGACACTGTTTCCCTGCTTGCCAATCACGCGAAGGATCATGAATTGGTGCTTTTCGGATTTGGAGAATCCCCGCCAGAATCCGTTTCCGAATTGATCGACGAACGGGTCCAGTACGCGCAAATTCGGGCAGGCGGCTCCCGCGAAGAACACCTGAGGCTTGGGGTGTGCGCGCCATTTCTCTGGTCGACCCCTGAAGCGCGGCTTCTGGACCGGTACCATGTCACCAGCCCCATGATGCCGGATATTCTATTACCATCGTCCGGCGCGTGTCCCATCATCGCAACATTGTTGGACGCCATTCCCGCGGTCATGCATGAAAGGGGCAGCCCGATTTATGACGATGCTGCCTGGGCGCGATACCAGATGCGCGCGGCTGTGCTGGGAACCTATCAGGGGTTTGCGGCTATTTCTGCTTCGGCTGCGGACGATTGCCGGCAGCTACTGGAACTTCCGGAGGATCGGATCTCCGTAACCTGGGTGCCTGTGGAGAACCTGCCAAAGGGGCGTCCAACGGTGGCCAGCATTGGTGACCTGCGAACTCGCCTTTCACTTCCGGACGGATTTGTGCTGTCCGTCAGCGGTTTCAATCCCCGTAAGAATCTCTCCGGTACATTTCGAATTTACTCAAAGCTTCCCGCAGCCTTACGGAAGCTCCATCCCCTTGTACTGGTGTGCAGCCTGCAGCCTGAAGAGCGCGCGCATCTTGAGGCAGAGGCGGTGCGATTGGGGATTGATGGGGACGTTCGCCTAACCGGTTATGTTTCAGATGGTGAACTTGCAGTCCTTCTGGGTGAGGCGACGGTCATGCTATTTCCGTCACAGTATGAAGGATTTGGCATTCCCATCGCGGAGGCCATGGCTCATGGAACTGCCGTTGTGACCTGCGACGTATCCAGTCTTCCAGAAGTGGCGGGGGACGCGGCGGTACTCTACAGGCCTGGCGATGAGGATGGCATGGCGGACGGTGTGCGCCAGATCATCGAAAACAATGAACTGAGAAGCAGGCTGGTCGCCCGGGGCTTCCAGCAAGTTGCAAGATTCTCGCCGGAGAAATTCCTGGGCAAGTTGCTCCATGCATACGCCATCCTGGAAAAGGAGACGAGGGGATTTGACCAAGAGGTGCCAGTTGCTTCCGTTGAGAATGGGCGTCTGAAAGTGGCTGTCATTGGACCTCTGCCCCCTCAAATGAGCGGCATAGCTGATTACAATGAGCGTCTGATTCTCCACCTGCTGCCACACTGTGACGTGACTTGCTACGTGGAGAATACCCAGCCAGGCAATCCATTGCTGACGGAGAAGTGCACCGTTCGTGATCTGACCTCATTCCGACGCGAACCTGGGCAGTTCGATTCCATTCTTTATCACGTTGGTAACAACGTGCTTCATGCCAGCGTGTTGCCTTTCGTGGTGCATCATCCCGGAGTGGCGGTCCTGCACGACGGAAGTCTTCTGGGTTTGTATCGCCATTTGGCGCGGGTGCGCGGGGAACGGCAATGGGCCCGGGAGGAATTCACGAAACAATATGATGCTCCCTCCGGCGAGGTCTGGGAGACTGAGGCAGCCTTGGACGGCCTCGATTTCCTCGAATTTGGGATGAACCGGGAAATTGTTGCCCGCTCTCATGGTGTTGTTGTCCATAGTGACTGGCTGAGGCGGGAAATACTGAAACATTGTCCCGACCGGGAAGATAAACTGAAGGTCATTCCCCTGGCCGTTGATCCCGCATATTCCAATTCACCCCGCCTGTCTCCCACTGAACTAAAGGCGCGTTATCTGCTGCCGCCAGATGCGTTTGTAATTCTCTCCATCGGTGTCATTAATCGCCTAAAGCGACTGGATATTGTCCTCGAAGCCTTTCACAATCTGCTGGCACGCCATCCCGACAGCATCCTGGTTTTTGCGGGTCCCGGGGACCCCCTGGTTGTCAAACAGCTTATGGAGTATTGCGGGCAGCAAGGGATAAAGCACTCCGTGCGGTTTCTCGGACACAGAAGCATGCCGGAACTCTATGACGTCATTTCCATGGCCGATGTTTGCGTAAACCTTCGATACCCGACACTTGGCGAGTCCTCAGCGACGCTGGCCATGACGATGGCAATGGGGAAAGCCGTCCTGCTGACGCCGGTAGGGCAATTCCTCGAATATCCGGATGACGTATGCTGGAAGGTTAGGCTTGGCGAAGATGAGAAGCGGGATTTGGTGGAGTATTTTCGCTACCTTTTGGAAAATCCAGAGGTTCGGGAGGCCCTGGGCGCGCGGGCGAAGGAATTCGTCGCGCCATTTGCGTGGGAATACGTCGCGCAGATGTACTATGAGTTGCTGGCAGGCGTAGCCAGGGGAAACAGCCGCGGATCAGGATTATGAGGCTTCGCCGGCAAAGCACTGCGAATCGGATGCAATGGGAAGAGAACGGATGAGTATTCCAAGACTTAAATATTTTATACAATGCGACGAGGTCCGAAACGAGAACGGCAAGTTCTCGGCTCTCGGCCTCTTTGACACGATTTACACACTGGTTTTTCCGGCGACACACCGCCGATTCTTCCTGCTGTTGGGATTCATGGGGGACGAGGGCCGACACGACTTGGAGGCACAATTCACCGGGCCAGACGGCAGGAATCTGGGCAAGGCAAATGGCGCCGTCGAAATTGCCGTCTCCTCAACAATGGCGAATGTCGTGTTCGGATTTGAAAATTTCCCTCTCCCATGTGAGGGTACCTATAAGATTTCCCTGTTCATGGATGGTGATTTCCACTCGGAGCACACATTTCGGGTGCAGCCACCAGTCCCGCGACGTGTTCGCACCCCGGAGGAGATCGGGATGCTGCTGGTCAATCCAGACATCATTAAAGTCGCCAATGCTGACCTGAATTGTGAGCGGTGCCGCACAACTTACAGGTTTCAACACCATCTTGACCCTGCTGTACAGCCGGATGCCGGGTTCCTGAAACTCCCGCCCGGGGAGTCATTTGTCTGTGGTGTTTGCGGCCAACAGATCCCCTTAAAGCAATTGCGGGAAAACCTTGAGAATCTCGTGGGGATTCCCCGGCAGTGGATTCAATCCGCTGCGCAGAGCAATATCGGGCCCGAGAAGCCAGCTGCGCCGCCTCAGCCACCGAGCCAGTAGATGGCCGGGGAGGAGTCGCGCTCAGTATCGCTGTTTCAAAGCGCTCGTGAGGTGATACCCGGTGGGGTAAACAGCCCTGTTCGAGCGTTCAATGCCGTCGGCGGCACGCCACCATTTATTGCGTCGGGAAAGGGATCCCGGATCACGGATGTGGACGGGCGGGAGTATATCGATTATGTGGGATCCTATGGCCCGCTCCTCTTTGGACATGCGCCGGATTTCATCGTTGATGCGATAACCAGGGTGGCGCAGGATGGGACCTGCTTTGGAGCCCCCACTGCGTTGGAGACTGACCTCGCGCGGATGGTGCGGGAAGCCTTTCCCGCCATGGAGATGGTGCGTTTTGTGAACAGCGGGGGGGAAGCCACGTCATCAGCGGTCAGGTTGGCACGCGGGGTAACCGGACGCCGAAAAATAGTGAAGTGCGCCGGTTGCTACCACGGGAGTGTGGATTCCCTGATGGTCAAGGCTGGGAGCGGGGTCGTTACGCTTGGTCTACCCGATACTGCGGGGGTTACGGATGGCGTGGCTTCGGATACGATCGTGGTGGAATTTAATGATGTCGAGGCACTGGAGCTCGTCTTTCGGAAATGGGGAAACGAAATTGCTGCGCTAATCCTGGAACCAATCGTCGGGAACATGGGGCTGGTTCCGCCCCTGCCGGGGTATCTTGAGTGCTGCCGTCGCCTTACAGCGAGTAACGATGCGCTCCTGATTCTTGATGAGGTCATGACGGGCTTTCGAGTAGCCAGAGGTGGAGCCCAGGAGATTTTTGGCATCAAGCCGGATCTGGTTTGCCTGGGCAAGATTGTGGGAGGGGGGACCCCAGTGGGAGCGTTTGGCGGAAAGCGCGAAATCATGGAGTTGCTGGCACCAGCAGGGTCGGTTTACCAGGCC
>JAIBAT010000152.1 GCA_019695055.1 Candidatus Sumerlaeaceae bacterium | reverse complement strand
CGCCGATGGAACTGCTGGCAAACTCGGTCGTACCGGGACGCGGCGGCTCGGCGGGTGTGGCGGTGGCCTTGGCCGCAGCGGGGGTCGGCGTTGGGGTTGGAGCTGGTGTGGGTGCGGGAGTGGGCGCCGGCGTTGCGGCAGCCACCTTGGTGGGTGCAGGTGTGGGACTGGCCACCGCGACAGCGGGCGGGGTTTCCTTCGGGGCTGTCGTGGGTGTCGCAAGCTGCTGCAACTTGAACTCCGACTTCGTAAGTGCGGCAATGCTGTCCGCGGAGAGTTTCTGGAAGAGATCGTTGGGTGCGGACAGCCGGGCCAATCCGGGAACGTCATTGCCGGGCTGGTGAAGTGTCGCGTACACGCTGCGGGCACCGGTGACCGTCGCGAAGGAGGTAATGGTCAGGGCACCCTGCTTCTCCGTCCCGAGGGTTTTGATCTTCGCCTCGTCGGTGCCGAGAATCTCGCGGACAGACTTCTCGTTCAGGCGCGGGTCTCGCACGAAGTCGATGGCCAGCTTCTTGTCGGCGGATTCGGCACTGAGCATGGTGCCGCTTTCCTGGCTGGCCCAGCCCTTGGGAACCTTAACGCTGTAATGGCCTTCGGGGATCTTGCGAACCTCGCCGTCACGAATCTCCGATTCGTAGGTCGAGGCATCGACGGCCTTGGCCACGGCTGGTTTGGCCTTTGCCGGTTCGCCGCCGCGTGTGAACATGTAGACGACGCCGGCCAACGCAGCGACGCCAAGGACAATGGCGCCAATGAGGGGTTTGGAAACCCCCTTGCGCCGCGGCGGCGCCACTGGGGGAAATACCGGCGTGGATTGCGGAGTGGCCAGCCGCGGAGGTGGCGGCGGTGGCAATACCGGTTTCTCGGGTGGCGGCTCTGGCACGGTAACCACAGGAGGAACGACCACGGGAATGGGCTTCTGTTGGGGTTCTGGAGGCACCACGGCCGCCGGAATTCGAGCAACCGGGGTCTGCGCCTTTTCCAGGTCGGCAGCGGTAACAGCCGGAAAGCCGCCGGTAAGATTGGGATAAGTATGCTTGGGGCGATGGACATGGAAGCGGGCTCGCGGGCCTGCCTCGCCGAAAGTGAGGACGTCGCCATCGAGAATCTCGACGCGGCCCTCGACCTGTTCGCCGTTCACAAAGGTCCCGTTGCGACTCGTGTCCGTCAGGACAAAGTGCGTCTCGACGAGGGTGATGTTGCAATGGTTTCCCGAAACGACCATGTCGCCGCGGGGATCGAGGGAAATCTCGAGGTCATTGCGCCGGCCGATATGGGTGGGGCGCTCGCCAGTGATAGGAAAGACTTTCCCGGCGTCCGCGCCGGAGATGAACTCAAGTTCAGCGGTCTTCTGGGGCTCCGGGGGCAGCGATTGCAACCCGGCCCCCGCCACGCCGCGGCGGAAGATGACCTCCGGGCCGTTCTTCCCGAACTGGATGTAATCCTCATGCTGGAGGGGGTGCTGGTTGGAGACTTTTACGCCGTTTACGAAAGTGCCGCCGCGGGACTGACTGTCGAAAATATAGAAGACATTCTCATCCAGTAGAATCTCCGCATGCTGGGAAGCCACGGCGAGGTCCTTGTAGGGATCGAGTTGGAAATCGCAACTCGACGCGCGCCCGATGGTGATTCGAGCCGCATCAAAATTCCGGGCCTGGCCGGCATTGGGACCGCTCAAGTATATGAGATGGCACTGCATAGTGGCGTTAGCTACTGCGCGATATCCCTCGGGTTTGGTTTACTAAAATACTGCCGGCGCGAACGCCAGCATCAAGGCACGGCTTTATCATGACTCAGTTTAGGTACAGTTTATGCAACCAAGTTCTGGGGAGCAGGAAAGGCCGCAGTCAAGGGGTTCGGAAGGTAGGAATTAGCAACTGCCTAGCCAGCATCTTCCGCGGTGATTCGGATGATTTCCGCTGCGGTGGTCTGCCCGAGATAAACCTTCTCGATGCCGTCCATGCGCAGCGACCGCATGCCCTTCTTGATGGCCGCCTTTTTCAGCTTGGAGGCGGACTCAACACGGATGATCATGTGGCGAAGCTCGGGGTCGTTCACGAAGATTTCATGGATGGCCGTTCGGCCACGGTAGCCGCTGCTGTTGCATCGGTCGCAGCCCTTGCCCTTGAAGAAGGTCTTTTGGGCCGCCTCCTCGGCCGTGAGGCCGCAGGCGGCGATTTCTTCCTCATTGGGTTTATAGGGTTGCTTGCAGTGGTTGCAGATGCGGCGGACGAGGCGCTGGGCAATAACCGCCTGAAGCGAACTTGCGATTAGGAAGGGCTTTAGGCCCATGTCCACAAGGCGGATGCAAGCGCTCGGCGCGTCGTTGGTATGGAGCGTGCTGAAGACAAGGTGGCCGGTGAGCGCGGCACGAATGCCGATTTCTGCCGTCTCCACGTCGCGCATTTCACCGACCATGATGACGTCCGGCGATTGGCGGAGCATGGAGCGCAGCGCCAGGGCGAAATCGAGGCCGATTTCCTTGTTCACGTGCACCTGGTTCACGCCGTCGAGCATGTATTCGACCGGGTCCTCGACTGTGATGATCTTAGTTTCGGAGTTATTGATGGTCGAGAGCGCCGAGTAAAGGGTCGTCGTTTTGCCGGAACCTGTTGGCCCGGTCATCAGGATAACGCCGTTGGGGCTCTTGATCAGTTCCTTGAAAATGCGCACCGTATCTGGAAGAAAACCAACGTCCTCCAGACCCATGAGCACGCTGGCCTGGTCAAGAATACGCATGACGATGGACTCGCCGAAAACTGTGGGGAGTGACGAAACACGGACGTCGAGCTTCTTGTCGGGGATGTTGAGCTTGATACGGCCGTCAAGGGGGATGCGCTTCTCGGCAAGGTCCATGCCGGAGAGCACCTTGAGGCGGGAAATGATGGAGTTCTGCCAGCGTTTGGGCGGGGCCGGAACTTCATGGAGCACACCGTCGATTCGGAAGCGGATAGTGATGCCGGACTTATTGGGCTCCACATGGATATCTGAAGCGCGGTCATGGACGGCCTGCTTGAAGATCAGGTCCACGAACTTCACGACCGGAGGCTGGTTGATTGCGGCATCGCCCGTCAGGTCAATGTCGGTGTAGTCGTCGTCGCTTTCCTTCGATTCGGCGGCAACGGCCTCGTCAGCGGCGCTTTGGTAAAGGTCCGAGATGTCGCTGCCTTCGTAGTAATGCTTGATGAAGCGGTTGATGTCCTCTTCGTTGGCAACTACGGGGTGGACCTGCTTGCGATAGATGCGCTGCAGGTCATCGGTGGTTTGAATGTTGAGTGGGTCAGCCATGGCAACCCAGAGGTTCTCATCATCCGACCGGACAGGAAAGACGCGGTACTTAATCGCATGCTTCACATCAATCAGTTCGACCAGTTCCTTGGTGACCTTTAGATCGCGGAGATTGATCTGCTCGTAGCCGAGGCTGGCGGCGAGGGCGCTGAGAATGTCCTCGTCGCGGGCCAGACCAGCATTGACGACGTTGTGCCTTAGGGTGGCAGCGCTTTCGTCGTCCGGAATCAGGTCTCGCAGCATGTCCTGACTGAGGATTCCGGCTTCTTCGAGAATCTGGCCGAGGGCCTTGCCCGAGGTCGGGCCGCTGCGCTTGGCTGCGGCGGTTTTCTCGAAAAACTTGCGCTCTTCTTCTGTCGGCTTTCTTACCGCCATACTTTTCTCACCACCAGATGTATTGGCCGAACGATTGGGGCCAACGTTGCGATTTCGAGTACCATGGCCCGCAGGGCCCCGATTCGGCAACTAAAATGTGAGCCGGACCGTGAATTCAGTAGCCGGCCTCACGGTGATAGACATACGTGTTCCGGTGCAGTTCCCGTGAGCCGGGTCACACGCGGTGATTTCCGCAGTTTGGAGCGTTATTTCCATTATGGATAAGCATCAGATATTCGTCCTCACGGCCATGGTTTTGGTCTTCGTGGCCCTGATTTGGGGCGGCTACAAGCTGCGGGACCGCTTTGAGATTCTGGGCGAGTTCATGACGTTCCTTAAGGAGCGCAAGTTGTGGTGGATCATGCCGCTGGTGCTGGCCTTTGCGTTGGCCGGTCTTTTCGTTGTGTTTACGGCTCATTCGCCCCTCGGGGCAGCCATCTATACGCTGTTTTAGGTCCGCAGGATCATGGACAAACCATTCTATAAGAAACTTTGGGCCGCATGGACCAGCCTCGGCCACACCATCAGCCACTATCTAACGGTCTTAATTGCCGCCATCCTCTATGTGGTGGCCTTTGCACCGCTGGCGATTTTCATGAAGCTTCGCGGTCGAAAGTTTCTTCCCCATTTCAATGGCAGCGAGTCCACATACTTCCTGCCAAAGGATCAGCCC
This sequence comes from Candidatus Sumerlaeaceae bacterium, assembly GCA_019695055.1. Lineage (GTDB taxonomy): Bacteria > Sumerlaeota > Sumerlaeia > Sumerlaeales > Sumerlaeaceae > JAIBAT01. The sequence goes on along the minus strand of JAIBAT010000152.1, from coordinate 14,861 downwards.
GAACCCACCATGGAGCGCATGAAGCGTCAGTGGTAGGTTGAATTCCCTTTCAGGAATTCAACCGGTCAAAGTTTCCCGCCGCCTGAACAATCATGTTCCATCATTGTTTCTAGCGCCTTCCCCCATGACGATGCGGCGAGCCATCGAACTTCGAATGAGCCGCTGGTTGGGACTGTCAGTCCTGACCTTCGCGACAATGGTAGTCGCACGACCATCCCCGGCCTTCTCCCCTGCTTCCGGGGACTTCGCCCGCGAGTTTACCACTGAGATCCGGGTTATGACTTATAACAACCAGAAGAATTTCCTGAAGGTGGCGTCGACCGACGACGAGTATCAGCGACTTATAACCTCCATTAATCCGGATATCATCGCGTTCCAGGAAATGGATGACACACTGGGCACCCCTTCGAGCATCGCCACGCAGATCAAGACCCGACTGCAGACCTATTTCCCCTCCGAGACATGGACGGCTCAGGCAGGTATCTCAGACGGATTCAATGTCAACGCCCTGGCAAGCCGGTATCCGATGAGCCTGAAAATTACCGATACAATTCCGGCGGCGGGATTGCGGGGCGTGTCGGCGGCGCTCATTGACCTGCCCAATGCCACTTACGGGACGACAGATTTCTACGTAATGTGCGTCCATCTCAAGTCGGGCGGAGCCACTGCGGATAACCAGGATCGCCAGCAGGAGGCCGACGCCGTTATCAACTGGCAGCGGGACGCGAGAACCGCTGGCGGCAACATTACTCTGGCCTCGGGCACTCCCATGCTTTTGCTTGGGGACATGAACTTCGGGTATCAGGATCAGGGCGACGTGTCTCCCTACCACGGTTCCTTGACCGTGGTAAACGGGGACATCTACAATACGGCAACATATGGGGTGGACTCCAAACCGGACTGGGACGGATCGGACAATTCCGATGCGGCGCCCTATGACCACGTGAACAGCAATCCGCGCACGCAACCAGCCACCTCACCCGATTCGCGTTTCGACCGATTCATTTACACCGACTCGGTTCTGCGAGTCCGACACCGTTTTGTCGTTAACACGCAGACGATGTCTGCCAGTGCACGAACGGCGGCAGGCCTGATTGCCACCGACACCACCAACGCCAGCGACCACCTGCCTGCGATCGTGGATTTTGCACTGGGGGCCGACCCGAACCCACCGGGGCAGATCTTGATTAATGAATTCAGCTTCAACGATGCCGCTTCACCGGACGTGCGGACGTTTATCGAATTGAAGAATGTCGGCGGTCGCACAATTAACTTGGAAGCGCCACAGGCTTACTCTCTGAAGCAAAGTGTGTCGGGAGCCCTCGCCACCACGATTCCCGGGACGGAAAACGAGTTCACGGGTTTCAACCTCACAGGAACCATACCTCCGGGGGGACTGTTTGTAATGTACGACGGGTCAACCAGCGGGGATAGTTCGGGAATCAAGTCGCTCATTCAATCGAGGCTCTCCTCTTTGCAATATCAGGATCTTGGCAGCGGGTTTGGCCTGACCAACACGGGGAATTCGGGTTTCGCACTTGTTACGGTGGGCAAGTACGATACTGCAGGGACCACGGACACCCTGGTCGAAGCTTTTGCTTACGGTTGTTCCTCCACAGCTTCGAATCGGTATTTCCGCACCAACAGCGGCAACAATCTACTCATTACACTGAGCCCGAACCAGCAAACTGTTTTTGCCGGCGGCGTGGACACCACGGTCTCCAGAAAATCGAACAGCACGCAGCCCAACAATTTTACGCAATGGATCATACCCGATACAGAGACGGTGGGACTCGAAAACGCCACTCCCACTGCGACCGTGGATGAATGGAAACTGTATTAGCCGGGTGGCTGTCTGGCTGAATATGTCCTCTCCGGTTTGCCTATAAGGTGTCTGCCCGCGGTGGCTGGCAAATTCGCAGGAACGATTAGCGATCAAACCGCATGAAGATTGAAATCCTAACGCTTTTCCCCGAGATGTTTGAAAGTGTCTTTGGGACCAGTATTATCAAGCGTGCCCAGGAAGCGGGAAAGGTCTCAATCCGTTTGCGCAACATCCGCGATTTTGCGACCGACAAGCACCACGTGACCGATGACACGCCTTATGGCGGCGGGCCTGGCATGGTGATGAAACCCGAGCCGGTGGCGGCAGCGTTCGATGCAATTTCGGCCGAACATGCCGGGATACCACTGAAGCGGGTTTACCTGAGCCCCGAAGGACGGCCATGGAACCAGGAACGGGCAGCCGAGTATGCCAGCCAGCCGGGCGTGGTGCTCCTGTGCGGTCACTACGAGGGCATCGACGAACGGATTCGTGAACTTTATATTGATGACGAAATTTCCATGGGCGATTTTGTCATGACGGGCGGTGAGATTCCGGCGATGGCAGTCACCGATTCCATCGTGCGGCTGATTTCCGGTGTCCTCGGGAATGACGAAAGCGCCGCCCAAGAGTCGTTTGGCGACAGTGGTTTGCTGGATCATCCGCACTACACGCGTCCGGTGGAATTCCGAGGGCTAAGTGTGCCGGAAGTGCTTCTCAGCGGCCACCACAAGCGCATCGAAGAGTGGCGCCGCCTGCAGGCACTGGAACGAACCCTCGCCCGTCGCCCCGACCTCATCCAGCAGAACGCTTCGAAGCTGTCCCCCGCCGAGCGCAACCTGATGAACAGCCTTCTCGGCCGCAACCGATAAGCGATACCAGTCAGCGCCCTCTGGAAGGTATCGTGAAAATCACCCATTCGGTGGGTGAAATTCACCCACTCAGGGGGTAAATTTACACCATCAAGTCGCCCGATTTGCCGGGAAACACCGCCAATCTATGCCGGCCAGCCTTCGCAAGCGACGCCCACCCATCAGGATTTCATGGCACGACCCAGCCGCAACAGCAACAACTCCAGGACGTAGTTGCGGTCGGTCTGGCGGGGAATGTAGTGGTAGCTGCGGCGCAGAGTCTCGACAGCACCGGCAAGCGCTTCAAGTGACGTGTCCTTTGCGTAGCCGGAAATCTCTGCTGCCTCAGGTCCATTCACGAACAGGCGCGTCGCCAAATCAGGGGGAAGAGCCTTCGAAATAGTCGCATCGCGAAGCCACGCCTGCAATGCATTGAGCACGCTTTCGAAACTCTCACTGGAGGCGCCGCCGCGGGTGGGTTTGCCGGTGGAATTGGCCAGCTCACTGGCCACACGGAACAGTGACAGGAATCCAAACTGCTGAAATTTCCGCATCAGTTTTACCACATCACCCCTCAGGTTGGCGGTATCGGAATCCAGGAGTTCGCGCAACATCCCCGGGCGCCCATCAGCCAATTGCACAAGCGCCTGACGCTCATGGGTCAGGGCGTCCGGCATTGCGATGCGGGCAAATGCGTCCATTTCTGAGGCCATCAGAGGGCTGAACTTGACCGGCGCGCAACGGGAGCGGATTGTGACCAGCAAATCATTGGGCCTGTCAGTCACCAGAACGACCTGAAGATAGGAGGGCGGTTCCTCAATCAACTTGAGCAGAAAATTTGCCAGGGCCACGTTCATCCGGTCCGCCCGGCGGAATATCAGGAACTTCTTGCTCCCCTCCAAGGGCCGGGAATCCACAAACCTGTAGTACTGAAGACCATCGGGATCATCCTTCCCTGGCTTCCATCCGTTCAGTGTGATCTGGCCCGCAGCGCCTTTGGGTTCCACAACAAGGAGGTCCGCAAACACCTGATCACTGATTTTTCGACGTATTTCCGACTGTACCAAGTCCGAGGGCGACGGCGCATTGACGTGCTTCGCGAGCGCATAGGCCATGCTCAGCTTTCCAAGTCCCCGGGGGCCATGGAAAAGCAGGGCATGGGGCAGGACCTGCGCATCGTACGCCCGCATCAGGTAACTTTTTGCCAGATCGTGACCGACGATCGTGTCAAAACTATGCTGTGATGGGTCGCAAACGGGAAGTGTGGTCAAGTCTCGCATAACTGGGAGCCCATGGTGATACACGGGATGCACAGGGCAATGGATTTTTGAAGCAGCCTACTTGGATGCCTGGGGGAAACCCCCTCAGATTTCCTGAACCTTGCCCATCCGGTCCTTGGGCGAAAACATATAGGCCACCTCATCGAGGGGCTGGAGCGGGATATTCCAGCGACGGCAAAACTCGAAAACTTTCAGGATAATCAAATACTCCAGGGTCGCCCGTTGGACGGGAAAGTCGTAAAACACCCGCAGGCTTGTGGAGAAGGCCATTTCGAAAATGTCTTCGGGCATGGGAATCCGCGCATGCTCCGGATCGGCAGTCTGGAACATGTCAAACTGCACTTTGACCCTTTTGCGTTCAGTAAGCTGGCGGGCAAACTCGTTGCACCTCTCCCGCCAGAATTCCAACGTCTCCTCGATCACGTGGAGAGTCCAGCCGACCCCGCTCTCATCGAGGTCAATGTTGAGCGGTTCATAGACGTTAACGTCATCAGCCTGAATGCGTTTCCGGACATTCAGGGTCTCAGTGACCGAAAACTTCCAAAGCTTCAGGCGGGAATTGGGATCAGAAAACGCATCGCTTTGAACTGCCGTGGCAAACTTGCACTGGCTGACCAGGAACAGCTCCAGGATAAATTGCGAGAACAGTTTTCGGGTGTCTGCTCCCATGACATTGAAAAAATTGCTCTCCGCCTGGGTCCAGAAAAGGAAATCGAGATGGTAGAGGTCGCAAACCTCACGCGAGGCCTCGTGGAGCCAGGCGATGCCGTCAAAACCAGCAAGACGGGCCATGGGATCTACGGAAGCCTTGGCCTTTTCCTTGGGACGCAGTTCCAGGAAATTATTGCGAAGGCGAAGGTCCGGTTCACTAAGCCCAAAATTCAGATCGAAAAGAAACAGGAGGACAACCTTCTGCATAAGGCTGACCATGAACGCTGGATTGGCATTGGTTCGAGCGCCGAGGGCTGCCTTCCAGAGATCGATCCACCGGCAGAATTCCTCGGACCGCTGGGCCAGGGTCTTGCGTGGAATCTGGCCCCAAGCATTGACAACATCGAGACCAGCATCAACGGGCGCAAGGAACAGCTCCTCCAAGGACTCGAAATCGCTTCCCCAGCGCAGCAACTCTTCAAGCTCGGCATCGAAGAGGAAGAAGGTCTTTTCGGACAGGAAAAGAACGTAAGTCATTTCGCAATGGGGTCGCAGGCGGAGAAACGTCTCGGCCATGAATGCGTTCTTATCGAGATAGTTCTCAAACAGCTCGTGGAACTCCGGCAGTCGGCTTCCCGAGGTCGTATAAACGAAACAGAATGGCCGTGGGGAGAAACGGGGTTGCGAAACCACCACCGGGGGGAAGCGGCGCGCGGCACGACGGACAACGGAGGTCAGATCGCGACCAGCTTCGCTTTGCACGCCCTCGGGCGGATGGAATTCGGTGAGGGTTAAATCAAAAGGGATATCGGCCTGGGCGGCCGGCCCACGCCGATCTTCAATTGCCTTCCAGAATTGCTCGAACAAGTTCATCAGTTGCTGACTGGGCGGTTGAACCAAGTCTGGCGGCGGGATGCAAGACATTTGTTACTCTGCCAGCGTGGCTCCTGGGTGGGGCCCAGTGGCGTCAAAGGAGACGCTGTCAGGACCAGCCAGGCATAAGGACGAGTTCCTCGATGCGGTAAGCGTGAAAATGGTCATGAAATGCAAAGTGGCGAAACATGATCTCGACGGTATAGCGAGAGTACTCGGGATGGCTCGCGCTTCGCTGCCAGTCCACCGGTGTCAATTTGCGCAGCAGATCCAACAGCAGTGCCCGGTCACTGGCGTAACGCACCATGGCTTCGTCGAGATCAACTTTTATAAGAGCTCCATCCTCATCATCCTTGTCGGGGTTATAGGGAGTGATCACCGGCGAAGGATCGTTCAGCATCAAATCAAGACGCGCGAAAAAGAGCGGATGAACAGCTGCAAGGTGGCAGGCGTGCTCATGGATGGACCACTTCGCCGGGGAGGGGCGGCGCTTGAGGATTGCGGGGTTAGCCTCGCGAACAAGGCGGGTTACCAGAATCGGGCTGGTCTCCAGGGTTTGAATGATGGCTTCGGCTACTTCCATGTGAGAAATCCCTCACTATAGTGTAATGGTGCCCCGATTTGAAGGGAGATGGTTTCAGGGAATAGTGTCTAAATGGTAAATGGTCGTACTCAACCTTGCAAGTAGAGAAAATGCCTGCGGGATCAGGATCCGTGCAAGTTTCAAAGTTCCGTTTCGTCTTATGAGGCAGTTGTAATTGTCGGAAATGGATTGGCCAACGGCCCAGCCGTGAGAATGAATTCGCGGGCAGGCAGCCGAGGATCCTTGACGGATTCATTCCACCTAATGACATAGCTTTCAGCACAGAAGGACGGGGGAATTATCATTGAGAGTCGGCTGGCAGGGCGAACCGGGTCTAAAATTCGCGAACCACTTTATCATATGGGCTGTAGCGGTGGCTTGTACGGCTGCGTGCCACAGAGTGGAAAGGGACGATTCCTCCGAAACATCCGGGTCACGGGCCTCAAATTCCCAAACCATCATCCACAGAGTCGATACCCGTGGCGAGACAAAGGCAAGAGTCCGACCGACCACCCAAGCCCATCCCGGAGTAGACGACGACCTTCTTTCCGGCAGCAAAGCCCTGTTACTGGTCAAGGGCCGCCTGACCCTTGAAAACGGTCAACCCGCAACAAGCGCGACCGTGGAATTATTGACGATTTATCGATACCAGAATCTGGGCCGGCAGGCAAGAACCATCACCAGTGCAATTGCATCAGCCGACGGATCGTATCGCTTGTTGGGGTCTGTCTCTGGCACCTATTACATCAAGGCCTCCCATGCCAACGGTGTCACGATCTTCAGGCCCGTTCAAAACACTTTACAATGGGAGGCGGGGTATCGTTCGGGCTCTCCCCATCGCATCTTAACAATGGACGCTGTTTTGCCAAACGGCGTTCCAGTAAACGGTCGGGTTGTGGACGACCAGGACCAACCAATCAGTGGCGCTCGCATTGCCATCGCGCCGAAAGCTGCATCGCCGGGACAACTCTCAGTGGCAGTTGATATGGTAACGACGGGTTCCGGAGAGTTTCAGTTTTCTCATGTAATGCAGACACCCACGTATGTTTCCGCCAGTGCCAAAGGGTTTCCAGCCTCCACCCAGTCTGTTTCGCCACCGACACAGTCCCTGTTATTGCGGCTTAATCGCGGCACCGCGGCCGTCTCAGGCGTGGTTCTGGAGAAGCCATCGGATGTTCACAGTTCCGGCGTTGTGGTCACCCTGACGCCCCAGCGTGCCCGGAACGAATTGCCGCTTGGCCTCGAACTTCCTCCGCAGTGCGAGTCCGACAGCGTTGGGACGTTCCAATTGCAGGATCTTGCACCGGGCAAATATCTGGTCGACGCACGTAAGGAGATTTTGCGGCTCCTCCCCACCAAACGCCAGGCTCGATTTGAAATCTCCATTGCAGACGGGCAAACCAGTGACGGCATGTTGATCTTTGTCTATGGCGGCCATACCATCAAAGGTACGGTGCGAGAGGAAGGCACTGCCGCGACTCCCTTGGCCGATGTGAGAATTCTAACCGGCCACACCGATGACCCGGAAAGTATATCCACAACTTCGACTGCCGCCGGAAACTATCAATTGCAGGGAGTTTTCGGGAATTACGGATCCACAGTACTCAAGGCCATTAAGGCAGGATACAAGCTACGCGGGGACAACCGCCAAACCTTCGATCAGATCAATCTGAATCCGGACACGCTGGTGATTGAACGCGACCTGGTGATGGTGAAAACAGTAAGTATCTCGGGAACTGTTTTTCTGCCGGATGGCCGCCCGGCGTCGAACGCCTTTGTTGTTCCCATGATCCCTGGTGACTTTGACCAAATGGATAAGCCCGCTGCTGCCGACAGTAACGGCCGATATTCGCTGGACGCTGCTCCTGGGGCGGCCCTGCGGGTTCTCGCATCCGCTACTGGTTACCCGCCCGCCGCCTCCCAGTCAGTTACGGCAGCCGACCATGATGTTGACAAGGTGGATATCCAGTTGAAGCCCGGTGCCACACTCAGGGGTATGGTACAGTTGCCGGACGGGAGCCCTGCAGAGGGCGCAATGGTAACTGGCGTTATCACTTACGACATTTCCGGTCAGATTCGTATGGCTGGGGCGGGAACAGCGGTTTCGGAAACCAGCGGCAGCTTTGAAATCAAGAATGTTCCGGGCGTAAGCATGAAACTTACGGCCGCGAAGGACGGATACATTTCCTGTTCAGAAGTCCCGGTATCGCCAAAACCCGGCGGATTGACGGATAACATAATCCTTAAACTGGAGAAGGGATGTAAACTGGCCGGGCGAATCACCAACAAGGAAGGCAAACCGATGGCGAGTCTTTCTGTTTTTGTGGCATCAAAAAGTGGTAAAACGCGTACCGCAAGCACCCAATCCGATTCCAACGGGCACTATGAGCTCGAAAACATCGCGCCGGGCACTGTCGACATTAACATCTCCAACGGCTCGGAATCCTTCCCGTTCAAGAATGTGCAATCGTGCCGCGAAGACGCAGACTTTGTCATCACCCCCAAACCGCCAGTGAAGTTAACTGGCCGGGTTGTGGACTGGAAAACGGGTCAACCGCTGGAAAGCTTTACCGTAACTTGCGGAAGCGATGTCGCAATTGAGAAGGATCCGGCAAAGCCGGGCGTCTTCACCGTCGGAAATCTCCCCGTAAGTACCTGCTATGGATTCACCATTGAATCGACCGGATACAAGACGCTCGAAACCGACCTGGTCTGCATGCCCGGCGAAGGCGACTCGCTGACCAAGACATTTGAAATGGGTCCGGGTGGCCGCGTCGTGGGTCGGATCGTAAATGCGAAGGACAAGTCCCCGGTGGAAGGTGCCACCATATCCATCAGGAACGCTGCCCGAAACGAATCCACGAATATTGCCACTACAAAATCCGACGCCGATGGCGGGTTTTCCATGGATGATCTTCAACCCAACGATTCGCGCCGACTAATTGTGTCGCCGCCGTCTCCGTGGCTGACGGAAACGCGCGACATCAAGATCAAGCAGGGCGACGTAACCGATCTTGGGGAAATTGTGGTGGGAGTTGGAACGATTGTTACGGGCCGTGTGGTGCGGATGCCCGGTGAGGTCGGATTGGAGAAAGTGGAAATTGAAGTGGGGAACGACTATTCGGGTGGAAAGCGCAATGCCACAACAGGGCCTGGAGGCAAATTTGAAATTGCGGGGTTAAAACCCGGAAGATGTGAGTTTCGCTTACCGGCCTATGGCAAGGAACCTGCGCTGGTAACCGACATTAAAGCCAACTCCACGCAGGAAATCACCATTCGCGTTGGCTCCATCACGATGAGAGGCCATGTTACCAAGGCAGGCCAGCCAGTCCCATCTGTCGAGGTCGGCCTGATGAACCTTGGCGCCATGAGCATGCGGTCCGCAAAAACCAACGAGGAAGGGTATTACGAAATGGCAAACGTCCTTCCGGGACGGCAATTGACCGGAATCCAGCCGCAAGGCGGGAGTCGGCAGCCGCAACTTGAGTCCGTAGACATCCCCGACAACGCGGGTGTGTTCGACAAAGATTTCGTGGTCTCCGCGGCGTCGATTACAGGTACGGTAGTGGACATTAAGAACTCTCCTGTCCAGGGCGCCAAAGTCACCGCAACAGCTCCAAGCCTCCTGGGCATTGAGGAATTGGCACAAAGTAAGACGGCAGAGTCCGGGCCCGACGGCAGGTTTGCCATGGAAGATGTAGTTCCGGGAAACTACTCGGTTACCGCAACAAAGGAAGGAGTTGGCAAGGCAACCCAGGCTGGCGTGACAATCAATGCAACCGGAGGGAATCCGCCTCCGCTTACACTGATGCTTAAGTCCGGCGGAGGAACTCTCGTTTCTGTAGTCCTGCAGTATGCCAACGGCCAGGGGCTTCAAAGCGCCAAGTGTAAGCTAACCAATGCACAGGGCGCAAGTGTGCCAATCAGCGAAGAATACGGTGCCAACGGAACGCTGACTGTGCCAGACCTCCCACCTGGCCAATACACGGCCAGAATCTTTGCCTCGGGCTATTCCGAGGTTACCCACAACTTGAAAATCCGCGCCGGTGACGTTACGCGCCTTGACGATGTTCTCTACAGGACCGGAACGATCATCGCGACGGTGTCTGACAATAAAGGGAAGACCATGGTCGGCGCCGAATGCACGCTCACGCCAACCGATCCCAATTCCATTGAAACGGTGCGCACCGGGAAAACCACAGAAATTGGCGTATGGCAAATCATCGGGCTCTTTCCCGGAACCTACACCTTGGAGGTTCGTGCTGGGGCAAAGAAGGCCACCAAGACCATCGAACTCACCGAGGGAGAGGAAGAATTCACTAATGTCGCTCTCGATTAATCTGCCCCCCAAGGTTCTAATAAAGCGGCCAATCCCTGACTGCGGCATTGTACAATGTTGTCAGGTTTTGCCCCGTGTTTGGGGCCCCAGGCGTCAGGACATTCGGCCCCCCGGGCGGTGAATCGCCGGTTTGCGTACCCGGAGGATCAACAACCCACCCGCCGGGACCCGGCAGGGCATCGGAGGTATTCGGATCTGCGCCATTGTCATTGTTAAAGCCGCCCCCGGAATCGTTGGTGAAATATGCACCATCATCTCCGCCAATACCGCTGAATGGGTTTATGAAACTTGCCGTGCCAGACGTGACGCCAAAGAATGAAGTCGGCGTTACCGTGGAACCCTCGGCAATGAAGTCGACTCCAACGTCGTCTGAGAACGATGATGAGGTGCCGGGCGCCAGTAGAATGAGGGCTTCGTTGCTTGTACCCATGCCAAAACCGGGGTCCGTCAAATCATCCAGGTTCCCATTACCGCGATAGAAAATCAATCGTTTGTCCGAAGCATGGAGGTCATCCGTCGGAAAGGTTGCCGTATTGGTGGTATTTGTGCTCGCAACCACCAGGATGATGGTTCCCGCCGCAAGATTCGAGATGGCCGGATTGTTCGGAAATATCAGCGAACCATCGCCGTCATCCACCGCACCTTGCTGCCCGGTCGTCTTATTGTTGGTCACGCGCCAGCCGCGCAGGTCGGTGCCATTCTTGACCACAAGAAGCTCCAGCCAGTCATTGTGGAGCAGTCCGATACCAGGATAACTTGTGCTATCGTCGTTAATCCAATACTCATTAAAAATAACGTCGTTCGGCTGAACAGTAACCGATGCCACCCCGAAATTCAGAGTCACTGTCAGGGTGGTGCCCGTGGTGGGGGTGTAAGTCAGGGCCGCAGACGAAGTGGTTATGGCACCCGTCCACCCAAGGAATGACGAACCCAGATCGGGAGCCGCCGCGAGATTAAGTGCGGAGGAATCGAAGAAAACCCCACTCCATGGCAGGTCTACTGTGCGGCCGTAGATCTGCAGCTTTCCACTGCCGCCACCGCTTTTTTGGAAAGTAATCGGGCGGGTGCCTGCAATGCTGAATTTGGTCTGCATCAGCGACCGTACAGTGTTGGGCCTGTTTGCCAGGAAAGTACGCATCGTATTGACTGCATTCGGCCAGCCGGCATTGAAAGCGGCGGCCGACTCGATCATGTTGGCCGCCCAGCGCGCGGATTCCCGGGGAATTTCCGTCTGGATTTTCGCCGCATAGGAATTCACGGACGGGATGCTCACCGCAGGGGACAACTCAAAGTTGAGGATTTCCTCCATCGCACTGATGAAGTCCTTGCGCCCCAGTACGTTGTCGAGAATGCCGTTCACGGCCGGTATGGGATTTGGGTCCCAATCATTTCCGTTAAACAATTTGCAGAGTGGGGCGATCTTCCCATTGTGGCTCGGGCTGATCATGAAGTTATTGCCCTGCGCCCAGGTCAGCGTGTCACTGGCATACCCCTGCGGGCGCAAACCCAGGCCCCATTCGCCGTCATTCTGGTGGAAGGTCCACTTGGACGTGGGGTCTCCCCTGCGGTGTGTCGCAATCCAGTTGTTTTGCGGCCAATCCTCATTTTGTGCGGCGATGTTCAGGGCAAAGTACTTTAGGAATCCTGGGTAGTCGATCTTCTGCTTCAGAGTGGCCAGGGCGGTCGTCGTGGAAAGGTCGTTAACATTCAGCCAGGAAAGGAAACTGTTCCACTCGATGTTGTCACCGTCGATGGCCTCGGTGTTATACTTAAGGGTCGAGTTCCAGGTCCCCTTCATCACGTCCCAATCCGACCCGCCAGCCTTGGATGCCATGTAGTCGTCCGTCACGCGCTCACAGGCATTATAAAGGCCGTAGTATTGGCCATTGATATACAAGGCAAAGAAGAAGCCGTCCACAGCCACCGCCCCCGAATCGCCGTGCCAGTCGCGGAGGATTTCATCACGGAAGAAGGTAACCTGGTTCAACTGCACCAGCGAAGAGTTGAGAATACCGTCGTTGTTGTTCCCCCGAAGGACCAGGTTGGTGAAGCTGGGAGCAGAGGTCCGGACCAACCACGGCAGCGTCCAGGATGTCCCGCCGTAGTTTGCGCGGAGGTAAAGCCTCAGGGACTTCTTCGCAGCCGCCCGGGATGTCCCGCCATTGATACGCACACCAACTGCGCTCTCCCGCACTTGTGATCCGTCGGGATTCATGATGACGGCATAGCCGGGTTTCTCCCAATTATCCCCGCGCTGGTTGTAATTTGCCCAGATGCCCGTCGAGGCGTTAAACAAGTCATTGGAATCCATGATGAGATTCATGACCGGAATGGTGCGGTCTGCAATGAAGTCAAAGAAGTAGGATGCCGAGGCTGGAAGGCTGGGATTGACCGACGGGTAATAGGCCTTGGCCCGCAAACCCGTGGTGGATGATATCGAAATCGGAACCGAGTAAAGCGACGATGTGGTTGTCGGCTCCGATCCGTTTGTTGTGTAGCGGATTTCTGTCGCGCCGACAGCGGAAATTGAGACATTGATAGTGCTCGAATAGAGTCCCGACGGCATCGAGAATACTGGTTTGGCCCCGCGTGCGCCAAAAATGTTGGCGGCAAGCGGCGTGTTGACGATGGTGTAGGCGAACGCCCCCGTGCCGTTTGGTATGCGCGAGTAGGTCTCATCCGAACCCAATGCCGGGAAATTAATGGAATCCACAACTGTCGTCGCGTTAGTATCGTAGAGGACAACCGCCTCGCCGCTGGCACTCAGTTTGAAGTTGGAGTGCAGGTCGTATTCGGCCAGGTTGTAGTCATCGCACCAAACAAGGAGATATCCTCCCGCAGGTATCGAGGTCCCAGCTGGGAATCTCCACTTCTCGGGTGTGCCGAATGAATCGGAGAGCGTGTGGCTGGTCAAGTCAGCCACGTCGGGCCCGGTATTGTAGAGTTCCACCCAGTCACCCGATTCGCCAAAATCCAGATCGAAACTTGAGCCAGAATTGGACGCCAAAATCTCATTGATGCGGATCTGATATGACGGAATCATACCAATGACCGCCTGCACCGATGCCCCGGTAGTCACAGCCCCATGGTCGTCCGTGGCTGTAAAGGAGAGGGTAACAGTCTGTCCTGTTGCAAATCCGGGGAGGCTTCCTCCATAGGTCCCATCGCCCGCCAATCCATCATCATGAAATCCATCATCAAAGGCGGTTACTGTTCCTGTGGTCCCCGATGGCGAGGCACTCCAATTCACAATGACTTGAGACAGGGAACCATTGTCCGTCACACGTGCCAGCGCCCTGAATGGCTGATTGTTCTGCGGGTACAGCGGGGCAATTCGAGTTTGGGTGACCTCAGGACCGGGATCAGGACTAAACCGGATGGTATCCGCTATGAATACCACGTTCCCACCCGTGACATTGTTCATGACTACTGTGCCGGCATTACCCGCATTGAATTTGTAAACCCCGAGAAGAACCTCCCCCAAGTCGCCATCAAATGCACCGGTCTGGTCGGCAAAAGCCGGGCTGCTGCCAAGCGCATGGTTGATGGTGTAGGGAGCACTACTTGTGCGGTCGGCTCCGCGCCGGAATATCGCATAGACGCTATACCAGCCGGTCGACGAAATGGTTGGTTTCCAAGTGGCGGTGGAAAACACCGAAGTTGATCGAGTAAAGCGGTAACTCCCGGAATTGTAACCGGCTCCGATGTTGGATGTTGTGGTCCAGCTTCCTGTTTCAGTGTAGCCTGGCGAGCCAGAGTCGTTATCGACGTAAATATCGGCTGCACTTGCGGAAAGGGTCCCCAAAAAGACGCAAAAAATCAGACAAAGGCGGGAAGTTTTCATAGCTTTTCCCTCTGGGAGATGCTGAACCAAGTCGAGCGAAAAGTACCTGTGGTGGCAAGAAGTCCAATGGCAGCTCCAGGAGGGCACTGAAATGCAGTTCGACAACAAGACAATCGCCATGGCTCGCAAACTTCGCGATCTCGGCCTTGCATGGGATCCGGCTCCCGGCCAGTACGTGTTTGACGACCGGGGTATTCTCCACCACCCGTCCCCGTTCCAGGAGGGCGTATACTTCATACTCGACCTTGAGCACTTCCTGAAATCAACCGGTACCATGCAGAATTTCAGGGCCAGCATGTTCTGGCTCCCCACCTGGAATGAATCCATCGAAATCCTTGAGCGCCTGGGCGTTACACGACAGGACATTTCCCGCAACATGACCGAGCAAAACGCCATTTCCAACCGGTCGGAACTCATGGTGCTTTACCACATGATTGCGGCGGAGTTGCAGGTCACCCCGGTCGCCGACGCACCCACTTAATCTTGGGACAGGGGCCTGATCCCCAAAAACTGGGCCAGGCGGAAGTTTAGGATCCTCGCGTAATATTACAACGGAGGATTCTGCAATGAAGAAGCGTTTCACCGAAGAACAGATCGTCGGCATCTTGAAGGAAGCCG
>JAIBAT010000141.1 GCA_019695055.1 Candidatus Sumerlaeaceae bacterium | reverse complement strand
GCGCAGCTTCCCACGGTGCCGGGGATGTGCGGCAGGTGCGTATTTTCGTGGTGGAGTAGGCACAAATAGGCACAAGGGCCTTTTTGGGGGACCTCCGTACCCAGGGGGGGAGGGGGGAGGGGGGGTGAATTATTTGTTTGCGGTGAATTACGGGGGTAACCCCAATGATTTCAATGCGGATAAATCGAAATTTGAACCGGTTGAAAATCGGGTTAATTTTGCGGATTTTCTGACCGTGGGGCGCAGGGTCTGGTTCTTGGGGCTGGGAGGCGCGAGTCCGGTAAATGTGCCGAGTATTCGATGGGCCGATCGGGCGGATTTCCGTATGGTGAAGTCTTATCATGGGAGCAACCTGGCAAAGTCCAACGGGTTTGCCTATTCCCCCACGACCCCTTACAACCTCTTACAGACCCATGACTTGCGCTGAAGGTTCAGGAACAGCCTGACGTGTGATACGGATTCACACTTGGGCCCAGAAATAAAAGCGGCGCCCGCGTTGCCGCGGGCGCCGTGACTGAACGAACTGCGCTAACCAGCTATGCTGTTAGTGTGGACCAATCAATGTGCCAACAACAGGTTCGCGACTTTCCGAAAGCGATTGGCTGCGGAAAATGTTACCCATGCTGACCGTTCCATTGGTCGGATCATAAGCGAGCTGTACAGAATTCGTAACACCGGGATGAGCAAACAGCTTGTCAGGCCCAACAGAAATCATACGCCACGTTCCATAGAAATCAATAGCGGCCTGTGCAAATGTGGCACTAAACAAGCCATTCTTCTGGCGCATGAGGAGGTCCTGGTACGTGTAGTACTGCTCGTCCAGAGCGGCATTGTAGTTCTTGTCCTGGAACACATCGGGGAAATAGACGGACGTGATGTAAGCAATTGGCGTGGAAACTCCCCACCACATGATTCCAGACAAACCTGTAACAGTTGACCCGCTTTGTGGATTCACAAGAACGTCACCGTACTGGCCATAATTGAACTCGCGCGGGATGCGGTTATTGTCCACGGCGTAGGATTCAATTGCCGTGGCGAGGGTGCGCATGTCCGACTTCGTGCGCGACACCTTCGCGCGGGTTTGCGCTTCCAAGAAGTTTGGAACCGCGATGGCTGCGAGGATTGCGATGATGGCCACCACAATCAGCAGCTCAATGAGAGTAAAAGCTTTTTTCACTATACTGCCACCTCCTAATAGGGGATTATAAGGACAACGACAAACAAGTTTAGTCCAGTTGGTGCCAATTGCAAGGGAGAAATCGCTTACAAACCCCGCAGCCGCCCTTTGGGGCGGCAATTCTGAATTCTGAATTTTGAATTCTGAATTGGGGGCATAAGGGGTTAGGCGTGCCAAATTGGCGCGGGGGTGACAAAAGGGCGCAGCGCCTGTCATTGAGACGTCTTCAATCCCTCTCAGACCATTGAAAATACAAGGCTTGCTTGCCTACTTCTGGATATATTGAAATGGCACGCTCTTCGCCATTGGGGGTGTGAGGCCGAGTAAATGGCCGAAGGAGTTAAGTGAGGACAATGATGACTAACAAATCCAACAACATCTCATCACGAAGGCAAGAAGGACTCGAAGGTCACAAAGGGGTCGTTTCGAACTTTCGAGCCGTTGCGTTTGCTGCGGTGTTGGCCCTGGCAGCGGCATTGCCGGTGGGGGCCGAGCAGCAGATTACGCGTTCCACGTTCCGGGATGTGGCCAAGAAGGCCTCGCCGGGGGTGGTGAACATCAAGGTTAAGAGCAATATCCAGTTCGGCGGAAAGGCCGGGCGCAAGGCGTCCATCCCGCCGGGTTTTGGGCTGGATGATGAGATGAGGGACTACCTGGAGCGGCTGTTCGAGCAGCAGATGCCAAACCTGACGCCCAATGACGAGGATGCGTTCCGGTATTCGCGTTCGGCGTCGGGGGTGATCGTGCGGCCAGACGGCTACGTGGTGACAAGCAACCATGTGGTTTCGGGCGTGAACGCGGACGACATTGAGGTGGCGCTGCCAGATGGGCGCAGCTTTGACAAGGTGCAGCTCATCGGGACGGACGACCTGACGGATCTCGCGGTGCTGAAGGTGGATGGGAAAGACCTGCCGGCGGTGACCTGGGGCGACTCGGACAAGCTGGAAGTTGGCGACTTTGTCGTGGCGATCGGGAACCCGCTGGAGTTCAACAACAGCGTGTCGGAAGGCATCGTGAGCGCGAAGCACCGGGTGATCAAGAAGGCTCCCATCGAGGATCTGATCCAGACGACGGCGGCCATCAACCCGGGGAATTCGGGGGGCGCGCTGGTGAACCTGGACGGGGAACTGATCGGCATCAACATGGCGATCGCGACGAGCACGGGGCTGTGGAGCGGGTTGAGCTTTGCGATCCCGAGCAAGACGGCGCGGGAGGTGACGGACCAAGTCATCGAGCGTGGCCGTGTGGCGCGCGGGTACCTGGGGATCGAGATGGAGCGGCTGACGAACAGCCTGGCGAAGCAGCTCAATTACGACAAGAACTACGGCATCATCGTGAAGAACGTGCGGCCGGATTCGGCGGCAGAAAAGGCCGGCATCCAGCGCTACGACGTGATCGCCAAGGTGAACGGCAAGGAAATCAAAGATATTTACGACATGCACCGAAATGTAGGGGTGCAGGCGGCGGGCTCGGAAGTGGAGCTGCTGGTCTATCGTGACGAAGGCAGCAAGGAACCGGCGGAAAAGAAGGTCATCGTGAAGCTGGATGAGCGGCCACCGCAGGAGCAGATCGAGAAGCGGTCGCCGGACGGCCCGATGCCGGGAAAGAAGCCGAGTTCCGGTGACCTGCTGGGCCTGAGCGTGTCGCCGGCCAAAGGCGGCAAGGGCGTGGTGGTGGACGAGGTGGAGCCGGGCAGCCGGGCGGCCATCATGGACATCCAGAAGGGCGACCTGATCCTGCAGGTGAACAAGCAGGATGTGGGAAGCCGGGAGGACGTGCAGAAGGCGCTAAAGTCGCATACCACCGACAGCCATCTGCTCTATATTGAACGCAAAGACGGCGCCTCGCGCCTGGTCGAAATCACGGCCAAGTAACCAAGGATAAACGGAAACCAACCCATGACAATGAACACGGAACTCGAATCGCTGGGCGCGCAGATCAAGGAAGAGAGCGCCTTTGTGGACCAGATCATCTCGGAGGTGGGCAAGGTCATCGTGGGCCAGCGCTACATGGTGGACCGCCTGCTGATCGGTCTGATGAGCAACGGCCATGTGCTGTTGGAAGGCGTGCCGGGCCTGGCGAAGACGCTGGCGGTAAAGACACTGGCGCAGACCATTGACGCGAAATTCCAGCGCATCCAGTTCACACCCGACCTGCTGCCGGCGGATCTTATCGGAACGCTGATCTACAACCAGAAGGAAGGCACGTTTGTGCCGCGCAAGGGTCCGATCTTCGCGAACGTGATCCTCGCGGATGAAATCAACCGCGCGCCGGCGAAGGTGCAGAGCGCGCTGTTGGAATCCATGCAGGAACACCAGGTGACGATCGGCGACATGACGTATACGATCGACGAGCCGTTCCTGGTGCTGGCAACGCAGAACCCCATCGAGCAGGAAGGAACCTATCCCCTGCCGGAGGCACAGGTTGACCGCTTCATGCTGAAGCTGAAGGTGGGCTACCCGAGCAAGAAGGACGAGAAGACGATCCTGGACCGGATGACGGACTCGGCGCTGGATACGCCCGAAAACGGCAAGGCGGCAGGCACGGACTTCGGTGTGCGCAAGGTGGTTTCCATCGAGACAATCCTAAAGGCGCGGCAACTGGTGCGGCAGATTTACATCGACGACAAGGTGAAGAACTATATTCTGGACCTTGTGTTCGCGACGCGGCGCCCGGAGGAGTACAAGATCGCCGTGGGACAATATATCCAGTATGGGGCGAGCCCGCGCGCGACGATCTTCCTGGCGCTGGCGGCGAAGGCTTATGCTTTCCTGCGGCACCGGGCCCACGTAACGCCGGACGACATCAAGACCATCGGCGTGGACGTGCTGCGCCATCGCATCATCCCGACGTACGAGGCCGAAGCTGAGGAAATCACGAGCGAAGACATCATCAAGAAGATCTTCGACGAAGTCGAGGTGCCGTAGGCGCGTCATGATTCCCGCCGAACTGCTTTCCAAGGTGCGCCATATCGAAATCGTCACCAACAGGCTGGTGAACGAGGTGATGGCGGGCAGCTACCACAGCGTGTTCAAGGGTCGCGGCATGGAGTTCGAAGAAGTGCGCGAATACCAGCCGGGCGACGAGATCCGCACGATCGACTGGAACGTGACGGCGCGCACGGGCACGCCGTTCGTGAAGACGTTCGTGGAAGAGCGCGAGCTGACGGTGATGCTGATGGTGGATCTCAGCGGCTCGACGGAGTTCGGCACGGGCGCGCGGCTGAAGAGCGAGCTGGCGGCGGAGATCTGCGCGCTGCTGGCGTTCAGCGCCATCAAGAACAACGACCGGGTGGGGCTGACCATTTTCACGGACCGCGTGGAGAAGTTCATCCCGCCGAAGAAGGGGAAAAACCATGTGCTGCGGGTGATCCGGGAGGTGCTGGCCTACAAGCCGGAGCACAAGCAGACGAACATCCCGGCGGCGGTGGAGCACATCATGCGGGTGATGGGTCGGAAAAGCGTGGTGTTCCTGCTGAGCGATTTCTTCCAAACGAACCTGCGCAAGCCGCTGGGCATCCTGAACCGAAACCACGACCTGATCGCTCTGCGCACGAGGGACCCCCGGGAGCTGGAGATGCCGCCGGTGGGTATCGTGCCGTTTGAGGACCCGGAAACGGGCGAGGTGGTGTTCGTGGACACCTTTGACGAGGGATTCCGGACGCGATTCCGCAACGTGGCGAGGCAATCGCAGGAAAAGCAGGAGCAACTCTTTAACCAGCTAAAAATCGATTTTGTTAACATAGATACGGACAAGCCGTACCTGGAGCCGATCATCCAAATCTTCCGCCGGAGAGCGAGCCGATACTGACATGAGAATCCGAAGAAAACGCCGCGATGGGGATGTTGCAGACGGAGCGGAACCCCCGATCCGTGGGCTTGGGAAGATTCCTGCGGGCCTGCTATGGACGGTGCTGGCGCTGGTGGTGCTGGCATTGTTCTGGGGTTACGACCGCCGCGAACAGAAGGGCGCGCAGGAGCACATCGGCATGGCGCGGAAGTACGTGACAGACGGGCTGTTCGAGCAGGCGCTTCGCGAATACCAACTGGCGCTGGATAACCCACGACTTGGGCGCAAGGCCAAGGCGGAGGTCGCAGTTCAAATGGGAAACATTTACCTGACCAATTTCGAGGACTATCGCAACGCCGAGGCGTACTATGTGCGCGCACGAACGCTGGACGGCCACACCTTTGACAACAAGGAAACGCTGGCCAACTTTGAGAAGGCGCGTCGCAATTCCGCGGGACCAGGCGCGGTGGCCTCACTGACGACGGCCACCGTGCTGCAGCAGGTGGCGCTGATCAGTCCGCCCCAGGAGGACCAGAAGGGGCCGATCGTGGCGCGGATGGGCGGGCAGGACATTCATAGCGGCGAAATCGACCGGAACCTGCGGAACTACTCGGCGTATGCGGGGGCCGTGGCCGCGGGCGACAAGAAAGCCTGGGCGGAGATAGTGGACAACTACATGAACCAGGCGGCGGTTTACCGGGCCGCGATGGACGCAGGATACCACAAGGACCCGGACGTGAGCCGAAAACTCTTTGATTACCAGCGTTCGCTGGTGTCCGAGCGCTATATGCGCGATATGAAGGACAAGGCCAACGTGGTGGCCAACGCGGATGTGGAGGCGTTTTATGAGAAGCATCGGGAGATTTACCGTGATCCCGAGCGGTGCAGCATTGCCCTGATCAAGACGGAGACCTCCGCTACGGCGCAGACGGCGCTGGATGCGCTGCGGGCGGGAACGGATTTCTTTGACGTGGCCACGAGCTACTCCGTGGAGAAGGGGTCGGCGAGCACGCGGGGCATAGCCGGGCTGGTGAGCGATCGCGACGATACGGTGCCCGGGGTTGGCAAGGCGCCGGAAGTGGCCAAGACGCTGCTGGCGATGAAGCCCAATGATATATCGGGGATCACCAAGATCGGGAATGCCTATTATATCTTCAAGGTCATTTACAAATCGCCCAAGGTCGAGAAGACACTGGACGAGGTGCGGCCGCAGATAGAGACGACGATCCGCCGGCAGCGCAGCACCTCGGCCACGCTGGAGATGTATTCCGGGCTGCGGCAACAGTACGGGGCAGAGTTGCAGGCATCCGGAATCAACAGTTTCTGGGATTCCATTGCCCCCAAGCCTGATTCCCTAACCACGGCCACGGCGGGTGGAGGCCGGAAGTAGTTTTATGTTTGGTGCCATGAACAGATTTTGCCAGTTTGCCGCCTGCGGGGCGCTGGTGTGCGCGGCGGGCGCCGGGTTTGCGGATACGGTTTCCTCTGTTTCCATTGAACCGAAGCAGGGTCGCATCGCGGATCGGTTCCAACTCAAGGTTTCCGTGGCGGCCCCGGACTTGAACCGGGTCCAGGTGACCCCGCTGCTGGGCGAGAAGGATGAGGAATCGACGTGGTCGCTGATCGGGCGGGAAGCCAACGTGGACAGCAAGACCGCCGACGGCCAGACGAAGCGTGAGATTACCTTTATGATTGCACCTTTCACGACGGGAACCTCGGATATGTTGGACCCACCGGCAGTGCTGGTGACGACGCTTCAGCCGGATGGGTCGAGCACGACGGCAACGCTGCAGGCGCAGGCAGTCGAAGTTAAGTCGGTGCTTCCGGATAACCGTGAGCAGATCCAGATCAAGGACATTGCGGCGCCGGTGACGCTGCCGATTCCCAAGTGGGTTTACTGGGTTGGCGGCATCGTGGGTGGTGTGATTGTGGCGTCGCTGGCGCTGTGGCTGTTGTCGCGGATGCGGCGTGGCATCGCGCGCATCGTGAGCCCGCCCAAGGCGCTGGACGTGTGGGCGATGGAGGAACTGGAACGCGTCGAGGGCGAGCGGCTCGTGGAGCAGAAACGCGTCAAGGAATTCTATAGCCGGGTTTCGGACACGCTGCGCATTTACCTGGGACGACTTTATGATTTCAACTCGCTGGACCTGACCAGTTATGAGTTGATGGAGCGCCTGAAGGAAACATCCGTTCCGGGCGAGGCGCGCGAGCGCACGAACCAATTGCTGGACGAGGCCGACCTTGTAAAATTTGCCAAGTATGTGGCGGAGGAGGCGGCCTGCCGCCGCGCGCTGGAGTGGGCACGGCAGGTGGTGGCGGGGACGCGGCACCAGATTGCTGCGCCAACCCAGGAGGGCGCGACGGCGCAGCCGGTGCAATCGGCGGGAGCTGTTTCCCCGGGGGGGCAGGCATGAACAAGTTTGCGGAAATGCTATCCGGGCCGCTCTTTGAAACCACCACGGGGCAATTTCGATTTGCGGCTCCGCTGTTCCTGGCGGGGATCGTGCTGCTGCCACTGGTGCTGTGGGCGATCTTCTACCGCGAACGGCACAAGGCCTCCACGCTGCGGTTTGCGACGGCGGCGCTGATCCGGCAGGCCATGGGCCCGGGCAGCGGGTCGCGGTTGCCGCGGCTGGTGGGAGTCATGCGGATCCTGTGCCTGGGACTGCTGGTTCTGGCGATGGCGCGGCCACAGTTTGGGCGCGTGGAGCGGCAGACCTATAACGAGGGCATCGACATCATGCTGGTGCTGGATGTGTCGCTGTCCATGCGCACGCCGGACATGGTGCCCAATCGTCTGGAAGCCGCCAAGGAAGTGCTCAAGGAATTTGTGGCGAACCGCATCGGGGACCGCATCGGGCTGGTGATTTTCGGGTCGGAGGCGGCGACCATCATTCCCATGACGCTCGACTATGGAGTGGTGAGGAACTTCATCGAGCGGGTGCAGTTCAACCTTGTGGATGGTCAGACGACCGCCATCGGCATGGGGCTGGCCACCGGCCTCAACAAGCTGAAGGATAGCAAGGCCAAGACGAAGATTATCATCCTTTTGACCGACGGGGCCAACAACGCCGGCAAGATTGACCCGAACACGGCGGCGGAGGCGGCCAAGGCGAGCAAGGTTCGCGTTTATACGATTGGCGTGGGTGGATCGGGGCCGGTACGGACGCCGTTCGGGATCGTTGCGGATGACGGGGTTGATGAGAAGAACCTGACCCGCATCGCCAACACCACGGGCGGACGGTTTTACCGCGCGACGGACAATGCGTCCCTCGCGTCCATCTATGAGCAGATCGACAAGCTGGAAAAGAGCAAGGTGGAAGCCACGCAGTTTGACAACTTCAACGAGCTGGCCCCGTGGCTGATCCTTGGCGCGGTGGGCATGCTGCTGCTGGAGCTGCTGCTGCGCTCGACGAGGTTCCTGAAAGTCCCATGAGATTTGCACGACCAGAAATGTTGTGGATGCTGCTGGCGCTGCCTCTGGTGGCGGCGCTGCTGTGGTGGACGGTGCGGCGGCGCATGGCGGTGCTGGAGCGGTATGCCTCGGCGACGGCCCTGCGGTCGCTGGCGCCGAACCATTCGCGGGGGCGTGTGATCGCGAAGTCGGCCCTTCTGCTGGTGGCCATCACGTTTGGGATCCTGGCATCGGCGCGACCGCAGTGGGGGCACGAGGACCGGCGCCTGCTGAGCAAGGGTGTGGACGTGATGATCGCGGTGGATACGTCGCTGAGCATGATGGCGCAGGACTACAAGCCCTCGCGGCTGGACCGGGCCAAGCAACTGCTACAGAATATCATTTGGGCACTGAAGGGCGACCGCGCGGGAATTATCGCGTTTGCGGGGGATGCCTACATCAAATGCCCGCTGACGCTGGATTACGGCATGGTGAGCGCCGCATTGCAGAGCATCGACGTGAGCTCGGTGCCGGTGCAGGGCACGGACATCGGCCAGGCGATCAAGGCGGCGATCCGGGCTTTTGATGCAAGCTCGCAGGGCGAGAAGATCCTGGTGCTGCTGACGGACGGCGAGGACCAGGGCAAGGATACGGCGGCTGCGCTGGAGAAGGCCAAAGCGCAGAAGATTCACATTTTCACGATAGGCATCGGCACGACCGAGGGGCGCCCCATTCCCCTGCCGAATGGCCAGTACAAGCAGGACAAGGAAGGCAAGATCGTGAACTCGCGGCTGGATTTCAAGCTGCTGACCGACATTGCATCGCAGACGGGCGGGAAGGCGATCAAGGCCAATGCTTCGGGTTTCTCGGAACTGGATGTCATCATGGCGGACCTGTCGCAGTTCCAGGCGTCGAACCAGGAGGATCGCATTCACAGGGTTTATACGGAGCGGTTTCAGTGGTTTCTGCTGCCGGCGATCCTGCTGCTGATCTGGGAGGCGCTGGAGACGGCGCAGATTGCCCGCAATGGTCGGAACCGGAGGGTGACGGCATGATGAATCGGCGAGTGTGGGTCCTGGCGGGATTGGCATTGGGGTTGGCCTCGTTTGCGGGTGCGTACCCGGGCGAGGAGCGATACCTTGCGGCCAAGGCCATGGAGGAATACCAAAAGGGTAATTTCGCGGCGGCGGCGGAGCTTTACCAGAAGGCCAGCGAGAAGGCGCCGAATGAGGTCGCGTTGCGGTTCAATGAGGCAAACGCACTCTATAAGGACAAGAAGGTCGAGCAGGCGCTGGAGAAGTTCAAGAGCGTCTACGATGAGCGGAATGCGGAGCTCAATGCCGCGGCGGAGTACAATGCGGGCGTGGTGAAGCACCGCGAGGCGGCCGATGAGATTGAGAAACTGAAGTCGGGTGCGGCCGCCCAGCAGGCGCCGGTTCCGGCAACGCCAGCTCCGCAGGGCGCGGGAGGCAAAGAGAAGAATCCGCTGGATACCGCCATCTCGACACTGGAGAAGGCGGTAACGGATTACCGCAAGTCGCTGAAGATTTCCGCCTCGAACAACGACGCGCGGCACAACTACGAATACGCGAAGGAGCAACTCGAAATCCTGAAGCGGATTCGAGAGCAACAACAGCAGCAGCAACAGCAACAATCCAAGGATCAACAGCAGCAGGACAAGCAGGATCAGCAGCAACAGAACCAGGACCAGAACAAGCAGAACGAAAACAAAGACCAGCAGAACCAGGATCAGAAGAACCAGCAGGGACAACAAGGTCAGGACAAGAAGCAGGACGAGCAAAAGAACAACGATCAGAACAAGCAGGATAATCAGCAGGACAAGAAGGACGAGGGAAAGCAGGACCAGAACAAAGACGAACAAAACCAGTCGCAGCAGAAAGAGAAGGACGAGCCGGGCAAGGAAGGCGAAAAGCAGGAACAGAAGGACCAGAAAGACGACAAGCAGGACAAGCCCGGCGACCAGAAGGACGGCAAGGACAAGCAGGATAAGGACGAAAAACAGAAGCAGGATCAGCAGAAGGGGCAGGGCCAGAAACCCAAGCCCGAGAAGAGCGACAAGGATTCCGAAGAGGGCGAGCCACAAGAGGCCCAAGCCGGGGAAATGAGTGAACAGGACGTGCAGCGGTTGCTGAATTCGCTGCCGGGCGAGGATCGCAAGGCCTTGCAGCGATTTTACAACGGGAACTTCCAGGCTCGCGGAGATATGGACAAGGATTGGTAGGATGATTCGCCGGATATGCGCCACCATCGTGATGCTGTGCGCCGCCCTGGGCGGCACGGTGGGTCATGCCCAGCCCTACAAGCTGACGGCGAAGCTGGACACGGAACGGGCGTTTGTGGGGCAGCCACTGGTTTATAGCCTGAGCATTGCCTACTCTGGGAATCAGCCGCAGCAACAACCCACATTGCCCACGCTGGATCCCGCATGGGGGCTTGGGCCCATGAAGCTGGCGGGGACTTCGAATTTCACCCAGATTAACAATGGAAACGTGGTCATGAGCGTGGAGCTGAAGTACACACTTCCGACCAGCAAGGAAGGCACCTTCAAGATTCCCCCAGCCTCGCTGACGGTGGGAGGGCAGCGTTACGACAGCAACGAGGTTTCGCTCACCGTGACGAAAGTCACGGCGGCAACGGTGAATCTGCCGCCAGAATTGCAGGGGAAGGTGGTTCCGCCCCAGATCAATCCGCCAAACGCGGAGCTACAGAAGAATCTGACTGGAATTATTTTTGTGCTGCCTGTGATGGGATCCATTGCGCCCTATGAAGGGCAGCAGGTTTCTGCCACGTTTTATCTGTGCATTGACCCGTCGGGACTTGAGAAGTACGGAATTCAGGGCAACAATGTTTATATCCGCGACATTTCCCTACCCAAATTTCAGCAGTTCCTCAAGGAGGAGACTTACTCGGTCCCTCAAAATCTGACTTTCACGGAGCGGGCCATCGGCTCGAAGAAGTATCTGGTCACGGAGCTTTACGAAGCTGCGGTAACCCCGACCAAGACGGGGCCGCTTACGATTGAACCGTGTGGGATTGCGCTTTCCCTGGCAGCCAAGGGGCGTGGACGCAGCGCGTTTGACGATCCGTTCTTCCAGAACGACCCCCTGTTTGAGTCGCTTATGCCGGGATTTGGCGGCAACCGTTTGGAAATTGTGGCGCAGTCACCTGCCCTGGAAATCAACGTGAAGCCGCTACCCAAGGACGGGCGGCCGGCGGGATTTGCCGGTGCAGTGGGTGATTTTTCTCTGACGGCAACCGTAGACAAGCGCACGGCGGCGGCCCAGGAGGACATCCTAAAGCTCCAGTTGAAACTGGAGGGGCGGGGGAACGCGTCGGGAATTTCCGAGCCGAAACTTCCGGATGTGGACGGGCTACAACTGCTGGAGGCGCCGAAAAGCGCCACGGATCGGCGGCGCGAAGGGAATTCGACGCTTTTCTCCAAAACCTTTGACTATATCCTGCGCCCCATGAAGGCGGGGGCCATGACAATTCCGCCGGTGGAAATCGCGGCATTCAGCCCGACTTCGGGGCGATATTACAAGGTGCAGTCGCAACCAGTGTCCCTGCAGATTGCACCGCCCACGAACCCGCAGGCGGCACTGGTGGCAAACGCCAGCCCTGCGCAGGCCGTAGCAACGCCGAAGCCGAATGGGGACCAACCCAGGCAGCTTAACGATGACATTCGCTACATCACGGCGGAATCATTGCAGGCTTTTGAGCCGGGATTGCTTACGGGAGAAGGGCCGCTGTTTCCCGCGCTGGTGGCCGTGCCGCCGGCCCTGGTGCTGGCAGGGTGGCTGGTGCGCAGGCGCCGAAACAACCGGGACGTGAATCGCGCAGGCTACAAGGCAAAGGTGGCCGCGGACAAGGCGCGAAAGCACCTGCGGAAAGCAGGGGCAAATCTAGACCCGGCAAAACACGATGCGTTTTACGAGGAGCTGGCTCGCGGCATCCGGGGTTACTTCGGCGACAAGCTGCGGCTGGATCCGGCAAGTCTCACCATTGAATACATTGATGATATTCTGGGCCATCGCGGCGTGGATGAGGTTTCGCGCCGACGCATTGCCGAGACACTGGAGAAGTGCGACTCTGCGCGCTATTCTCCTTCGCGCCCAAGTGCCGAGGAGATGAAAGCTATTCTGGATTCCACGGCGGGGATTCTTGCCGCCATGGAGAAGGTACTTTCCAAATGAGCATCCGACGGCCCTCGCTCCGCAGACTGATTCAGGTCGCCTCCCTGGCGGTCGTTCTGGTTGTTGCCCTCACCGGTATATGCCGCGCAATGACGCTGGATGAGGCGAAGCTAAAGTACGCACTGGCCAACGAGGAGTACAAGAATCAGAAGTTCAAGGAAGCGCGTGCACATTACCAGGAGATCGTGGATGCGGGTATCAAATCGCCGCAGGTCTACTATAATCTTGGCAATGCCTGCGCGCGCCTGGATGATACGGGCGGGGCAGTATTGAACTACGAGCGGGCGCGCTGGCTCGATCCGCGAAACGCAGATCTGGCGGCGAACTTGAAAAAGATGGCCCCGTCGGCAAATGATCCGGATCATTTCGTGCTCGTGGCGCCGTTTTACTTTCTTCTGGATCGACTCACCCTGAGGGAATGGCTTGGGCTTTTCCTCGTGTCGTTCTTCGCGGCTGGCCTGGCCGGGTTTACGCTGTTCGCCCTTGCGCGAAACGGCAGCGCAAACCCAGCCAAATGGTTATTTGTCATCACCGGAACCCTGGCAGTGGTGATTGGCCTGTTTGCGGGAGTGCGTCTCCTTCAGGCGGAGTACCTGCGGTACTACATTGTGATGAAACCGAATGTGACCATATTTAGCGGTCCCAGCGAGAAATACAGCGAGCTGTTGGCGCTGCCGGAAGGTTCGAAGGTTCGCCGGGTGGAGTTTTCAGATCCGGACTGGGCCCACGTCGTACTGAGGGACGGGCGCAAAGGGTTTGTCCAGGCGGCAAAGGTTAGCCCCATTTACTAAAGCCCGGACTGCTGATCGCGCATTCGCTGGCGAATGCGTTCCAGTTCCTCGGGTGTTATGAGGCCGCTGGCGGCGAGTTTCGCGACTTCGGGGGGAAGATCGTCGAGCGTATCAAGCGGTGACGGCTGCGTGGCCTGGTCTCTGGTCGGGGACGGGGTACCCGGTTTTCCCGCCTGCTTCTCCTGGGCCAGCATTTCGAGCCGCTGAACATCGGGGTCCGCAAGCAGCATCTCCGGTTTGAGCGGCTTGCCCTTGGGAGCGTGCTGGCTTTCGTATTGCTTCGCCACTTGCCGCGAAACAGCTGCCTTCACAGCCTTCGTTTCCTCTTCCGTGAGGAGGCCCTTTGTCTTTAATGAGTTTATGTCGCCAACGGTCATGGGGATGGTGGTGGAATCCCGGTTTCGGCGAATCTTCGCGAGAAGGATCATGGCAATCCAGAACAGGACGAGCGCCGAAACGGCAATGATCGCGTAGGTGACGTACTCGTCCGGGACTTTGCCGCCCTGACTGACTGTTATGCCGCTGAATTGGGCTCCTGCGGGCCGCTGTGCCAGTTGCCATCCAGCGACAATCAGTATCAGGCGGGTGGGCTGGGCGATTTTCGCGGGAATCAAATTCATGAGATAATTCTTAAGGTTGCCACGATGAAACCTTCAATTGGGATTTACAGGCTGTTTTGAGCGTGTTTCATGGCGCGCGCAGTTATCCTGATGATAGAAAGAGTTGTTCCGTGAACGTTCTTGTTGCAGGCGGCGCCGGTTATATCGGCAGTGCCACGGTGGAAAAGCTGGTGGATGCAGGGCACAATGTGGTTGTGGTGGATAATCTCAGCCGGGGCCACGCGGCAGCGGTTTCAAAGTCTGCGCGCTTCGAGGTTGGCGACATTTCCGATCGCGCCTTTATGGACGGTGTTTTGTCCTCCGCAAAATTCGACGTTGTGATGCACTTCTGCGCGTTTTCCCTTGTCGGGGAATCGGTGACCGACCCGATGAAGTATTACGAGAACAATGTTTCCGGGGGCATGGCGCTCGTGAAGGCGATGCTGGCCCACGGCGTAAAGCGTCTGATTTTCTCCTCCACGGCGGCGATTTTCGGAGAGCCGGCGGTGGTTCCGATTCCTGAAACGGCGCCGAAGCAGCCCACAAACCCCTACGGGCGTTCCAAAGCCGCCTTCGAGCAATTCCTGCAGGACTGCGACACGGCCTACGGGCTCAAGTCCATTTGCCTGCGATACTTCAATGCGGCCGGAGCCACAAAGAAGGTCGGCGAGTGCCACAATCCTGAGACGCATCTGATTCCGATCGTGCTGGAAACGGCGCTGGGTCGTCGGAAGGAAGTACAAATCTTTGGGAGAAGCTACCTAACCCAGGATGGCACGGGGATCCGCGATTACATCCATGTTTCCGATCTGGCGCAGGCGCATATTCTGGCCGCAGAATACCTTGTGGACAGCAATGAGGGCGACCAGTTTAATCTTGGGAACGGCCACGGGTACAGCGTTCTGGAAGTGCTGGAGGCTGCGGAAGCTGTAACTGGAAAGAAAATCGCGAGAAAGTTCGCTCCTCGACGTGCAGGCGACCCGGCCATCCTGGTGGCGTCGTCGGACAAGATCCGTGAGAAACTGGAGTGGGAACCGGAGTATCCAGAACTGGAAGACATCATCCAATCAGCGTGGGATTGGATGCAGAAGAATCCGGACGGATACAACAAACCACCTGCCAAGGCGAAGAGCCGGAAAAAATAAAAGTGAGCCGGGACTATTTTCCGGCGTGGTACTCCTGGATGGATTTCAGGGTGGCGGTGTGGTTTCGCAGGGCGGCGATCCCCTCCACGGCGGCACGGGCTGCACTGAAGGTCGTAATCAGCGGGATGCCACGCCCATTGACCATGGTACGGATGGCCTTCTCGTCGGGGCGACCCTGTGGGCCGGAAAAGGTATTGATGACCAA
This sequence comes from Candidatus Sumerlaeaceae bacterium, assembly GCA_019695055.1. Taxonomy (GTDB): domain Bacteria; phylum Sumerlaeota; class Sumerlaeia; order Sumerlaeales; family Sumerlaeaceae; genus JAIBAT01. The sequence goes on along the minus strand of JAIBAT010000141.1, from coordinate 61,696 downwards.
CAGAATGCGGCCGTTGATGACGTTGTCCACCACGTTGGGGCGGCCTTCCTTGATCTTGTTCAGCATGGCGCTGGCAATGCCGTTGGCTTTAAGGAAACGGTGCGTTCCCTCCGTCGCATAGAGGTGGAAGCCCAATTCCTCCAGCTCACGCGCGAGGGGCAGGAAGCGCTCCTTGTCGCCGTCGTTGACGGACATGAACACTCCCCCATCGAGAGGCAGCGGGTACCCGGAGGCCGCCTGAGACTTGGCAAATGCCAACCCGGCGGTTGGATCTATCCCCATGACCTCACCCGTGGAGCGCATCTCGGGCCCAAGGCGAATCTCACAGCCGGGAAATTTATTGAAGGGCAGGACAGCCTCCTTCACGGAAAAATACTCGATGCGAGGTTCCGTGGTGAAGCCTATTTCCGCCAATGATTCTCCAAGCATGACACGGGCGGCAAATTGGGCAACAGGATGGCCGATCGTCTTGGAAACATAGGGCACGGTGCGGCTGGCGCGGGGATTCACCTCCAGCACATAGACCGTTTCGTCCTTCACGGCGTACTGAATGTTCATCAAGCCGCAAACCTTAAGGGCCCGGCCAAGTTGCACCGTGTAATCACGAATCTTTGAAAGGACCGTCTCGGCAAGGGTACGGGCCGGAATCACACAGGCGCTGTCACCGGAGTGGATGCCGGCCTCCTCGATGTGCTCCATAATGGCGGCGATCACACATGAGCCTTCCGCCGGATTCCCTTTCGCGCCGTAATCGCAGATGGCGTCCACGTCCACTTCGATGGCTCCGTCGAGAAACTTGTCCACCAGCACGGGGTGTTCCGGCGAAACGTCGAGGGCGATCTTCATGAACTCGCGAAGCTGGCGGTCCGTGTACACAATTTCCATGGCGCGACCGCCCAACACATAGCTGGGTCGAACCATCACCGGGTAGCCGATGGTACGGGCCAGCTCGCGCAACTCTGCAAAACTGCGTCCACTGCCATTGGCCGGGGATGGAATGCCAAGCTCGTCAAGCAAGGCGCCAAACCGTTTGCGATCCTCGGCGAGGTCAATAGAATCAGGCGATGTACCCACAATGCGCGTCGGCAGATTGTTGTCTGCGATGTACTTCTCCAGCGCGTGGGCCAATTTGAGGGGCGTCTGGCCGCCAAACTGAACTATTATGCCTGCCAATTCCCCCTTCGCACACTCATTCTCAATGATGTTGAGGACATCCTCGCTCGTGAGAGGTTCGAAGTAGAGACGGTCTGCGGTGTCGTAGTCGGTGGAAACAGTTTCCGGGTTCGAGTTGACCATGATGGTCTCAAAACCGGCGGCCTTGAGGGCGAAAACAGCCTGCACACAGCAGTAATCGAACTCGATGCCCTGCCCAATGCGATTGGGACCACCGCCAAGGATCAAGACTTTCCGCCGTTCCGTCGGAGCAGCCTCGTTTGCCAATGGGTGCGACGCGTCCTCGTAGGTCGAGTAGAAATAGGGGGTCTGGGCCTCAAACTCGCCTCCGCAGGTATCCACGGATTTGAACACAGCCTTGATCCCGAGTTCGAGGCGGCGTTGGCGGATTTCCCACTCAGTGAACTTCGTGCGCTTGCGCGAAATCAGGAAGGCAATTTGCTCGTCAGAGAATCCAAGTTGCTTCGCCTTCAGCAGAAATGCGCGTTCAGTCGGCCGATTTGTCGGCTGGCCGGGTTTGTGAATGAGCTTCTTCTCACCGGCCGAAGCAATCTGGTGTTCAAAATCAGTTAGCTCGCGAATGTTATCCAGGAACCAGGGGTCCATGTGCGTGTTTTCATGGACATCCTGCACGGACATAAGCGCGTGGGGGCTCTTTCCGGCTGCATGGTCCGCCGGGGTTTCGATAGCCTGGGGGCCGTAAACTTCACTGGCGCCGCGCGCATCCGGAACGCGTCCACGTAACGCCGCCCTCACCCAGAAAATGCGATCTGGATTGGGATTACGCAGATGCCACAACAGCTTAGTCTGCACGTCGTCCGCGGTGGGATCGTAGTTGAACTTGCCATCCCCACCCAAGCCGTGGCGGCCGATTTCAAGCCCGCGAAGTCCCTTCTGCAGCGCCTCCTTGAAGGTTCTTCCGATGGCCATGGTTTCGCCGACAGACTTCATCTGGGTACCAAGGATTGCCTCGGCCCCCGGGAATTTCTCGAAGGCGAACCGTGGGATCTTCACGACGCAGTAATCGATGGTCGGTTCAAAGCAAGCCGGGGTCTTGCGCGTGATGTCGTTGGACAGTTCATCGAGCCGCAGGCCCGTTGCCAGTTTCGCCGCGATCTTCGCGATGGGGAAACCCGTGGCCTTGCTGGCCAACGCACTGCTGCGGGAAACGCGTGGATTCATCTCGATGACAATTCGGCGGCCCGTTTCGGGATTCACCGCAAACTGGATGTTGCTCCCCCCCGTATCCACACCGATAGCACGAATGATCTTCCGTGCGTCGTCGCGCATGGCCTGGTATTCGCGGTCTGTAAGCGTCTGTATGGGCGCCACGGTGATGGAGTCACCGGTATGGACCCCCATGGGGTCAAAATTTTCAATGGAGCATACGATGACGACATTGTCATGCATGTCGCGCATGACCTCGAGCTCGAATTCCTTCCAGCCGAGCACGCTCTCCTCGATCATGATCTCGTGGGTCGGGGAAAGCGCCAGGCCTCGCTGGGCAATCTCAACAAACTCGTGGGTGTTGTAGGCCGTGCCTCCGCCACTGCCCCCCATGGTGAACGAGGGACGAATGATGATGGGGAATCCGATCTTCTGGGCTTCCTCCAAGGCTTCGAATGCCGCCTTGAGAATCTGCTCCTCCTTCCCGCCAGTTGCGTGGATGATGGCGCTCCTTGGGACGTCGAGCCCGATGGCCAGCATGGTCTGCTTGAACTGGAAACGATTCTCGGCGCGATCAATGGCCTCCGCGGTGGCACCGATTAGCCGGCACCCGTACTTCTTCAGAACGCCCCGCGCATCGAGATCCATGGCAAGGTTCAGTGCTGTCTGGCCGCCCAGGGTGGGAAGTACAACCTGCGGCCGCTCTCGCTCGATGATGGCCTCCACAACCTCCGGGGTCAGCGGCTCAATGTAGGTTCGGTCGCCAAACTGCGGATCCGTCATAATGGTGGCGGGGTTGGAATTGACGAGGACGACCTCGTAACCATCCTCCCGGAGCGCCTTGCACCCTTGCGTACCGGAATAATCGAATTCGCAAGCCTGCCCGATGACAATCGGGCCGCTTCCGATGATCAGAACCTTCTTGAAGTCGCGTGTCTGCGCCAACACTGACCCTTTCTGGTGAAATCGGTTCGAAAAATGAGCCGGGAACGCCCTGGCGAATTCAAATCACCGCGTGGCACAGACCCCAAAGGAAACCGCCCTATTCAGCGGTTCAACACTTTTTTCCCGACCCCGGGAATTGTCACACAGACAGGGCAGCGCAAACCAGCAGCGAATCGCGGGAAATCGAGGCTTGAATCCGCGGGATGGCGGTGGTTGACGTTCACCAATATGACGAGTCCTGGCTTGGTTTGCTGCGCCCCTGCGCATGGGTTGATGTCCTTTTGACCATGCCCACCAACTCCTCCGGCCCCCGATATGTTGAGCTTCTGTCCCATGTGGGTCAGATCGTCTCCTCCGCCAACAGCCTCGATGCCATGCTCAAGGCAACGCTTGAAATGGTTCAGACCATGCTCGATGTGGGCCGATGCAGCGTGATGTTTCTCGATAACGATTCTGGAGTCCTGCGCCTGCGCACGGCCAGCCACATACCCGATTCCGAATGGGATTCGGTGGCGGTTCCCATGGGCGAAGGCATCGCGGGAACAGTGGTAAGGGACGGCCAGCCCCTGCTCATAACCGATATTTCCACCAGCCCCTATGCCAGCCAGGCCCGCCCTGATCGCTATACCACAAGCTCCTGTGTCTGCGTACCCTTGATGGTCCGTGGTCGCGCCATTGGCGTGTTGAACGCGACCAACGCCAATGACAACCAGAAATTTGGACAGCGTGAACTGGAATGGATGACCGCCACAGCCGCGTTTATCAGCCTCGCCTTTGAGAATTCACGCCTTTATCACGCCTCCGAGAATTCCCGCCTGCAACTGGAGCACCTCATTGAGAATTTGCCGGCGGGCCTGGTCACCGTTGATTTGAACCACAAGGTCGGAAAATGGAATCCCAGGTTCCTTCAGATGTTCGACCTTCATGCCGAGGATGTTGAGGAAGGCAAGCTCCTGGACAGGGTGCTCCCACCCAAGATCATGGCGGTGATACTACCCCTCCTGCAGGAAACCGCCGAGTACGGTGTCGACAACAGGGTTGAATTCGAGTTTCATTCCCGGATTCGAGGTCCGGTCATGATGGAGATGCTCTTCAGCGGATTGGCCGGACAGCACGGCGAGATTGATTCCCTGCTCATGACCACCACCGACATTTCCTTTCGGCAGGAAATCGCCCAACTCCGCCGCATTGATGAACTGAAATCCAATTTTCTGGCCATGGTTTCCCATGAACTGCGCACCCCCCTGACCTCCATCAAGGGGTCCATCAATTTATTGACCCACTCCCACGGAGCAGGCCTGACCGATGAGCAACGAGGCCTGGTCCGAATCGTGGAGAACAACTCGGAGCGGCTTGCCAGGCTGGTGGCGGATCTCCTGGATGTCACCAACATCGAGAATCATTCGCTGACCCTTGAGTGTACGCGCGCCAACCTGGGTGAATTGGCAGAACTTGCGGTGGCAAGCTTTCGGAAAACGGCCGAGGAACGACGGATCAACCTGGAGACGGATCTCATCCCCGTCGATGCGTCTGTGGACAGTATGCGGCTGGGACAGGCCATTGCTCACTTGGTGGACAATGCCATCAAGTTCACCAAGACCGGCGGGACAATCCAGGTGGCCACGGGCACACGAAGCGATAAGGCGTTTGTGTCCGTGCGGGATTCCGGCGAGGGAATCCCGACGGAATTCCAACCGCACATTTTTGACAAGTTCTTCCAAATCGAGCATCATCTGACCCGCTCCGCGGGCGGCACAGGCATTGGGCTCTATATCGCGCGGTCCCTTGTGACTCTCCATGGCGGGGACCTGCGGCTGGCCGAATCCGGTCCAAACGGGTCGGAATTTCTCATCGAACTGCCCCTGACAAAATAAGCGGCACCTGACAAAGTTGCCCTGCCGATGTTGAATTTTTCCCGCGCCCAAATCTGTTTTGTCCCGGGTCGGTCCAATCACCCATGAGATTGCAAGTTTTCCATCTCTCACCCCCGGCACCAGCCGTCGTGCTTGTGCTGGGCATCCTCGCGCTCCCCTGCGCCGCAGGAGCTGACCGGCTGGCCCTTACCAATGGCCGGGTCGTGACAGGCGTCATCGAAACCGAAGCCAACGACCGGGTGGCCATCCGCACTTCAGAGGGTTTGGTCAGTTTCTCAAAGGGCCAAATCTCGAAAATCGAACGCGAATCCAAGGGAGAGAACCTGCGCGCTGCGTTTCGCATGGCTCTCGCCCGGGGGGACATTTCCGCGGCACTGGGCATGCTGAACTCCGGGGAAGCCGGCGTTTACAGTACCGCCGAAATCGATGCCGCGATCCTGGAATCCTCGGAAACACTTGTTTCCGCGTCCGCGTCCGCCACAGATGGCGATAGCGCCCGGCTCTCCAGTTTCATCCATGACCGTCCCTCCACCGCTTCCGAGGAACTGCTCATCCTGCTCTCGCGCCACTATGCCGGCCGCGGCAACACGGTACGCGCCCTGGAGGAACTCAGGGCACTGCCAACAAGTTCCATTGCCAGTGTGCCCGCATGGCGCGAGTTTGCCGTGGGAATGCTATCGTCCGAAATCCGTCGGGCGCTGGACGCAGGTGAAACTGATGAGGGTATCGAAGCCCTGAGAATCCTGTCGGAGATCGCGCCTGCGGCAAACGGAACCCAGTCGGCGGCTCTGCTCTTCCTGCGCAATAGTTCCCGGAAAGCAAGCCAGGGGGATTACGCGGGGGCCTTGGAAACCCTTGGTGCCCAACTTGCGACTGTGGCCCCGGCGACTGCCTTCAATGAAGCGCAGCGTATCGTGGCTCTCGCCGAGGGCAGATTATCCACAACGGCAACCCTCGAATTGTATGATCAACTCAATGCCTACTTTGGCAATTCGCGCTCCGGACAGGCTCAATTGCTCCTGGCCTACCAACGGCAGGCAAAACTCCTCCTAAAGGCGGGCCGATTCGACGATGCGGAGCGGGTGGCGGACAAGGTGGCCGCCGTGGATGCCGACGGAGGTGCCTTACTGGCGCACAAGATTGAATTTGCCAAACGCAACGCGGCCATCCCGCCGGGTGACCTGGTGGCCGAATATAAGCTCGGAGTCTGGGCAAAGGGCATGGGGCTGCGCGATGAGGCGATGGCACAATTTTCCCTTGCGGAGAAAAGCCCGGAACTGCGGGAAAATGCCCAGTTGCAGTCGCGGCTAATGGAGACCGAAATGGAAAAGGCCGAGTTCCAGAAGGTCACCACCGCCTTTGAAGCGGGAAAATACTCCCAGGCCATGAAGGAAGCTGAGGCATTTCGAAAGAAATTCCCCAAGAGCACACTGGCGAAACAGGCGGTTACGCTGACTGAAATTTCCAAATTCCAGTTAACGCGAAAGGCCAAAACCCGCCCGGCAGAAGCCGATGCGCTCTACCAGAATGCCGAGCGACTCTATTACCAGAACCGGTATAAGGAGGCACTGAACGCCGCACTGCGCGTGGAAACAGATTATCCGGACACGGAATCCGGCATGAAAGCAGGCAAGATGCGTCAGGCCATCATCAGAAAGTTACGGGCATCTGGAACCCAAGAGGCACTGGCCTTGGCGGTCTCCGCGGAGACAACCACACAACCCGAAACTCAGATTAATCCCCATGAACGCGAGCGCCAGAGGGCTGAAATTGAAGCGTTGATCGCGAGCTTCGAGATGGAGAAACTCCGCTAAACAGTCGGGGCTGCTCCCCCCTCAGGCCTCCAAGCCCAGTTCCTTGATCTTTCGCAAAAGCGTGCGCCGCGAGATTCCCAACAATTCGGCAGCTTTCGTGCGATTCCCTCCTGCGGCCACCAGCGTACCCTCAATGACCTTTCTCTCGATCTGGTCAAGGGGTTCGCCAACCTTTATAGGCAGGTTCTCCGCGGCCTTTTCGGATAATTCCGTGGGAAGATCATCAATATCGAGCTCCTCCCCGCGGGAGAAAAGGACCAGATTCTCCACCACGTTACGCAGTTGGCGCACGTTGCCGGGCCACGGGAACTGAATGAGACGCGTCATGGCGCGCTTGGAAAGTGTAACCGGCTTCTTCCCATGCTCCTTTGCCAGTTCCGTTATGAACTTGTCCACCATCAGGGGAATGTCTGATGCTCGGGCGCGCAGTGGGGGCAGAGTCACGCGAACAACGTTCAGGCGATAGTATAAATCCTCGCGAAACCGCCCCTCCTCCACTTCTTCCGCGAGGGAGCGGTTCGTGGCGGCCAGCACGCGCACATCCACTTTTACCGGCTCCATTCCGCCAACCCGCAGGAACTCGCGCGTTTCCAGCACCCGCAACAGCTTGACCTGGGTGGACAACGGAATCTCGCCCACTTCATCGAGAAAGATTGTTCCGCCGTCGGCGAGTTCAAAGAGCCCCTGGCGACGGCCGGCGGCACCAGTAAAGGCCCCTTTCTCATGTCCGAACAGCTCGCTCTCGATGAGGTTCTCGGACAGTGCGGCACAGTGGATGGGAATCAGCGGCTTGTTTGCCCGGCTGGAGTTGCGATGAAGGGCGCGGGCGACCAGCTCCTTGCCGGTCCCGCTTTCCCCCTCGATCAGCACTGTGGCGCGAGTGTCGGAAATGGTCCGCAGCCGGTCGATCATCTGCTCCATTTCGCGCGTTTCCCCAATGAATCCTTCAAATCCAAACTTCTTGTCAATTTCCTGCCGCAACGCAATATTTTCACGGCGCAGCTGCTGGTGTTCCATGGCCTTCGCAACCTGGATTCGCAGTTCGTTCAGGTTCACGGGTTTCGTAAGATAGGTAAATGCGCCATCGCGCAGGGCCTCCACCGCCGATTCAATGGTGCCAAACGCCGTCAGGATGATGACCTGCGGCGCCGGGTTCATTTGGCGTGAGGCCGCAAGCAGCGAATTGCCGTCGGCATCGGGCATTCTCAGGTCAGTCACCACGACATCCACAGGCCGGGTATTAATGATATCCACCCCTTCCGTGCCGCCATGTGCCACCAGCACCTCGTAATCGCTGCGCGAGAAACCCGTCTGAAGACTGGCAAGATGCTCTTCGTTGTCATCCACAAGCAGTAATGTTTGAGCCATGCTATTCCTTGGAGAAATTGGATATAATAATGTGTTCTGAAAGTTTAAGGGCGCGAGATAACAAATACATCCCACTGGGACCCGCAATCATGGAATCTCCACTGCTTGCGGGCGCAAGCGGCGAATTAGTGACCGTTGGCGCAAATTGTGACAAAAAAGGCGTCATTTAAGCCTCGCAGGGCCTTCGCGCGGCAATTCAACGAAGAAGGTCGCCCCCAGCGAGTCCACGTTGTTCTCCGCCCAGACTCGCCCGCCATGCTCTTCGATGATTTTTCGCGCCACGGCCAGTCCAAACCCTGAACCACCCTTTCGGGTGCTGAAGAACACCTCGAATATCTTCGAGAGATTTTCGGGGGGGATACCCGGACCGCTGTCGCTGAAATTCACGGCCACCATTCCACCCACTTTCGGGGTGATGGTAATCTTGAACAGACGCTTGACCGAGCCCGAAAGTATCTGGGCGGCATTCAGGATGATGTTCCGGAAAGCCTGGTGAATCTGGCGTCGGTCCGCCTCGATGACCGTTTCCTTGTCCGGAGGTGAATCCAATTCCATTGAAATTCCAGCCTGCTTGAATTGCTCCGCGTGGGATTCCAGAAGTTCCTTGACCAATCCGCTGATGGAAAAATCAGTGAAATTCTCCTTCGTGGGTAACGCAAAATCCAAAAACGTGGTGAGCGTCGAATTGAGTTGCAACACTTCGCGCTGAACCCTGGAGGCAAGCTCCTTCGCGCGTCCTGGAATGGCATTGGATGGATCGGCCAGTTCTTCCTCCATGACCTGCAAGTTCACGCTCATGGCTCCCAGGGGATTCCTGATCTCATGGGCGAGACCCGACGCGAGGGTGCCAACATACGCCATGCGGTCAAGTTGTGCATTTTTCTGCGTCAACGCCAGCTGGCGGGCAAACAACCGCCAAAGTGCCCAGAACACGGCCACAAGAAACAGGAGCAGAGCTGCGCATTCCAGCGCGAGCGCCAGGGTAATGTTGCGGCTGGCCTTCTCAATGCGCTGGAAAGTGGCATTCTCACTGATTTTGATTCGGACCTCGCCCTGCTTTTGCCCCTCACGGACAATGGGTTCCTTCACCTCCAGCAGTTTGGGCACCTTGCTGGAGACAGTCACCTCGACCTTGTCTTTTCCCGCCACCGGCAGCTTCGAGTTGATGGGTTCGCCGCCGGGCTCCAGGAGGGCAATGGATTTCTCATCGTCATGGGTTCGCTCAATAATCTGGTTGCCGGAGGCGTCAAAAATCCCGACCCAGACCGCCTTTTCGTTCAGCTTCATGATGACTTCTGTCTTGGGCTTCAGCCGCTCCCGCATTTCCGGGGAGGACAGATCCGAGTCGCCGGCCTTGGAGATCATTTCCGCAACCTCTGTCGACGCGATATGTGCCTGCTCCTGCGCCAGTGCCACCGCCTGGTCCACATTGCGCTTTTGCAGCTCGTTGATGTAGAAGCTGCCAAAGACGAAAACCAGGAACACCACCGCCAGGATGATGGCTGTGTAGATCAAAAATAATTTTGCGCGAAAACTGACCTGGGCCATCATGGTTCGGGCGGGGATTGTGATTCGCCGGATTGGGCTTTGCGCTGCTGCTCCTCGATGGCCTGGCGTATGTCCTCCATGGACTGGCGCGAGGCGGCCTGGGCGGTGTCGGCCAGGTCCACTGCGGCGAGAATCAGCAGGGATATCGAGAGTGTCATCACCCCAAGCAACCAGAGAATCAGGACCGAACTGTTTGTGGTGGGAATGTAACCGCGGACCTCCCCTACGAGGAGGCACCCGATGACGACCAGGACAAACGACACCAGCATGCGTCGGCGGTATCGGCGCCGGGTCAGAAGCCACGGATCCTCGTCGCGGAACTTGTGCGACCGATGCTCCCATAGCGCGAGCGCCGCGGCGGCTGCCAGCAGCGCTCCACCCAGGACCTCAGTCATGAAATCTCGCAAGTTTCGGTCAACTCCCGTTCTGATTCTTTAGGAAAGCCTTGAGGGCCATGGGGTCTGTAATCACATTTCGTGCCAGAATGCCAAATTGGGGCCCATGGGTCTCACGGGCAATTCTGCCGGCAAATGACGCCACCTCGCCAAACTCAGCAGCGTCCTCCTGGAACAGGATCTCCACTGCGCCAAGGAGGCAATCGACGCTTTCGTGTAGCCTGCCAAGACGAAATAGCATCTGGCCCAACATGCTCAGCGAAAGCGCCCGTCCGCGCCGGTCCCCTGCCTCAGCCGAAATCTGGGTGCTCCGGCGGAAATGGAGTTCCGCTTTGTCCCAGTCGCGTTGCTGATCGTGTAGAATGCCAAGATTGTGGTGCACAATGGCCCACTCCGAGGACGGCCCCCGGGCTGAAACGAAAGCCAGCAGGCGATTCAGCGCCACAATGGAATCCTCCACTTGGGTCGCCTTCTGGTAACAGACCGCAAGCTCACCAAGGAGGCTCTCGCAGCTGGTTGTGTCTCCCGCCATTTCGCATTTTTCGAGGCAATCGTCCAGATAGCGGGCCGCCTCAACGTAGCGGTGCATTCCCATCAGGTGTTGGGCCGCCTTGTAGCGCTCCATGATCTCGTCGTGGCCTGCGGGGCTCATGTTACAGCGAAAAACACCCGGCCCCACAAAGAATTCCCGGGCCTAAAGGCCGAGTGGCAGCACAACCTTGCCAATAAACTCGATTTCCCGCGCCAGACCCTCTTCGAGACTGATCTTGGGCTGGAATCCCCAGTCCTTGCGGGCCCGCTCCACCGACGCCCCAGTGTGGGTCACGTCGCCATGATGACGCTCAACGTACTTGATGCGTGCCTTCTTCCCCGCAAGCGATTCAATCAATTTAATTACGTTGTTCATGGTGATTTGCGTGCCACCACCGAGGTTATACACGCCGCCGGCCTTGCCTGAATTCCCGGCGTCAATGTTCGCCTGCACGATGTCCGAAATGAACGTAAAATCCCGCGACTGCTCACCGTTGCCAAACAGCACAAATTCCTCGCCCTTCAGGATTGACGCGATGAGCTTGTGAAACGCCATGTCGGGGCGCTGGCGCGGACCGTACACCGTAAAATACCGCAGTGAAACCGTGTGAGTCCCGTAATTGGCGTGGTAGAGGGTCATCAGGTGCTCGGCCGCCAGCTTGCTGACACCGTAGGGGGAAACCGGCGCGGGCACATCCGTTTCCTCCATGGGAAACTTGCGGGTCTCGCCATAGACCGAGGAGGAGGAAGCATAGACCACCCGGAGTGACTTGTGGCGCCGGCAGGCTTCCAGCAGTTTCTGAGTTCCAAGAATGTTATTGTGGACGTAAATCTCAAAATCCCGCCCCCAGCTTGCCCGCACGCCCGCCTGGGCTGCCTGGTGATAGACCACGTCGATGCCGCCCAGCAATTCGTCGGCTTTCTTCGCCGAGGCTTCATCGTCTGTCTCAAACAGTTTGCAGATGTCCGCCTCGATGAAGCGAAACGCCTTCTGGTCGCGCGCGCCGGCCAGATTGGAATCCTTCAATTGCCGGGCGTAATAGGGAACAAAGCAATCCACACCCACCACCTCATGACCATCGGCCAGCAGGCGGTCACACAGGCTTGACCCCACAAATCCAGATACACCGGTAATCAGACAACGCACAACACGATCCTTTCAACTCCTACCGTAATGGGATCCAGATCGCGTGCACGATCCTTGATCACGGATGGCGGGAAACAAAAACTTGGTTTGCTCCCTTGCCGTTACTGTTTTCCCTCAAGCTTTTTGACTTCCTTGCCTGAAACGCCAAGGAGGCTCCCGCTCTGCGGAGTGGCGGAATCTGAAGACGAATCGCTGGGCGCGGCACTGTCCTGCTTGGGAGCCCGCGAGGCACCGGACATCATGCCGCGTGAGCCAGCCCCGGCACCGGGACGCGGTTCCTCCGACGTCATACGCGCCGAACCACCGTCCGAAGGCGCGGGGATCGGATTCGAGGAGGGGCTCGGAACGTCAACTTTGCCACCATTTAGCATCGGGGCCTTGGAACCGCCCAGCACTTGGACCTGCGGCCGTCCGTTCGTCTTAAAAATGATAATCTTGTCGCCGGCAGTCTTGGTGACCTTGCCGTCCTTGGTACGATTGTAAAGCACCGGGTCGCCGCTCAGCTCGCTTCGCTGGGCATCCGCACCGTACTTGAAGAACTGGCAGGTCGCGATGACCTCGCCCTGGCGCACCACGACGCGCTTGCCAGTAGCCACCACCTCCGACTTCGAGTTGCTGTAGTCCAGTTGGTCGGCATTGATCGTCATGTCATCGCTGGAAAAAATGACGCCCTTCTTGGCGGCAATCGTATCCAGTTCGTTTTGCTCATTAAAGCCGTAGTTCACGACCCCATCCTGATCCGTCGTCAGGAAGAAGGGCTTGTCCCCGGACATGACACCAGCGGACTCCTGGCCTTTCGGGGCCTCTTTGAGTGCGGGCATACCGCTTGTTTCCTGTGCGTTTGCCGCGCCGAGTCCCATACACAAAACTGCAACGGCCACCACACCCATTTTTCGCGAGAACATTTTCTGCCTACAGCTCATGCCCGGTTTCTCCGTTATTTGGGCGCCCTTTGGCGGGCTGCCCTATTGTGATATCTTGGTTTGCTGATGTTTATTGACCGGATTATGCCATGGGGCGGAGCGAGGGCAAGTCAACGAAAACCCATTCGCCGCATGCCCCCTCACCAATTTGGCACATCCAGCGGTTGCGGCTTGGCTTGGGGCGCCTGTGATGGAGCGTCAACCAACTCCCGCACCTTGTCCATTTCGGAGCGAACCACCTTTGACCGCGCCATGGGATCCTCAATTCCCCCGCCACCCATGGCACCATGCTTGACGTCCCATTTCCGCAAGTCCTGCGTCACGGCAAACGCATCACCCACAAGCCGCACTGGGCGCTTTCCCGGGCTGTTCATGACCATTTGATAATACGTGTTGCCGAGAAAGCGCTGGCTGGTGTTGTCCCACACGAGGTTATTGGTGTTAAGTTGAGCCGTATCAGTTGTTGGATCGGTGGCACTGGGGACACGGTGAACTACGTTTCCCTCAAAGACCAAATCGTTTTTGGAGCGTTGCGCTGAGGGGTCATCGTTAAGGAAGACCACCCCGGTATCAGCCACTGTCGCACCCTGCAATTTGCCATCCGCGGCATAGGCCTCCACCTTGACGTCTTTCATCGTAATGCGTGAACGGTTGTTGGGAAAGACGGCTTCACGTCCGTGGATTCGATTCATCACTACGGCACCACTGGTAATATCCGTCGTCACACCCGTGAGTTTGATATCCGTGCGCGAGTCAGGGGCATTTTCGTCCACGTTATTCGACACGAATTTCATGTCCGAACAGCCCGCAAAGGTTGCCGCGATGGCCACCATGGCCAACTGCCACATGGCGGTCTTAATGGAAATTGGGAAAGTCACGGGAACTGCTACAGGACACGCCGCCAAAAAATCCATCCGGAAAGGACGCTCCCGTCAGCTAATCATTGCCAAGCATCCCGGCCCTGTGTGCTGTTGCACCCAATGCACACTCAAGGACGAGGCAATATTGCGGCGCTCGGCGCGATCACAGCGGTGTGCATCGTCATGGCCCTGTTTGCCGACACCGCCATCAAGGCGGGGTTGGATGCCGACCGATACAGCCTGATGGAAAGCCTCGTGGAGCGGGGCACCTCCCGAGTGGAAGGCGCAACTTTCCCCAGCATTGATTGGGTGAAGATCGACGGCCAATTCTATTCGGGTAAACCGCCATTGTTGAGCGTCGCCGGTGCGGGTGTCTACTGGGCTTTTCGGGCCGCAACAGGCTGGACGCTCAAGGAGCATCCGGATGCGTTTGTCCGCATGATGATCTGCATTTTCGTGATTCTCCCCTACTTGGGAATCTTGTGGCTGTTCTGGAGCAGGTTTCTTCCGCCGTCGCTGCCCTTAGCCACAAAATGGGGTCTGCTTCTCGTCCTGGCGGCAGCATCCCTTTTGCTTCCCTACGCGAAAACCTTTAGCAATCACCTGCTGGCTGCGTTCCTGCTTTTGGCTGCACTTCTGAGTGGAATACGCGGCCGGGATTTTGCCGTGGGGCTGCTGGCAGGATTGAGCGCGGCGGTGGATCTCATCCCCGGCACCTGCTTCGGTTTGGGGTGGGTGATCTGCCGCATTGCCCGGAAGTCCCCAGTACGGCAATGGGCACTTTCCGTCGCGGGCGCAGCATTGCCGCTTGGTATAAATGCCGCCTTGAACTATGCCACTATTGGATCCATCTGGCCAGCCTACCTCCTGCCAAACGCCCTCAACTATGAGGGCAGCCTCTGGATCACCCCTGCGTCACCTTCATCGGACTATGAGACATTCTCCAATTATGGAATGGCACTATTTCATTTTACATTTGGGCACCGCGGAGTCTTTGTGTTCATGCCTTTGCTGCCTATCGGAATTTCGTCCTGGGTACAACTCCTACGATCTGGGGATCCGCAGGAGACGGGCCTGAAATCGACTGCTGCGGCAACCCTCACTGCGATTGTCGGAACCATCCTGCTGACTCCGAAATTCTCTTTGGGCCTCGCCGGTGGCGCGTATGGCCCACGGCACATCATTCCGGTCATCCCCATTGCCTATGCCGGAATGCCACTGGCCTGGCCGATACTGAAACAAGGTGTTCGGCGTATTTTGGTTCCGGCTTTTGCAGTCTGGAGTGGCCTCCTCGCGGCAATAGGCAGCATCGAACCTTGGACTCCGAATACCCTGAGCGTTTACGCTCCCCTTGAAGTGGCCGCCAACGTCGCGGCAAAATCTTCATCCGGGTGGAGCGATTTCTCCGAACAGATCATTGACCACACCGCCTGGTCTCGCGACTTCGCCTACTATGAAATTGGGCGCACTTATGCAAGCGCTGGCAAACCCGCCGAGGCCGTTATGGCTTTTCGACGGTCCGTGACCATCAATCCCAACAGGGCTCTTGCCTATTACCACTATGGCACCCTGGCCGGCAGCCTCGGGGCCATGAAGGAAGCCGCCACTGCTTTTCAAAAGCTTGTGTCCCTCGAACCCGACAACGGCGGAGGGTGGTCGAACCTGGGGCTGAGCCTCCTCGCTATGGGCCAAACCGACAACGCCAGGTCGGCCCTTGAGAGAGGGCTTGAAATCAACCCGAACAGCCGCGGGGCCCTCATCGGAATGATTCGCATCAGCCGACAGCAAGGAAACACGTCCGGGACGCAGGGCTTCATCGAACGCCTTGAGCGCCTGGAAGGCCCCGGAAGCGCCGAAAAACTGGCTCCGCCGCCCCGCAAATAAGCACCCAAATAACTGCCCGGCAGCCCACAAAGGCCTTGAACACGGCCCCTCCCCCTTGGTAGGTTATCATACCATTTCAGGCCGGAGTGACGAACATGCCAGAATTTACTTACGAAGCGCTCGACAAGGGCGGCAAGCAGGTCAAGGGCATCATCGAGGCCAGCAGCGAAGAAGTCATCATCGAAAAGCTGCGCAACATGGGGTATTACCCCCTCAACGTCATCATGAACAAGAAGAAGGCCGCCCAGGTGGACATCCTGGCGCTTCCAGGCCTTCGAGTGATTTTTCACCGCATCAAATCCAAGCACATCATGACGTTCACCCGGCAGCTCGCCACCCTGATTGACGCCGGGCTCCCCATCATCCGGTCACTTGCCATTCTGACCGAGCAGGTCGAATCCACCGTTTTTAAAGACAAGATTAAGGCCATCGGAAAGGACATTGAAAGCGGCAGTTCACTTTCAGACGCCATGGCCAAACACCCCAAGGTTTTTGATAACCTCTACGTGAACATGGTGCGCGCCGGAGAGATCGGCGGTGTGCTCGAAGCTGTGTTGAACAAGATCGCCGAGTTCCTCGAGAAACGCCAGGCCATCATCGGCAAGGTGAAGTCGGCCCTTATGTACCCGCTCATTGTTATGATCCTCGCCGGGGCCATCGTTGCGTTCATCCTCATCGTGATCATCCCGAAGTTTAAGGAGATTTACGAGCAGCTTGGGGCCGAACTTCCGGCCCTGACACAATTCCTTGTCGACGCCAGCTGGGTGCTGGCCCATCGGTCTCACTGGGTCATTCTCGCGATGATCGGCATCTACTGGACCATCAAGAAAATCAACGAAACCAAGGAAGGGAAAATGTTTTTCGACACCTACAAGCTCAAGCTTCCGGTGTTCGGGCAGCTTTTCCGTAAGATCTCCATCGTGCGTTTCGCCGGTACGCTTTCGACCCTGATCACCTCAGGTGTGCCGATTTTGCAGGCCATCGACATCGTCCGCGAGACCAGCGGTAACGAGGTCATCACCCGCGCCATGGACCAAGTTTACGCCTCGGTGAAGGAAGGTGAAACCATCCATGAGCCACTGAGCCGCTGCAAGGTATTCCCTCCCCTCGTGGTCCACATGGTGGCCGTCGGCGAGGAGACCGGTGCCATCGACCAGATGCTCACAAAGGTGGCCGAGGCCTACGAGCGCGAAGTGGATGACACCGTGAACGCTCTGACGTCCATCATCGAACCGGTTCTGATTGTGTTCCTGGGCGCCATCGTCGGTGTCATCGTCGTAGCCCTCTACCTGCCGCTCTTCAACATCCCAAAGATCGTCGGCAAGGAATAGCCCGGGAAACAGCAAGTTTCGCGGCGGCGGGTCGAAAGGCCCGCCGCATTTTTTTTGCCGCCGCTTGGACAAAAAAATGGTGTACCCAGAGGGAATCGAACCCCCAACCTTCAGATTCGTAGTCTGACGCTCTATCCAATTGAGCTATGGGTACACGTTGGGCCCCGTTTTGGAGCCGGACTTGGTTTACTTCGCGTCAGCTTGAATTATTCAAGATGCCGGCTCAACCATTGGCAATACAGGATTTGTCCGCCAAAACCATCGCCCATCCTGTTCCATAACAGGATGATGCGCGCCTTTGAAATGATAACAACACACGCCTATCATTTGCAAGATAATTAATGTAAAATATTAAGTAACCATTGACGCGCGGACGGTCAGTTTGCATAATACCCGCCTTATTGGATTCGGGCTATTAATTCACGGCCAGCGGTCTGCTCCTTGATGCCATTTGAGGCCAACTATTTCGTAAACAGTTTCCCCCGATGACACCATCGCAAGAAACCTGGCCTGACAGGGAGATGGACAAATGCATTACGGGAGACACTTCTATCTAAGAATGATCGCGGTATGCGCGATGACTATCTGTCCGTTGAGTGCGGGCGCAGTGGATCCCACAGGTGATTACGGCGACGCACCGGACGATGGGTCCCACAAGTTTCCAACCAAATACGCGACAACAAACAGTCGCTCCGGAGGTCTCGGCGCACACCATACTGTTCCTGCGCCTGCCACACTTGGGCCCAGTTCCAGCACAGAGGCCGGTGCTGAGGACCCATCCGACCCCGACGGTATCGCCAATCTCACGGGAACCCCCGACCACGACGCGTTCGACGACGGACTGATCGGAATGGATTTCCTCCCGGTCGGAGTTCCATTTCCCGCGTTCACCCCATTTGCGTCTCGAGTAACGGCCCGCATTCAGGTTTGTGACCATGGCCCCACCACCAAGACCCGATACCTGAACGTCCTGGTGGACAAGAATCGCGATCAGGAGTGGCGAAACACGGCCAGTGGAAATGAATGGGTTGTCGTTAATCTGCCAGTGGAAATCCAGACAACCAACACCTGCGAGATCCTTGACGTAACCTTTGACGACGTCGTCCTGACAGGGACAGGTATCAGCGGGGATATGTGGGCCCGGTTCACCCTCAGCGATACCGCAATCCCTGAAACCGGCACCGCGGGAGGCTGGGACGGCAGCGGAACCTTTGCCGAGGGAGAAACCGAAGACTACAAACTATTCGACGCCTCCGCGCCCTGGGTCCCTGTTCCGCCGCCAATCCCGCCGCCGGGAGGTTGTAACTGCACTTTCAAACTGAAATGCAAACCCAAGACCTTGGTGTTACTCCATGGCAACGCGGGCGCCGTCACCTTGGAGATTACAGTAAGGGGGACAACCGGGTGCTCCGCGGAAGTTACCGCCATAACGGCCGGCGGCATCGGCCCCATGTTTGGCCTTGGTGTCTACAACGGCCCGGAGGTCGGGCAGGTAACGCCCCCCGCCCTCCCACTCGTCTTCAACGGTGCAGGCACATATAACGTTGTCGTTCCCATTGCTGCGGGAACAGTTCATAACATTGGGGCTATACAGTCTTTCGATGTGAAGTTCAGGGTGGCCGGGTATTGCGGAACCACAAAGGTCTATGCGGCACGAAAAACTTGCGGCGTCCTGATCATCCAT
This sequence comes from Candidatus Sumerlaeaceae bacterium, assembly GCA_019695055.1. GTDB lineage: Bacteria > Sumerlaeota > Sumerlaeia > Sumerlaeales > Sumerlaeaceae > JAIBAT01. The sequence goes on along the minus strand of JAIBAT010000141.1, from coordinate 43,052 downwards.
CCCGAGGTTAACTGCAACTTTGGACTTCTCGAATATGGCCCCGATGACAACGGACCCGGAGTTCAGTATCCGCAAAATACGCCAATCCAGATACCGGCAGTTGCCGGCTTCACGACTGCGCCTCAGGTCAGGGTTTCATTTGGCCGGCAGGATACCTCAGGCACTCTCTTTGTTGCCGAGGTGAACGATTACCCACCGGGAATCCACACCACATCCTCCATTGTGAAATCCTACTGGCTTGTAGCGCGCGACGATGAGGAAACCACTGAACCAAGCGGTGGTACCATCCAAACAGAATTGATCGGCATGGGACTGACCTCGACGCCACTTCGATATAACGCGGCGGGAATCACCGATCCCAATACTGCACGGATTTTCAAATTCCCGCTGCAGGACTATGCCCACGAGACACCCCTGTTCGATTTGTGGGACGAACGGCAGATGGATGGCGGTTCCGGCACACTCAGCCAGCAGCAGGCCCAGACCGGATTGTTCGGAGGCGGTTCAACGGAACGGGTCGTACTCGGTCTGAGGGGTCTGTCCATATTCGGCATAAGTGGTCCCGTCGGTCCGGTGCCGGTTACTGTCAGCAGGTGGAACGTGGATTAGCACGCCCCGCAGCGCCACTAAAAGCCGAAGATGTTTTTCGTCTTGTAGTTCTTCGGCGGCGAATAGTTGAAGCGGGACGCCGGGATTACCGGGTTCAGTTTCACATTCCGTATGGTGACGATGAGGTCATCCTCATCCAGCACGTTCACCTTGCGCGGCAGCCCGTCGTTCTGCGAGATCCAGACCCGCATCTTGCTCACCGGCACGCCCACCGTGGAGAGTTTCTTGGGAGATTTCCCATCAATGACCCAGCACGGTTCCTTGTCCAGGGTCTGCGAACCACGCAGTTTCAAAGTGTCCTGATCCATGGCAGCAAAAATATTGAATTCCATGGCCTCCTTTAAATACGCGCCCACAATGGGCACGCTTGCCGGGATGAACTGGGCTTCCTTCTCATTGTGGTCAATGGACCAGATGGTATCGTTGTTGACCACGTACTCGTCCGTTTTTCCGTTTCGCGTCTGGGCAAGCCGGGCCCCCTGCTGGCGCACGATTTCCACCGGGCCCGTGTACACCTTCCGCTTGTATCGGTTCTTGCGCTTTCGCGACATCTCGATATCACACGTCACGGAGTTCAGCCCGGAGATCTTTCGGGCCATGATGACCTGCACGCGGTCCATTCCCTCGTCGGGCTTGGCCGCCACCAGCGGCCCTTCCACCGGCGGGGCAAGCAATTCAGGGGCCCCAGCCGCCGACTTGGCTTCCGTGGCCCCTCCGGCCAGGGCAATAAGCCCCGCAAAAAGCCCCATTGTCATTTCATATGCCAGTTTTCCGGTCACTGCGGCTCCTTAAATGCTGTTTGCCAAAACCCTACGCAACTCGCAGGCCCGACAAATGAAAACGCCCCCTCCTCGAGGGGGCGTACTGTCAAAATCCGTCATTTTAGAAAGTGAAAGCTGGGACGCTATTCCCCGTCGCTGCCAATGGCCTCGACCGGGCACCCCTCCATGGCTTCCTTGCAAAGCTGGGTTTCCTGATCATTCTCCGGCTGCTTGAAAAGATAGGAATAGCCGCCCTCCTCATTGCGCTGGAAGTTGTCCGGCGCAATCTGGCGGCAGGCGTCGCAGTCAATGCATGTGTTGTCCACGTAATATGCGCCAGGGGCGTTGTCATCGTACTTCTGCGTCTTGTCTGCCATTGCTTCCTCCGCTGTGATTCCCCGCCTCGGTGATGAAACCTTTCGAAACCGGGGTTCTCTAAACCTTACTCCCGTTGGCCGTGCGAATTCGCGCTGGATTTGCCCGCGAATCGCAGGCCTGAATTCGGCACGAAAACGTTGATGATTGCACTTCGCGGAACCCAAACTGCAATGGAAAACACCATGAGCCGCCGCCCCAACAAAAACCGTCCGAGTCCGTCCGCGGAAATCACCGCCAAATTCGTGGAACTTGCCCTAATGACGGCCATCAGCGTTACGGTACTGGGCTTCTCCCTACAGTACTTGTTCGCCTGGTCCGATCCCAAACTCGGCTGGGCTGCGGTCCAGGCCACAATGCTTCCTCCCGTCGCGTTGCTCCTCGCGCGCCGAGCCATGGACGGGCACCTATCCAGGAACGCCCTCACCTTTGCGATGCTCCTGGCACTATTGCTGTTTTGGGCCGGTGTCTCCACCATTTGGGCCACTAACAAGTTTGAGGCTCACAAGGGTTGGCTCATGGTTGCCGGCAACACAGCAGTCGCATTTCTGGCCCTGATGACTTCCTCGCAGCGTGGTTTTGATTTTCGGCGTGCAGCCGTTTGGGTATCCCTCGTTACGACCATATGTGCCATCTATGCATTTCTGCAAAGAGCTGGAATCGAGCCGCTTAACCTTTTTCACAGGAGCCCCTCAACTACCTTTGAACTAATCCCCAATTTCCCGGCTTCCACATTCGGGAACGGAAACTTCGCCGCGCATTTTCTGGTTCCCGCATTGCTCCTGATTGTCGGCGCGGCCCTTTCGTCCGCCGGGCAAATCCGGTGGTTACTGCTCATTGGCGCCGTGACAGGCAGCGCGTTTCTTCTGCTGACACAAAGCCGCGGTGGAGTGTTGACGCTGCTTATCGGACTCTCCGTTCTTGGAATTGCCTTCCCGCTCGCCAAACGCCCCGTCCGGCTTCGTCCCTTGCTGATCTCAGGATTGGCAATTGCAGCCGTCATCGCGGGGTCGTTTGTGTCCGGCACCGCCCAACGTTTCCTTCAATCCCCACCACAGGGTGAAACTTCGACAGCCCGCTATCGCGAGTTAATCTGGCGGGACACCGCCCGCATGATCGCCGACCGTCCGATGCTGGGAACAGGCATCGGAAACTACGATGTCGGGATCATGGCCTATGCGAGCGAATCACTGCTGCAGCAGCAGACCGGCGCTTTTGCCTCCGAACGCGTCAACCGCGCCCACAATGACTACCTCGACATCGCCGCCGAGCTGGGCCTGCCCGGTTTGATTCTGCTTCTCGCCGCGCTGGCATGCGTCGGCCTCGCGGCTTGGCGATCCATTCGGTCGGGCAACATGGCACATCTCGGCGCAATTTCCGCGGTGTTCGCCACCTGCCTTTACTGCCTGATCGATTTCCCGCTGAACAATCCGGCTTCCTCCCTGCTTTTCTGGACTCTCGCAGGTGCCCTCGTCGGAACCCAGACCCACAACAACTTCCGCCGCCCGGCCCACACCGCCAGTAGTACCTCGATCATCCCAATAGCCCTGATGCTCTGGGCACTGGCCCTGCCCCTGACTCTGCCGGCGCACCGATACCTGATTTCCGAAACTCTCAACCGGACAGGATTCTCCCTGCGAAATGCCAGCCGCGACCAGGCCGCCATCGAAGCGTTTCAGCAATCCCTGCGTGTCGCACCCGACAATCGCGAGACCTATCCCCTGCTTACAACATCCCTGCGACGAACCTCACGCCTTGCCGAAGCCCAACAGGCTGCCAGGAAATGGATTGAACTCGAACCCGATTTCAGCACAGCCCACAATACCCTTGGATTTGCCCTCGCCGCGGACGGAAAGACAACCGACAGCATTCCCTGTTTCGAGCGAGCCCTGCAGCTCGCCCCCACAAACGTCGCGGCGGAGGCCAACCTTGCCACGGCCTATTACCTGCTGGGCCGCCATGAGGACGCCTACAAGGCGTACGAATCCGCAGCCCGGAGAAACCCCGATTTTGGAAAGGACTCGCTCAGGAACTACGCCGACGCAGCCGTCGAGTCAGGCCATCGGGAAGCCGCGGTCCGCCTGCTTAACGAATACCTGAAAACCGCCCCCGATGACAGGGAAATGGAGACCAAGCTCCACCGACTGAACGCCCCCTCCCTACGTCCGCACTAACCCCCGCTATTCCGGCGCGGAAGGCACCGCGCGAAATGCTACTGGGGAACCGCGCTCTTGATACTTTCCGCGGCCTTCCTGGCCTGGTAGGCATAGCTGAAATCGGCGAACGTTTTGATATCCTTCGCTTCCGCCACATCCACTTCCAGGCCCTTGTCATCGCGCACGCTCTTGAGGGCCGCGTCATCCTTCACCTCGGGCACCTTGCGCTCGGCGGCCACCTTGCCCAGTTCGGCCAGCGCCTCGGCTTCCTTGCCCACCTGCGCCTGCAGCAGTCGTGCCTTGCCCAGCTGGGCCTCGGCGGCGATCGCCGTTCCCGGCACCGCCTTAATGACAGCCGTATAGTTATCCAGCGCGTTCTTGGCCACGGTCAGGTCCTTCGATGTGATGAATCCCAGGCTCTCGTTCGCGTTCGCAATGGCAAGCTGGCCCACGGCCTTTTCCTCCGGCGTCTTGACCAGGACGGTGTATCTGTCAAAGGCTTCAATGGCCTTCTTGTAGAGCTGCTGCGTATCCTCACCGCGGGATTCGCTCGTCAGCGCCTGCGTATAATACGCATTCCCCTCCATCAGGTAGGCCTCGGTCCCCAGTGGCAGGTTGGCATAATCCTTCGCGATTCGCTGCGCGTCCGTGGCCGCCGTCGCAAACAGTTCCTTGCGCTTGGCCGGATCCTTCTCGATCACAGCACGGTTGAAGTTCTCCAGCATCTTCCCATACTCGGCGCTCACCACAGCCAGCTTGTCATGGTGCAGCTTATCGTACACCTTCCACCCGATAAACGCCGCCAGGGCCACAAACAGCACGCTGGTCACCCACGTGGAATTCTTCCGGTACCAGCCGGCAATGGCCTCGCCGATGTCCTCGAGATCGTCGTGCTGAAGTTCCTGCTTTGTCATCTTTGCCATGGATACGCGAACCGTCCAAACATCATAATTTACGCGGGCCGATTACCCCAACCCCGCGCCGCAAAGGCCCAACTATAGCCCAGCGACCATCTCATTCGTTTGTTCAAAAGCCCCGGCGCAAGCAAATCCGACAGCCCTGCGTCCCCCAAAAAGGCACCCTCAGGCCGCTTTCCGGCGCACAAATAGCAACCCCGACAGCAGCAAACCCGCCCCCGACAGCCCCGCGCCAATCCAGAAAGCCGCGCTGGAAAGCACAAACACCACCGGGTCTCCCTTTGCCACCTCAACCGCCCGAAAAGCCCCGTTGGCCCGCCAAACCTTGGCCGGACGGCCATTCACCGTGGCCTTCCATGCCGGGCTGAAACCGTCCGCCAGCACCAGCCACCCGTCCGCAGGCGCGGTGATCTCGGCCCGGCCCGCACCCTTGTAGGCGACCTCCGCCGCCACCGCCTCGGCTGTGGAGGACTCCTGCTGCTGGACTTCCGAGCCGGCCAGCAGCACGCTCTTGCGAATATCCACGCCGCCGATCATCGCGTCGAGAATCGCGTCCTCGTTGTCGGGAACCCAGGTCGCCTTGCCCACAACCCACGCGCGCGGCATGGCGCTGGGTCGCTCGAAAATCGTCCCATCCTTCACCTGCGCCGCCGGCTTCACACCAGGCCACGCAGCCCTGACCTCCGCCGGCGCTGGATCGCCCAGGTAAACGTACTTCAGGTTCGCGGCGTCCAGCCACGGACGATCCTGCGGAATATCCACCTTTAGCGAGGGCGCGCCGCGATTGACGCCCCTCAGCGCGCAAATGAAGGTATCGTAATACTTGGTGATGTTGATCTCATGTCCCGACGCCGAATCCGCAGGAATGGTCATGGCCTCGCACATCATGTCCATGGCCGGCATCTCCACGCGCCCCTTGCCCTCCGTACTCCGGAAAAAATCCGCCACCGAGGGCGGCGTGCGATGGAACTGCGCCGGGAACGACACATTCGCCCACAGGAAGGCAAAGTAGCCAAGATCGCTCGCCAGAAGCACAAGCATTCCGACGCTCCACCACTTTGCGCCGAACGGTTTCCGGCAAAAGCAGAGCAAAGCCGAAAGGATGAACAGTCCCACCGCCGTGAAAAGCGCCGCCCTGGCGATCCGCTCCGCAAACGCCACATTGGCGGGCTTCATAGGATCGATGGAACTGTAGGAATCCATCCGCCGCATCGCTGCGACCAGATAGGCATGGACGATCGTATCAGACATCACCAACCAGATCACCACGACAACGGTCAAACCCCCTAGAATCTTGCCCGCGAGAGCCGCAACCTTGCCGGTGGCATCCCGCAACGCCGCGTCGAAGCCATGCGCCGCGATCACCGCTCCGATAATCATCGCGGGCCCCAGGATCTTCGCGTGCCCACGGAACACGGCCCACCCCGGAACAAGTCCAACAATATTGCGCACCCCCGGAATCAGGCCTGCGCACGACAGAAACACACTGAGCAGAAACAGCACCATGAGCGGCGACGTCCGCCGATGGCCCAACTCCCGCGCCAAGGCCAGCAGCAGGAAGCCCAGCGCCGGAACGCCAATATAGAAGCACGTTTCCCACGCATACCAACGGCCCCAATACTGCAGACCTGCTCCAATGAAGTTCGGCGCCAGCAGCGACGCGAAGTTCTCAAAAGGCATGGAGAAGAATCGCAACCACCCCTCGTCGCGAATGCCCCCGCGGGCGCTGTAGCGAAACACGTCCAGCAGGTGCACGAGTTCCACGCCGGCCAGCAGCGCCGCCAGCGCCGCCGCGGCCAGATGCCACTTCATCTGGTCCACGAACCACCTGCCGCGCCCCGCAGAAATCTCCAGGAGCATCCACAGCAGGAGGTTCGCACCCATCAGCAACCCCGCGTAGAACACATACTGCGTGTGCCCGCCAAGCACAGCCAACGCCGCAACGATGCCCAGCGGCGCGACCCAACGCCAACCCTCACGAAACATCCGTTCCTGGAAGCACAGCAGCAGCGGAAACCAAACCACCGTCGTCACAATCGTGAAATGACCCGCAAAGACGCGGCACGGAATCACCGCGCAAAGCCCCGCGCAGACCCCCGCAAACAGCGCCGCCACATTGCCCAGCGCGCGGCCACGCGCGTAATGCACCGTAAACGCACCCAGCAGCGCTGCGTGTACCATGATGCAGATGTTCACCGACACCGGCTGCGGCAGCAGCATTAGGAATGGCAGATTCACAGGATAAAAAAGCGTCGCCATGGTGCTCGGCAGGAACGGCGTTCCGCAGAACACATAAGGGTTCCACAGCGGCACCTCACCACGCGCCAGGCTCTGCACCGCAAACGCGATATAGTGCCGGTACTGACTGTTCATGTCCGTCAGCGGGTGGCCCAGATACTGACCCGTCATTTTCGGCAGAAAGGGAATGTAAACCGCCAGCGCGGCCAGCGCCGCAAGGAGATACGCAGACCATGCGGGTATTTCAAACGGGACCGGCGCCGCACCGGAGGTCTCCGTCGCGGCGCCGGACGCCGGGGGATTTCTCGTGTCCCTGGGTCGCCTATTCCTGCTCATGGCGGGTGTGGCGGCTGATGCCCCGGGGGGATTTGCGAATGAATTCCACCAATTCCATGACCGGCTTGCAATCCGCCAGCTCCTCCTCGATGCGCGCCACCGCCACCGGCACATTGAGATTCGAACGATAGAGAATCTTGTACGCCTGCTTAATCTTCTCCCGCGTCTCCGCGTCGAAACCGCCGCGGCGAAGCCCAATGGTGTTCAGGCCGCAAATCGCCGAATCATCCCCCACCAGCATGAACGGCGGAATATCCTTGGAAATCCTTGCCAGGCCGCCGATCATGCTCAACTGCCCGATCCGCGCGAACTGGTGCACGCCCACATTGCCCGACATGACAACCCGGTTCTCGATGATCACATGACCGCCCAGCAGCGAACCGTTCGCCATCACGTTATCATTGCCCAGCGTGCAATCATGGCCAATGTGGCAATTCGCCATGATGAAATTCCCGTCCCCAACCGTTGTGAAGTGGCCCGCATGGTAGGCGCGGTGAATCGTGACATACTCGCGAAACACGTTGCGATCCCCGATGCGCACGCCGCTCGGCTCGCCCTTGTAGCTCAGGTGCTGCGGCTCGGCCCCGATCACCACCCCGATGTGCAGCAGGTTGTCCGCCCCGATCTGGGTGTCCCCACACAGGTAGCTGTTCGCCATCACCCGCGTTCGCGGCCCGATCTTCACCGGCCCCTCGATAATCACATGGGGGCCAATCTCCACACTGGGGTCAATCTGCGCAGCGGGATCAACGATCGCGGTCGGGTGTATCGGGCTCAACTTCGCATCCTGTCGTGTTCTGAATTCTCAACCGCGCAACATCGGGGCCCAAGAAACCCAGCGCAAGCAAAAGCGCAAAAAAAGCCCGGTCCCCCATTGGGGGAAACCGGGCTCGAAACTCGACTCGCAGCTGCGCGGAAGCTAGTTGCCAGCGTCGCCGGCCGCGGGGGCATCCTTGGAATAGTTGCCGATGTCATCATCGTCGCCCTCAGTTTTGTTCGGACCCTTGCTCACCAGATCAAAGTCCTTGTTCCGCTCGCCTGGCGACTTGTAGATGAATTCCTCTTTCCAGGGGTCCTTGGGCAATTCGCTAAGGTACGGCCCGTCCCACTCATCGTCGTTCAGACCGTTCGGCTTGGTTACCAACGCCTGCAAACCCTCCTGCGACGTCGGGAAACGGCCCGCCTTCACTTCAAACGACCCCAGCGCCGTGCTGATACCCTTGATGGACATCTTCGCAGCGCTCGCCTGGGCACCACGGGTGCGCCCGCTCATGCGCGGCACGATGACGGCCATCAGGATGCCGATGATCACCACCACCAGCATGATCTCGATAAATGTAAAACCACGGTTGCGACTTGCGTAAATCCAACGTTTCATCATGGCTACGTCCCTTATAGACCTTTGGGTCGGGTTCAAGCACAAAATGCTGACCCTTTTTAATTTACATGGCTCCGCAGGGTTAAAATCGCGGGGGAAAGCGGTCCTTTTCCCAGCTTTGCCATGGTGTTGAATGGGCAAGACCCGTGCCCGAAACGGCCGAGACTTCTGACTCAGGACAGATCTCCTTTCTTGCTGCCCCGTGGGGGGGGAGGGGGGGGTGATTATTTTCTGATTTAAGGACAGTTTCCCTGTAAGGCATTTAGAATCAACGTAGTACACCGCGAAAAAATAGGGGCAAAAATACGCGAATTATGCGCTTTAACCGGTTCAACTTGCAGTTTAATAGGTCATGTTCCGCGAACCCCTGCCACATGATGGGATTCGAAGGATTGTGAATTATCGGCAATCATCAGGACAAGGCCTAACATGTCGGAAATGGTTTGTCTATTCCCTTACAACCCCTTGGAACCCCTTCGGGACGCTGAAATGCAATTCTGAATTCTCAATGCTGACTCCTGAATTGGGGGGCGAAGGGGTTGAACCGCAGCGCGGAGAACGGAGAGAAAAGAGGAGGCACTGCAGAATCGAGTTGTCATTTCGCGGGCGGTCCCATTTGTGTGGGGGCGACATCGACGAGACTTAATCCTAATGGACAAAAGGGAGCATTAATGTCATTCGAATCGAAAGATACCGCCGCACGAGAAGGCAAAGGGGGAGGTTTGCAAATCAATCCGTATCTGTTCTTCAATGGAAACTGTGAGGCGGCGTTTACGTACTATGCGGAGATCCTCGGGGGGACAATTGTGGCTATGCTCCCGCACGAGGGGACGCCTGCGGCGGAGCAGGTGCCGGCGGAGTGGTTGGGGAAGGTTCTCCACGCGAAACTCAAGATCGGCGACCAGTTTCTCATGGCGTCGGATGCGCCGCCAGGTCGCTTTGCCCCGCCGCAGGGATTCTCCGTAAACATCAACATTGAGAGCCCGCAGGAAGCCGAGCGCATCTTTGAGGCGCTGGCCAAAGATGGCAAAGTGACGATGCCCATTGGGCAAACCTTCTGGGCCCTGCGGTTTGGAATGCTGGTGGATCAGTTTGGGACGCCGTGGATGATCAATTGCCAGGAGGCGTCGTGAGGCTGGGTGCTCGTACCAGAGACGCCATACGGGAATTGGCTGAAATCCGTCGCATCGATGGCAACAATTTCAGATGTCACCGAAGAGTATGCCGACGACAGTCACAAGGGGCTGGTCTTAGCTCACCGGATTTGTCCCCACAGTCAGAATGCCTGTTCCATGGAAGTACACCTTTGCAGGACAAACAGATGGGGAATTTCCCTGGGCAAATGGGGGCAGATCTCCAATATGCTTTCACTCAACTGCAACCCGAAAGGTCAGGATTACTTCGTCGCTTATCATGAGTCCGGTGAGACGCCTGCCCATGACGTTGTATCCATTTGCCAAACTGTCTCCGAAGGCAGGATGGAGGCAGTTGTCAGTGTCTTTCGAGGAAAGATTACTGGAACAACCGTCCGATGGAAGCCATCAGGTCAATACATCCCACTGAATCCGGTTGGTTGGAGCCCCGGCTTTACGCGAACAATTGGGAAACTGTTGGGGGCGCGAGTGGTAATTGTCCCCTATTCCCCATGGGGAAGCCAGTAAGTGCGCCAACCCATTCCTGACAAAGCGGACCGGGTTGTCCTTCATCACTGGTGGTGGGGGTTGGCCGGTGTTGTCACTTTCGGGGGTTTCGCGGCGGCGTTGTGGCTACCTCGGCAATTTGACCCGGAAGGGGTAAGTACCGACGATCCAGTAACGACGGCCATCGCACTGGCCGTTTTCGTTGTTCTGGCCCTTGTCTTTCTGACACTCTACTTCTGGGGTCGAATCGAAGCCAATTCAACGGGCATCGCGATTCGCGATTTTCGCGGCCGGCAAACCTTCTCATGGAGCGACGTAAAGGATTACTATCTAGATGGGCTCCACTCCGGCGCCTGTGTGATTCAACTTGCGCAGAGAAGCATTCGCATCCCGCGTCGCCGAGACCAAACTAAAGCGTTGGAATCCGCCGTCATTGCAAACTGCGCCCACTTGGGCAGCAAACCCTGGGGCGCACTTGGCGGCAGACCGAAGGATCCCTGGCCCCGCAGATTTCACTATCACATGGGTCCAATGGAGCAGTGGGGACTGATCCTTTTCTCGCTCCTTGTGATCCTTGGCGGGATACTTTGGGTCAGCTTCCTTATGTCCGGTATGAGTTTCGAAACCTGGCATGGATACGCGATTTGCGGGGTCGTCAGCATAATGTTTCTACTTTTTCCGGCGCTATTTCTTACGCTTATACTTGTCGAACTTCTCGATTACCGCAGGCGTAGGTCTCACAAACTATTGGCAACAGAGACCGGAATCGAATTTGAGGCCCTCGGCAGACACGTGACTGCAAAATGGGGATCGGTAGTTTCCCGGGAGTCACCCCCCTCAACTATTTGGGGCACAAAGACCAAGCAAATGCGAATTGAGACTCCCGACGGGGCTTTCGATATTTCGAGCAAAATCGAAAACTTCGCGGCACTAGAGCAGACCGTTACACTCATGACTCCGCATTTGAATGTGCCGACCCCATTGGCGCTTCCTCACACTGGAGCTCCCCCATTGATCATTCACCCGTGGGTCGCAAACACAAAGGTCCCGCTAATAGGTCTCACTGTTTGGGTGACAGGCCTGACCCCCATAGTCATCTCGAAATACCTTGAACTTGGCTGGAGTCCAAAGACCACAGCCCCTCTGCTCAGCTTGCTGATACTGTCCACCATCCTGATTGCAGCCCACATTTACTTTAACAGTTTTCGGGTTGAAGTGTCTGCAGAGAGCCTTGCATTTCGGACCATCTGGCGCCGTGCGCAGGTCCGGTGGTCGGACATTTCCGATTATTACCTTGCGCTCAATTGGGAACAGGTGACGTGCCTTGTGATCGTCCCGCGGGATGGGAAACCGATGCGGTTCCCGGTCAGGTCCAATTTTGACTGCGGACCGCTGAAGGATTTGATTCGGCGAATGGCGGTGAACTCGACGAAGAAAGAATGGGAACTCAGGACGAAATAGCATATTGCTGCCGCTTGGACCTTGAGTTTGGATTGGTAAAAAGCCAGTTTAGGTGATACTTGTGATGCTAGTGAAGATGGAGCAAGGGGTAGCACGGCAAAATGGAGAAGGTTCTAAAAGATCATCCGCGTTTCCCTGAGCTGGAAAGTGCAATTAGCGACCTCACGAAGGGTGATTCGGCCCTTCCGTGGACGGGATACGCTTATCGTTGCTGTCGGCACACGTATGCCAAACGGAATGATTTCTTGAGTGGTGCTGGAGCCGCACAGTACGGAGGACGTTTTACCCGGCCTGGAGTGGCACCGATGATTTATGCTTCTACGACTGCACTGCTTGCCGTGGCGGAGGCCCTTGAAAACTACCGCCTGCGAAAGGTTCAACCTTGGGAAATCTGCCCCTTGGTCATTATGGCGTTGGAGGTGGGACCAGTCTGGGCACTCGACTTGACCCGCCCCGATATCCAGAAGCGCCTCGGCGTATCCCGGCAGGATTTGCAGGGAGAGAACTGGCGATTGGCCAATGACCAAGGATTTGAATCCCTCTGTCAGGCCATCGGCAGGGCCGCATTGGCGGCGGGTGTAAAAGCCCTGATGGTGCCAACAGCCCTGATGGAAAAAGACGCAAATATTGCCCTATTCCGCGATCAGATTCCGGATTCTGCCCTGAAGGTTTTGCGCGGCATTGAATAGGGACTGCAGTTCCGGCATAACTTATGTCACGACAATTGGCGTGCCAATAGACTTGACGTTTGCGCGGCGATTGCCCTAACATTGCTTTAAAGATTTGGGATTGGAGATTGCGGAAATGTCGAAGGTTGCGGTTCGTCCAAAGAAGACTGGCCGGCAAAGTCATTTTGAGGAGTTCTCGTTAAAGAGCCCGCGCTCCACAACCGCCCGTAAGACATTGGTCAATACTTCCGTTTCAAACCGAGTATTGGAACTGCGCCAGAAGCTCGGGTTGTCCCAGGGCGAGATGGCCAGTCTGATGCACCTTAGCGCGCGCACCCTTCAGCGGCTGGAGTCGGGCGAGACCCGGCTGGAAGACGGTGAGTTGGCTCGCTACCGCGAACTCAAGAATCTGGCCGACGAGCTGCTGGATGTTATCCCGGGAACCAAATTGAAGAGCTGGCTGAAAGAACCACTGGAAGAGTTTGGTGATCGCTCGACCTTTGAGGCCCTCGTGGCCGGCGAAATCGGCAAAGTTTGGCGAATGATCTATTACTTGCAGTCGGGAACACCGGGCTGAGGGATGCCCATCCCTGATTTCGACGGAAGTCGCCGGTAACATGGCGAAGAAACGACAATCGTTCAAGGTTCGCCTGCCGATATACGAAGGCAAACGACTTGTCTGGAGGCGGGCAATAAGCCTGGAGCTGGCAAAGGTAGCTGGTGGAATTGATATTCGCTCCAATGACCTTATCGAGCTTAACATCAAGCTGTACATGCCCGAGTCAGCGATCGGAAAGCACGACGTGGACAATCGCCTGAAGGCCATAATGGATGCCCTGCAGGGACGGCTCGGTGGGACAAAATCAATCAAGCCGCTCAACCCGATTGTCCCAAACGACAATCAGATTTATAAGGTCACGATCGAGAAGTGCATTAGCCCGCCGCAAGGGAAGGGTAAGGGACACCTGATCGTGAGGAAGTACCGGCTGAACCGGGGTTCCTGACCAGCGGACACATTGGTTTCACGCAGGCCCTCCCTGCATTTCCAAGCGTGAATGGCAGTATGGGATACAAGGCAATGACAAGCCTGAGCCCGATGGAGGTGTGCGGTGGCGATGAAGAAAAAAACATTTGATTGCATCGAGATGAAGAACGCCATCCAGCGCAAGCTTATGGCGGAATTCGACGCGCGCCGCAGCGAGTTCGAGTCCTATGCCGATTTTATCGCAAGAACCTCGGAGCAGGACCAGACGATTCGCGCCTTCTGGTCACGGGTTGCCAAGGCCTCCGGGGAGGAGAGTCCGAGTTTAGGGAGTGGCAAACCGACGGGACGCGGCTGAGACCCAATTAGCGGTTGAGAAATCAGCGTCACAATGGGGTATCTCGTTCATGCTTCTGGCAAAAGTCACTTTCATTCCAGCCAAGCGTACCAACTTTGACGAGGTGGAGCGCCTTGCGGTGGAGTATCTGGTTGCCCTCCTGCGGAACGGGCAGATTTGCGGGGAGTACTTTCTTGCCCGCACCAAGGCTGGACTGGTCGCCTTCTGCCATTTAGCCCGTCCGGATTCCGTTAAGCCAAAGTTCAATTCAAAATACGCGGCGGCGCGTTACTCGGAGCTCCTGAAGCAGTTGAAGGGTCAACCTGTTTGGGAATTACTGGAGACTTCGCCCCAGCAGCGGTTCAGTTCCTGGAAAACAGCGCCGTTTCTTTACTGCTTCACCCATGCGTACGACGACGAATCCTGCATCTGCGATGGCCGAAACGGTGACCCTGTTCCGGTATACTTGCTGCCACTCTCGGACTCAGATCGGGAGGATTTGTACTGCTGGTCGGGCGACTATGCTGACCACGACAGAATTTGGCTGGGACCGGGCGAACTCGAGATGCCAGCTTATCACCAAATGGTGAATCCCACAAGCGCGCTATCAAGAAAGGGGCGAGAACTCTGCGCACGGGTGGAAGCCGCAACCGGAATTCCGACCTACTACTATGTTATGAAGTACTATGGGCGCAGGCGGACAGAGGAACGGCGCCTTTGTCCTGTATGCAAGGGGGCGTGGCTAAGGCAGGAACCAGTTTCCAATGGGGATGAGCCATTTCAGCATTTTCATTTTAGATGCGACAAGTGCCGCCTGGTGTCTCATTTTGCGGCGGATTCTTATCGGTAATAGCAGCGAAACATGGAAAACCCAGCTCGTTTGTAATGAGCATGTAGCAGTTTGGCTGTGTGATTCGGCTTGGAGCTGTCCCCCCGCAACTCCAATATCTTTGATGGATTGGAGCGCATGAACATGGCAAAGTGTCCTCATTGCGGGACTGAAGTTACACTGAATGCGAACCCGGCAAACTCGAAGACCGAGGTCAGGCGGGAGGTCAAGGGACTGCTCAAGAAGGAAGTCCTCTACTCCTGTCCGTCCTGCGAGAAAGTGCTCGGCTTCGGGTCATTCTTTGGCGGGGTGATTACGGGGAGGCCGTAAGGCGCCAATTCTGAATTTTGAATTCTAGATTCTGAATTGAAGAGATGCTTCCATTGGTTTTGCGGATTTGTGCAGAGAACGGACCAAAGGCAAAATGAGCGTGTGAGCGCACGCGCTCCTGGCTTGAGGTTAAAAACAGCGGGCGAACCGCCCGCGCTCCCGGGTTGGTAGCTACTGCCCGGCGCTTTCCCGGTTGCCGCGGATGCGCTTGGCAAGGAAAGCGACGAGGTTCTTGATGTTCTCGTCGTCGCGCATATCGTCCTCCACCTTCCGCACCGCGTGCATCACGCTGGTGTGGTCGCGGCCGCCGAACTTATCGGCGATCTCAGGATACGACAGGCTCGTCAGCTTGCGCGACAGGTACTGCGCAATGTGCCGCGGCGCGGAGTATTTCTTCTGACGGTTCGTGCCGGTAAGGTCACTACGCTTCAGTTCGAAGTACGCGCAGACCTCCTCCATGATCTCGTCCAGGGAAATATCCTTGGGCTGTTCCGCCTGGAGCAGCCCACCGAGAACCTCCCGGGCCAGTTCGAGGCTGATCGGAACCTTGTGGAGCACCGAGTAGGCCTTGAGACGGATGAGAACACCCTCAAGTTCGCGGATGTTGCTCGTAACACGCTCGGCGATGTAGGTCATGACCTCGCCGGGGACGTCGCTCTTGTCCGCCAGGGCCTTCTTGCGCAAAATGGCAAGGCGCGTTTCAAGGTCCGGCGCCTGGATGTCCACCACGAGGCCCCACGAAAATCGCGTGCGCAGTCGGTCCTCAAGCGTGGTAAGGTCGCGGGGCGGCCGGTCGCTGGAGACGACGATCTTCTTGCCCGCATCGTAGAGCGCGTTGAACGTGTGGAAGAACTCGGTCTGGGTGCGTTCCTTCCCGCTGAAGAACTGAACATCATCAATCATCAGGAGGTCAACACTGCGGTAAAAATCCCGGAATTCGAACTGCTTGCCTTGCGAGATGGACTCGATGAACGAGTTCATGAACTGCTCGCTGCTGACGTACAGCACGCGCAGGTTCTGGCTGGCAGCCACGAACTGGTGCCCGATGGCATGCATCAGGTGGGTCTTGCCCAACCCGACGCCGCCGTAGATGAAGAGCGGATTGTAGGACTTCGAAGCCGGGTCAGCCACCTGGCGGCAGGCGGCATGGGCGAAACGGTTGCTCTCGCCGACCACAAACTGGTCAAAGGTATAGTGGGTATTCAGCAGGCTGGAGCGGGGCGCCTCGGTGGCGCGCTGGGCCAGCCGCTCGGCCGCAATGCCGCCAAGGGCCGCGCTGTCGGTGCCGACCTGGACCTCCAGGTCCCCCTGCGGCGCAATCTGGAAATCCAGTTCCAGGTCGCGATCCGTGACCTGGCGCAGGGCCCGCACGATCTTGTCCTTATAGTTCGCCTGGAGCCAGTTCTTGTAAAAAAGGCTGGGCACAGTGAGGTGGATGCAGTTATCCCGGACGCCATCGAATTTGGCGGGACGCAACCACGTGGAATAGCTCTCTTCGTCGATCGTGCCCTTCAACCGGGCAAGAGCCTTTTCCCACGTTCCCTGGTCTACCGATTCCTCCACAACCCCAACCTTTGCCGAAAGTTTATCTTGATGAAAAGCGAAGCACTCACACCTCGCCGGGGCAACCTGCCGGGTGGACCAGCGTTTCCACCGGACAGAAGCCGTGTGTCTCTACACGAAAAAAGTATTGGGCGAACCGACCGTTTCGATGCGCCGCCGGGAACACTTCGCGGGGAACTTTTCAGCAAAAAACCAACAGGAACGGACTGCGGATAACATCCGGGCGCGATAACTAAATCGTCACCCGCGGAATATTTTTCCAAACGGGCGAAAATCTTGCCATCGCCTGTAAAATCAAGGGTGCCAGCGCGATTCGCAGGAAATGTCCGTCCCCCGTTGCGGCGATGAGGCCTCCGCGAAAACCGGGAAAGTGACACTGCGAAAGGAACATCCAGAACCTCAACCTTACGGTTTGGCATCCCCGCGCCGGGACAGGCAAAACACAACCACAAAATCGACATCTCAGTGACAGATTCTTCTCGACTTTCACCAACGCCACGCCGGGCAAGGTCCGGGGGAATTCTTAGGACCCTGTTTTTCCCCAAAAGGGAAAATTGGCTTCATCAAAACTTGTTGCCATGCAACGTGACGCGCACAAGATTCGGACAAATTATCATGAGTCCAAAGACGCGATGCCTGCTGCTGGCCATCCCGCTGCTGCTGATTTCCGGTTTGCAGCCGCGGGCGGAGTTTGTGCGTTCGGCCATCAATCTGCCGGCGTCTACTTCGGCCCTGCGCACTGATTATGATTTCGACGGCGACGGCAGGTTCGATGTGCTCGTGGTGTTCCAGCGGCGCATTCTGATCTTTCTGCAGAAGGCGGATTCCACCTTCCCGACCGCACCCGACGTGGAGATCGGCTCAGGGAATCCGATTCCCAAGGAATACGCAGCCGTGGCCGCGGGAAAGGTGGTAAGCGCCAAGGGCACACAGTTGCTGCTGGTGGGCCCCAACGGCGTGGATTACCTGACCATGGCCCAAATGACCGGGCAGACGAACGAGCCGGTCGAGCCAAAGTCGCTGATTCAGCGACCGTTCGACCTGACGGCTGGCCCCTATCTGGAGTTTCTCGATGCGGCCCTCGATTTTGACCGCAACGGACGCACCGACATTCTGCTGCCGAACAGTGACCAGCTTGAGATCTACAAACCCGGCGCGGAAGGTCGGTTTGCCCAGGCAGGAAAAGTTTATCTGCCCCAGCAATCAGCCCAGCGCACCGCCATGCGCGGCGAGCCAACGATCCTTGGGGCGTCCTTTCTCGGCGAGAGCGACCCGGTCAGCCTCGTGCAGACCACACCGCGGCTGGACCGCTGGTACGGATTACAGTTCGGGACGGAGTCTTACAGCGATGCGTTTCTCGTCACGGACTACAACCTCGACGGGCGGCTGGATTTGCTGACAAAGTCGCGGGTGTTTTACCAGAATGAGGCCGGCGGTTTCGACGGAACACAGAGCGACGTGTTCGACCAGATCGCGACAAGTTATGGCGTGCAGAGCCGCCACCTTGTGGCCGCGCCAAACCTTGTGGATTTCAATGCGGACGGAATCCTCGACACCTTCTCCGTTCAGACAATGCCGTCAAAGACGAATCCCCGAACCGACGTTTCCGTCTTTCTCGGGAAGCCCGACCGCACGTTTCCCAAGGAACCGAGTTTCGTGCTAAAGACCCGCGACCTGACCTACAGCGACCTGCTACCGCTGGGCGACGTGAACGGCGATGGCTGCATCGACATCGCGCTGATCCACCTGGATTTCCAGGCGTCGTCACCGTCCAGCCAGCTTAAGGCGTATCTACGCAACGGCCTCGACGCGCAGCTTTGCTTTTACCTGTGGGACAAGAAGAAGAACCGTTTCAACGAGGTTTACGACTTCAACCAATCGCTGCTGCTGAGCTACGACATCTACGGCGCGCGGCAGTTGTTCCAGCAGCAGATCGTGATGAACACCGACATGGACGGCGACGGCAAGCCGGACCTGGTGCTGAAATCCGGGGCCGAGGAGATTTCCATCTTCCGGAACCAGGGCGGCATCAAGGGTTTTACCTCTAAGCCCGAGCAGAAACTGAGCACCTCGCCGACGAAGTTCTCGTCGCTGCGCGTGCAGGACTTGAATGGCGATAAACGGGGTGACGTGGT
Source organism: Candidatus Sumerlaeaceae bacterium (assembly GCA_019695055.1). Classification (GTDB taxonomy): domain Bacteria; phylum Sumerlaeota; class Sumerlaeia; order Sumerlaeales; family Sumerlaeaceae; genus JAIBAT01. The sequence continues at coordinate 24,337 of JAIBAT010000141.1, read as the reverse complement.
GGTGAATGGCTACGTGGACGACCAGGAAGATCGTGTCATTTATTCCTTCTTTGTGTCGCGGTAATTTCCCGGTGGAGGCGAACTTACCGCAGCAGGTTGGATTGCTAACGAAAGAGGAACAGGATGCGCTTCTGCGTTTGGCGAGGCTGGCCATCGGGTATTTTCAGTCCCACGGGCGTGAACCGCGATTGGGCGAGTTCCCGGACATCCTTTTGACAGCCGCAATGCAGCACCCATCGGGAGCCTTTGTTTCGCTCCACCTGCACGGGGAGCTTCGCGGGTGCATCGGAATCATCGAGCCGACTCATCCGCTCGCGGAGGCGGTGATTCACAACGCCATCGCGGCGGCAAACCGGGATCCGCGATTTGTACCGGTAACGCCGCGCGAGTTGAAGGAGCTTGAGATCGAGATATCGGTGCTCGGGCCATTGGAGCCCATCACGCACATTTCGGAAATTGTTGTGGGTCGCCACGGACTGTTTATCGACAGCCGCGCCGTCCGGGGCCTGCTGCTGCCGCAGGTCGCCACGGAGTACGGTTGGGATTCTCGTGAGTTTCTGGAACACACTTACCGGAAGGCCGGACTGCAACCCGTGCCAGGCCTGCCAGACCGTATTTTCCGGTTTGAAGCCGCCATTTTCTCAGACACGCCCAAACACTAAGGAATGGAACCCAACCACAGCATGGATTTACTGACTGGCATTCCCGAACTCAGCCCCGACCCGATACTCAGCCTGAAGGCTGTGACGATTGAGTCACCGGATGTAACCCGCGATCAGCTGGATGCGTTTCTGGCATTCCTGCGGGAGATTGCCGGCCCGGTGGACAAAACAGTGGACGCTGAAACCGCAGAAAACTGGGACCTGCCCGTCGAGTGGGCACGCGAGAAGGTTACGTTGTTTCCGCTCTACATTGAATCGCTGCGCGTCGTGCCTGCCGAGCAATTGGGTGACACGGAATGGGCCGTGCGGGCGCGACTCGAACGGCCCGGATGCTGGGTGGTGTCGGACACGGTACTACGCGATGGGGACGGGCATTTTAGCAAGCGTCGGGACAAGTGGGAGGAGCTGCTGCGCAGTCCGATGCGCCGCGAATTGTCCGGTGGCTTGGCATGCAATGTTGTGGAGGTGGCGGCAGAGAAGTTGACGTCAGGCGAGCTCGATGTGAGGCCGCTGGTGCTCCACGCACTGGCAAAGGACGGCGCCGCATGCGATCGCGGCAATCCGAAGTCGCAGGCCGCCATTGCCAACGCCTTCTGGCAGACATTCTGGGCCACTGGTGCGCATCGGTCCGAGCGCGGTGTGACGTTTCCCGTGGCGTTCCTGCCGGTGGATCGCGCCAACGCCGGTGAATTCCGCGGACCGTTTCGCGAACGCTACGTCTCGCTGCGGCGGCGTCTCTTCGGCCGCACGGCCATAGTGGGCTACCATATCGAGATTCTCACCAAGGCCCGTGCATTATACTTTGACCGCGGCCGCAATTTGTTCCGCGTCGCCCACAGCTTCGATCCCAAGGCCCACCACGCGGCCGAGTCGGACCTGGCTCTTGCTGTCGCGGAACTCAACCGCACCGGTTTTGTCGACGCCTACACCCGGGAAAATGCGCAGATGTTTGCCGCATGGCGTGTGCACGAGGAGCAAGGTACATCGGGTGCACCCACTTCCGATCCCTATCGCATCCCAACCTTTGAGTCTCTTCGAATCAATCCTGCCGAAACCGCGGGGGGCTGCATCCGCATCCATCGCGTGGTCCCGTTCGCTGGCTGCGCGTACCTATCGGAGGTGGTTCAGGACACCGAAAGACTTAAAGCCGCGGGAAAGATCCAGGATTTTGATGGGGACATTGTGTGCGCGACGAACTCCACTTTCTTCCTCAATTTCCCCGAAGAGTATTCCACTCTCCACAGCGCCATGAACGACCCTGTGTCGCTGCTCGTGGAGAACGGCCGCACCCACCAAATAAAAACGATGCGCCGGGCGACTTTTCATCTGACAAACGATGGCTCCGCCGCAATTACGACCCGCGCCGGCATCAAACTGAATTCCGAAGTGCTGGTGTTCGAGGGCGAGTCCTCCTCCGCCACGTCTTTCCTGCGGGCCGGCAAGCCATACCGCGACAACACGTTTGGCCCGCTATTTTTTGGGTCTGTGGTCGTTGGCGATTCCATCGTGGAGACGTTTGAGGAAATGGCCACCGAAATACCGTCCAACGGATGGCTCATCGGCGACTCTGAGGCATTTGGCGGCACCATCGATCCCCGACATGCGGCGGAGGCACAGGTTCGCTCGGATGACGGACGGCGCGACTTGGAATTGCGCCACGCATTTGCCGTGGGACCACTGCTGGTAGCGGATGGCGCGATTGTACCCCTTGGGGAATCACGCGAGGAGTTTCAGTCCCTGATCATTCGCGAAACACCCTCCGCCGAGGAAACCAGCAATCTGGCTCGAACCGAATTGCCGGCGGCGATGATGAATTGCGAGAAACGCGGTGTTGCTCCCACCCGATTTCCCTATGATTGGAACGATACCCGCGCCCCACGAACCGCCATCGGGGTGAAGGCTGACGGGTCCGTGGTCCTCGTCGTCGTTGATGGGCGCGCAAATCTGCCTCACTCCGTGGGCGTCACGCTGGCCGAGCTTGCGCAACTCATGTTGAATCTTGGGTGCCAGTCGGCCATGAATATGGATGGCGGCGGATCATCAGTGATGTTTCTCCCCCACCCAAGGGCGAAAGCACTGAAGTTGCGCGATGATTTGCGCGACGGGGTTGTGAATCTCCCCAGCGATCTCGGCGGCATCGAGCGCCTGCTGCCCGTGCCGCTGGTGATTTGCCGGAAAAAGTAGCCATGTCCAAGAAGCGAAACTCTGCCAGAAATCGCCCCGCAGTTGGTCAAGCGGAGCAATCCCCAGCACCCAAACCGCAGGACGGCGGGGCTGCGGTAATGCGCCCACCGCAACGGGGCGCGGTTGCAAATGCCCCGGTGGCTTCGCCGGGATGGAGTCAGGACGTATTACTGGCCGCAGCTTTCGTGGTCGTCATCACGCTGATCGCATACTACCCGGCGATCATCGCAAAGTATATCTGGGACGACAATTTCTACGTCACCGAGAACATGACCCTGCGCAATCTTCAGGGGCTGGCCGATATCTGGTTAAAGCCGACAGCCACGCCGCAGTACTACCCCATCGTCCACACGACCTTTTGGCTGGAGTATCGCCTTTGGGGGCTGAATCCCATGGGATTCCATCTGGTCAACATCCTGGTCCATGCAGCCAGTGCGATTCTTTTCTGGCGGTTGCTGCGGCGGCTGGCAGTGCCCGGAGCCTGGCTGGGCGGGGCAATTCTTGCCGTTCACCCGGTCCATGTGGAAACTGTCGCATGGATCACCGAGCACAAGAACGTTCTCTCGCTCCTCTTCTATATGCTCTCGGCTCATGTGTGGCTCGATTTCTCCCACCTTGACAGGCCCGAAGGCGAGGTGCTGCCGCCACCAAGGCGCAACCAGCCCAAACCTCCCGGACCCTATGAATCGTGGCCGCTGTACGCGCTGAGCTTTGGGCTTTTCCTCGCAGCTCTCCTCAGCAAGACAGTTACCTGCTCTTTGCCCGCTGCCATACTATTGGTCACCTACTGGAAGCGTGGCCGCATTACCATGCGCGAGGTCAAATTGCTGATCCCCTTCTTCATCATCGGCGCGGGACTTGGAATTTTCACGGCCCATATGGAGAAGGAACATGTGGGAGCCGAGGGGAAGGAATGGGACCTTTCTCTTGTGGAGCGTATCCTACTCGCCGGGCGCATCATCTGGTTCTATGCGGGCAAACTGGCCTGGCCCAATCCACTGATTTTCTTTTACCCACGGTGGGAGGTCAACACGGCCGTGTGGTGGCAGTTTCTCTTTCCGGGAGGCGTACTCGGCGTAATTGCCGCGCTTTGGGCCCTGCGCAATCGCATCGGGCGCGGCCCGCTTATTGCCGTGCTTGTCTTCTGTGGTACCCTTGTGCCCGCACTTGGATTCTTCGACGTTTACCCGATGCGTTACTCCTGGGTCGCAGACCATTTCCAATATCATGCAAGCATCGGACTCATCGGACTCTTTGCCGCCGTGGTCGGGCTGGGTTGGCGAAAGCTTGTTACCAAGCCACTGCCCGCTGGCGCAGTAATGGCCGCAAGCCTGGTGCTGCTGGTGCCACTTTCGGCCCAGACCTGGCGCCAGTCCCTCGCCTACAAGGATGCCGAGACCCTGTGGCACGATACCATCGCAAAGCATCCCGGCGCATGGATGGCACACAATAATCTGGCACGCATCTACGACAACCGCGGTGAGACCGACAAGGCCTTCGAATCCTACAAGGAGGCCGTGCGCCTGAATCCCGAGGACGGCGTGCTGCGATATAACCTCGGCAACATCATGCGCAGCAAGGGCCTCAAGGACGAAGCCCTCGAACAGTACAAGGAAGGCGAACGCCTGCGTCCCGATTTCGCCGGCGGGCACCTGGCTTACGGACAGGCCCTCTATGAGAAAAACCAGGTGGACGAAGCCATCGACCAATACAAGAAGGCCATTGCCATAAAGAATCCCTTCGCCAAGGCTCATGCCAGCCTTGCCCTCGCCTACACCAAGCAGGGTAAGTTGCCCGAAGCCGAGGCGGCCTACAAGGAATCCCTGAAATCCCCCGCCGCCGACGCACCCATTTACTTCAACTACGGCAACCTTCTCGAACGGATGGGAAAGCCGGGAGAGGCCGTCGCCATGTATAAAACCGCCGTTAAAATGAACCCGAATATGCAAAATGCCGTCAATCGCCTGAATGCCCTGGAAAAGGGCACCACGGCGACCGCTGTTGTCATGCCACGCAAGACCCCGATGCCGCGAAAGCCAGCGGGTGCCACGTCGGGTCCATTGCTCCTTGCGCCGCGTAAATAATTTTTACGGTGCCCGAACCACCCGAAACCCAAACGAGAAGTTCCGTGCGTCGGGGCCATTGTAAGATGCAAAGCGCCGTGAGGAGGCAGACGGAAGGTCGTTCCAATACCCGCCTCGCAGGACGCGCACGGTGGCATCGGGAGTGATCCAGGCGCTGCCATCCGTGGGGGCGCCGTCGTAGCTGGTGTGGGACATGTCCTGGCACCACTCGCGCACATTTCCGTACATATCGAAGAGTCCGAATGCGTTGGGCAGTTTACCCCCGACGGGCTTTGATCCATGCGTCGGGCTGCCGCACCCGCCGGAGTTATTCCCGCAGAACCACGCGTAATTCGACAGGGAGCAGGTCGTGCAACTGTTCGGCTCGCAGTCGGTATTTCCAAAAAAGAAGGGGGTGCTGCTGCCCGCACGACAGGCATATTCCCACTCTGCTTCGCTGGGCAGGCGAAACGTTGCGGGCCCCTGCTTTGTGGATTTCACATGTTCGTTAAGCTTCTCGATAAAACCATTGGCGCCGGCGATGTCAGTCCACGAAATCCCGTAAGCCGGGTAGCTATCCCCTGCGCCATTGCATTCACCTGGCGGATTTCCGGGCCATTTGCCCATGACGGCTATCCACTGGCGCTGTGTGACCTCAAATTTGCCCATCTCAAAAGGTTTCGCGAACGTTACCTTGTGGACCGGCACCTCGTCGGTGTCGCTCCAGCCAGGCGCGTCGGATCCCATCATGAACTCTCCGGATGGAATCGTAACCAGATCCAAAGAAACTCCGCCTGGCAGACTAATAGTTGTGACTGGTACGCTGGTTTCTGCCGCACCGGCAACCAAATGCAGGCAAAGGACCAGCAAACCCAGTATTTGCAGTCGTTTCGTGCTTTTCATGGACTTGCTTAATACACTACCAGCCATCGCTGCCAACCAGCCATTTCAAGCGAAAAACTCGGCCAAACCTTTTCCGCCCCAGAACAGTCGTAAATCCTTAAGGGCGCTTTGCTCCCCCAAAGCCTTGCTGTAATGAAAGGAGTGCCTTACCATGAATCACAACCTGACCGAGATCGTGTGCATTGTGGACCGTTCCGGGTCCATGGAATCCGTTCGCACGGATGCAATGGGTGGTTTCAATGCTTTCCTTGCTTCGCAGAAATCCCTGCCGAGTGAGGCCCGGCTGACCCTTGTGCTGTTTGACCATGAGTACAATCTGGTCCACGACGGGCTATCCCTTCAACAGGTTAGTCCGCTGACGGAAACGACCTACGTCCCGCGTGGGCGGACTGCCCTGTTTGATGCCATCGGGCGCACCATCGACGATGTCGGGCGCCGACTCGCCGCAACCACAGAAGCGGAGCGTGCCGGAAAAATCATAGTCGCGATTCTCACCGATGGTCTTGAGAATGCCAGCACGAAGTACTCGCAAGTGCGCGTCGCGGACATGATCAGCCGTCAACGAGAGACCTATGCCTGGGAATTCGTGTTCCTTGCTGCAAATCAGGATGCCATTCTTGCGGCGGAACAACTTTCCATTGACGCACAGGACGCCGTGGCGTTCCCAGCCTCGCCAGAAGGCGTTCGCGCTGCCTTCGCCTGCATCGATGAACGTGTCGCCGGCAGCCGGGGACGTTAATAGCCGGCCGGAGACCGCGTCGGGCTCCCGGACCACCGGGGGCCTGACATTTTTTCCCAGCGGCTAAACGTCCTTGATGCGCACCCAGCTTCGTTTTGCTGCGCTACGCTCGACAGCTTCCAAGACTTCCTGAACCCGGACGCCATCATTAATATCCGGCGCGGCGTTTTTCCCGCGGGACAGCGCCTCAAGGAAATCGTAAATCGCGTTCACAAAAGTGTGTTCATAGCCGATGATGTGCCCCGGCGGCCACCAGGCCTTGATGTAGGGGTGCGCGCCCTCCGTGACCACAATCTCGCGGAATCCCTCGGTTGCCGGGCCGTCTTTCCTGCTCAGGAATTGCAGCTTGTTCATTTCTTCAAAATTGAAAAGCAGGCTGCCCTTGCTGCCATAGATCTCGAAACTGTTGTAGTTCTTGCGCCCCGTGGCGAAGCGCGTCGCCTCGAAGGTACCCAGCGCGCCGTTCTCGAACCGCGCCAGCCAGGCCGCGGCGTCGTCTACGGTGACTTTGCCCCTGGCGGTTTTTGTCGCGCCGCCCTTGGCCAGACCGGCTGACGCGCCAGCAGGCAGCGGCCGCTCCTTGATGAAGGTCTTCGTCATGCCGCAGACCTCAGCAATATCGCCCACGAGAAACCGGGCAAGGTCGATGATGTGGCTGCCGATGTCGCCCAACGCGCCGCTGCCGGCCAATTTCCTGTCGAGCCGCCAGACCAGCGGAAACTGCGGGTCGGTGATCCAGTCCTGCAGGTAGCAGGCCCGCATGTGGAAGATTTCGCCGAGCTCGCCCGAACGGATGAGTTCCCGCGCAAAGGCCACGGCGGGAACGCGACGGTAATTGAACATCACGAAGCTCTTCACGCCGGCCTTGTTCACTGCGGCGGCCATTTCGCGGGCATCCTTGAGGCTGTTCGCGATGGGTTTCTCGCAGATGATGTGCTTACCGGCCCTTGCCGCGGCAATGACCTGGGATTTGTGGGCCCAGCCGGGCGACGAAATGTCCACGACGTCGATATCGCCGCGGCGGATGAGCTTCGCGGCGTCAGTTTCGTAGCTTTCCCAGCCGTACCGCTTTGCTGCGGCCTTTACGGCAGTTTCGTCACGGCCACAAATGGCTTTCATCACCGGCCGAAGGCGCATCTCGGGGAAGAACAAGGCCACATCCTTGAAAGCGTGGCTGTGGGCCTTGCCCATGAAAGCATAGCCTATCAGGCCAATATTGACGTCTTTTGGCATAGGCGGGTCGTCCCTCCTCCGCGAAAGTCAGCAAACTACTTCAGTTCAGCCTGTGATTTGGCTTTCTCAAGGGGATTGATTCCGGCCAGCAGCGAATGTTTTCGCTGGATTCCGGTGGGCGGGAGATAAGACTTGCGCCGTGGTCTCGCCGCCCCCAAGCTGGAATCCATGAGTTCAATTGGTGGCCGCCGGGCCGCCACGTTGCCCAGGAAGTTCCGGTTTTCAAAAGCGTCATGACGGATTTCGTTCATCTTCATGTTCATAGCTGCTATTCGCTGGAGGACGGCGTGGCCACTCCGGCGGAACTGGTTCGGCGTGCCCGCGAGCTGGGGATGACGTCGCTGGCCCTGACCGACCACAACACGCTGGCGGGTGTTGTGCCATTCGTGAAGGCGTGCCGGGAGCACGGCCTGAAACCCATCATCGGGTGCGAGTTGAATGTGTTGCCCTATGATGCACGGGTGGCGACAGACACCATTTACAAGCTGGTGCTGCTGGTCGAGGTGGAGGCAGGCTATCGCAATCTCGTGAAGCTGGTGAACCGGGCCTACGCCAACGCGAGCCGGGAAATCCCCATGCTGCGGGTGGAGGACCTTCGCGGAAATGCACAGGGGCTGATTGCCCTTTCCGGGGGATGCGGCAGCGAACTGTACCACCTGCTGTCCAACAATCGGCTGGAGGAAACCGAGGCCTACGTCACCCAGATGGCGCGGCTTTTCGGCCGCGAGAATTTTGTGTTCGAACTCCAGGATTTCCGCGAACCCAAACAGCGCCAGATTTGCGACCACATCCACAAGCTGAGCGAGTTCCTCGCGATGCGCTGCGTAGCCACCAACGACGTGCATTACGTTCTTCCCGAAGACTCGATCTGCCACGACTTCCTGCGGGGTGAGCATGCGCCGGCATTCTTCAATTTCCAGGAGCGCAAGTCGCCCGCGCATACACGCCACATGGCAACGCGAGATCAGATGCACCAGAAGTTCGGGCGCTTCCCCAAGGTGCTGTTCACCTGCGCGGCCATCGCCGAGCGATGCGACTTTCAGCCGAATTTTGACCGGCGGCGATTTCCAATTCACGATTTTGTGCGCGGGTTCGACGCCGATTCGTTTCTGTGGGATCTTACGTTTCGCGAAGCCCGGGGCCGCTTCACCGAACTTTCCCAGGACATGAAGAACCGCCTCAACGAGGAGTTCGATTACATCAAGAAGGAAGGCCTATCCAACAATATCCTTCTTCTCTGGAACGTGGCCCAGTTCTGCCGCCGAAACAAGATCACCATGGGCGTGGGACGCGGCAATTACATCTCCAGCCTCGTCGCGTACATTCTCGGGCTGACCCAAATCAATCCGATGGACTACAAGTTCCGCTTCCTCGGCTTCGAGGCGGGCAGTGGCGACAAACCCTGTCTGTCCGTCGAAGTGCCGGCCAAGCATTGCCGCGCGCTGCACGACTTCCTCCAGGAAACCTTTGGAGCGGATTTCTGCAGCGCGGTGGGCAAATTCCTGACGGCCCAGCGGCCTGCGGTGGCGCGGGAGATCTGCGCGTGGTTCGGAGCGCCATTCGCCTCGGTTGAAAAGGTGCTTGAGGAGATGGAGCACAAGCCATCCCCTTTCACAGCTGTAGAGAAGTTTTTCCCGGGCAAAATGGAAGGCGTAGCGCTGCCGAATCCTCTGATGGTGAAGTACATGCTTGTGAGGATGCTGCCACGGGCGCGGGCATTTACGGTGTCCGACAATGAGTTTGCGATCTCTGGCGAGAACCTCAACTACCTGATGCCGCGCATCGACCTCGACGGCGAGCGGCCCACACAAATGGACGCCGACGCGCTCGACGCGTTCCAAGTGCCGCGGCTCACGATGGAATTCACGCCCATATTGAATGTGCTGGACACGGCGGCGGCATGGGTGCGCGACCAGGAAAATGCCTCTTTTGACCCGGATCGCATCCCGCTGGACGACGACGAGACTTTTGGGCTGCTGAGCAAGGGCCTGACCAATGGCATTGATCCGTTCAACTCCATCACCTTGAAGTCACTGCTGCGGGCTCATCGTCCGCGGAATTTTATGCAGTTGCTCAAGGTGAAGTCCATGGAGCACAACACGTCCTCGACCCATGAGGGCGATGTGCGTGAGCATGTGCCCGAGTGCCTGCTCACCTACCGCTGCGCGTTTATTAAGGCTCACTACCCGGTAAGCTTCATGACGGCCCTGCTTACGAACTCCTATCGCAACCGAAAGAAGTTCACGGTAATCCTGCGCGAGACGAAACAGATGGGCATTCGCATTCTGCCACCAGATATCAACCTGAGCGTCTATGAATTCTCGCCGGTCATGAAGGCCATACGCTCGGGATTGATGGTGGTGAGCGGGATGGGCGAAAAGGCCTACTCCGAGATCGAGCGCGTGCGCAAGGGTGGCGACTTCAATGATCTGCTCGACCTTTGCCGCCGCACGGACGCGCGACTGGTGAACAACCGACTATTGTCGAATCTGGTCAAGACCGGCGCCTTGGACACCTTCGGTTTGAAGCGCTCGCAGATGCTTCAGATGATCGCCGAACAGGTGGACTTTGCGCGCAAGGACAGCGCAAGCCCGTCGCTCTTTGATGAACAGCATGATCGTGGCTCGCTTGTGGCTCTTGATCCTCCTGCAGTGCCCGAACTGCCGGAGAACGAGATCATCAAGCACGAGATCGCCGCCGCTGGCTATTGCATCAGCTTTGACCAGCTTCATTTCTACAAGGATCTCATCAAGCAGTGCCACGCACTGTCGTCCTACGATTTGTCGTCGAAATACGTGGGCAAGGAAATCCACGTCGTGGGTTTCCTCGAGCACGTCGAGAGCCACAGCCCACTGGTTGATGATAGTGAGCAAATCCTGCTCGATATGGAGGGACGTGTGGTCACGATTCCCATCAAGGCGGGGAAGCTCTACGACCAGGCGCTGAACGCCAACGCACCGGTTTTGGTTGGCGGCACGCTCCAGCGCAAGAAGGACGAGGTCTACATCAAGGCGCTCACGGTTTTCACGTTGCGGATGGTGCAGCAGATGAGCCAGCAGGTGAGAGCTGTGGAGTTGGACCTTGCCGATGAGGATAACCGCACGGCGCGGCTGATCCGAAAGCTGGTGCAGCAGTATAAGGGCAAGGATACGCGCATCAGCATCAGCAATTTCAACGGCACTGGTCTGGGCAAGTGGAACGCCGCCCGCATCGAAAAGACGCCGGTCTTCTTCAGTCCGCCTTTCTATTACGCACTGAAGAAGATCCTGCCCGAGGATCGAATTAATCTCGTCGTTGGGGAAGAAATGGATCCCGAGCTTCTCCATTCGCTCAGCCCCACGCGCTTCCCGAAAACGGTGCCTGCGCCGAATGTGGAAGAGCGGGAAGAAAACTCGAGTATTGTGGACGCTTACTGAGCGGCAGTCGTTGAGACTGTTTGGATAATACTGTTACGCCAGCGCAATCTGGGTCACATTCAATGTCGGTGAACCAAGTTTGGTATCTACCCTGCCTGTCACAATGAACGGTCCGCGGCCGAGGGCGCGGGTGGCGAAGCAGGCGTAGGTTCGGGGGAAGAGGATGGCCTCGAAGGTGCCGGTGCGGTCCTCAAGGGTAAGCATTTTCATGGGGCCAGAGCCGTTTCGGGTGGCGAGGAGCTTGGCTGCGATGAGCCAGCCAGCCATGGTGACGCGCTGGCCGGGGTGGGCGCGAATGTCGCGGGCGGGGAGAGCGTTCGAAGGGATGGTCACAAAATCCATGGGGTGGCCGCTGAGCATGAACCCCATGCGCTCGAGTTCCCACTGGCACGCTTCGCGGCGCGACAGCGGTGGGCTTGGCGGGGAAGCTCCTCCGACCGCGGTGGGAAGGAACAGGCCGGCATCTGCATCGCGCAGCTTCATCAGGCAATCCACCTCGAGCAGGAGACTGCGGCGCGACTGGCCGTGTTGAGCGAGCGCGTCGAGGGCGCCGACTTTCGCGAGATTCCGGCATTCTTCCATGCCCACTGGAACGCGGGATACGAAATCCCCGAGGGAAACATAAGGCCCGCGGGTGGCACGTTCGCGCACAATGCGTTCGCGTGTCGTGATGGACAGATTGAGGATGGCCTGCAAGCCAATGCGCAACTCGCCGACGCACGACATCCCGCGTACTTCGCGTGTTGTGCCCTGGAATCGCACCTCACTCGCATTGACGCAGGGTGGCAAAATCGTGATGCCCCAGCGGCGGGCTTCTTCGAGGTAGGCCGCCGCGCCATAAAAACCCCCTTCATTCGAAAGCACACCGGCAAAGAACTCCGCGGGGTGGTGGGCCTTTAACCATGCTATCTGGAAGCTGAGCTTGGCAAAGGAGGCCGAGTGGCCCTTGCAGAAGCTGTATCCCGCGAAACTTGCGATCTGGCGCCATATATCGAGGGCATCGGCCTCGGCGACGCCGTGGGCCTTCGCGCCGTCCAGGAACCGGCCCTGAATCTGGTTCAAGGCCTCCGAGGAGCGCATGTGGCCGCTCATGGCGCGGCGCAGCAGGTCGGCCTCGGCGTAGCTCATTCCCGCCAGGTCGTGGGCCACGCGCAGCACGTCCTCCTGATAGATCATGACGCCGAACGTGTCCGGCAGCAGCTCGAGCATGAGCGGGTGAATCATGACGTGTTTGGATTGCGACGGGGAATCCGGTGCGAGAGGCACAGCGATGCGCGCTTTCGAGTGAGCATTGATAGGCATGGTACCGGAGGCCAGCCGCTCGCTCGCGGCGGAGGCTGGCAATAGCGTGGTTGGCGAGCGCGGGTCCTCAAAACCCGACTGGGCACGATGGCGGTCGATGTAGGCCTGCATCATGCCGCTCTCGGCAACACCAGGGCGGATGATGGAGGAGGCAGCCACGAGGTCTTCGTAGTTGCGGCAGCGAAGCCGCTCGAAGAGGGCGCGCATGCCCGGCGACTCGATGTAGAAAACGCCCATGGTCTGCCCCGCATCGATGAGCGCGCGCGTGGCGGGGTCGGTGGAGACGAACTCGAAATCAAAGACACGGTCACGAACGGTCTCATGGGGTGGCGCGAGAGTAGCAGGCGGAGCTTCGCCAAAAGCCTCGAGCACGCCGACAAGCGCCACGCTCGTGCCGCGGCGGGTGCCGGCGAGTTTGATGCGGGCCGCCTCGCGCTGAAACATATCGGTGTTCATCGGCACACGCACCGCCGTTTCGCCGGTGACGACTTCAGCCTCGCATGGCGGCGGGTTCGCATCCGCCATGGCGACAGCATCCCGCAACACGGCGAGGGAACGGTTTCCCAGCAGGTCCATCTTGATGAGACCCAGATCTTCGACGCCCGTCATGTCCATCTGGGTGATGGCGTAGCCCTTGGCACTGCTGGTGAGCGGCACATAGCGGGTCACTTCGTCCGGCGCGATGACGATGCCCCCGCAGTGCACAGAGAGATGGTGAGGAAAGCCCGCGATGCGTCGCGCGGTGGCGAGGATGCTTCGCCATGGCTCCTCCAGCGAGAGGTTGCGAATGCGCCGTGGAAAGACGCCATCGCCCGTCATGGTGTTTTCCTCTTCGCAGAAGTGAGTTTCGTGGAGACGGTTGATCTCGCCAATCTCCCGCTCGCTGAGACCCATGGCCTTGGCCACCTCGCGGATGGACTGGCGCGAGCGCAGGGTCTGGACGGTGGCAATGAGGGCGACGTGTGCGTGGCCGAAGAAATCAAAGCACCATTTCAGGATGGAGTCGCGCTCGTCCCAGGCGAGATCGAGATCAATGTCGGGGGGTGCAGTGCGCTCGGGGTTCAGAAACCGCTCGAAGTAGAGCTTGCAGGCAATGGGGCAAACGTCGCTGATGCCAAGCGCGTAGGTGATGATGGAGTTGGCGGCGCTGCCGCGGCCGATGGTGTGGTAGCCACGCCGGCGCGTTTCCTCCACGATGCGTTTCACCATCAAGAAATATTCCGTAAAGCGCAGCTGACTGATGACGCCGAGTTCGTAGTCCATCCGCTGGACGGCCTCCGGGGAGGGCGGGTCGCCGTAGCGCCATTTCAGGCCGGCCTCCGCGCGCCGGCGCAATTCAGTTTCGGGGGAATCCGTGAGCCCTGGGAAACGGGGGAATTTCAGGTCGCCGATGGGCAGGCGCACATCGCACATGGCGGCAATATTGGCGGTTTCCGCGATGGCTTGGGAGATGTCGTCGTGAATGGTGCTTTGGCCGGTGTCGGCATGGAAGAAGGCGCGGATGCTGGCTTCATCCTGAAAGTGGCGGGCCGGGTCGACGCGCTCCGCGGCAGGAAGCTTGTCGACGGTTGTGAGGCGGCGCATGGCCTGCAGCAGGTCATGGAGTGGCGCATCGTCGGGACGCTCAAGGCATACGTCGCAAGCCACGACAAGGGGAAAGCCATGGCGGCAGGCCGCATCATAGACGGCACGGTTGCGTTTGCGCCGCCGGCGCGATGGCGTGATCAGGGCCCAAAAACGTTTTCCACCCGGGAGCGATTCTGCCGCCCATGAAACAAGGTGCGCGCAATCCGAAAGAATGAGGACATCGGAGTCCAGGTGCGCAAGCTCCGTCGTGAGATCGAATCCGGATTCGAGATGGCGCCGCGTAAGCAGGCGACAGATTTGGGAATACCCGGAAAAATTGCGGGCCAGAAGGATGACGCGGCGTTCCAGATCGCCATGCATCAACATGGGCGAAGCGGAACTGCGCTCGTCCTGTTTGCCGTCATCGCCGGCAAAGGATTCGTCGCCTGCAGGCCAGGCAGAGGGCACGCGCGCGTGCAGCAGTGTGCGCTCGTGAGGGAAAGGCTCGGTGAGCTGTGCGCCGAGGATCGGCTGTATTCCGTTCCTGCGGGCGGCCTGATAAAACTCCACGGCGCCCGAGAGGTTATTGATGTCCGTCATGGCCACGGCCGGAGCGCCCTGCTGTGCCGCAAGTTCCACGATGCGCCCGGGGCTCAGTGTGGAGGCGAAAAAGCTATAATAGCTCTGCGCGCACAGGTGCACAAATCCATGGTTGTGGCCGGATAACTCTTTCATGGTGTCTCATGGATTCGGGCGCGGGATCAGGCAGGTGGCTGGCGACAGCGTATTGATGCCGTGGCGTTCGTGCACCTCGTCAATGGCGCGCGCCAGGCTTCGATCCTTCCGCACGCAGTCGTCATCGAAGAAATCTCCCTGCACGAGCAGGCTCGGCTTGTAGCGTGCCCGCAGCAGAAGTTTCCTCACGCGCACCCGGCGGCTGCATGCTTTCTGCAACGCGGACTGCGCGAGCGCCCCAAGGGTGCGCTCGTTGCAGGTGGGGCTCTCCAGCGCCAGCGCGCGCGACGCGGTCCCGTCGTCCGAATAGGTCACGAGTAATTCCCCGGCGTCACAATAAAATCCCCGTCGCCTAAGATCCCAGATAATCCTCTGAACCAGTCGCGATGCGATCGCCGAAAGGATCAGGGGATCCGTGGTGTCCTCGTCGAGGCGATACTCGTGGGTGACATAGCCATGGCGCCGCGTGGCCCGGACAGGGTCGTGGTAGCGGCAGCTTGCGATGTCCCACAGTCTTTTTGCGGTAAGGCCAAACAGCATGCAAAACCGCTCCTCGCCGAGGGCTATGAGTTGCCCCACGGTTTGCACCCCGTATTCGTTGAGGCGTTCGCACAGCATGTCGCCCGCGCCCGGCAACAGGTGCACCGGGGCCGCTGCAACGAATTCCTGTTCCTGACCCGGCACCACCGAGGCGACTCGGCCCGTCTTTGCGGCCCAGGTCGCGACGCGGGCGACAAATTTAGAACTTCCCACCCCCATGGAAACCGGCAGGCCCGTTTCGCTGCGGATATTCCGCGCAAGGCGCTGCGACCAGCGCAGCAGGTCGCGGCCGAACAGTTCATAACAGCCCGTGATATCGAGATAAATGTCGTCAATCGTGGTAGCCTCGGCAACGGGTGCCGCATCTGCTGATACGGCAAAAAGCTGGGTGGAAAGGCGGAACTCCTCCGCTGGTGCCGGCGAAACAATCACCGCCCCCGGCACCCGTCGCCGCACCACGGCCAACGGCATCCCCGCGCGGGCTCCAAGGCTCCGGGCTTCGTACGACGCGCAGGAAACCAGCCCGCGCCCTCCCACCTCGTGCCCCACCACGATGGGGCGCCCCCGCAGCCTGGGATTCAGTACTCGGACAACGCTTGCCCCAAATGCGTCCACATCAAGGTGCACAATCAAAGACATAGAACAAATGTTCTGCAATGCAAGGCAAAGCGCAAGGGCTTTTTGAAAGGTTCGGGTTCCGTGTGCCGCAGGGACTTTAAGCAGCCATCAATAAAAATACTGGCGGAGGAGGGGGGATTCGAACCCCCGCTAGAGGTTTACCCCCTAGGACGGTTTAGCAAACCGCTGCCTTCAGCCACTCGGCCACCCCTCCGCTTTTTGGCGTTTTTCTTTACGAAACCCCGGCAGAAACATTCAGTCGCCCGCCGTGACAGGCTTTGGGGTTCGCATGTAGGATTTGACTTGCCCGTTTGGCCCTTCGCACGATCAGTCCAATTTCCAATATCAACCGCATAGCAAAGGACAAAATCGCAATGCCGAAGCGCTATAAAATCACCGTTGTCGGGGCCGGAAATGTCGGCGCCACTGCCGCCCACTGGGCCGCAGCCCAGGAACTGGGCGACATCGTGCTCGTGGACATCGTCGAGGGCGTGCCGCAGGGCAAGGGCCTCGATCTCTTTGAGGCTTCTCCCATCGGGCTGTTCGACAGTAACATTGTCGGTACCAACGACTACAAGGCGACCGCCAAAAGCGACGTGGTCATCATCACCGCCGGTCTGGCCCGCAAACCTGGCATGTCGCGCGACGACCTCATGAAAACCAACGCCGGCATCGTAAAGGGCGTGGCCGAGCAGGTGGCCAAGTACTCCCCCGACGCCGTCATTATCGTGGTCTCCAACCCGCTGGACGTCATGACCTATGTTGCCTACAAGGCCAGCGGTTTTCCCAAGAACCGCGTCGTCGGCATGGCCGGCATTCTTGACACGGCCCGCTACCGCGCATTCCTCGCCGAGGAGACCAAAGTTTCCGTCGAGGACATCCAGGCCCTCGTGCTGGGTGGGCATGGCGACTCCATGGTGCCCCTGATCAGCTGCACCACGGTTTCAGGCATCCCGATCACCGAGTTTATTTCCAAGGAGAAGCTCGCCGAGATCGTGAAGCGCACGGCCAACGGCGGCATCGAGATCGTAAACCTGCTGAAGACCGGTAGTGCCTACTATGCGCCCAGCGCGGCAGCGGTCCAGATGGCCGAGGCCGTCCTGAAGGACAAGAAGCGCGTGCTCCCCTGCGCCGCATGGCTCGAGGGCGAGTATGGCATCAGTGGCGTCTATTGCGGCGTGCCGGTTGTCCTTGGCGCGAACGGCGTGGAGAAGATCCTCGAGGTGCCGCTGACGACAGAGGAGCGCATCGCCCTGCAAAAGAGCGCGGGCGAGGTAAAATCCAACATCGACAAGCTGGAGATTTGACCGGCTTACACACACCGCCGTTGTCAAAGAATTGATGTTCAAGACATTGATGAATGCAGGGCAGGGGCGGGTTGAAAAACCCGCCCTCCTTTTTTGAAATGGGGGAAACGATGATGTTTAGTGACAAGAATATCGCTGTGCAGCTTTACACCGTGCGGGATCTGCTGGAAAAAGATTTTGCAGGAACCTTGAAGGCGGTCGCAGACCTGGGCTTCCAGAATGTGGAATTCGCAGGATTCGGTGACCGCACCGCGGCAGAGGTGCGCCGGGTAACGTCGGACCTTGGCTTGCAGATTATTGGCGGCCATGTGCCGATTGATGGATTCCGACAGGACCTGCGCCAGACGATGGACTACTTCACCGAGTTGGGCTGCCCCAACATGGTGCTGGGGTGGGTTGCCGAGGAACATCGTGTTGGTTCCGCCGGATGGAAAAATCTGGCCCGAACGCTGGATCAGGCAGGACGCACGGCCCACGCCCGCGGTTTGTCCGTCAGTTACCACAACCATAGCTTCGAGTTTGAGAAGTTCGACGGGGCGTGTGGCCTCGACATCTTTTACTCCGAAGCATCAGCGGACTACGTTTGGGCCGAACTGGACACCTACTGGCTGCAGCATGGCAATGTGGATCCCGCGGATTACATCCGCCGATATGGGGAGCGATGTCACCTGCTCCACCTGAAGGACATGGCCGCCGGGCCTGAGAGAACCTATACCGAGGTTGGTGCCGGCATCCTGAAGTGGCCGGAGATTCTGTCTGCCGCGGCAGAGGGAAGCGTCGAGTATCTCATCATCGAGCACGACAATCCCCGGATTTCACCCCTGGAAAGCATAAGGATTAGCCGCGACAATCTGCGACAGCTGCTCATGCTGGCCTGATTTCTCAGCCGACGGTGTGGATGGAATCCACGATGCCGATAACCGCTGCATCCACCGGGATATCCTCCCCGTGGAGGCCGGTAAACACCGCATCGCCGCTGGTCACGAAGTAAACAATTTCACCGGGCCCGCGGCGGCTGGTGGCATCCGTGGCAATCAATGCCGTGCCGGCCTCCTCCAACCGCTCATTAAGTGGCTGGAGCACCAGCAGCGTCGCACTGTCCAGTGATGGCACCTTGCGCGTTGCAACCACCGTACCGATGACTCTGGCGATATCCATGAGAAACAAATTGCAGGGCCCAATTCGCGCAAGCAAAGGTTTTCGCATAGACAGATGAACCTTACGAAAGCCCAGAAGTTGCTGGCGGCGGGACGCTTCGCCGATGCCGAGACTGCTTTGCAGACCGGCGAGACGTCGCGCTTCGATCCGCGGCGCTCCATTGTGCTGGCTCGCATTCACGCGGAGGCCGGCGAAATGGATCGCGCGCTTGAGGAGTTGGCGGTCGCCTTGCAGCAGGCGCCCGGCCACGCACCGACGCACCTGTACCGCGGGATCTTCTCCTGCGACATCGGCAATGCTGACCAGGCCCGAATCTGCTTTGAAAAGGTCTTGGAACTGCAACCCCAGAACGATCTGGCTTGGTCCTATCTGGCGCTGGCGCTTTGCATGGGCGGCGCCGATGCGGCGGGGCTCAAAATTTTTCGCGAGCGGGGATTCAACGATAACCGGTGGTTCCTCGTGCGGCTGGCGGAGTGGATGGAAACGGAGTGGCTGGAGAATTCGCGTTTCTTTGCGCCGCAGGCCATCGAGAAACCTTTCGAAGAAACTGGCGACATCGGCGGGCGGACCGGGCGCGAACGGCGCGCCATGAAACACTTTCGCGCCAAACGCTACCGCGAAATGCTGGACGAACTGGAACCCCTGGCGCTCGGACCACGCTTGGACGAAGAAACAGCGTTTGCCTGCGCATTGGCCTGCGAAATGATCGGCGACAACACCCGCGCGCTGGCCCACATCAACCGACTTCCCGAGGGTGTGGACCTGCCTGATGCGCTTCTGGCCGCCCGCGGACGGAACCAGATGCGGCTCGGTTTGTGGGAGGAGGCCGCGGAGGATCTGGGGCGAGTGCTTATCATCGGCCCCGAGGACTATGGGACCAACTATTGCCTCGGTGTGCTATGCCTGTCGCACCGGGAACGCCGCAGGGCGCGCCGCCTGCTGTTCCGAGCGTTCTCAGATTATATTGTGGATACTTACGAGTACCAGTTTTGGCAGATGACCCAGGCCCTGCTCGCCGGAGACAAGTCACTTCCGGACTGAGAACTTCACTGCGGCAAGAACGGCCAGGTTGACGATCAGGACCACCCAGGCCGCCTTCTCGTGTCCCATCACGGCCAGCACAACCGCGGCAAAAACCGGGCCCAAGGCCAGATAGCCAATTAGGTCACGCATGGGTTTTCCGCCGTCGCATTGCCATTACCTGAGTAATGACTCCAGTTTCGTGACAATGAAATCAATGGCGATTTTGTTGTAGCCGCCCTCTGGAACGATGATGTCTGCGTAGCGTTTCGAAGGTTCAACGAACTCAAGGTGCATGGGGCGAACCACCTCCAGGTACTGGTCGATGACTGACTTGGGTGTGCGTCCGCGTTGGTTGATATCGCGGGACAGCCGGCGGATAAATCGCACGTCGGCGTCCGTATCGACAAAGATTTTCACGTTTAGCAGGTCACGGATGGTCTTGATGGCCAGCACCAGGATCCCCTCGATGATGACAATGGGTGCCGGTTCGACGCGAACAGTCTCTTTTCCCCGGCTGTGGGTGGCATAGTCGTAGGTCGGCATGTCAACAGCCTGGCCTCCAGCCAGCGCGGCGACGTGATCCATGAGCAACTGGCAGTCAAATGCGTCGGGATGATCGTAGTTGATGCGGCAGCGATCCTCAAAGGGAAGCGCGGATTGGTCGAGGTAGTAGGAGTCCTGGCCGAGCACCACAATCTTCTGGTGGAGCGCCTCGCCGATGGATTTGGCCACAAGGGTCTTGCCCGATCCGGTCCCTCCGGCGATGCCCATGATCATTCGCTTCATTCAGCTAACCATCCTGACGTTGAACTTGCGGGGATGCTTTTCCCGCGCGAAAAGACCGCCGCAGCGGCAGTTCATTCGGAACGGGATTCACCACGAGCACGGCTTTCGGTGGCCGGCCGTCGCGGAGCGGGTTTCAACGCATGGACACAGCCCGGGAGGTATCCTTCCACGCAAATATCGCCACCAAACTGGCGCACGGTGGGGCGGATCAGGTTAAGCGCCCTGTCCATTTCGTCCACACCCCATCCGGCGATGGGAGTCTTCTCATTATTCCCACCGACAATCTTTGGCGCAACGAACGCAATGACCTTGTCTACAAGGTGCGTTTCAAAAAGGGAACCATTCAGGCTGCTTCCCCCTTCGCACAGCAAGGACTGAATCCCGAGGCCGTGCAACTCGGCGATGAGATTGGCCACATCCACGATCCCCTTGCGGCCCGGCACCACCAGCACCGTGTGCCCCTGGTCGCGCAGTTTGGCGATCCGGTCGCGCGCCGCCGCCGTGGTCGTGGCGACTATGCATTGGCCTTCACTCGCGTCCTCAAACAGGCGGGCCTTGGTGGGAATTCGAAGGTTTCCATCCACAACAACCCGTCGTGGCTGGCGGCCTTCGAAGTTGTCGAGCCGCACATTAAGCTGGGGGTTGTCCAGGAGGACCGTGCCGATGCCCGCCATGATGGCGTCCACATTGGCGCGGATTTCATGCACGTAACGGCGGCTGTCCTCGTTACTGATCCACTTCGAACTGCCTGTATACGTGGCGATACGGCCGTCGAGGGTCATGGCCCACTTGCTGATCACAAAGGGACGCTTGAGAAGATGGTAAGTCAGGAAGGCCTCATTGAGAAGTCGGGCCTCTTCCTCGCAAAGCCCGATATCCACCTGGATTCCTGCCTGTTTGAGAACCTTGAATCCTTTGCCGCTGACCATCTCATTGGGGTCAGCCATGGGAACCACAACCCGGCTGATTCCCCGCTCCACGAGCACAGGAGCGCAGGGGGGCGTCTTGCCGAAATGGCAGCAGGGCTCAAGGGTCACAAAAAGGGTGGATCCGGCAACATCGCCGGTCGCTGCGTTCAGCGCCTCGATCTCCGCGTGGTGGGATCCCGCTCCATGGTGGTAGCCTTCGCCGATGATTCGACCGCCCTTGACCAGTACTGCGCCAACCATGGGGTTTGGGCTGGTTTGCCCGCGCGCCTTGCCCGCAAGTTCCAGGGCGCGGCGCATGAAAGCGAGGTCCCTGTCGCTGAACGCTGCCTTATCTCCCGGGCTTTTCATGCGGTATCCCTCAGCCTTGCATCCTGCACCGACTGCAAGTTTTGCAGGATGCTCATTCCAGCAGGAAAAACCGATTTCAACCGGTGTTTTTCTTCATGAATTCCCGGCGTTTCCCGCAGATCTGGCATTGCACTGTATTGCAAAGCAGCAGGCTGGGCTCCGCGGAAAGGATTTCCACGGCAACTGGAACAAACCGGGCCATTTCGAGCAATTGGCTTGGCGCGCCCCCAACAAGGACGTCACGCAACACGCCGCGCTCGCGAAGAGGTCCTTCGATAACCCGAAAACCACGTGAACAGCCAGGCACTTCGAACACCTGGGCATATTCAATCTGGCCGTTCTCGTTGAAGAACCACGCAAGTTCGTAATCCATACCCTCTCTGAAGGCGACCCGAATATAGGGCAAATTGGCCGCCACCTCGCAGTAATGGAGGGACGAATTGGTGTCCTGATGGGTTCCCAGCATCAGGATTTTGGCTCCCCTGCGAACCATGCGGCCAAAGGGCGACTCCAAACCGATGGGAGTGGAGTGAAGATGGTTGCGAACGATTTCCTCCGCATCGGGCCCGATGACCGCTACGGAGTGAGTGGGGTGAAAGCTGCGCAAGGCTCGCGGATGAAGTCTCACGGCTTCCGTGATGGCACCAACCCGCGACTTGCTGTTGTGCAGATCAAATGGTTCCGCGCTCCACATGGGAAGGGAATAAGTAAAAGTGGGAACCATCAGGTTCCCAGCCGGGCCAAGGGCGGATAACAGCGCCTCCACCACTCCCCCGGGGCCGCCTTCCACCGCGCCCAGGCACTTGTACGAGCTGTGAAGTACGAGGTTATCCCCGGCTTCGATGCCCGCTTCGCAAAACGCATCGGTCAAAGCCGAAACTGTCCACTGTATGGTTGGGCCACCGGTCACGCAAATTTCACCGGCTTGAAAATCCTACAGCGGCAATTCATAGTGCGGGTCGGCCAGGTCATGCCGGGGCTTCGTGGAAAGCGCCACCAACCAGGCGAGGGCCGCGGCTGCCGCGAGGACACCCGTGGCAAGGACACCCATTTCATTGGCACTTCCCTTGTCGAGAAAAGTGAACATGGCATACAATGGCGATAAACTGGCTACAAAATCGATGACAAGATCAGCACGGAGCGCATCGCGGAACGATTCGGCCAAAATGGGGAGTCCCAGAACCACGGCCGAGAACCCGACAAGGACCTTCAGAATGGTGATTTCATTCTCCATGCGGTTGATCAAGATTTTTGCAACCGCTGCATGAAACGCAAGGAAGACCGCCGGGGGAAGGAGTGGCAGGTACCACCCACGGGCCAGCGCGCCCGAGGAGAGGCAGGCGGCACACACACCTGCGCCCATTGCAGAGAGCAGAAAGGTCACAAGGATGCTTTCATCATAACCCCGGAACTGCGGGATTCGACGCTTGATGCGCCATCGGTCGTTTCCCACCGCCACACGGCTCACGATGAAGGTGTTCTGCATGGCCACGCCGCCCGCAATAAATACCAGAAGCGCATATCCCATCCAAACCTTGGCCGCGGTGGAACCAAGTGTTCCCGCGCCAAACCCGCCCACTCCGCCTGCCGCAGCAAGCAGCAACAGTAGAAGGTAGATGACGGCAAACTGCCGATAATTGAGGGCCCGCTCGGCAGGATTAAAAATCTTTCGTGTCGAAATCAGGAGAAGAACCGCGGAGATGACGACTCCGATAATAAGAGCCACGGCCCAGCTCGGGAGCGCCACCCCAAACACTCGCACCACGCCAAAAACCTGCCCGCTGAAACCAATCCGGATGGCGAAACCGGAAAACATCATGAAGGCAATCACGACTACCAGGCTGGTCAGGATGTTGGCCTGGCCGCCCCGGAGTTTGTCCGTAACGCATGAGGTCAACAGACCCGCAGACGAGAGAACCAGGCTGAAAGATAAAAGAATGACCGCCGTCGGAACGATGTCCGAAACACCCCCATAAAGATAGGCGATGGTCAGGACCGGTAGGGCGCACATCAGCGCCAGCGCGACGTAGAGAACTGTCGAAAGGAGAGCCCCTATCACGTAGGACCACGAGGTAATCGCGGTCGCCCGCAAAAAGTCGAATGTCTCCTTTTCCTTCTCCGTCCGCACCATCGCAGCGGTGATGGAGGGGGCCACCATTAGCACAAGGCCCGATTGGATGAAAAGAATGACCCCAAAAAGGGTTTGGCCTATGGCCGAAATGGGAGAGTAACCGCGGCTGATCGCGTTGGCGTTGGACTGGATATCGTCAGATCGCCACCAGACTACAAGAAACGCCAGCGTACAAAGAAGGGCAATATATAGAATGAGGGTAATGATCAGCCCGCGTCCCCTCATGCGGCGGCGGAGTTCCCTTGTAAAAATAGGGTTGTCGAAGATTACGTCCAGATGCATGACCCGTCTTGCCATGTCCGGAATTCAGAAATCAACGACGGTGTGCGTGCCCCCGTCCAAACCTCCAATTGGGTCTGATGACCAGTTCAACGGATCTTGCATCCATTGAGCGAACAAGACACCATCGTGGCGCCGGCCACTCCCCCGGGCGAAGGCGCCATCGCCATCGTGCGCCTCAGCGGACCCAAGGCATTGGAGATTCTGGAGGGGGTTTTCACTCCCAGGGGCCCGGAAACGTCGGAGCTGAAGGACCGGCGGGTCACGCTTGGAAGGGTCGAGGCGCCTAGCGGCGAGTTGCTGGACGAAGCACTTGCGGTTGCTATGCACGCTCCTCACAGCTTCACCGGGGAACACGTTGCGGAGCTACATCTGAACGGAAGCCGTGCCGTGGTCGCGGCCGCCTTGGATGCAT
>JAIBAT010000094.1 GCA_019695055.1 Candidatus Sumerlaeaceae bacterium | reverse complement strand
TGAACACCGTGTTGATCCGCTCGATGGCGCCGGAAAAGATGTCGTTAAAGTAGAACACTTCGCAAAAGAAGCTGAGCCCGAAGAAAACCGTCATAAGCCCCGCCAGCAGACGAATGGCCGGGGGAGGCTCGGTTGTCGCAAGAACCAGCAGTATTGAAACAGCCGCCACGAGGCAGGCTGCGGCGATCCAGCCCTGCAGGACGATCGCAAGGACCACGACACAGGCCGCCGCAAACAGCAACAACGCCCAGAACTTTTCGCCGGGAACTTTTGCGATGCGCCCCGCCCGGACAGCACGCTGGCGCCCAAGTCTCAGCACCAGCCACACCAGCAACGCCACCGGAGCCGCCCCTATGATGGCCCAGTGGGAGAGGAACTCCAAAGGGCTTGTGTGATTGGCGCTTTGAACAACGCGAATCGGCCAATTCTCCACCGTAAGAAACGGCCAGCGGGACATCCATGTGATGGCCGTGCTGAAGGGAGAGCGAAAATTATTAACAAACTGGTAGAAAAGCCCAAAAACCCCGACCATCCCGATGATGGCCACCAGCATCAGGGTTTCAATGGCGAGCAAAACCTTTGCTCCAGGTGCCGCGGGAGGCCGCGGATCCCGGCCGGAGGGATCGCGCTTTCGGGCGGACTGAGCGGTCCAAATGACCACCACCAGGACGGCCGAATAGGTGATGGCGTCCCAGGAATTGGCTGCAAACAGCGCACCCGTTATCAGCGCAGCGCAAAACAACTCGTCAACGTTGCGCAGTTCGTACCGCAACAAGTACCCCTCCGCCGAAATGCTGCGACCGATCTGAAGCGCCAGCAGCAGTCCCGCGAGGAAAATGACCAGGGCGGAAAGGTGGGCATGGAGATCTCCCAGCACGAAACTAAACGCGGGGAATTCCGTGATGGTGTTCTCGACGGCACGCGAACTGCGCCAGAAATCGTAACCCAGAAACCACGGGGCACGGGCTGCAGTGCCCGAAACCCTCTCGCTGACAATGGCCACCAGTTGCAGCGCACCGTCGATGTTGCTGGCAAGCGCCACCAGAAACATTGCAAGGAACCCGTACCCAAGGCGGCTGGTCGCGTTGAAGCCGAGGGAGAAACTCTGCACACAGACGAGGGCAAAAATCGTGGCCAGCGCCGCATTGAAGCCCACTTCGGGCACGATGCCACTCAACTTGATGATGCAAGCCCACATGAAATGCCCAAAGTAATAATAATTCATGGTAAACCCGCTTACCCACGGGTCGCTGGGGGGGAAGGTCGTGGATTGGAGCAGTCCGTTAAGGACGCCAAAATCCGTGAACTTCTCGGCGGCGCTGTCGGAAATGACGTGGGTAATCTGCGGAATCTGCGCCCGGAACAGCAGCATTGTGCAGAACGCCGCCAACATCACGGCTTCATGGAGCAGGATGAGGCGCCAGCGCATCCGAATGAAATCGATGAATGCCCCGAGGGAGCTGAGGAGGCTGACAACGGAGAGTAGACCCACAATCAAAGTGGCTGCCGCCACTCCCTCAAAGGTGAAGCCGGGTCCCGTACCCGGCGGAAGGAACGCAATCAGCCATGCGAAGAATGCCGTCATCACCAGCCCGAACCCCTTGGCCAGCCCGTAGCCACGATCGGACAGCCGCCCACATCGCGTAAACACAAACGGCAGCGCCGCGAAGCCGAGGACCTGCAACCACATATACCAGGGCCACACCGCGACGAACAGCTCCGCGGGCCAGGCAAGGGCATGGGCAAATTCAAGCATGGGCATCGAGTGGAGCGGGTCGAACGGGGAATGCAAGGGCAAGCGGATGAGCAACCGGCGCCAAGCAAGACCAATCGAGCTGGATGGATGACGTTGGGGATTGCGTTTTCAGAATTCCAACGGCGAACTTCTCGGTTTTTCAGGCCGAGAATCGGCCAGACTCAACTTCCCGCCCGGAGGATTATCATGAAACGCTTCCGAAGTTTGCTGGTCACTTTCGCATTGGCATCTGTTGGCTCTTCGATGGCCTCCCCTGCCGATCTGCTGCAATCCGGCCCCATGCTGGGCTACTCGGAGCACCGCGAGGTGTTGCTGTGGGCCCAGACGAAAGAGGCCGCATCCGTGCGCTTCGAGTATTGGGAGACTTCCGCCCCCCAGAAACGCTTCTCCACCGAAACCGCAAAGACCGAGAAGGACCACGGCTTTACCGCCAAACTCATCGCGGATCAGGTGGTGCCCGGCAGCGAATACGATTACGAAATCCTCATCAACGACAAGAAGGTCGAGCGTCCCTACCCGCTCCATTTCCAGACGCAGAAGATCTGGCGCTATCGCGGCGACCCGCCGGACTTCAAGGTGGCCGTGGGGAGCTGCCTCTTCATCAACGACAAACCCTATGACCGACCCGGCCGCCCCTACGGCGGAAATCCTGACATCCTCCAGGCCATTCATCAGAAGCGCCCTGACGCCATGTTGTGGCTGGGTGACAATATCTACCTGCGCGAGGCCGATTGGAACACGCGCACCGGGATTCTCTACCGCTACACCCACATGCGCTCCCTCGAAGATCTCCAGCCGCTTCTCGCATCGACCCACCACTATGCGATCTGGGACGACCACGACTTTGGCCCCAACAACGCCGACCGCAGTTTTTGGAACAAGGAGGCCACATGGCAGGCTTTCCAGGATTTTTGGGGGAACCCTTGCTATGGTGTGAACGGTCAGAAGGGAATCACGTCCACATTTGAGTGGGGCGACGCGCAATTCTTCCTGATGGATAACCGGTACTTCCGCACTCCCAATTATCGCATCAGCGAGGATGGCGCCTTTCTCGGGGAGGAACAGTTGCAATGGCTCATCGATGCGCTCAGCTCAAGCCAGGCGACGTTTCGCATAGTGGCCGTTGGGAGCACGGTGCTGAATCCCGTGGATTCGTCCGACAACTACGCGGCATTCCCGGCCGAGCGGGACCGACTTTTGCGGCTCATCCGCCAGGAGAACATTCCCGGTGTGGTTTTTCTCAGCGGCGATATCCACTTCTCCGAAATGACCTCGATGACCCGCTACGCCACCTATCCACTTTACGAATTTACTGTTTCGCCATTCACGTCGGGGATCAGCAACATGGCCCGAAATTCCAACAACTACCTTCGCGATCCATCCTCGGTGGTCGCAGAGCACAATTTCGGCCTGCTGGAGTTTTCCGGCCCCACAAACGACCGCAAGATGAAGGTCTCCTTCAATGGCCGCACCGGAGAGGAATTGTGGTCAAAGACCATCTCGGCGAAGGAGTTATCGGTCACGCCGGCCCGAAGTGAAAACGCTCGCGCACCACGGTCGCGGGACACGGCCACAACGACACCGAAAACAGGAGATTGAAATTCGCCCGCGGGGCTATTGGACTGCCATGGAAATGAAGATTGGTTCCTATCGGGTGGATTTAATCCCTGTCACGCGGTTTATGGCGGACGGCGGGGCAGCGTTTGGTGTCATTCCCAGGAAGATATGGTCGCGGGCCTACCCTCACGCCAACGACGATAACCAGATCCCCATGATGGCCTACGCGCTCCTGATTCGCGGGAAAGACGCGGTCGTTGTCGTGGATTCCGGCTGCGGGAACAAGATGGATGCGAAATGGCGCAAGGCCGTGCACCCTGAGGATGTGAACGGGGGGCTGATAGCGCAACTGTCCGCACGGGGCGTTCAGCCTGAAGACGTAACCCACTTCGTTTATACTCACCTGCATTTTGATCATGCGGGCGGTGCCACCGTCTTGAACAGTGAAGGCAAGGCTGCCCCACTTTTCCCCCGCGCGAAACATTTTATCCAGAAATCCCATCTCGAATGGGCTCGGAAGCCTTCCGAGAAGGACCGCGCCAGCTTTACTCCAGACAACTGGGAGCCGGTGGTTGCCGCGGGATTGATGGAGATACTCGATGGTAACCAGGATCTCCTGCCCGGCATTGAATTGCGTGTCGTGAATGGCCACACGACGGGATTGCAGATGGTCATCGTCCATGGCAATTACTCGGCCGGGTCCGATGCTTCGGGAGTTGCCTTTATCGCGGACCTTGTTCCCACCGCGGCCCACCTGCCGGTTTACTACGTCCCGGCTTACGACAACTACCCGCTGCTCAGCATCGAGGAACGCCGTCTGTTTCTTGGGGAAGCCGTCGCAAAGAACTGGGTGGTTGTCCTTGGCCATGACCCCTTCACCCCGGCGATGACACTCAAGCCGGGGCCGAAAGGCTTCGAAATGGACCGCCAGTTCTTTTAGTCTTCGGCTGTACCGTCGTTCGCCATGAGCACAATGCGCGGGAGAAACTTCGCCAGCGGTTTCACGAGATCCTTCTGGGCCGCCATGACTTCATCAATGTTCTTGTAGGCCATGGGCGCTTCGTCCGTCCCACCTGCCAGCAATTCCACCCCGCGGTCGCGCAGGTAATCCTTCACCTGGTGGCGCGTGATACTGTTCTTCGCCGCTGTCCGGCTCATGCGGCGCCCGGCACCGTGGGCCGCGGAGTTCAGGCTTTTCGGATGCCCCTTTCCGCGCACAACGTAGCCCGGGTCGCCCATTGAACCGGGAATAATCCCCAGAACCCCCTCGCCAGCGGGCGTGGCTCCCTTGCGATGGACAATGAACTCCTCGCCATTGACCAGTTCGCGCCATGCAAAATTGTGGTGATTTTCAATCTGGACGAAGGGACGCAATCCCGCAGCACGCAGGACCTGCCGATGGATTAGGTCATGATTGGCCGATGCATACCGGCCTGCGAGTTCCATGGCATACCAGTACTGCTGCCCGGGCTCCTCGTCGAGGTTCAGCCACGCAAGATGCCGGTGCTGCTTCGGCAGATGGCAAAGCTCCATCGCGAGGTCGGTAAAGTGTTTCGCCGTGTTCGCGCCAAGCCCTCGGGAACCTGAATGGCTGAGAAGCGCCAGATATCGCCCCGGTGCGAGGCCCAACTCCTCGGTGTCCAGAACCAGCTCGCCGAATTCCACAAAGTGGTTGCCGGACCCGGACGACCCAAGCTGCGACCATGCGCGGTCGCGCAGTTTGCGAAGTTGGCCGGGCAGATCCGCCCAGGCCTCATCTTCCATGACCTCGTGGTCACGACGCGCTGCTCCACGAAACTCCGCCCCCATGCCGAATGCCGTTTCGGAAATCAGCGTCTTGGCCAGCCGGTCCTTCCAACCGGCAATGCGGGAGGCGGACTCTTCCATGATCGAAAGCTTCATGCGACAGGCAATGTCCACACCCACCCCGTAGGGAATTACGGCGTTTCGCGTGGCCAGCACACCACCGATGGGCAAACCGTACCCCACGTGGCCGTCTGGCATCTGGGCACCCGCCACCGCCACCGGCAGGCGGCATGCATTGTCCATCTGTTCGAGGGCGGCCGGCTCAATGGCATTGGCACCCCAGACAGAATAGCGCACCGGCTCACTCCGCAGGTCATAATGGGAAGACTTCCAGGCCGCGTCCTTCATCAGGCGCTGAGCCAGCGGGCCAAGGACATCGTCGTTCAGGTAATTGCCCGGCGAGGTCCGGGCGCAGTCCAGTCGGCCCAGAATATCCTCCGTCGAATCCCCCTTCTCCTCCAGGGCGTGGGCAGCCTTCAGGGCAAGCCCGAGGGCCGGCCCGGACTTCCACCCTGCTTCCATCAACTGTTTTGCGTCTATGCTCATGGGAATTTCCGAAAGTGAAACCACAGCGCGCGTTGGCGCTTCATTCAACCAACAGCCGGACTCAAAGGCCAGATGCGCACGTCGAGACATCGCGCAAAGCGGAGATGGGTTGCCCTGCCCGGCACGTCCAGTCCATGACTGCCGGCCATGGTGTTGATGGAAAACTCCGCCCATGCCGTTTGGAGCGGCCAGGGCACATGATGAATTTCCCCACAAAGAAGCCTGTCATCGTTGCCAAACGTGTAGAGGGAATAGCGCTCCGTGAGCCAATGCTCCAAAGTTCCCGGCTTTGCGAATTCGACTGGGCCCGTCGGGCCATAGGTCCCCATCAGGTCCGCCGGGGCCGCCCCCTTATGAGTGCGTCGGCTCAAATACCTGATGTTGTCTCCCTCGGCATCGCATCTCATTGTCGCACGGAAGTAGGGCAAATGGAACCACGCCCGCGCTGTCTGTACGGCAAGGAAACTCGCCGCATCGAGACTGAAGAACCAGACCCCGGCCCTGGCTCCATGGCGCACATACGTGCGTACGTTCAACTCGGGAAAAGCTGATACACCTGGAAATGCCGGTGTTCCCCGCACCCGCACGCCACTCATTCGAAACGGCACGACCCCCACCCAGGCCATTCCGTCAAATGTGTCCAATTCCAACGGAGGGGGAATCCGCTGACGGACGAGGTCCGGGGCCACTGGCCAGTGGGCGAATAACAGGTCGTGCCAAACCTGCGCCATGACCCAGCGCCCCGCCGGCATGGGCCACGGGCGGTGGGTCGTTTCAGAAAAGGGATCCGCGGGTCTTACGGCAGCCATCGAAACAATCTACGCTGACAGCCGACCAACAATCACAAGTGGATGCGCTTAAAGCCGCGCGAGAGCGGAGTGTCTATCCCTTGCTGCCCTTGGAACTCTTCTTCGAGCTGGCCGAGGTGTTCTCCGTGAGCAGATCGGCGGCTTCGGTGAACTTGTTCTGCTTGCTCAAGTCTTCCACTTCCTTGGCAACGGACTTCTTGAGTTTCGCCCTGACCGATTTCTTTGCCAGCTGTGACTCAACGTACAATTTCGCCGCATCGTTGGTGAGAATCTCGATGGCCAACTTGAAACCATCACAGCGCTCCACGATGGGGTCATAATTGCCCTTGTTGAAATCGGTCTTCATCGCGGTAAAACCCGTGTCGATCTTTGACATGGTGCCGTTCAAGGGCTCCTGCT
This sequence comes from Candidatus Sumerlaeaceae bacterium, assembly GCA_019695055.1. GTDB lineage: Bacteria > Sumerlaeota > Sumerlaeia > Sumerlaeales > Sumerlaeaceae > JAIBAT01. The sequence continues at coordinate 12,779 of JAIBAT010000094.1, read as the reverse complement.
TTACTTCATTGGGATATTTGGCTTTCAGGGCTTTGTAAGCCGTGTCGACTTCCTTCACCTTGTTTGACGCCTTCATTTTCAGTGAATCAGACTTGGCCTTCTCCAGTTCCGTATCCGCCTGCTTCAGCATTCGCGCCAGCGCCTCGCTGTCGCCGCCCTGGTGCTCCACCTGTTTGCGCATCTGACCCACCAGCAGGGTGACCTGCTCGAGGCCCTTTGGGGAATACTTGGCCAGTTCGTAGCGCTCGTCATTGGCCACCATGGCGATGCGCGCTTCGGTCTCGGCAATTTTCTGTTCCATGGCGCGTGACTTGGGAGCCGCCACCGTGTTCTTGCCCTTGTTGCCGCCCTGGGCCGTAACTTTGTCCGACGGGACATCAATGTTCAGGATGGGGTTAACTGCCATAGCCACCTGCTTGGGTTCGGCCGGGGGAATTTCCGCGACTTTGGCAGCAGGTGGATCCACCACAATTTTCGCCTCACTTGCGGGGACAGCAGCGGGAGTCTCAGCCTTGGCCACCGTCTTCGGCTCCTGCGAAACCAGTTCCGAGGAAACAGAGGACGGCGAAGGAATGTCCGCCTTGCTTGCCGAACCCTGATCCACGTTGACGCGAACGACGACCTGCTGATTGGTGGCCTTGCCACCGGAAATGGCGCCAGCCAGCACCGGAGCAGGCTCAGACTTTGGCAGTTCGGGAAGTTTCGTTTCCTTCGATATCCCAAGAACCCGCTTCTCCGTTTCGGTTTCCTTCACAATTGTGGGAGCGGCACTGGCCACCACCGTGGGTGGCATGGCATCGCCTGATTTTGAGATGAGAGATCGGATTTCCTGGTCGGCGCCAATGGCGAGTCCCGACGGCGCGGAAGCTACGGCAGCCTCGGCCGGTCCGGCATCGGCATCACCCTTGGCCGAAAGGGAGGGAACTGGCTGTTCTTGTGAGCCCAGTTCCACGAATGTTGGCTCGGACTGAGCCTTCCGCGGCGGTAACGCCACGATTTCTGCCCCCTTGGGGGACTTGGCAGCGGCCTGTGCCACGAAAACGGCTTCCGGTGCCTTCAAGGATCCTGCTGGTGCCTCGTTGAGTTTGGCCCATGTCTCCTTGTTGGGTTTTCCCGTCACCTTCAGCCCACTCTTTTCCTGGAAGGCTTTCATCGCATCCACGGTCAGCTGGCCCCATTTGCCATCGGCGGCACCGGTGTAGGTTCCTGCCACGAGCAGGCGCTCCTGGAGCTTCTGGACATCGGACATGCGTCGGAGCGTCGGCACAGGCCCCGGATCAACCGGCACCGCGGCAACTGTCTTCGGCTCGTTCTTCAAGACAACAAATTGCGGTTCGGCAGCGGGTGCAACCACGGCGGTTTGGTCCGCCGGCTTCGCAGGGGCCGTTGCAGCGGCAATCACCACCTCGGGTTTTGCCTCCGGTGTCTTCGGTGCGGAAAGGTCCGCCACCTGCTTTTCCAGCAGCGCCAGCGTGCCTTTGTTGGCTTCGCCGTCGGCCTTGAGATTGTTCTTCTTTTGGAATGCGATAAGGGTCATCTCGGTGCGTTGGCCGCGCTTGCCGTCCACCGTTCCCACATTATGGCCAAGCTTCGTCAGAAGCTCCTGAGCTTTTGCCACATCCGGATTGAAGGCAAGCTCGGGCTTGGGAGTCGCCTTTGGGGCTGGAGCCGTCACAACGGCAGCCGCAACAGGGGCGGCCTTGGGCGCCGGCAGGTCCAGCACATCGTGAACAACTGGTTTTATGGAGTTGTCGATTTTTGTGCCGGCGGCGGTTTGCACGGACGGGGTGTCCGGCGTCTGGAGCCTGGCTGCCTGCGTCGTGGCGGCAGCACCTCCAGAGGAGGGAACAACTTTGCGCACCACAAAGGGTGCTGTTGCAACAAGACATCCAAATGTCAGCGTCAGCAACGCGAGCTTCAACGGGTTCATGATACCACATCCTTGGCAGCAATGGGGAGTTCAGCACAACTCCCACGAAACGTATGTTACGTTGCACCATGCCTTAATGCGGGAAGCAAGATTTATTGTTTAGGGAAGTACGATTTTTCCGCCGAAGAACACCCCCAAATAAGAAATCCGGCCTCCACCCCGTATTGGGGATGGGGGCCGGATTGAAAACGACAGGGTTTCGGGAGATAACCCCCGGGATTAAGGCTTGGAAGGTTTCATTCCGAATCGCTCGGAACCCTCCAGCCACTGGAGCTTCCCGGAAGCTTCGAGAATTGCCAGGATGTCCATTTTGGCTTTCTTCTCATTGTCCATCTGGACCTTGTTGAGAATGCGGCCCTTAATGGCCTCAAAGGGAGTGGCCTCTCCCGGCCAGCGCTGCTTGAGTTTCACGATCACAAAGCCGTCCTGCGTGGCCCGTGGATCCGTGAGCTCGCCCGGCTCCTTCATGAAGTTGGCGATGGAGTCAAACGTCTGGCCGGATGGCGTTGCCACCGCACCGATGACGTGGCGGGCTACAAACCCGCCCGATGTGGCATAATCGTCCTGCGAATTGGCCCGGGCGATCTCCTCGATGTTGCCACCGTCGGCGATTTGCTTGCGCCAGCCCTCAATCTTTGCCTTGGCCTCTTCCGTAATCTTCTTCTGCTCCTCCGGGTCGGTGGTCTGCGATGCGTTGTGTTTGATGGAAAGCATCCAGCCTTCAAATTCAGGGCGTCTCAACTGGTCGACCACCTTGTCGTATTCCTTACGGGCCACTTCCTCGTTGGCTGGGTAATCCGCGGCTACGATGGCCTGGAGTTTCTTCTTCATGGCGTCGCGCTGACGGAGGAAGTTAAGATTTTCCGCGACCTCCGGCTGCTTGTCCAACTTCTGGTCCAGCGCCGCCAGCACCGCGGCCTCGTCGTTCATGGCTTCGCGAAACAGGGCCTGCATCTGGGCGGGCGAACCACGACGACGGTTGAAGACTGCCGTGAAGCGCTGGCCGTAAATGTTCTCGAGTTGGGAAATCGTGTAGGATTTTCCACCAAGCTTGAAGGCCACGGTGGCGGTCGTAAGTTCCATGTCCGCTGTGGGCGACGTGACCTCGCCCTTAAGCCGCGCCACGGTGTTGCTGGTCAACTCCTGCATTTCCTTCTCGATCTTTGTGTTCACGATCGCAGCAGGCAGGATGTTACTGGAGATCAGGTCGTCGATGGTAGGCACATAGGTGGTCTGGTGCTCCTCGGCATAGAGCAGATGGAGTCCATGGGTCGTCTGCAGGATTTCCGAAACCTCGCCGGTTTTCAGTTTGAACAGGGCGGTTTCGAGAACGATGTTCATGGGCTTGTTTTCCGGCCCCATGGGCATGCGAGCCGTTACAAAGCCTATCTGACCGCCACGTTCGCCACTGCCGGCTTCGGACCACTTCTTTGCAACATCGGCGAAGGGTTTGCCTCCCTTGATTTCCTTCAGCGCCTCTTCCATCCGGGCGCGTGCCGCTTCTGGCGAGCTGGTGGGATTGTCCTTGGAAACCTGCATGAACAGGTGGCGCGCATTTACGCGCTCATCGTTCCCGTAGAACTTCCCGTTCTCCTTGACCCACTCGCTCATCTCCTCGCGGGTGGGCTTGATGCCGTCCGTCACCTTTTGGCGCAAAAGATTCTTCAGCAACTGGCGGGCAACCTGCGACGGCTCGGGGGTCGACGGTTTCGGGGCATCTTTACCACCAACGGGCACCGTCGTAAACGTCTCTTCAATCAGCTTTCCCAGGATGAAGTCCTGCAGGGCGCCGTCCTGGCTGCGCGCCGCCATGCCGTCCACCTGCTCGATCAGATTGGAGTAACTCGTCAGCGCATCGGACGTGAGGACGAAACTCCCAATACGGGCAATGTTATCGAAATTCTTTGGAGCCTCGCTCTTCTCAGGCGCCGGCGTCTTCTCAGCCACCGGTGTTTCCTCGGTCTTTGGCGTTTCCTTTGCCTTGGCCTTGGTCTCAGGCGTGGCCTTTGCGGAGTTGCGCCCGCGGTTGGATTTTTGCGCGGAAGCAGTCTCGGGCGCGACAAGCACCGCGGCTGTTAGTGCGGCCATTCCAAGCCGCGAAATGATCAGGAAAAGCTTCGTTCGCATTTCCAGTTGAACCTCTCTTGCATGTTTAATGATTTAACGACTTTTGCCCGGCGGTGTGGGCGAACAAACTCCGAACTACTTGCGACCCTTCTTGGCGGGCTTTGACGGCTTTGCCTTCTTGGCCGCGGCTTTTGGTGCGGCTTTCTTCTTGGCAACCGGCTTTGCAGCCTTCTTTGCGACCGGTTTTGCCGCTTTTTTTGCAGCGGGCTTGGCCTTGGCTTTTGCCTTGGCCGCAGGCTTTGCCTTTGCCGGGGCCGCCTTTTTTGCCTTGGCGGCCGGCTTGGACTTTACCGCCGTCTTCACCGCCGGTTTGGCTGGCTTTGCCTTTGGCTTCTCGACTGGCTTCGAACTGACAGGTGCGGGTTTCTCCGGAGCCTTGGCCTTCGGTTTTGCCTCGGCAATGACCGGCTTCGCAGGCGGTTCTTCGTGGACAATAATCTCCGCACCAGCGGGCGGCAGAGTAATGATCTCCATTTCCACCAGCTTTTGCAGAGACGCCTTAATTTCCGAAAAGACCTTCTTGAAAATCTCCAGCGTACCACCCATCGGATCGGGGATCTGTACGTTCTTGCCCTCGCGGCCGGCGTACTCCTTCAGCAGGAACGTCTTGCCCCGCGCGGCCTCCGTCAGGCGAAAGGCCGTCTGCACATGGAAGGGCGTCATGCCAAGAACCAGATCAGCGCGCCGGATCAAATCATCACTCAGCGGACGGGAACGATGGCCGCGGATATCGCTGCCTTCCTCCTGGAGCAATTGAACCACTTCGGGCGTGGGCAGCAAACCCGTGGGAGTCATGACGCCGGCAGTCTTGATATCGATATAGGTGATCCCTTTTTGATGAAGCAGCTTGGACAAATAGCCCTTCGCCATCGGGCACCGGCAGTTGTCGCCAGTGTCGATAAACAGGATGCCTTTTTTCGTCGAGTACTCTTTCCTGATCAAGCCCGCGTCTCCTTCAATAGGACGTAATTCCACCAATTTGAGACACCAGATGGGAGCGCAACAACCAAGGTTGTCAAGCGTGCACATTTGAGCAAAAAATCTGCCAATTGCGCCACCCGGCACAATTGGCAATAAACCCAATAATTTGAGTTGTTTAGAGCAGTTTTTCGAGGCTCTTGCGGGCCGTGGGTCGCTGGACCAGATCCGATGCACCCTCGGTCAGGACCCATGCCCAAAGCTCATCATCGCCCATATCGGTAAGCATGACCACCTTAGTGGAGGGATGCTCGGCCCTCAGGCGGCGCAACAGACCCACCGACTCATAGGCGGGAGGCTCAACCTCGATGATCGCCGCGTCAAACTCGCCATCGCGGATCATCGAGGCGGCTTGGCCAAGATCACACGCAAGAGTAACCTGGCATTTGGTGGCGGGCAACTCGGCGGCAAGACTGCGGGCAGCTTCCGTGTCCGTATCGAAGATCAGGATTTTCCTCGGTACAGACGCCGTATTGGTAATCTGGACCATCTCCGCACCCCTCCCTGGGCTTCCAAATTAATAAGACAATCGCACGGGAGTTTTGTGCCCGCAGGAAAACCGGGAAATTCACCGAAACAACCCTGTGTCGCGGTTCGCGAACATAATCCCCGTTGCGGAGTGGTATTTCCGGCGATTCATACAAAACCCACATGCCTTCACTTAGACCCTATCATAAGACGAAAGTCGACCTGCGCCACTACAAGCGCCTGTTCGGTTACCTCAAGGGCACCAAGTTCCTGATCGTCATCCTGTTTGCCTGCATGATCCTCGAAGCCCTTCTGACGGTTGGGTCCGTTTCCATGGTGAAACCCATCGTGGACCTGCTGGTCAGCCGCCGACTTGTGGATACGCGCAAACTCACGGACACGGCGGTCTTCGAACTAAGCATCCCCAAGTCCTTCGCCGACGGAACCAGGGCCATTAAAGGAGCCGGGAAACTGACGGGTCACAAGGCGGGCGATACGCTGCGTCGTGCCGTCAGTGATTCCCAAAACACCACTCACACCCGGTTCATCCTCGACCTTGCCGGGACGGACGCCTTCGACGAAGGCGCCTGGACCGAGATGTTTCACGCCAAGCTGACCGCTGGCCAGCGAGTGGCCGAAACCATCATCATCATTCCCGGGACCATCCAGACACCCGCCGAATTGGCAACCGGCACACCCCAATTCCGGTTGTTGACCTCCAGTTCACCAGAGTTGGCCCAACTGCGCACCCAGTACCTCGACGCCATCCCGCCCCCGAAAACCGATGCCCTGAAACAGGTCGGCTTCATTCAGAAGGTCCGCGCCAAGGTGATCAATCTTCTCCTCCCCTTATTGCGGGAGATCGAGGTCTACAGCGAGCAGAGCATGTTCCACGTGCTGGTTGCGCTGGTGGTAATCATGCTGGTTTTCGCCATTTTGCTCCTGATCTGCACCGTGACAACCGGCTACCTCAGTGCGTACCTGGGCAGCCTTGTGGTCCGGCGCCTGCGCGACCATGTTTTCGATCACATGACGAAACTCGACCTGGGCCTCTACGTGCGCCAGTCGGTGGGTAATCTCATGTCCGTGGTCATGCAGGACGTGGGCACCGTGGAAAGTGCCATCGAGATCCTGTTCTCCAGCGTGGTGAAGACGCCCATCACCGTCCTCACCATCGTCATCACCATGTTCATGGTGTCCACCAAGCTGACTCTCTTCTGCTTCCTTGTCGTGCCCGTCATTGTGCTGATTGTTTTTGTGATTGGCAGGCGCGTGCGGCGCATCGCAGGCCAGATGCAGGCCAAACGCGCCGAGCTGATGAGCCTGGGCGTCGAGGTCTTCACCGGCATGAAAGTCGTCAAGGCTTACAACATGGAGGCCGAGGAATCGCGCAAGTTCCAGAAGAAGCACCGCAGCATTTTCCGCATGAACCTGAAGACAAAGCTTTCCGAGGAATTGGGCGAGGGCCTTACCGGTTTCCTTGGGTTCCTCACGGTGGCCGGCGTGATCCTGGCCGGTGGATACTTCATTCTCGATAGCGGCGAGCTCTCGGGCTCGGGCTTTGCCATGTTCCTCGCATTGCTGACCCAGATCTTCAGGCCGCTGAAAAGCGTCCCCAAGACCAACAGCCGCATCCAGAAAGGTCTTGCCGGATGCGAGCGCGTGTTCCGCGTTCTCGACCAGAAGCCCAGCATCGTGGACGCCCCCGACGCCGTCACGCTGGCCCCCCTCAAGCGCGAGATTGCCTTCGAGAACGTGAGCTTTGCCTATTCGCCACAGGGCGACAAGGTGCTCAACGACATCAGTTTCCGCGTTGCCGCGGGCCAGGCCATCGCATTCGTCGGCGAAACTGGCGCCGGCAAAAGCACGCTGGTGAACCTGCTGCCACGATTCTTCGACCCGACGGAAGGACGCATCACCTTGGACGGTGTGGACCTGCGAAAGGGAACCGTTCGCTCCCTGCGCGACCAGATCGCCGTCATTACACAGGAAGTCGTCCTATTTGACGACACGATCGCGAACAACATCGCCTATGGCTGCGCCAACGCCACTCGTGAACAGATCATCCAAGCTGCCACCGCCGCCAACGCCCATAAGTTCATCACCGAGAAGTTGGAAAACGGCTACGACACCGGCGTCGGCGCCCGCGGAGCGCGCCTGTCGGGCGGCGAGCGCCAGCGCATCGCCATCGCCCGCGCTCTGCTCAAGAATGCCCCCATTCTCATTCTCGATGAAGCCACCAGTTCCCTCGATTCCGAAACCGAGTCCCTGATTCAGGAAGCCCTCGACCGCGCATTCCAGGGACGCACAGTTTTCGTCATCGCCCACCGCTTGAGCACCGTCCACCATTGCGACCGGATTTACGTCCTCGATGGCGGCCAGTTTGTGGAGCAGGGCACCCACCATGAGCTTCTTGCCCTTGGCGGACGGTATGCCCGTTACAATAGTATCCAGTTTGGCAAACCCGCACCCGCCACGGCCTGAAACCACCTCCTGCAGGCGACAGAGCGCTTCAGAAATGTGCCCCGAAGGAATTCCGCGGAATGTTGTTATCACAAAGGTCATGGGCCGAACGGGGCGGTCTGTCCCATACTTGGTCATGAAAGGATGCATTGGATGTTGATCAGGCAATGCCTCCTGGCGGTGGCTGTGGTGTTTGCTTCAGCCACCACCAGGGCGCAAAACAACGGGGCTCCAGACCCCAAGACGTTGGCATTGGGCGGCGGCGAACGCGCCCTCATGAAGATGTCGAGCCAGTTGCTCGAATCGCGTCTGGACGTGCTGGCCGGCAAACCAGCCCGGGGCACCCTGCGAAGCCGCATCCCCTACGCCGAGCGAAAGGGCAAGACCCAGGTCATTATCGCCGCCGATTCCATCAACGATGATCTTGTGGCAGCCTGCAAGACCGCGGGCCTCGACATCGAAGGCACCTACAATCTCCCCGGCGGACTGCACCACGTTGTGGTACTTTGCGACAGCCCAACCCAATTGGATGCGCTCGCCCGGCGCAGCGACGTACGTGGCATTGTGCAGGAACCGCTCAAACGAACAAGCGTTGGCGACGTGACAAGTCAGGCTGATTCGGCCATCAACGCCGCTTCGGCGCGCACCGCCCTGGGGATCAACGGATCAGGCATCAGGGTCGGCGTACTCAGTGACAGCTTCAAGGATGTCACCGGTGGTACGTTGGCCGGCGGCTTGCTGACAGGTGCCACCAACCAACTGACGGGAGATCTGCCTGCGTCTGTTCGCATTATTGACGCGGGCCCCGGGGGGAAGACTGACGAAGGCTCGGCCATGGCCGAGCATATTTACGATCTGGCTCCCGGGTGCGATATTTCCTTTGCATCGGCTTTCACCAGCTACAGCTCATTCGCGTCCAACATCCTCGCCCTTTACACCGACCCGGGACGCAAGTGCCATGTGATCTGCGACGATGTCTATTATTTTGCCGAACCCGTGTACCAGAATGGCCCCATCGCAATCGCCTGCAACACGGTGGTGACAAGTGGGACGCCCTATTTCTCCGCGGCCGGAAACCAGGGCAACGACGCCCACGAGCGCGCCTTTTTTGATGTCAACTCCGGCTCCAGTAGCACCGCATCAAACCCAACAGGTGTGGATTTCCACGATTTTGGCCAGGCCTACGGCACGTCTTCCAAGACTCACCTTGCGGTATCCCTGCCCACGAACGCTGTTGTAACCGCCTTTATGTCCTGGGATGAGCCCGGCAACGGAACCTACTCCGCCGGCGGCGGAGCAACCTCCGACCTGGATCTCTACCTGGTCAGCAACACGTCCACTCCCATCACCAGCGGAAACAAACTCGCCCAAAGCATTTCCCAACAGGGAACCGTTGGCAGCCCATTTGGGTCTCCCTATGAGGCCGTACAATACCAGAACACCGGCAGTTCCGCAACGGTTTACCTGGTCATCGACCACTACACCGGCCGCACTCCCGTCAACCTCTGGCTTGGCATCGATGTTTCGGGCACAGGTTCAAGCATCGTGGATAAATCCCTCGTCCAGGATCGCACCATTGTGGGCCATGCGGCCACGCAGAATGCCATCGCCGTCGGCGCCATGTATTACCGCGAAAAGGTCAACAACGGAAACTTCTACCTGCCCAACACCCAGCTCGACGTGGAGTCCTATTCCAGCAAGGGAGGCACTTTGCCCTACTGGATTTCCGACAATGGCCTCACACGCTATGGCACAGCCCAGAACGTAACAAAACCTGAGATGACCGCGCCGGACGGATGCGACAACACCTTCTTCCCAAACATCGCGCAGGATACCGACGGCAGCGGCTATCCCAATTTCTTCGGCACCAGCGCCGCCGCACCCCACGCCGCAGCCGTTGCCGCACTCATACTTAGCCGCACACCGTCTCTGACCCCGGCGCAGGTGTACAGCCGCATGACCAGCACCGCCACCGACAGCGAGACGGCCGGTTGGGACAACTTGTCTGGCTATGGATTGATCAACGCCCTGACCGCCGTGCCGGTCCAGATGTCATCGTTCTCGGTGGAGTAAGTGGCACGGACACTCTTGTCCGTGCTCGGCGAATTGGTGCAGACCTAACCCAGGCCGTCGACGACAGTTGCTTCTTGCAGGGATTTCAGCAGTCCATCGTTTCCGCGAACAAGAATGTCCGCGCCACATTCTGTCAGAATTCCGGATTCACTTCACCCGCCACAACCACATTAACCTCGTAGAGGTCCTTTTTCTCCGGCTCGGCTTTTTCCCACGGGCGGGCGTAGGCCAGCACCAGCTTCGTTGCACCCGGATGACCGGCCACAAATTCCAGGACATAGCGGCCGCCAGCACCAACCTTGCCCTTTTTCGGCTTCGGCGCATCATAGCGCACCCCCCGGGGATCCAGGACAGCCTCCTGCACAGACCTGATCATCCAGGAGTAACCCGTCGTGGCGTTGCCGGATAGAGTGATTCTTAGCCCCTGGCTTGGGGTCAGGGTAACGGTTGTACGGTTATCAGTCGACGTCAGGGTAATGGTGGTGGCTCTCGAGACCTTCGATGCTTTTGCGGGTTTCCCATCCTTTGACGTGGCGCCCGACTTCCCAGGCTTTGCCGCAAGCGCACCGTCTGGGCCGCCCGCCAGAATCAAGAATGCCATCACTGCGATAAACCATTTCATGGCCCCACCTCCGCCACGGAGAATGTAAGACGCTCGAACTCTGAACGGAGTACCACCCAACCGAAAACTCGTTTCAAAGCTCCCTGGGGGGCCAAACAGAAACCGAATTCATGCCACACCGTTGGAGTTCACGCTTTAGCGTGAAACTTCCGCCTTTACTGGGAGCGCTGACACCCCGTCGACCTTCTGCTTTTGCTTTTCCCTGCGCACTCTGCCGCCTGAGATGAATTTTGCGGTCATGCCCTCCGTTGGAGTTCACGCTTTAGCGTGAAGCTTTCATCTTAATACCCTATTCAACCTGAAGGTTGAGCTCCAACGGAGGTTCGCCAAGGATTATGAATCGCCAGGCCATTGTTGAAGCCCGCGGGCGGCCGATCCGCTAATCCCGCTCCGGTGCCGGTTGCATATTGATCCGCACCTTGCGCTTTTGTCCCGCCTCGATGGTCAGGCTGCGCTCCATGTCCCAATAACCGCGGCGCTCGACCTTGATGCGATAGGTTCCCGCGGCGAGATCATCGCGCTCGAGCGGAGTGCGCCCCATGTATTCGCCGTTCAGGGTAACCGTGGCGCCGTTGGGACTGGTAACCACATCGAGGGATCCGCGCCGGTAACCTCCACCACCACCGCCGCCGTATACGCGATACTCCACCGAGGCCGTCGCCACATTGTCAGCCGCGGGTATTGGCCCTGCCACCAGCCCACGTTTTGAGGCCCCGCTGGACTCCGCGGTCCGGGCTCGATTGGCAAGCGCCGTGGCGCCACCGGAGATGGACGGATAGGGGTTGCTGCTGGAGAATCGCTTGTACTCGCCAAACCACGACTGGTTGCGCTTGACGGCGACCAGTGTCACGACGTTGGGTCCGGGAGGACCGGTCACCATCAACTGGTAGTTCCCACCAGGGATCGTGCGCCGTTCATTTCGGCGCACATAATTGTTTTGCTCGTAGAAGTTCGGGAAAATCTGGCGCTCCTCGCCCCGGGGATCGCGAACAAAGATGAACACATAGGCGTCCTCCGTCACGGAAAACGACACCCGGGCCCGTTCACCCACGTCGTAGTTGCGGGCGTTCATGTTCACCCATGCATCGAAGCTGGGCAGGTCACCTGCCACAAGCCCGCGTTGGGATTGCCCCCAAACCGTGGAACCCGCGGCAAGAATGAGACCCAGCATGGTGACAAACAGAACCGACTTGGTGAGGCGCATGGTTCAAAGTCCTTTCCCTGATCTGAAGGGAAAGATACAGAGGTGAGGGCGATTTCTGTCAAGATTTGTGGGAATAAGGCCAGCCCTCTGCCACCACGATGTTACCGCTCTCTGCCTCCACCAAACCACCGCTCTTTGCCTCCACTATGTTGGAGGCAGCCCCCTACCGCACTATGTTGCGGCCGCCGCTTTAACAGTGCGCGGAGCGCACGCACCGGGAGAAAACGATTCCAGGAAAACCAAACGACTTAACCCGAAAGCGCTCTAAAACTCCGGTGCAGAAACCACATAAGGCGCCAACCGCGCCTTCAGCTTTCCGGGGACAACCGCCCTGAGCACGCTGTAGGCGTCGCTCTCATCGTAGCTCGAGCTTTCCACCTGCCCCTCGCGATGAACCAGCGCCACCAGATCGTGGCGGTCCGGCGGCAGGCGCAACTCCACCCGCGCCAGGTTGTGTCCGGCGATTTCGTCCAGCATACCGGCCAGCCGATCCAGCCCCTCTCCCGTCAGCGTACTGGTCGCAACCACATGGTCGTACCCTCGCGCCAGCGAGCCGAGCATCATCCGGTCATCCTCGGCGATGCGGTCCACCTTGTTCAGCACAAGCACGGTGGGCTTGTGCAGCGCCTTAAGCTCGGAAAGCACCTCCTCGGTCGCCGCGCGCTGCTCCAGCGCGCCGGGATGACTGGCGTCAAGCACATGGATCAGCATCGCGGCGAGCTGCGCCTCTTCGAGGGTCGCCTTGAAGGCATCCACAAGCGTGTGGGGCAGCTTGCGGATGAAGCCTACCGTATCGCTCAGCAGCAGCGGCTGCCGGCTCGGCAAAATGATCTTGCGCGTCGTCGGGTCCAGCGTCGCGAAAAGCTTGTCCTCTTCCAGGACTCCGGCGCCCGTCAGCGCGTTCAACAGCGACG
>JAIBAT010000081.1 GCA_019695055.1 Candidatus Sumerlaeaceae bacterium | reverse complement strand
CCACGCCGCCACAAGCCGTGCCGTGATCGTCCGTGCCGCTTGGTGAGGGGTCCGCATCATTGTTGTTAATATCGATATCAATATCCGTGCGCGCATTGGCGCTGAGATCCGGATGCGCCACTTGGAGCCCGTCATCCGTAATGGCAATGTTGACGCCTGATCCTTGCACCGTGTCCCACGCCGCCGTTGTGTTCACGTCGTTCCCCGCCACAAGCCCGCTTGCATTCGGGTTCGAGCCGGTATTGCGCAGATGCCACTGCTGCCCAAACAACGTATCGTTGGGAATGAACTTCTTCGTCTTCATGCGGGCAATCATCGGAGTCGCAAACTCCACGTTTCGCGTCTCCTGAATTGAATTGGCCGCTTCCAGGCTTGCCAGCAATGAGTCGGCGCCCGCCTCCAGCAGGTAGGTATCTGGACTATAACTCACCTTTTCCAGCACACGCAGACCGTACTCTTTTGCCAACGCATTGATATCCTGCCCCCCACGTACCTTTACGGCAAGCTGGCGCGTCAACGCCTGACGTTGCTCGGGCCGGCGTTCAATCGCGCTGGGAGAGTACAGAATCGGCTCCACCGTGGCACCCGCGAGTCCGGCGGCAAGGGACCGCCCCTGTGCCTCAAGACCTGCACGGTCCAAGGTTCCGGACAGTTTGACGTCAAAGCTGGAAACCGCCCCCGCAACTGCCTCCCCGGACACAATTGCCGGAGCAACAGATCTCAGGGTTGCCATGCCGGCGCTCCGGGCCCCGGTGGTATTGACCCGCAACTCGTCAGGCGATAAAACGAGTACCACCCGGGTCTGGCCGGAGTAATAATAGATTTCCTGTCCCGCCACCCGTGCGCGAACCGCGCCCGGCGGGGCCGCCACAGCACTCGCCACAACAAGTGAAATCAGCCCCAAGGCCCCAATGATTTTTGTTTTCATCGTCATTTCCCCTGAAAAGTGTGTCATTCTCTATCTCCCTGCCAATGGAAAGAATCCAATATTAACAGTTGCAGACGCTTCCTATTTGCGCCACGAGGTATCTCTTAAACTATATAATTAAGATGTGCAGCCGTGGCGGCTTTTCCGATTTTGCCCTGAAATTGCCGCAGATGCCGTACCCCGCAGACCCTGTAATCACAGGGGCCGCCAACAGGCGCACAGTTGACGCGAAGAAACGGAGAGATGGGCATGATTCACAGCTTCCGTAACATTGTGTCAGTGGGGTGTATTATGGTTATCTGCTGCGCGGCAGGCGCGCAGCAGGGTTCGGTTTGGGGCAACACCGCGGTAACGGCGATATCGGGCATCGACAGAGCCCAGGTCAAGAAGACGCTGGTCATACAGGGTGTCATCACGTCCTATAAGCCCCCGGTCAATGACCGTGCGCCACACTCCTTCCTCCTGAAGGATAACACCGGGGTGATAAGGGTTGCCGTTTGGAGCGACGCCTGGAACGCCATTCCTTTCAAGGATCAACTCCAGAACAATGCCTCTGTCATGGCAAAGGTCGAAATCGCGGAATTTCGGGGCAATCTCGAAGGGCACCTGAACCACGCCGAGGATATCAAGATGGCAGGCGCCCCGGCGCTGGCAGCCGCGGCACCCGGAGGCGACGTGCGCGTCCTGAGTGCCGACCCCATTCCGTGGGTGCGCGATATCAAAGAGGGCCTGAAGCTCGCAGCGGCTTCGAAAAAACAGATTCTCGTGTTCTTCGAGAATCCCTCGGTCGAGAATAGCCGATTCATCGACACGACGGTTTTTACCGATATCAAGGTGCGCGCCGCCGTTCAGGAAAAGTTCATTCCCGTAAAGATCAACGTCGCCCAGAATTACGACCTGGCAAAGAGCCTTGGCGTTTTCCGCGCGGGGATCGTCGTCATCTACGATGCCAGCGGCAACGCTGTGAAGCAACTCGCGACCCTGAAGACTCCGCAGGACTTGCTCCGGGAAATCAACTAAGCGACGCGCTGTTTCCGGTCAACGCGCAGGAGGGATTTGTCCGTGGGCGATCTTTTCCGCCAAGCGCGAGAAATCCTTGAGGTAGATCTTCATTTTTTCCGCGTCGGCGGACTTCTCCGGAAAGCCACCGAGGTATCGCTCCGCCTCATAGCGAACTGATTCGGGCACATCCCGTGCACGACGGATATAGTCGAGATACATGGCTTCCTTGCCGTCGTCGTCTGAACTGACGCGCTCCAGGGATTCCACCAGGTCGCTGCTGGAGCTGGCGTTGACCGTACGCCCGATGGCCCACATTCGCCGCGCATGGATGGAATTGCGCATGGTCTGGCTCAGCGGCACCTGGCGCTTGACCGCATTGACCACGTCAATCGTTTCAATGTCCGGTTTCGCGCCATAGGCATTAAACAGCGCCTCAATGATTGCCTGCTCGATCTCCGCCCCCGAGTACCCTTCACTGCACTTCGCCAGGTAATCCAGGTCAAACGTCTTGGGATCGCGCCCACGCCGTCCCAGGTGAATCGCAAAAATATCGCGCCGCTCGGGCTCGGACGGCAAATCCACAAAAAAGATTTCATCAAAGCGCCCCTTGCGCAGGATTTCCGGGGGCAATTCCTCGATGTCGTTGGCCGTGGCCATCACGAACACCGGCGACTTCTTCTCCTGGAGCCAGGTGATGATGGTCCCAAAGACGCGCGAGGTGGTGCCCGCGTCGCTGGAACCCGAACTCTTGACGCCACTTAAACCCTTCTCGATTTCGTCAATCCAGAGCACCACCGGCGCCACAGCCTCGGCGATCATCAGCGCCCGCCGGATATTGAACTCGGTCTCCCCCACCATCTTGCTAAACAGCCGCCCCACATCCATGCGAAGCAGCGGGTACTTCAGCTCATTCGCCGTGGCCTTCGCCGCAAGGCTCTTCCCGCAGCCCTGCACCCCCACCAGCAGCAGCCCCTTCGGCGGCGGCAGTCCAAACGCCCGCGCCTTCGGATCCATGGCCCCGCGCCGACGCCCAATCCACGATTTCAGGCTGTCGAGACCGCCCACGCCCTGCAGCGTCTCCTCCACATCGATGTACTCCAGCAACCCGCTCTTGCGGATGATCTGCTTCTTTTCCGAGTAAATATTGGGCGCCTGCGACGCGTCGAGCTTCTGCGCGGTGACAAGGGTCTTGGCGAAAACATTTTCCGCCTCATTCAGGGTCAGGCCCACGGCGGCGTTGATGATGGCCTCGCGCGATTCCGCCGACATGTCCACGGCAAGGCTTGGGTTCTGGGCGATGTCGTGGGAAATCTGCTCCACCAGGTGCTCCAGTTCCTCGCGCCCCGGCAGTGGGAAGTCCACGATCGTGACGTCCTTCTCCAACTCGTCGGGAATCTTCAGCACCGGCGACAAAAGGATCACCGTGGAGAGGGACGACCGCAGCGCCGTCGCCAGATCGCGCAACGTGCGCTTCACCGAGGAATCCATGATGAAATTGTGGAAATCCTGGAAAACGTAAACCGCCGGCTCCTGCATCGTCACGACTTCGCGCAGCGCCACCAGCGGATCCTTGGTCCCCTTGCGCCCCTCGATGTTGCCGTCCGTCCCGGGGCGGTACCGCGCCAATCCCTGAACGATGGTCCAGTTGTAGAGCTTCTTGTTCAGCGCCTCGGCAATCGTGAACAACTGGTTCAGCGCGCGCTCTTCCTCCCATGTCACCACAAACAGCAGGGGGTATCGCGCCCGCACCAGCACCTCGATGGGGCTCGGCGTGGCCAGGGCATTGGGCTTGTACAGCGTGCTGGAAAGCCCTTGAGGCTTTGTCGCGCTCATAATCGGGGACTTTCTGACCAGCCCTTGCGAATAGTCGAGAAAATTGGTAACATCAGCGCCCCAACTATTGCGCTGCCGATCCCACCATCTTTTGCAGGACCCGCGGATTCTCAAGAATCTGCAGCAATCGGACGGCCATACCGCTCGGCACCCGTAGCCCCTGCTCCCAACCCTCGATCGTCTTGCTCGAGACATTGAGCACTTCTGCAATTTGCTGCTGGGTCATTTTGAGGTGTTTCCTCAATCGCACGATCCTGCGGGCTTCAAATGTCTTCGGAGCCGCGGGAAGTTCCAGTCTAACCGCGCGAAGCTTCTTCTTCCCACGCGAATGGGCCAGCGCTTCCTCCGCCGATGAGAGTAACCCATTTGCAAAAGCGGATGGAACCTGTGTCTTCATAGTTTGTGCCTGCCCTTCCTGTATTTGGTTGCCTCGCCCGAAATCTGTCGGACCACCTCCGCCAGCAGCTTCCGATCCCTTGGAGAGAGGTCGTCCTTCTCATCTTTCCCGTAGGCATCCAACAGGTAAATTCTGTTAACTGCGGGCAACAGGAGATAAATAATCCTGATTCCGCCGCGTTTTCCCTTCCCGCGCCCGGGATCAGCCCACCGAACTTTGCGCAATCCGCCAGTACCTGAAATGACAGCACCGATTTCGGGTTCCATCAGCAACGCATTTTGAAACTGTCGAAACGCCTCATCCGTGGCGAACTGGCCAACTCTACGCTTTTGGAAGTAATTTGTCTCGACAAATTCCCACCAACGATTCAGCTTGCTCATTTGTCCTACCATGTAGGGGGCGCCGTGTTCAGTCAAGTACAACCGATTCTCGCCGATTTGGAATGGTTCTTAACTATTGCGGTTACTGTTTGGGCGTTATGGCTTGGGAACCGGCTTGGGACGCTGGGCCCGGCCAATATTGAGAGATTGGGAGCAACAGATGGGTTTCAGCAGCGAACACCGCACATGCTATTGCGGTGAGGTGCGGGCATCGCATACGGGGCAGGAGATTGTGCTGAAGGGCTGGGTCCACCGGCGTCGTGACCACGGCGGCGTAATTTTTGTCGACCTCCGCGACCTCACGGGCCTCTGCCAGGTCGTCTTCAATCCCGATAACCTGTCCGCTGCCGATTTCGAAACCGCCGGGCGCCTGAAGGACGAGTTTGTCCTCGCCATCCGCGGCACCGTGCGCCCGCGCCCCGAAGGCACCGTCAACCCCAACCTCGGCACCGGCGAGATCGAGGTCATGGTCAGCCAATTCGAGATCCTGAACAGTTGTAAGGTCCTGCCGTTCAAGCTGGACGAGTACACGAACCTCAACGAGGACATCCGCCTCAAGTACCGCTTCCTCGACCTGCGCCGCCCCGAGATGCAGCGCAATTTCCTGATGCGCCACAAGTTCTATCAGGTTGTGCGAAACTACCTGAGCGACTCCGGCTATCTCGAGTTCACGACACCCATCCTCACCAAGTCCACGCCCGAGGGCGCCCGCGACTTCCTCGTGCCGTCACGCGTCAACGCGGGATCATTTTATGCGCTGCCCCAGTCGCCGCAGCTCTTCAAGCAACTCCTCATGGTAAGTGGCTACGACAAATATTTCCAGATCGCGACCTGCTTCCGCGACGAAGATCTGCGCGCCAACCGCCAACCCGAATTCACGCAGATCGACATCGAGGCCAGCTTCGTCGAGCCCAACGACATCTACGCCATGGTCGAGGGCCTCATGGCCCGCATCTGGAAGGAATGCAAAGGCATGGAGATTCCCACGCCCTTCCCGCGTCTTCCCTACCGCGAGGCCATGCTCAAGTACGGCAGCGACAAACCCGACCTGCGCTTCGACCTGCCCATCACCGAGCTGTCGGACTTCTTTGCCGGCACGACCATCAAGGTGTTCGCGGGCGCCCTGGCGTCCCGCGGTCGCATCCGCGCGCTGCGCGTGCCCGGCGGCGCCGAGTTCTCGCGCAAGCAACTCGACGACTACACGGCCTTCGCGGGCATTTACGGCGCCAAGGGCCTCGCATGGTTCAAGGTGCTCGAGACCGAGCTGCAGTCACCTCTCGCCAAGTTCCTGACCCCCGAGCAAACCGAGGGACTAAAGGCCGCCACCGCCGCACAGGTCGGCGACATCATTTTCATCGTCGCCGATCGCGAGAAGGTCGTCTGCGACGCCCTTGGCCAGCTGCGCATCAAGGTGGCGGGCGATCAGGGACTCATTGACAAGGAGAAATACTCCTTCTGCTGGGTCACCGACTTCCCCCTGTTCGAGTATTCCGAGCGGGAAAAGATTTTTACGCCGTCGCACCACCCGTTCACCATGCCCGCCGCCGAGGATCTGCCGCATCTGGAGCAGTACGCCGCCGACCGCGACAAGTGGAACGCAGGCCATCCCGACGACAACCCGGCATCAAAGGTGCGCGCCCTCGCCTATGACCTTGCCATTAACGGCGAGGAAGCGGGCGGTGGGTCCATCCGTATCCACGGCAGCGACATCCAGAATACAGTTTTCAAATCCATCGGCATCGGGCCCGAGGAGGCCGAGGCGAAGTTCGGCTTCCTGCTCAACGCCCTCAGCTTTGGCGCGCCGCCCCACGGCGGCATTGCCTTCGGCGTGGATCGCCTCCTCATGCTCCTCCTCGGCGAGGAATCCATCCGCGAGGTCATCGCCTTCCCGAAAACCCAGAGCGGCTCCGACCTGATGTGCGACGCCCCCAGCCCCGTCGGCGACGAACAGCTCAAGGAACTCCACGTGCGCGTGGTGGAACCCCCGGCACCGGTCAAGTAATGCCCTGACCGGAGTCGCTAACTCCGCTCAATCACCAACAACGTGAAAATGCACTTTCGACGTACCATGTTCATCAGGCTGCGCCAGATATTCCGTTTGTCGAACCGCCTCCGGTAAACCAACACCTTCACGTTCCCGGTGCCGCCACGGCGACGCAGCGCCGCGGCGCCTCGCTCCCGCCAGAAATCCGGCGGCATCAATCGCTCGTTCCCGAAATCGCGCGTCGGGTAATTTTCATTGGGCACACTCGCCACCACCCTCTTCGCAATCCGCAGCGACTCCGCCAGGAACCGTTCAATGGTCTCGTCGTTGAAGTGCTCCAGGACACCCTGGGAAAAAGACACATCGAAGTCGTCATCGCCAAAGGCCGTCGCGGTCCCGTCGGCCTGCACAAAGCGCACCTGGGGCGCATGCATCGCCATGGCATGCCGTTCGGCCTCCCGCAGGACGGCCTCCTCCAGGTCCACCGCCGTGGCCGCCACTCCCAGATAAGAGAGAAAGATGGAAAGGTTGGCCCCGCCACACCCCACTTCCACCGAACTTCGAGGAGAACCCGCCAGCACCTCGCGCACAAAAGGTCCATGAAATGCCAGGTAATCCAGAAACCCCTCCAGCGACTGCCCCGCCAGATAGGTAGCCCAATTCTCAAATTTCGCGTTACCTGACAATTCCTGTCCTCATGCTTTTCCTCTGTGTCCTCTGTGAACTCTGTGGTTAATAAGAAGCTGAATGCGTCGTCCCCGCAACGAATAGCAAAATCAAGCTCCCATGGACACCCTCGTTCCCGAAATCGAAAAAGCACTCATCGTGTTCGTCACGCTCCCCGCCGTCCTGGCGGGCTCCGCCGGCGATTCCGCCGCGCAGGATTATCAACGCACAGTTGAGAGCCAGCTCACTGAAATCGCCGCCTGCGACGGCGTTACCCCCTATGTCTTCTTCGATCCTCCGGAAGCAGACGAGGAAATTGCCGAATGGCTCGGCGCCTTCGAGGACCGCTTTGCCTTTGCCGCCCACGTGGATGAAGAACCGGCCGCCCAGATCAAAGCGGCCTTTCGGCGCATCTTTAACCGCAATGCCACGCAGAAGGTCGTCGTCATTACCTCACCCTCCTCCCGCCTTAACCGACAGGCCATTGCAGATGCGTTCGCTGCGCTTGATGCGACAGATTTGGTCATCGCCCCATCCACCGGGAATTCCTGCAGTCTGATTGGAATCTCCAAATGGCACCCATGGCTTTTTGAAGCCGGTGTCCTCGATTCTGTGGAAAGCACCCACCAAGCCGCAGTAACCGCCAACGCCACAGTGACCCGCCTCTCCTAGACTTCGTAGCCGCCCGAAATCCCCTGCCACCCGGGAACGCCAATTTCCCGATTGGCGAACGTAGCAGCAAACACACGAACTCGACATGACCCAAGGTGGAGGTTGGGCATTCCTGCCCACCCATTAGACCCCAAACCTAAAACGTGTGCGTTACCTTCTTAAGTTCAGGCAATCGGGGGTTGGGCGCCCACCGCTTCAGGGCCAACCCCACACTCAATCGAGCGGCGCAGCCAGACTGAGTACTCGCGAAATTTATGGCACGAACCATACAACGCGGTGTAAGTAACTAAATGACTCGTTTAAAATACTCCAGCAGGCCCCATCCCGGGCCGCGCCCCGCAAGCGTCAGTGTTGCCTGTTCCAGTTCTTCGCTTTCGTTGCTTATCCTGATTGTCGCATTATCGATTCCTTGCGCCAGGGGCACGGCACAGGAACTGAAATGGCGCAATGCCACCTCGTTTGAGGTCGATGGCAAGGGCTGGGCCCAGACCGCCGGGCCATTTGATCGACTTCCGGATTCCGCCAAGCCCAAGGTGAATTCCACCGCGTGGAATCTGAGCAAGGACAGCGCAGGTATATCCATACGCTTCACGACTGATGCCTCTGCCGTAAGTGTGCGATGGTCGCTCGTGAACGATTCTCTCGCCATGCCGCACATGCCCGCAACAGGCTGTAGCGGCTTGGATCTTTACGCCCGCGCTGCAACCGGCGAATGGCGATTCATCGGTAATTGCCGACCCAGTAAACGAGATGGCAATCAATCCACAATCGAATTCCCCGATGGCACCAAGGCTAAACGAGACTGCCTGCTGTATCTGCCCGTTTACAACGGCACGAAATCACTGGAAATTGGCGTGCCGACGGGCAGCCAGATCGACAAGCCGGAAGTGAGTACTGCAAACCGGCCCAAGCCTGTCGTCGTTTATGGGACCTCCATAACCCAAGGTGGATGCGCATCGCGGCCCGGAATGATTTGGACGTCCATTTTGGGCCGCATGCTGGATGGACCGGTGATTAATCTGGGTTTCTCCTCTTCCGGTGATATGGCACCACCGGTTGGCAATGTGCTCGCAGAAATCGACGCGGCAGCATATGTAATCGACTGCACGTGGAACATGGGAACAGGGAAGGAAATGTTTCTCGATCATGTGACAAGTATGGTGGAGGCAATTCGCTTAACGCACCCCGTCACGCCGATCCTCTTCATGGGCCAATCGATGATTTCTCCCGCTGCGCATCCGAGCGAGAGAACCCGGGATCTGGAATTCGCGGTCCAAAGCCTCCAAAAAGCCGGCGCTCAAAATATAATGTTCGTTCCGCCCGATGATTTCATTGGAAGCGACGGTGAAGGCACCGTCGACGGCATTCACTACACTGATATCGGCATGCAAAGACAGGCCCAAGCTCTTTACCCAATTGTCGCGATAGTCTTGCGAGAGGGGGCAGTAGACAAAAGTAATACTAAAGTGCCTTCCGCCCCGATTGGGAGGGTTAGGCCTTAACTCCAGAACCGCTTGCTATTTATCCCGAGTGAAGTAGCAAAGTGGGCACAGGCACGCGTTCAGTCCTGAAATAAGGTGTTACCAAGATCCCTGGATCATACCCCACCGTAAAACGTCGTATATGATTATGGGTCTGGAAGAGGTTCTAAGCGGTCATAAGGGAATAGGCAAACACTTCCCCCCGTGCTACACCCATCCTCAGTTAAGTCGCCCGAATTCCCTCCCCCTCACCGCCACACGCTCAGCGCGAAGGGAGGACTCCACGCACCGGGCATTGTTCTTTGACATGACGAGCACACCAGAAGGCCACCCCCCGAACAACTCACTGTGGACCTAGGTCGGGGATGAAATCCTGTGGCTGAAATCCGCCATCAACCTGCAAGGCCCCTTTGGCGTGTTTCGCGAGCAAAAAAAGTGCATTTTAACGCACAATTGGATCGGTTTTGGCCCACGCAATCGGGCTATTTAAATCGGTTTAAATGCAGCCCCAAAACTTTAGAATTATTGATAATACTGGACTTACCATAATATGCATACCCCCCCTCCCCTCCCCCTTGGGGGCTGCTCCTTCACCTTATCCGAGCCCCCTTGGGTTGGTTTTCTCAGGGACGGGCTGGTGCGCATCGAAGACCCTCGGAAGCCCGGCCACGTTACCGCGACCCACAGTAGCGTTTTCACAATCCGGCGCTGTCCAATTTTCGGTCATAAATCGCGGAACGTATTGTAGTTAGAACAGGTAAAGCGCTCCAACTGGGGCGTCCGGTGGGGTGCGTCTTTTGCTTGCGTTCCAAGGGCGAAACCAGCGAAAAAGGGGACCATGAAGAATTACGCAGGCCGGATTTCTGCGGTGCTTTTTGTGCTGCTGCTTCTGGTGGGGGTTGGCGTATGGGTTGGGGGGGACGACGGCCCGGGCGGCTCCACGGGTGGATGGCGCACGCGCATCGCCCGGCTATTCGGGTTCTCGGGCACCAACTCGGGCAACGGTCCGGGCCGGAGTGGAGACCGAAACAAGTTTCGCCTCAAGTCGGGCGAGGTGCTGGAAACGCCCACGGTGGCCGATGGCCAGACCTCCGCAGCCATCGAGGGGTTGATCACAGACCAGCAGAAGAAGCCCGTAGGCGCAGCCAAGATCACTGTGCGGTCAGCGGATACGGGATTTAACAAGTCGTTCAATTCCAACGACAAGGGCCGCTTTCTGGCGGATCAAATCCCGCCGGGAACCTACGACATCCTGGCGGCCCACCCGAAATTCGTAACCCTGATCCGCCCGAGCTTTAATCTGGCTCCCAACCAGAAGGTCCAATTGAACTTTCAGTTGCCCCTCGGCGTCGCGCTGAAGGGGAACGTGGCCGACGAGGAAGGGCAGCCCATCGTGGATGCCCGGCTGAGCGCCCGCAAGCGTACCATGGAGCAGGTGGCCCAGGGTGGCGGCATCTTCCTCGACGACGCCACATACAAGACGCAGCAAAGCCAGAAGGACGGCGCCTTTGCCCTCGAAGGCATCGCCGTCGGCGACAACCTGATGGAAGTCAGCAAGGCCGGCTACGAGCCCCAGTCGCTGAAGGTGGTGGTGTCTCCTGACAAGGCAACGGAGCCGATGAAGATCGTCCTCAAGCGGACCGGAGTCATCGCGGGAACAGTCCTGGATGAGGATAAGAAACCGGTGGCAAAGGTCAATCTGGCCCTGACCCGCTATAAACCCTTCGGGGGCGAGCCGGAGAAACTGGCGAAAGAGAAATTTACCGTCACCAGCGACGAGGCGGGAAAGTTCAAATTCTCCAAACTGTTCAACGACGGGTTTTACGATGTCGTGGCGGAAAGCGACGCGTTCGCCCCGTCGTTTTACCCCTTGGTGGCGTCGGGCACGGACAAGCTGACCTGCGTCATGACAAGCGGTGGATCCATCGAGGGAACCACCGTTTACATTGACCGCGAATCCACCGCGGCGTCGGTCCTGCTCACGGCCGAGGCGATCATCGCAGAGACCACCGTGACCCGGGAGGTGAAAAGCACCGGGGACGGGGTTTACAAGTTCGCCAAGCTGCCGTTTGGAAAGTACAAGCTGTTCGTCAATTCGGACGTCCTTATGAGCGAGCCGAAGAACGACGTGAACGTGGCCAAGGGCACGGCCACGAAGAATGTTACCGTCGAGGTGTTCGAGGCGGCCCATGTGAACGGGCGCGTCACCAGCGCCGAGGACGACGCCGTGATTGCCGGCGCCACGATCAGTCTGAAGGCCCAGTACGGGCCGGGGCAATCGAAGTACAAGGTTTTTGAAGCCAAATCCAATGAGCACGGCGATTTTGATTTCCCGAGGTTGCCCGCCGGTTTGCATTCCGCGCAGGCATGGGCCAATGGCTTTGTGCGGACGTCCAGCGGTTCATCGGCACAGACCTTCAGCCTGCAACCGGGCGAGAAGAAGGGTGACGTGGCCCTGCGGCTCGATCGCGGCGGCATGGTGGAAGGATTTGTCATCGATCCCCGCGGACGCAGCGTGGAGGGATGCGATATCCAGTTGTTTGTCGCCAACACCACTCCTCGGAAGCTGAACGTCGGGAACCTGAAGGCAAAGACCGACGCCAGCGGCTACTTCAAGATCTGGGGCATGGAAATCGGCGAGCGGCTCCAGCTTTATGCCAGCGCCAGCATCCAGGGCCGCGCCAAGACCCGCAGCCCGATTATCGACCTGACGGCCTCCAAGCCCACAGCCGCCACCCAGATCGTCCTCAATGCCGGAAATACAATTTACGGAAAAATCACCGACCCGAACAAGCTGCCGATTCCCAACGCCGAAGTCGTGTTCTCCAGCGACGAGTTCGATGGCGACCCGTCATCGTCCAGCACGCGCGTTTACTCGCAGCCGGATGGATCGTTTTCCATTCCGGCATGCGCGCCAGGCCGCGGAAACGTGAAGGTCTTCCGTTCGGGTTTCGTGGAGCAGCGGCGTTATGTGTGGCTGAATCCCAAGTCGGATTCCCGCAACGAGAACTTCCAGCTTGATCCCGGCTACGTAATTTCCGGCCGTGTGATCAGCCTGGACAACAAGCCGGTGCCCAACGCACGCGTCGAGGCGTTCCCGCTCGACGGCGCGCCAGGCCGCGACGACACCGTGACCAACAAGAACGGCGAGTATACGCTCAACAACCTCGGGAAAGGGCGATTCCGGTTGGAGACAACCTTCAAGGTGCCGACCTCCGAAGGCGAGCAACAGTACAAGTTTCAGGTGGCATCGGTACGCTCGGCCACAACAGGGCTCGATATCGATTGCGACCTCATTGCCAATACTTCCGGCATCGTCGAGGACGACGCCGAAAAGCGGGTCAATGGGTTCCGCTTCATCCTGAAGTCCAAGACCGACACCAAGCCGTCGCAGGACTTCGTGTTCAATGTGGACCGCAGAGTAAATGCGACAGGCGGATTGCTGCGGGTGCTGCGCGTGCCACGCGGCGTCTATTCGCTGGAGGTCGCGGCGGACGGTTACGAGTCGTACTACAATGAAAGCCTTGTCATCGGACCGGGCACGAAGAACAACCTGCCCAAGATCAAGCTGCGGCCCGCCGGCGGATTGACCGGCACTGTGCTGTCATCGGTAAACAAACGCCCGGTGAACGACTGCACGGTGAAGGTCTATGAGTTGCCGGACGCGGATGTCAGCAAGAAGCGCCTGGTGGCCCAAGGCAGGACGGACTACACCGGCCAGTTCCGCATCAGTTCCGCACCCAGCGGCGTTTACCAGACGGAGTTCGAGCACCCAAGCTACGAGAGTCTCACTCTGGCGCAGGTGAACATCTTCCGTAAGAAGTACACGGACCTTGGCAAACTG
This sequence comes from Candidatus Sumerlaeaceae bacterium, assembly GCA_019695055.1. Lineage (GTDB taxonomy): Bacteria > Sumerlaeota > Sumerlaeia > Sumerlaeales > Sumerlaeaceae > JAIBAT01. The sequence goes on along the minus strand of JAIBAT010000081.1, from coordinate 64,833 downwards.
ACCATGGAGGCCGGCGGAACAATTCAGGGCACCGTGGTGGATGAGTACGGCGTTCCCGTTCCGGGAATCAACATCACCGTGAGCGGATTGCTGCCCGCGAAGAAGACGGTCACAGACCAGGCCGGAAACTATTTGTTGCAGGGTGTGCGCGCCGGTCAATGGCCCGTGGTGGCCCGCGGCAGGCTGCGCAACCGCGCCGTCTACCGGTTTCAGGATACCATGGTCATGGCGCAGGAATCCCAAAATGCGGACTTCGAGCTTGATACCGCCGCAGACCTCGACGGCATTGTAGCCTCGGCAGACGGCGGCGCCATTCATTCGGGGACCGTGCGCGTTCACCCGTTTGATGAAAACTCAAATGTGATTGAGGACATCCACTACGACACAAACGTGCTGGGGCAACGGTTCAACCTGGCTTCGATCCCTGCGGGTCCGGTTTTCCTCTGGGCCACAGGTCTCGGCGTCTTGGGGAATTACTCCTCCTGGCAGTCTCTCGTTTTGGGGCGCGGCAAGAACAACGCCAACGTTTCGCTTCAGGCCGGCGGTATCGGCGGCAATGTGAAGTCTGTCGCAGGCGGTACGCCTGCGGGCGGCGTGAGCCTCCAGTTGTTCCCGGTGATTTCGAACTACAAGCTGCCGCAGTCGATTTACAACTCGCTGGTTCGCCGGGTTTACACGAATCCCGACGGGCGCTTTGACTTCAACTATCTGCAGGCGGGCACCTATCAGTTGCTGTACCAAGACCCAAATGCCCAGTGGATCGCCCAGCCACCAGTAAACCTCGCACCAAATCAGCGTGTGCCGGAGTATAACATCAATCTTGGGCAGTAGGCCTCGCCGCTGGCCATCATAGAAAGCTGTATTTATTTGAGTTAGGCCCCAACAAAAACACAGGCGGATTCCTGTTGCCACGAGGATTTCAGGGGTTCCATCCTTAACTCATATGTATCGGTGTTGTTCCAATCGGGCGGTGGGGGCTGCCCTCAGTTTCGTGGTGCTTTCGCTTTTCGCGTCGCGGGGTGCGGTGGCCGATGACTTGTGCGGAGGGGTGGGCCCGCCGCGACCACATCCGTATACAGCCATTTCGTCGAATGCACAGAAAACCTCGACGACGCTTCAGGGCATTTTCTTCACATCGGATTACGATAACGGAAGCTTGGTTTCCGTAACCAGTGCCGGCACAAATACATTTAATTGTTCGATCCTGACAGAGGACAGCAACGAAGGCCTCGGGACCGCAGTTTACAACTTCCGCTTCAAGATGACGGGCGTGGCCAGCAAAACCATCACGCTGAATATCACGCATACCCAAAACCCAAGGCCATTCATCAGTTTCGATGGCCTAACATTCCGCCGAATGACCTCGACGGAAGCACCGAACACCTCGAAAGTCGTGCTGACGTTCACGGCAGCGCAGAATTTCGGTGAGGTTGCCTTCTACGATCCGCTCGGCTACGCCGAGATCCACAACCGGGTCAACCAGATGGCAGTGAGCCGTATCGGCGCCACCACCGAAGTCATCGGGCAGAGTTATCAGGGCCGCGACATGTGGATGGTGACCGTGACGGATCCGGCAGTACCCGCGACCAACAAGAAGCGGGTATGGATGCATGCGCGGGCACACTCGGGCGAAGTAACAGCCTCATGGGCCATGCTGGGTTTCCTCAACCAGATCACTGAGGATTCGGCGCTGGGACGGAGGCTGCGCAAGAATTGCATCATCACGGTTGTCCCGACCGAGAATGTGGATGGGGTTTACCTGGGCCTGACCCGGTGGAGCGCCCAGGGAATGGATCCGGAGCGCCAGTGGGACAAACCCACACCGATCAATGAAGTCCAGAATCTGAAAAACAAAGTGGACCTGTTCATGGCCAGCGCAAACCCGATCAAGGTGGCGCTTAACCTGCATTCGACCGTGAGCCAGTTTAACGACAGTTTCTTCTTCAAGCACTTGCAGCCATCGGTCACGGCCAACTTTGAGACGATCCAACAAAACTACATCGATGCATTGAACGCCGCGACAACGTACTTTGACAACCTGGCCCCGCAAACGAGCCAGCTCAACGCTACGATTTTCATCGAGTCCTACTTTTGGAACAACTGGCAGGAAAACGTTATGGCCATGACCCATGAGGGCCATTATTACTATCGTACCGGCACCACGACCTATAACACCGGGGCTGACTACTTCGAAGTGGGGAAGGGAATGGCCGCCGCGCTGGTGCAGTATTTGAATCTACCGGCCGACTCGGAAGTGTCCGACTGGCAAATGTATTAAGCTCCCCCTTTTCGCCAATACGCAGCAAGGAGCTTTCCAATGTTTTCCATCAGGGCCTTTGGAGTTTTCGTGTTTTGCGCATCATTCGCTTCCATTGGAATTGGAGCGCCGCCGTCGATCGTGTCCTTGTCCCCCGCATTTGCCGCAACAGACGTGGACCCGGCTACAACCGCAATCGTTGTTACCTTTGACCAGGACATGGCATCTGGCTTCTCGTGGACCGGAGGCGGCCCGGCTTACCCTGCCTCGGCGGGCACACCCCAATGGGTGACACCCCGCACCTGTGTACTTCCGGTGAAATTGGAGCCGGCAAAGTATTACCGGCTTGGCATCAACAGTACAAGCCACCAAAACTTCCGCAGCAAAGCTGGGGAGCCGGCACCGCCGCGGACGATTGCGTTTGTGACGGCCGGGGCCTCAGAGGACATTAAGGGCAAGGTGACAGCACCGAGAGTCGTCCGTTTTGATCCCCCAAACGGTGCAACCAATGTGGACCCGGGAACGCAAATCTTACGCGTCACATTCGACAAGCCGATGGGCGGCGGCATGTCATGGACGGGCAAGGTTCCTTCGGTGCCTTCGGGACGGGCTGAGTGGGACCCAGAACGCCGAACCTGTACAATACCTGTGAAACTCGAGCCAAAGCAGCGTTATCGCATCGGCATCAACAGCTTCAGCCACCGCAATTTCAGCAGCGAGGATGGCATTCCCGTCGAGCCGGTTATTTACCAATTTGAGACGGCGCCCTAGGCGACGGATTACTTCAAACCCTGCATGCGCTCCCAAAGCCTTCGGGTGATCTCCACGGCCTCTGCCCGGGAAGCCGCTTCATCGCAGGTTTCCACAACCCGGTCACGCATGGCCCAGCGCCCCCCAGCTATGACATGGCAAACATGGCGTGAATCCATTCCAAAGATAAAGTGGCCGGCAAGGTTCTCGCTCGTAAGAGGCGTGGACGGACGATAATCTGTAATCACAACGTCTGCAGCGGCACCGGGTTCAAGTTTCCCAAGGGTGACACCAAGGGACTTGGACGCGCGACGCGCAGCGTTGGTGAGCATTTGGATAATTTGGGCCGGCGATTTGCCTGCGTCGCCGTCACGGGACTTGAACCAGGCGGTCTTGGATTCGGCAAACATATCACCGCCAATACCGTCCGTGCCGAGAATCACCGGGCATACAAGCCGGTCGAGCGGCGCATAGCCTACAGCGTTGTTCATGTTAGAACGTGTGTTGTGAGCCATGGTCACGTCGGCCAGGTTCACGGCTTCAATGGCTGCAGGATCAAGGTGAATGCCGTGGCCAAAAATGGAATCGCTGCGCACGATCCCGGCGTGCTGCAAACGAGATAGAAGTGATGCCCCATACTGCTTGCGACAAATGGCATCGTCGCAGGCGTCCTCGGCAACGTGGATGTGAACGCCAACGCCGTACTCGTCGGAAAGCTCACGAACCGCATGGAGTGTCAGGTCCGAGCAGGTAAAGGCTGCATGGGCACCAATGAGCGCGGCAAACTGACCGTGATGAGCCCCGCGAACCTTAGCGGTGTAACGCCGGGTTTCTGCAATACCGGCAAGCGTCCCGTCGTGGCCGTTACGGTCCGTGATTTCATAACAAAGAACACCGCGGAGACCAACCTTCGCGATACCCTGCTCCATGAGATCGAGAGATCCGTCGATGTGGTTGGGAGAAGCGTGATGGTCAATGAGGGTCGTGGTACCACAACGCAGCGCCTCGAGGGCGCCTATGCGGGCCGACATCTCGATGGAAGGCCCGTCGAGGGCGCGATCCAGCCGCCACCACACGTAAAGGAGTATCTCATGAAAGTTTGTCGGATTCTTCGGCGGTGCTGGCATGCCACAGGCCAGGGCGGAATACAAGTGGGTGTGCCCGTTGACCAGACCAGGAAGAACCACTGCACCACCACAGTCAAACTCCTCGTCGCCAGCGCCCGCCTTGGCAGTTCCACCCCGGGCCACGATACGATCGCCTTCGATCTTTAGATTGGTATGCTCGATTCCTAGCGGGTCGAGATCCGCAAGAACTGCGTTCGTGAGGACAATTGCCATGATTGCACCTCCCCCTTTAATTATTACTTTCCACGATACGTTCCACTTCACCAAAATCGGGTTTGATAATGTTGGGCTGGCCGACGGCACTCAAGGCGCCAGCGAGATCCTTTAGACCGTTTCCGGATATCACGGCAACCACGGAGGCATCCGCGCTGATGATTCCCGCACGGCGGGCTGCGGATATTCCGGCCACGGCAGCGGCACCGGCGGGCTCGGCAAAGACTCCGGAGAATCGGCCCGTGATGCGGACAGCTTCGCGAATCTCGTCGTCTGTCACGGTGACATAGGTGCCGCCGCTGTCGCGGACGTAGGTAACCGCCTTGCGCCAGTTGCGGGGCACGGGACAGTTGATGCTGTCAGCGTAGGTGTCTCCGCCGCCGGAGCGATCGAGTTTGCCTGTTTTCAGGGCCTCGACGATAGGCGCGACGCCCACGGCCTGGACGCCCAGCATCTTCGTGCCCCAATTGATGAAGCCGATTTCGCGCATCTGCTGGATGCCCTTGGCCACGCCCGCGATGGAGCATCCGTCACCGACACTGGCCGAAACCCAGTCGGGTGGATCGTCCGCGCATTGTTCGGCTATTTCAAGCCCGCCGGTCTTTTTGCCTTCAACGAGATAGGGGTTGATGGCGCAGTTGCGATTGTACCAGCCATACTTCTCGCAGGCCTTTGTGCAAAGCTGGTAAGCCTCGTCGTAGCTGCCCATGACCTTGAAAACGCGGGCACCGTATGCGAGAAGCTGGGAAAGCTTGCCATCGGGTATGCGGGCTGAAACGAATATGTTGGCGCGAAGGCCCGCAGCGGCTGCGCAATGGCCAAGGCTGCTGGCGGCATTGCCCGTGGAGGCACAGGCGATCTCCGCCTTTCCGGCTTGGAGGGCCAAAGAAACGCCCACGGAGCTTGGGCGGTCCTTGAAGGAGCCGGAGGCACTGCGACTGTCGTCCTTGAGGCGGATCCGGCGTACGCCGAGGGCTGCGGCAAGGCGCGGGGCCTCAAGCATGGGGGTCCAGCCGATGGCCTCGGGCTGGGGGGTGAACCCGTCCTTGAGAGGTAAAAGCTCGCGATAACGCCAGTGGTTGGGACCACGACCAGCCATGGCGGCGCGGGTCAGGGATTTGGCTGCGGCGGGGATATCGAAGTGCACATCGAGGATTCCCTCGTCCATTCCGCACTTTGGGCAGACCATGGCCTCCCCTTCAGAATATTGCGCGCCGCAGTTGACACACGACAAATGAGTGATGTTCAACGGTCTGTTTAGCCTCCAATGATAGATGAACCAGATAGGAAAAAAGGCAAAGTGAAGATCATCAACACGATTCGCGATGAAGTAGTGGCAAAAAGTGCGGCCCGTTGCCGCGAGCGGGGAATCCGAATTCCCACGTTCAAGCAGATGCAGGATCCGTCGAAGGCGCCCAACGCCGTCAAGGAACGGCTGAAGAGCGTCGGCATGTGGGACGTGGATCCCGCGAACCTGTTCCGGATCACCTGGAAGAACGAGCCGGTGGAAAAGGGCGGCGGGTTCAACAAGGGCAACTGGATCGAGTTTCCGTCGGCATTGACGGGTGTTCCGGCGCGCATTGTGGGCATCGTGGGAAAGCACTTCCCGACTGGCGCCCACAAAGTGGGAGCGGCGTTTGGATGCCTCGTGCCGCGGCTGGTATCGGGCGAGTTCGACCCCAATACGCAAAAGGCTGTCTGGCCGAGCACGGGCAACTATTGCCGTGGCGGGGCCTTTGACTCGGCGTTGCTTGGCTGCACGGCGGTTGCCATTCTGCCTGAGGAAATGTCGCCAGAGCGGTTTGCCTGGCTGAAGGAAATCGGCGCCGAGGTGATTGCCACGCCTGGGTGCGAATCCAACGTTAAGGAAATCTACGACAAGTGCTGGGAGATCAAACGGACGCGCAAGGACTGTGTGATCTTTAACCAGTTTGAAGAATTCGGGAACGCGATCTGGCACTATCATGTGACCGGAACCCATATTGACGATGTCTTTCAGCAGGTTGCCCATGCGGGCGACAGGCTGTCGGGCTATGTTTCAGCTACTGGCAGTGCCGGAACCATTAATGCAGGCGATTTCCTGCGCACGAAGCACCCGCACTTGAAGGTTGCGGCGGTTGAGGCACTTCAGTGTCCGACGCTGCTGCTAAACGGCTTCGGCGGACACCGCATCGAGGGAATCGGCGACAAGCATGTGCCGTGGATTCACAACGTCCGTAACACTGACGTGGTCGTTGCGGTCGACGATGAGCAGTGCCTCGCACTGATGAGACTTTTCAATGAGGAAGCCGGACGCGCCTGGCTTGCGAAGCAAGGCGTGGCCGCAAAGGTCGTTTCCCAGCTGGATTCGCTGGGCATTTCCTGCATCTGCAACCTGGTGGCTGCAATCCAGACGGCAAAGCACTTCGAGATGAACTCGAAGGATGTGCTCTTCATTCCGCTGACCGACTCCATGGCACTTTACGGATCGCGCATCGCCGAGCAGCGGGAACTCAATGGCGCGTACAACGAAGTCACGGCTGCCCGGCATTTCGGCCGTTACCTGGAAGGCATCGGCACGGACAACATGCGGGAACTGAACTACAACGACCGCAAGGCACTGCACAACCTGAAGTACTTCACCTGGGTCGAGCAACAGCAGCGCGATGTGGAAGACCTGCGCAAGTTGTGGGATCCGGACTTCTGGACGGAAACCTTTGCGCAGGTGGATGAGTTCGACCAACTGATCGAGAAGTTCAACGCTCTCGTCGGTCTGGCGGACTAACCACTTTATGAAACAAACACCAATCGTCGTCGCGCTTGGGGGAAATGCGATTTCCCGCAAGAACGAGGAAGGCAACATCGGCCAGCAGTTCGAGCACACGCGCGAGACTGCCGGGCACCTTGCCAATCTCGTGGAGGCCGGTTATCTTCCGGTCATCACGCATGGCAACGGACCGCAGGTGGGCAACGTGCTGCGGCGGGTGGAACTCTCGGCTGGTGAGATCTATCCGATCCCGCTGCACATCTGTGTGGCTGACACGCAGGCGGGAATGGGCTACATGATCACGCAATGCCTGAACAATGCCCTGCACCGGCGGGGCATTGAGCGTATCGCGACTACGATGATCACCTGTGTGGAAGTGGATCCCAACGATCCGGACTTCGACGAACCGACCAAACCCATTGGCAAGTTTCTGCCACGGGAACAGGCCGAGCTTTTTGAGAAGCAGTACGGATGGAAAATGAAACAGTACGGCGACAACGAATACCGGCGCGTCGTGGCTTCACCGGTTCCGAAATCCATTCTGGAGATCGGGCTGATCCGGCGCCTTGTCGGCGAGGGCGAAGTGCTCGTCGTCGGCGGTGGCGGCGGTGTGGCTGTGGCACGCGACAAGGCAGGGGACCTTTACGGTGTGGACTGCGTGGTGGACAAGGACCGGACGACGGCATTGCTGGCGGCTGACCTTGGTGTCCAGACTTTCCTCATCGCAACGGGCACTGAGAAGGTCATGCTGCGATTTGGCAAACCGGATGCCGTCGCGCTGGAGAATCTCACGGTTGAGGATGCGAAGCATTACCTGTCCCGTGGTGAATTCCCAGCCGGCACCATGGGGCCCAAAATCGAAGCTGCGCTGGACTTCCTCGCAAAATCAAAGCGCCCTAATGCCCGGGTTGTTATTACGGACCTGGAGCACATGACCGAGGCCCTGGCGGAAAAAGCCGGGACCATTATTACCCGGGATGGTTCCGAGGGGAAGAGCCTGAAGGTAGTTCGGGGGTGAGCGCCAAAAATTGGCCCCGACAGCCCAGCCGTTACAGAACCTGAAACCTCGGATCGCCTTTTAGGGCCCGGTCAAAGGTCAACGTAACCTTTGCCCCATGTCGATCGTTCAAGCACGAGATGAAGTAGTCAGCAAAGTCTCCACGGCCCTTTTGGTATCTTGCATGAGACTCGACAGCCAATTCGCGATCCGGAATTACGAACTGAGCAGTGCGCAGAATGTTTTCAAGTGCGTGGGAGACCTGGCCCCTGGAATATGAGTACGCAGATTCCAAAACCCACACCAGTTCACAAAGTGTGATGGCGTTAACAACAAATTCGCCACCCTGCCTTGAGGTCTTTTCAATCAACGAAGTTGCAGTTTTGGCCTGTGCTGCGTCGTCTTGGACAAGGTAGCGCACGAGCACATTCGTATCGAGTCCGGTCAAATTCACCTCTGTCCAAACCTCTTTCGAACAGCGGTATCCATTTCCTCAAGGGATACTGGCTTGGCACCTGGCCGCCGAAGCAATCCACGCAATTTGCTTACGTCCTGCACAAGCGGGCGCATCAAGATGTCACCCGACTCCTGAGGAAGGAAATCCAATTTGTCCCCTGGTTTCAATCCAAGGCGATCCCGAATCTCCTTAGGAATGACCAACTGGCCTTTAACTGTAAGAGTTGCACTGGGCATTTCGACGACTCCTTGATTTGTCTTACCAAATTGCCAATTTCTTATTTTATAGTAAGAATTTGATCCAGGGAAAAAAAACTGGTGAGGCGTGGCACAGAACGCTCTGCCACGCCTCACCTTGGTCTTTCTCAGTGGCGCTTTGCGCAATCCTTTAGAACGGCCGCTCACGCATGACCGAGGCCATGATGGCCTTGGCTGTGTGGAGGCGGTTCTCGGCTTCGGGGAAGACGACTGACTGGGGCCCATCGATGACGGCGTCGGTGACTTCGTTGCCGCGGTCGGCGGGGAGGCAGTGCATGTAGACGGCTTCCTTCTTGGCCAGCTTCATGCGGCGCTCGTCGCAGATCCAGCTCTTGTACTTGGCGTTGAGCTCGAGGCAGGCGGCTTCGTTGTCGGCAAGCTGCTTCTGGGTCTTGAGCTCGAGGCGCTGGGACATGAGGTCGAAAGCTCCCCAGCTCTTGGGATAGAGAATGTCGGCACCCTCGAAAGCGGCGTCCATGTCGTCGGTGAGCTCGAACTTGGTCCCGGCTTCCTTCGCGTTGTTGCGGGCATCCTCCATGCACTTGGGCATCAACTTATATTCCGGCGGATGAACCAGCGTGACGTCGAGGCCGAAGCGCGGCATGAGGGTGATGAGACCCTGGGGCACGGAGAGGGGCTTGGCGTAGGACGGCGCGAAAGCCCAGCTTACGACAATCTTGCGGCCCTTGAGGTTCTTGCCGAAGATCTCGCGGATGGTCTGGAGGTCGGCGAGGGTCTGGGTGGGGTGGTCGATGTCGCACTGCATGTTGATGACCGGCACGTCGGTGGCGTCGGCGACTTCGCGCATATAGCTATTGCCGGCGCCGGGGATGAGGTCGTGACGGATGCAGATGCCGTGGCCCATGCTGCCGAGGATGATGCCGGTATCCTTGGGGGTCTCGCCGTGGGAAATCTGTGTGGCGGACGAATCCAGGAAGTGCGCGTGAGCGGCGAGCTGCGTGGCGCCAGCCTCGAATGCGTTGCGGGTTCGGGTGGACTTGTCGAAGAACAGCAGGAACGCGGTCTGGTTGGGCAGAAGCGGCGTGGGACGACCATTCTTGAAGTCATCCTTCAGCTTGTCCGCGAGGTCAAGCAGGTGCTCGATCTCGGCCTTGGTCCAGTCCTGCGTCTCGATGTAGTCTTTGCCTTTAAGGTTCATTTCTTCTCTCCGATGGGATTTAACCGCAGGGAGCGCAGAGGGCGCAGAGATTGTCTCCCTGCGATTCCTGCGTTCCGGCCGCGGTTTGTGGTTACTTCTTCTTCTTCTTCCCGGCGGCCTTGGCCTTGGGGTTGTTTTCACAATAGATGGACGGATAGGCTGCGTAGAATGCTGCGCAGCGGGTGAGGTGCTCGATCGGCACACGGTCATTGACGGTGTGGGCGACGGCTTCCTCGGCGGGACCAAAGCCCACGCAGGGAATGCCGTACATGCCGGCAATGGAAACGGCATTGGTGCTGAAGGTCCAGCGGCTGACGACGGGCTTCTGGTTGAACAGCTTGGTGTGCGTGTCGACAGCAGCGGCCACCTGGGGGGCATCCTCGTCGAAAACCCAGGTTGGGAAGAACTTATCGGTGGGGTACGTGAGACCAGTGTAGCTGGGCACGGCGTACTTGAGCAGCTCGACAGTGGCATCGACACCGGCGCGCTTCACGGCGTCGCGAACCTCTGCGAGGGCCGATTCCTTGGTATCGCCCGTGGTGAGGCGGCGATCCAGGTGGATGAAGGCCGATCCGGGGACCGCGCACATGCTGGGTGTCTGGCAATCCACATAGGAAACCGTGATGGTGGCTTTGCCGAGGAACTTGTCATCGCGCAGGCGGTCGTTGAGCTTCTCGATCTCGTTGATGACCTTGGCGATCTTGTAAACGGCGTTCACGCCCTTGTGGGGCATGGATCCGTGGCAGGACTTGCCGGTGGTGCGAACGCCGATTTCCATGCGTCCGCGCTGACCGCGGAGGATGGTGCAGTTCGTCGAATCGGTCACGACGACGGCCTCGGGGCGAATCTTGTCTTCCTTTACGATATACTGCCAGCAAAGGCCGTCGCAATCCTCTTCCATAACGGTGCAGGTGAGTAGGAGGGACCATTCCTTGCTTTTCAGGCCGAGGTCCTTGATGATCTTGCCGGCATAAACCATGGCGGGGATGGCGCCTTCCTGGTCGCCAGCGCCGCGGCCCCAGACCATTCCCTGGGAAACCTTGCCCTTGTAGGGGTCGTGCTTCCATTCGCTGCGGGTGCCGACACCGACGGTGTCGACGTGGGCGTCGATGGCGATGACGCGCGGGCCGGTGCCGATGCGGGCCAGCAGGTTGCCGAGCTTGTCGGTCCAAATCTTGTCGTAGGCGCCGGTCTTCTTCATCTCCTGCTTGATGCGCTCGATGACCTTCTTCTCCTGCCCGCTTTCGGACGGGATGGCGACCATGTCGCGCAGGAACTTCACCATGGCCTTCTCGTGCTTCTTTGCTTCGGCCCGAATGGCCTTAAAATCCAACAATCAAGTCCTCCCAAAACAGAATGAATCGCAAACAAAACGGAGCGGCATATCGGAGCGCCGGGGGTGAGTCAAGCGGCTAATGCCGAGCAGGGAAAGAACCAATTCGAGGTTGGTCCATTCATGGGAATGGGAGGTTGAGTGGATGGGGCCTGCATCAAACGATTTCCCTCCCTTTGAGGGGCAGGATCGTGGGTTCGAGGTGGAATGGCCCATCCCAAATGGTCCTCCGATGTCTTCCCGAACGATGGCGCCGGGGGGGGAGGGGGAGGGGGGGGTGAGATTTTGTTTTGGGTTCAATTATCATCTAACTCCTTTGAAATGAGTTGTGTGTGCCTACAAAAAAATCCGGCTAAATTGAGATTATTTTTCAATTTAAATCGGTCCAAGTGGCGCGCAAGTGCGTTCAGGTCGAGATTCCCGGTGCCGGGTGAGCCTCTTTTAGGCTTGGCGTTAGGAAAAACAGTTCGGGTTATCATGATGGGGTACCCTAACATGGCTGAAAGTGCTTTGCCTATTCCCCCACGACCCCTTGCAGACCCTTGTGGACCCTTAAACCCACCCCGACCGTTCAAAGGGCGTTTCTCGCAAAACGCATTGACAGAAACCACCATACGCTGAACGGTTGCCCGTCCGAATGGCATGGCGTCATTTTGTCACGGGTTCTTGACCTGAGTGAGGGAGCGGGCTTCAATGAGGGGTCGGAGATTCGCCAGAATTCGCTGGGCTGTTTGCATCATCACGGCGCTGGTGGTGGCCGCTGGATGCGGGCGACGGCCGGCGGAATCCTCCGGACGAAACAAGGGGGCCGATCCCAAGGACAAGGCGCGAATCACGTCGCTTGGCGAAGGCAAGCCCTCCCCCACCACCCGTAATCGGGGAACTCTCGTCACTTCGTCGCCGGATACGCTGAAACCGTTTGATGTGGATCCGGGATCGACAAGCCCGCGAGTAGTATTCCTTGGAACCGTGCGGGATCAGACAGGCCAAGCCGTAGGCGGGGCGAATATCAAGGTTCAGAAGACGGACTATCGGACAGCCGGTTATAACCTGACGTCAGTAAGCTGTCCGGATACCAATGACAGGGGTGCCTTCGCCCTTTCCCTGCCAGAGGGTGCCGAGTTCACGATTTCTGTTCGGAAACCGGGCCTGATCGGCGTCCAGACTTCTGTAATTTTGCGGGAGGATATGCCCCAATTCCAGACGCTCGGGCCATCGCGGCAGATCATCAGGGCGTTCACGCTAAACCTTGCGGCCCGCATCACTGGCAAAGTTGTGAATGACACAGATCAACCGGTGCCGGGCACGCCGATCATCGCCACTGCCGCACTGCCCACCGGCCCATCCAGCCAAGCCCGGGACCTATTTTCCCCGGTCAACGAATTCACGACCTCCACGGCAGATGGAACGTTCGCGCTCGATGAGATGGGGTCCGGCTCCCTACTTTTGGTGGCCGATCAGCCGGACTACGTGCTCCTCAGCCAGGAAGCGACGGCACCTGTCGAGGGATTGGTTTTGAAACTGGCGCGGGCGGGAAGCGCCATCGAGGGAACGGTTCGCCAGAAGGAGACCGATCAGAACGTCACAAGCGCCACGGTGTCTGTGATTCTGAATCCCGGTTACAGATTCTCACTGCCCGATTTGAAACCACGCACCACCACAACAGATGATAAGGGCGTGTTTAGATTCGACCGTTTGCCCGCCGGTGAGTTCGGTCTCAAACCTGAGAAGAAGCCCCTGGAGCTCTTTTATGAGAGGTCAAACGAGCCCTATCCCATTGTCCGATTGGCGGAAAAAGAGACGACAAGCGGGGTCTCGCTATTCCTTTATGGCGGTTACACGGTTGAGGGCCTCGTCAGTGACAAAGCCACGAGTACTCCGCTGGGCGGCGTGAAAGTCTTTCACGGGCGGGCAAATCCTTCCGGCGATGCAAGGGGTGGGACCCTGACGGATGCCAATGGTCGTTTCAAACTGGAGTCCGTTTTTGCCCGCGGGGCGGCCGTTCTGACTGCCGAGATGGAGGGGTACCTGCAGGACAGGTCGTCGAATCAGCGATCCGGGAATGGAGTGGTACGCTTCGAGCCAAACAAGTTTGAGGCTTATACGGAAATAAGACTCCAAAAGGCACTCACGGTGTCGGGAATCGTCCAGACTGACGCTGCGGTTCCAGTCCCTGGCGGAACAGTTAGCGCATGGAGGCCCGACAATTATGCGGGGTCTGGACGAAGCGCCCCCATCAAACCCGGGGGTGACTTTACGCTGAATGTCCTCCCCAACAGTAAACTCCGTGTAAAGGCAAGCGCGCCGAATCTGCCGCTGGGGCTTTCCGATCTCATCCAGATTGCGGATGAGTCGGTCACGGGTGTAATCGTGAAGATTCCTGGGGCTGGATCAATCGCTGGGTCAGTGGTCGACTCGGATGGCAATTCCGTGGCCAATGCCGCCGTTTCCGGCTGGATGATTGCAGATTTCGCGGAATTGGGCAATGCTTTCGACAGCGTTGTCACAGGGCTTCAGTCAGGGGCCGACGGAAGTTTTTCGATTCCCAATTTGCCATCCGGTCGGGATTTGCAGTTTTCGGCGTCAAAAGAGCAGATGGCTGGAAGCAAGCCCTTGATCGTCAATTTGAAGCCGGGCGAAGCGAAGACCGATGTGAAACTGACGCTTCGAAAGGGGCACTACATCGCGGGATCCGTAAAGGACAAGAGTGGCAACCCAGTCAAGGGAGCCCAAGTGTATGCCACGCGAATGAATGGGGCCGAAATGGCAAGCTCTGGATTCGCTACGACCGATGAGAAGGGAAGATATAGAATTGAAAAGTTGGCAGAGGGCGGCACCTTTAATATGGGCGTCTACGTCCCGACCGATGTCCGCAGTGGGAACAAGGTGGGTGTCCAGTTGGATCAGGACAATGTCGACTTCGTGTTGGAGGAAATAAAGGAAGTCAAATTTGTCGGGCATGTGGTAGACGCCAAGACCAATGTGCCCATTGCTGATTTTACCGTTTCGGGCGTTGAGGGAGTGGAGAAGGACGCGGAGCATCCCGGAACTTTTAGCGTAAAACTGAATCAACGCATGAACAATGGAAGTGGGATGACCATTGAATCGCCGGGATATGCAAAACTCCGTACAACCCTACCAATGTATCAGCGAGACTCCAGCAATGTTGAAAAGACGTATAAAATGGGGCAACCCACCACCGTTGTGGGGCGAACCGTGGACAACAAAGGGAACCCGGTGGGTTCAATTGCTGTTTCCTACTACGATGACAGAAACTATCGAGAATACGGAAATAGAGAGTCCGTAGGAAAGGCGACCTCGGACGCAGATGGTCGCTTCCAGATTCCGAATGTGCCGCCATCGTCGGGCGCCGTGGTTGCAAAACCCGGGGAGAAGCTTGCGCCTGTAACTCGGGATGTAACCGTTGAGCCGGGACTCGATGCCGACGTGGGGGACATTGTTCTCTCAGTCTTGGGAAGCCTTGAAGGCAAAGTGCTTCAATCGCCGGGGGACCAACCAGTCCCTGAAGTTCAGGTGGTCGCCACCCAGGACTCTTCCACGAATCAGGCAAAACCACGCCAGGCTAAAACGGATGCCACCGGGAGCTTTCGGTTTGAGAACCTGCAGCCCGGGTCCTGCCGACTGGAATGCCCGACAAAGGGCGTAATAACCACTGTCCTTATTACTTCCGGGGAAACGAAACAGGTAACACTTAGAGTTGGGACGGGACAACTGAATGCCACGGTAATGCGAAGCGGAAAACCGGTGCCGTACTCAAGAGTTACCATGACCCCACGGCAAACGGGCAATCTGTCAGCTTCGTCCAAAGCCTGCAATATGGAGGGTATCGCGAAATTTGAAAATCTGGCTCCGGGAAAATGGTTGGTTTATGTCGGCAGTGTCGGGTATGGGAACGCGCAAACCTTGGTGGATGTAGAAGCGGAGAAGACGACCGAAATCACCCTGACTGTGCAGACAGGACAACTTTCAGGTATAGTTGTCGATTCATCTGGTGCGGGGGTGGCCGGTGCAATTGTCTCTGTGGCTGCGAACCCGCAAGGCGTGGCGGACGACATAAACCTTGGCAGGAGGATCAACAGCTCCAGGTCGGGTGACGATGGAAGATTTATTTTTGAGTCCATTACCGCCGGGAGCTACGCTGTAAGCGCCAGCAAGGAGGGCATAGGGCTGAGCCCAGCCACAACGGTCAATGTTGTAGAGGGAAGCGAGCACCCGCCGGTCAGGCTCGTGCTGGAAGCCAACGGAGGCACACTGGTTTCAACGGCCCTAAACCTGTCAAACGGCCAGCCTGTTCCGTCCGCCTGGTGTTATCTGGTCGGGCCAGAGGGTCAGATTCGGCACACGGCCCGGCGCGGAGACGATGGTATCATGACCATCACAAACATCCCGCCGGCTACCTATCAGGTGGAGGTCAGTGCGTTTGGGTTCTCAGCAAACTCCCACACGGTTGAGATCTCGTCGGGCAAGACGGAGAAGATCGATGACGTGCTGTACGAGGCCGGTTCCATGAAATGGACGATCCGTAACGAGGACAACTCTCCGGCGGTGGGGCTTGCCGTGAAGCTGACTCCGGACGATGGCAGCTCCGTGGAGAAACCCCGGGATGGCAAGACCGACAAGAATGGCGCCTTTGCAGCGAGGGGCCTGGTGCCGGGGAACTACACTGCCACGGCGACGCTGGCTGCCGGAGGCACCATCAGTGTGGCGGTTCCGATTATTGCGCACAGTGACACGGAGCGCGAGTCGGTGATTTCCGGCGGGGGGAAATGACGGGGCCCCCGCGGGAGGGTTTGCCGGTGCGTTTTTTTGATTGGCGCGACGGGGTATGAAGGACACACGTTTCCCCTGATGGATGAAACGGACAAACTCGCGGGGACGTCGCGTTCGACGAATTGGGGCTGGGCTGTTGCGTTGGTCTTTGCGGTGGCGTGTCTGCCGCGGTTTTTCCACCTGGGGTGGGAATCGCTTTGGTTTGATGAGGCGGCGACGGAACTTTACACGCGCGGGAGCGCGATGGATGCGTGCCGGGCGAATCTGGGGGATGCCACTCCCCCGCTGTATTTTGCTGCGCTGGCTGTCTGGAGAAAGATTGCGGGGACCGGGGATGGCGCGCTGCGGGCGTATGGTGCGCTGTGGAGTGTTGCGGGGTTGGCCGCGCTGTGGGGGATGGCCAGCCAGTTCGGCGGGCGCCGGGCGGGGCTGATGGCGCTGGCGCTGGGGGCACTGGCGCCGCTGGATATCTACTATGCGCGTGAGGCGCGGCCGTATGGGCAAGCGGGTGCGCTGTGCACGCTGGCGACGTGGGCCTGGATGCAGTGGATGGCGGCGGAACCGGGCCGGCGGAGGGGTTGGCTGATTGCAGCGGGTTACGGAATTGCCAGCGCGGGCGCGATGCTGAGCCATTACCTGGCGGCAGCGGTTATCGCAACCCACGGGATCATCGGGTTGCCCCTGTTGGTGCGATCGAGACGCTGGACGGCGGTGGCACAGTTGGCGGGAGGGTATCTGCTGGGCACCGTACTATTGGCGCCGTGGTTATCGGCGCTTTTCCTGCGGAACGGGGGCCTGCGACTCGACAATGTGCAATGGATGCCGAGGCCGGAGTTCCTGCGGGTTGCCGGCTTTCCGGTGGTGGATTTTCCCTACGGACTTGGTTCGTTTTCGGCGATTCTGACAGCACTCGCGTTCATGGTTTTCCTGGGGCTTGCGGCGGTGGTGGTCAGCGGGATGATGAGGGAGCAGGATGCGGGAAGGAAGCGGGTGCTGGGGTGCCTGTTGGGGCTTGTGGCGCTGCCGGTATTGATAGTCTACCTGCCGTCGCCGGTCCTGGGCAAACATTTCTATTTCCCGGGGCGATTTTCCCTCCTTGTGCTGCCGCCGATGCTGGCTTTCGTTGGCGTTGGTGTGACGGGCCGTCGGGGCGCGGTTCTCGCGGCTGCCTGGGGCGCGATCTGCGTTGCTGGAATTGTGCATCAGTTTCGGACAGCCCGGAAAACGGATTGGAGAGAGTTCGCGAGGGTCTTGACGGCCAGCGGTGTGACGCCACGGGTGCTGTTTTATCCGCATTACAACCGGATTGTGGCCAATCGCTATCTGGAGAAACCGTTGCCGACGTACCGGGCCGATGATTTTGCGGCGGACCGGGGGCGGTTCGTGAGTTTCCCCGTTTGGATGGTTACGCAGAAAAATTTCCCTCTGGCGCTCCAGCCGGGTGAGATCGCCATGCGGGAGAAGGTCGCGGGGTTTGGCCGGGGGCGCGCCATCCCGGGACCCGAGGGACTGGAGATTCGCGAAATCATGGTGACCAAGAAGAGCGATCAATGAACCTTTATATTACGAACGACCTCGGCCAATTTGTCGATTTCGGCTGTCGTATTGTAAAAGGCCACCGATGGTCGCACGGTGGCCGGTACACCATAACGCGCCATGGTCGGCTGAGCACAGTGGTGGCCGGACCGGACGGCAATCCCCTCAAGGTCTAGCAGCTGCCCTACTTCGGTGGCAGGGACCCCATCCATTACGAAAGAAAATACTCCCACTTTCCCAGGTACAGTACCAATCATCCTCAACCCTGGAATGGTGGATAAAACCGCCATGCCGTAATCCGCCAGATAGTGTTCATAGGCGGCCAGTGACTCCATGCCGATCCGGCCAAGGTATTCCAATGCAGCTCCCAAGCCAACAGCCTCGGCCAGGACGCCGGTTCCCGCCTCAAACTTGGCAGGTGGAGGGCTGTAGGTGGTCTTCTCGAAGGTGACTGTGTCGATCATGTTGCCGCCCCCCTGCCACGGGGGCATTTCCCGCAGGAGTTGCTCTCGTCCGTATAGGACACCGACTGCGGTTGGGGCGAATATCTTGTGCCCTGAAAATACGTAGAAGTCCGCATCGATCATACGGACATTTACGGGCACATGGGCCACAGCCTGCGCCCCATCCACGAGCACGACGGCTCCGACGGTGTGGGCAAGGGCAGCAATCTGTGAGACGGGGAGGACCGTTCCCAAAACATTCGAAACGTGGCTGATGGCGACGATCCTGGTTCGGCGGCTCAGGTTTGCCGCCACATCGGCCAGGCTGACATCTCCGGCTTCGGTGATGGGAACCACACGAAGTATGGCGTTCTTCTCCTGGGCGAGCATCTGCCAGGGCACAATGTTGGCATGGTGCTCGAGCGTGGTAATGAGAATCTCGTCGCCCGCGGCCACGTGTTGGCGGCCATACGTCTGGGCAACCAGATTTATGGCCTCGGTGGTACCGCGCGTGAATACAACTTCATTGGGGGAGGCGGCCCCAAGAAACACCTGCACTTTCTGGCGGGCGGTCTCGTAGGCATCGGTGGCACGCGCAGCCAGCGTATGGGCTGCGCGATGGATGTTTGAGTTATCGCGGGCAAAAAACTGTGAGACGGCATCGATGACGCACTGGGGTTTGTGGGTCGTGGCGGCATTGTCGAGCCAGATGAGGGGCTTGCCATTGACCTGCTGGTGAAGTGCGGGAAAATCCCGCCGGACCGCGGCAACGTCAAACCCGGCCTGGGCTGGTGATACTGACGCAGAAGCCGGATCGCTGTCTGAGGAATTGGGCGCATACCGGGTCGTGAGATTTCCCGGGGTAAGCGGCATGGCAAGTCCCCTGGGGACATCCCCGACACCATCCAGCAGGCTGTTTCCTATCTCCAGTGGTGGCTGTCCGGCGGACGGTGGTTGCCACGAGGGACCGATGGATGGTACCATCGACGGATCGGCGCGCAGCATTGCGCGCAGTTCCTGCGCAAGGGCTTCGCCATCCCCGCCATGCATCACGGCGGGAAATTGGGAAGCGAACGTAGTTGATCCAGGTGGCACCCCTTCCCCAAACGGTGCGTTGCCGTCACCAGCGGCCGTGCGAAAAAAATCCAGTGCCGCCTGGGGATTGGAGAAATCCGGCAGTGCCTGTTCGGCCATTGCCGCAGGGGCGGCGCTTTCCGCGTCGCCCGGGATCTCACGCATAGTCATGGTAATAATCGACCTGCACGTTTTCCAAAACCCCAAGGGAGTCATCCACAAGGGCCGCACAGGAGAAGTAAAGCGAGAGCAGATATGAGGCGATGGCCTTGCGGTCCACTCCCATGGTCCTCATGGAGAGGCTTGGCTGGACTTCATTGGGCACATTCAACTGATGAAGACCGACCACTCCCTGCTCGGCCTCGCCTGCGCGAACAAGGAGAATGTTGGTCCGCCGTCCGGGAGCATCCGGATTATCCGTTAGTTCCAGCTTGTCACATGGGACGATCGGCACACCCCGCCACGTCAGGAACGATGCGCCATGCATTTGAACGGTGGGAGGCGGAACACCGCGCCGGGTGCATTCCCGCCCAAACGCGGCAGCGGCCTCGGGATGCGCCAGAAAGAAACTGGGCTTTTTCCAAACCAGCGACAGCAGATCATCGAGATCATCCGGGGTCGGAGGGCCCTTTCGGGAGGGAATGCGCATGGAGCTGTGGGCCGATCGGAGCAGGCCAAACTCCGCATTGTTGATCATCTGCCATTCCTGCGCCTCCTTCATGCCCTCAATGGTTAAACGCACCTGCTCGCGGAGCTGATTTATGGGTACATTGTAGAGGTCTGATACACGGGTGTGCAAACGGACAATGGTCTGCACCAGGCTGAGCGGATACTCGCGGGGACGCGCGTCATAATCTACAAACATTTCCGGCAGTTCCGGCTCACCCTCATGACCGGCCTGCATTTGCAGGGAGTTGGTTCCCCAGCCGGGTTTCCCGTAACCGCATTGCTTGATCTTGTCCTTGGCGGACTTTTCAAATTCAGCACGGATTCCGGGGAATTTATCCAGGGCCTTCTTGAGGGACTTTTTAGTCAGCACCAGCACGGAGCAGGCGGTCATTGCCTTTACGGAGATTGGAGACCTGCCGTCCACGAAAAGCTGCTCGGCGCCGAAGTAATCTCCGGACACAGCGACCCTTTTCCGAAGAGTTTCGCCGTATTCTCCACCCAGGAATACGTCCGCCTTGCCGCGGGAAACAATATAGAGTTTGTCGCTCGGCTTCCCTTCTTCAACGATCAATTTGCCACGTTCAAAGGTCTCCGCCGTGAAACTCTCGCGCAAGGCCAGGCGGAAGTCCTCGGGCGTATCTGCAAAAAGGGGGATCACCGTCAATCCCTCCGGGTAAACCTCAGTCCGTTCGGCATCATAAATGATGGGAACCCGGCCAGCGCGCTGGCTGACCACGCGCACCCGGTTAACACGATAGGTTCCAGATTCAACATTTACCCACGGGAGAAATCGCAGAAGCCACCTTGGCGTGATGGCTGCCATCTGAGGCGGGGTTTTGGTTGTGTTCGCAAGGTTTCTCGCAGTTTGCGTGTTCAAACTTTGAGTCGTCATTTTGCGGAGGCTCCTGAAGTTAGAGTTCACTTTCAGGCTTGCTGGAAGCGCCGCTAATGCAAGGCCAATTAATCACGACGAAGGATAGGGGGTGGGGGAGGAAAATAGTGGCGGAGAGGCAGGGATTCGAACCCTGGTTACCCTTGCAGGTAAACTCGCTTTCGAGGCGAGCGCCTTCAACCACTCGGCCACCTCTCCGGGTTGTGACGCCACAGGCCCGTTGAGGGGGGGCGGTGGCGCGTGATTTCCTATGGTTTTGCCTAGGGGATATTCAGGGCCGCGCCGCTTGTGCCAGCGGGGCAATTCTGAATTTTGAATTCTGAATTCTGAATTGGAGGAACCGCCGGGAACGTGGGCTGCGGTGAGCTTTCGGGGGGAAGCTGAATAGCCGTTGGTGGCTTTGCGTAATGGTTTGCGCGTATGGTGTATGTGCCTCATATAACATCCCAGTTTTTCCAGAAAGACGCTTGCTTGTTAGAACATTTGTTTAATGATTCTCCGGGGTGCCGATTGGTCGCGGGGGCGCGCTCCGCATGCAGTGAAAGCGGCACCACGGGCGCCGCACTCCAAAGAGACGCGGGTGGGCACGTATGAACCCGGTGGCAGGGACCATTGTTGAGAATGTCGTTTCTGCGGAGACGTTTCGGCGGCTTTGGGAGGCTGTGGAATCGGCGGACAAGCCGAAGCGCATCGGGTCGAAGGGATTGCGGGCCTCGTCGCTGGGTGCAGTGGTGGCGGCATTGGCGCGGAAGGGCGCCAAAAGGCTGCCGCTGATCGTGGCGGTGGCGTCGAACCATGACCACGCGACGGAAATCTATGACGACCTGCAGTTCTTTGAGGTGCCGGAGGTGCATCACTATCCGAAGTCGGAAGTGCTGCCCTATGACGACGATGAGCCGCTGCTGGAGGAGCAGGTCAAGCATCTGGAGTTTTTCAACGCGCTGCTGAGCCTGAAGGAGGGGGCGGGTGCGGTTCCGGTCTGTGCGACGTCCATCGAGGCGCTGTTTACGCGGGTGGCGCCGCTGGAGATGCTGCGGAAACTGGCGGTGCGGGTGGAGTGGGGGCAGCCGCTCAACACGGAGGAGTTCGCGGATCGTTGCGCGGAGCTGGGTTTTGAGCGGGTGACGACGGTGGAGTCGCGGGGAGAGTTTGCGATTCGCGGCGGCATCGTGGATGTGTTTCCGCTGGATGCGGAGAACCCGGTGCGCATCGACCTGTTTGGCGAGGACATCGAATCCATGCGGTGGTTCGACGTGCACACGCAACGGTCGATCCGCGGCGGAGACAACATCGAGGGGATCACGATTTTGCCGGCGCGGGAGCGGGTGTTGGCGGAGCGCGCGCTGGCGGAGAACCCGGATGCGAAGCTGCCGACATTGCTGGATCTGCTGCCGGCGGGTACGCTGCTAGTGTTGCATGGGGCGGAATTATACACGGTGCTGGACGAGCGGTTTCAGCAGCTGGCGCAACGGCAATACACGGAGCATGGTGCGGAGAAGCCAGACTTGGCACCACCGGCGGCGCTGTTTGCATCGCTGAAGGACGTGGAGGCCGCGGCGGGGAGATTCACGCAGATCCACCACACGCTAGTGATCGAGACGGGTGAAAACCGCGGGTTTGCGTTCCAAACGGCGTCCTTTGAGACGGTGAAGCCTTCGTTGGAACACTACGTTACGCAGATACGGCAGCGGCTGGCGGATGAGAACACGGTTGTCATCGTTTGCGACAACGAAGGCCAGGCGCAGCGCATGGACGAGATGCTGCGGGAGAATGAGATTGGTGCCGTGCGGCCGGGCGGCGCGACCACGCCGAAGGAAATGGCGCATAACGTGCTGATCACGACGGGAACGCTGCACAATGGTTTTGTGTTCAGCGAGGCCAGGCTTTACGTCGTGACGGATCGGGAGATCTTCGGGCGATACAAGCGGCGGCACGTTTACCGGAAGATTTACAAGGGTACGCCGGTGGCGGATCCGCGGGAGATCCACCAGGGGGATTTCGTGGTGCACCTGGATCACGGCATCGGGCGGTTCGAGGGGATGCGCACGCAGACGGTGGACGGGCGGGTCAGCGATTTTCTGGAGCTTCATTACGCGGATAACGACAAGCTGCTGGTGCCGGTGGAGAAGATTGCGTATGTCCACAAGTTTTCGGGCACGGAGCAGGCCGCGCCGCCCTTGGACAAGCTGGGCGGGAAGAAGTGGGTCGCACGGCGCAAGAAGAGCCAGGAGGATATTGAGAAGCTGGCGCGGCAGCTGTTAGAGCTGTATGCGAAGCGCGACCTGGCGCAAGGATTCAACTATCACGAGGATTCGCTGTGGCAGCGGGAATTCGAAGCGTCGTTCCTTTATACGGAAACACCGGACCAGCTGCGCGCCATTGCGGACGTGAAGATGGACATGATGGCGGCGAAGCCGATGGACCGTCTGGTCTGCGGCGACGTGGGTTATGGCAAGACAGAGGTCGCCATCCGGGCAGCGTTCAAGGCGATCCAGGACAACAAGCAGGTGGCGCTGCTATGCCCGACGACGATTCTTGCGCAGCAGCACTTCCATACGTTCCGCGAGCGATTTGCGGATTACCCGATCGTGGTGGAGATGATGTCGCGATTCAAGACCGCGGGGGAAATCAAAGAGGTCGGCGCCAAGTTGAAAACTGGCGAGATCAACATGGTGGTGGGCACCCATGCGCTGCTGGCGAAAAGCATCCAGTTCAAGGATCTTGGCCTGGTGATCGTGGACGAGGAGCAGCGGTTTGGCGTGGCGCAGAAGGAGCGGCTGAAGGAGCTGCGCACGAGCGTGGACTTCCTGACCCTGACGGCGACGCCGATTCCGCGCACGCTGTACATGGCGCTGAGCGGACTGCGGGATATGAGCGTGATCAACACGCCGCCGGCGGACCGGCACCCCATCCGCACGAAGATCATCCACTGGGACAACGAGCAAATCGAGGAGGCGATCCTGCGCGAGCTGAACCGCGGCGGGCAGGTTTTCTTCGTGCACAACCGGGTGCAGACGATTCACCAGGT
Source organism: Candidatus Sumerlaeaceae bacterium (assembly GCA_019695055.1). GTDB lineage: Bacteria > Sumerlaeota > Sumerlaeia > Sumerlaeales > Sumerlaeaceae > JAIBAT01. Next base: position 41,104 of record JAIBAT010000081.1, on the reverse strand, counting down.
GGCGGAGCGGATTCGAGAGATCGTGCCGAGCGCGCGCATTGCGATCGGGCACGGGCAGATGGCGGACAATGATTTGGAACAGGTGATGCTCGATTTCATCGATGGCAAGCACGACATCCTGGTGAGCACGACGATCATCGAGAACGGCGTGGACATCCCGAACGTGAACACGATCATCATCAACCGCGCGGACGCGTTTGGGCTGGCGCAGCTCTACCAGCTGCGCGGGCGCGTGGGGCGGGAGACGCGGCGGGCCTATGCGTATTTGATCGTGCCGGCGGGGCAGGCCATCACGGAGCAGGCGGTGGCGCGACTGGCGGCCATCGAGGAATTCACGGAGCTGGGGGTGGGCTTCAATATCGCCATGCGCGACATGGAGATTCGCGGCGCGGGCAACCTGCTGGGCAAGGAGCAGCACGGCAGCATGAACTCGGTGGGGTTTGAGCTTTATTGCAAGATGCTGGAGGAGACGGTTTCGACGCTGAAGAACGCGATGAGCCTGGAGGAGGGGGAGGCGGCGGGCGCGGCGGAAGCGGATGTGGAGATTGTGTGGAAGGTGAGCGCGCATATTCCGGCGTTCTTTGTGCCGGTGGAGGGCCAGCGGGTGATGCTGTACAAGCGGGTCGCCGAGGCGAAAAGCGGGGTCGAACTGGATGAGATTGCCGCGGAGGTGCGGGACCGGTATGGCGAGGTGCGGCGTGAGCTACCCGTGGCGGGCGGAGATGGGAAAAAGGGGACGACGGTGGAGGTCGTGGAGGATTTGCCGGAGTCGGTGGAAACGCTGTTCGCCGTGGCGCGAATGCGGCTGGCGGGGCGCAAGCTGGGATTGAAGAAGATCGTGGGAATGCAGCAGGGGTTCAAGCTGGTGCGGGAGAATGCCGTGAAGGAACTGGGGCCGGCGGCGAGCAAGGTCATCGGTGGGGGGAAGGGCGCGGCGCCGAAGGTTTATACGGACGACGCGGATGCGTTGGAGTTTTCTTATGCGGACTGGGGCACGCGGCGGAAGGTGCATGAGGCGGCGCGGGTGGTTCAGGCGATGAGTGAACTGCTTTAATTCTGAATTCTCAATTCTGAATTCTGAGGTGGGAGTCGCGGGCTTTGGAAGATGACCGGTTGGAGTTCACACTTTAGTGTGAAAGTTTTGTATTTTCTCACCCATTCATGCTAAAGCATGAACTCCAACAGTCGCGCTTGGCACTGAGATGTTGGTCTTGTTGGGGCTTTGGGTGCCAATGAAAAGCCGGGCCTGGGGTTTGGGGCCCTCCAGACGGACAGGAATGTCCGCCCTCCCTTTTTCTTCCCGAAAAGAAAAGCGCGGGAGGGGCTTTCGCCCCGCCCGCGCTGAGAGTGTTCAATTCTCTGCGGCTAACCGCTAATTCAACTCCGCATCCGCAGTCTTGGCAGTTCCCGACCCGGCTTTGAACCCTGAAGGCGTGATGTACCACCGCAGTAGGAACTTGCCGGTATCAAAGCCAGACACAACGACCTTGTAGTTCTGAGCACCGGTAACCACAAAGGTAATCCGACTATCGAGTGGCAACGGATCTCCCTGCGGATTATCGTTGTTCGACGATATCGGAATCAGCGCATTGACTGCATCACCGGTGTAGATGGCCAACACCGTATCAAATGGGAACTGCGCATCGCGCTCGGTTTCGAAGGTCACCACACCTTGGATTCCATCGGGCAACGGACAGGTCCAATTGAACCATACCGTGTGGTTCGTTCCGATAACCGTGCTGCCATCACAGGTAACCGTACTGGAAGTAACAGGGGTTGTAACGCCGGCATGGATTGGCTCCCCGATTTCGACCGTAGAGGCGATATTGCTACCTGTGGTCTCACCTGAAGCACCGATTAATGTGAACGATGTACCCAGCGCTGCACTGAACATGTCGTTTGGTGCAGGAAGGATATTGTAGTTCGGTCCAAACCCAAGGTGCCAATTAAGCGTAATACCGCCCTGGGCTCCGTTCTTGCCATCGACCGAGATGTTATACTCGCGTCCGGCGATCCATACAATACTGATACGACTGGTCACTGTGTTGGTTTGTGGAATGTTGTCATTCGCACCCTGCAGTATCGAGTCGTAAACAGCGATCAGTGTGTCGAAGTTGCTTCCCACGGTGTCAAACGTCACAACACCTGTTGTCGGTCCCGTGTTCGGAGCCACCCAAGTCCACCATACTGAAGCCCCGCCAGGATTGCCTGTCGGATGGCCACCCGCTTCCGGAGTCTGCAATGTTGCACAAACGTTGGTACCGCAAGTCGTGCCTTCGTTTTCACCGCTCGGGTTTAACCAGAATGCAGACACCGATGTTGCGTCCTCGCGGTCGTCATTGTCCGGCGACTGGGCGATGTTGAGCACCATGTCACCTGTCGCGCCCCCTGCACCATCTACGGCAATCTGATAAACCGTGCCAGTTGCCGCCGCGATTGCTACGCTGCTGGTGGTGGCACCTGGACTGTTATCGTTGTCGTTTTCCTGAACGAGCGTCAGCGACGTCAGACCCGGGCCAGTATAGACGGACAGGACCGTGTCGAAGTTGCTGCCTGCGGTGTCGATGTAGACTGTTCCGCTGGTAGGCGCAGTCCACGTGTACCAAAGTGAAGCGGCCGCCGATGTTACATGATCCGGCTCGCTGGTTTCCGCTGTTGCGCAGGTAGTCGACGCTGTCGTGATAGCAACGCAGCCGGAAAGCGGCAGACGGTTGATGAACAGGTCGTTACTGCGAACCGCGGACCAGTTCAGGCGCGCGCTGCCCGATGCGCCGTTCTTGCCGTCGATGGCGATGTAGTAGGTCGTGGCCTGAGCCGCCGTGAAGGTAACCTTGCTGGTGGTGTTCGGCAGGTCGTCGTCGTTTTCCTTCACGAGCTGGAGGGTCGCGATGGACGGCCCGACGCTGGTGTAAACCGCCAGCAGTGTGTCGAAGCTGCTGCCGAGGGTATCAAAGGTCACGATGTCGGAAGTCGGCGAAGTCCACTTGAACCAGATGGAGGAGCCGCCAGCATTGCCGCCGTGGTTGGGTTCACCGGGTTCCTTGGTGGCACAGGTTGAGATGGTGGTCACGGTGCCGAAGCAGCCGGTGATCGTCGGTGCATTGGCCAAGTCGTTGTTAGCCGGCTGGAGGCGGATCGAGAGCGTCATGTTGCCGGTGACGCCGTTCTTGCCGTCTACGGCGATGCGGTAAGTGACACCCGGAACCGTGTTAAAGACGACCTTGCTGGTCGGGCCGGAGCCGAGACCGCCACTGTCGTCATCCTGGGCGATGGAGGTTAGCGAGTTGACCGCGTTGCCGGTGTAAACACCGAGCAGCGTGTCGAAGTCGCTACCATCGGTCGTGATGGTGACCACGCCCGTCGTTTCCGAGGTCCATGTATACCAGAGCGATGCACCGCCCGCATTACCAGCATGGTTGGGCTCGCCGGTGTCCTTTGTGGCACAGGTGGAGGAGGCGGTGGTTACAATGCTGCAACCTGTCACCAACTGGCTGTTCACGAAGAAGTCGTTCGGACGAACGCCGGACCAGTTCAGGGCCACGTTGCCGGTGGCTCCGTTCTTACCGTCCACGGCTATGTAGTAGGTGGTCCCCGCGATGGCCGTGTACGTTACGCGGCTAAGTCCACCGGGCAAAGCGTCGTCGTTCTGGGCGACAAGGTTTAGTGTGCCGATGGCCGGGCCAACGCTTGTGTAGACGGCCAGCAGTGTATCAATAGCGCTGCCTGCCGTGTCGAACGTGACGCTGTCGCTCACCGGAGAGGTCCAAGCGAACCAGATGCTGGCGCCTCCGGCGTTGCCGCCGTGGTTGGGTTCGTTGTTCTCCTTGGTTGCGCAGCCGTTGCTGGTGAAGGTGGTTCCCGAGCAGCCCACAACCAGCGAGGCACTGGTGAGGTCGTTGTTGTCGGGTGCGCTGATGATGTTGAGCACCATGTTGCCCGTGGCGCCGTTAAAGCCGTCCACGGCGATCTGATACACGGTGTTCGGGCCGGACAGGAAGCTGACGCGGCTGTCGATGTTGTCGGCGCCACTGTTATTGTCCGACGCGACCGGGGTCAGCGCGTTGACCGCGTTGCCGGTGTAAACACCGAGGATCGTATCGAAGTTGCTGCCGTTGGTGTTGATAATGACCGTCGAACTGGTGACCGATGTCCAGGTGTACCAGAGCGATGCGCCGCCAGCATTACCCGCATGGTTTGGCTCGCCCGGTTCCTTCGTGGCGCAAGTGGTCGAGGCGGTGGTCTGCAGATTGCACCCATCGAGCAACTGGCGCGTTGCGAAGAAGTCGTTCGGACGGACCGATGAGAGGTTAAGCACGATGCTGCCGCGCGCGCCGTTCTTGCCATCCACGGCGATGAAGTACTGGGTGCCCTGAACCGCGTTAAAGACCACGCGGCTGGTGAGCGGCGCGACGATATCGTCGTTGGAGATGATCGGGACGAGCGTGTTGATGCTCGGACCGACACTCGTATAGACGGCAAGGAGGGTGTCGATGCCGCTACCGATGGTGTCAATTGTCACGGAGTCGGAGCCGGGTGCGGTCCATGTGTACCAGACCGAGGCGCCGCCCGCGTTGCCCGCGTGGTTAGGCTCATTTACTTCCTTGGTTGCGCAGGAATTGCTGGTGCTGGTGGTGATTGAGCAACCCGGGATCAATGATGCGTTTACGAGGTTGTCGTTGGACGGTGGGCTGACCCAGTTCAGAACGAATGCACCACGGACGTTGTTCTTTCCGTCGATGGCGATGTTGTACACGGTGCCGGCCGTCGCGATGAACGAGATCTGGCTGGTGCCGCCGGGCCCCGCATCGTCATTCTGGGTGATGAGGGTCAGGGCGCCAACCGAGTTGCCGGTGTAGGCGGCGAGCAGGGTGTCGAAGTTGCTGGTGAAGGTATCGAACGTCACGATGCCGTTCTGGGGGGCGGTCCATGCGAACCAGAGCGAACCGCCGCCAGCGTTGCCGCCGTGGTTGGGCTCGCCCGGTTCCTTGGTGGCGCACCCGTTGGAGCCGGTGGCCTGACCGAAGCAGTTGGCGATGGCCGTGCGGTTGACAAAGTCGTCGTTCACGGCGGAGGCGTTCCAAGAGAGCTGGATGTTGCCCGTCGCGCCATTCTTGCCGTCCACGGCAATGTAGTAGATGAATCCGGCCTGAGCTGCGAACTGCACGCGGCTGGTGACGAGTGGCAGGAAGTCGTCGTTGGCGGCAACCTGAGTCAGGGCGCCCACGGAGAGACCCGTGTAAACGCCGAGCAAGGTATCGATGCCGCTGCCATTAGTGTCGAAGGTCACAGTGTCTGTGACTGGTGAGGTCCAGCGGAACCAGACGGATGCCCCGCCTGCGTTTCCGGCGTGTACCGGTTCACCGGGTTCCTTGGTGCCGCAGAGGTTGGTGGCCGTCATGGTCCCGACGCATGGTGGGACCACGTTGAAGGCGTTGGCAAAGTTATTGTTGTCGGGCCCACTGGTGAAGGTCAGCACGATGTTGCCACGGGCGTTGTTCTTGCCGTCCACGGCGATGACATAGCGCTGGCCGGGCTGAACCGGGAAGCTGACGCGGCTGGTAAGAAGGGCAGCGTCATTGTCATTGGAAACAGTTGGCGTAAGCGTGAAGTAGTCGGTGCCGGAGTATACCGCGAGCAGCGTGTCGAAGTTGCTACCGAGGGTGCTGAAGACCGCCGTCCCGCTGGTGGTGGATTCCCATTCATACCACAAGGAGCCGCCGCCCGCATTGCCTGCGTGGTTGGGTTCCATGGGTTCCTTGCTGGCGCAGGCGTTGGAGGCATTGATGGGGCCGCCGCTGCAACCTGTCAGGAGCTGGCGATTGTTAAGATCGTCATTGCCCGGCTCGGAGTTCCACGAAATATTGATGTCGCCGGTGGCGTTGTTCTTGCCGTCCACAGCAACATAATAAACGAAGCCGCTTGTGGCCTTGAATGTCACCTGACTCGTGCCGCCGGGGCCGGCGTCATCGTTGGCGGCATCCTGGATGAGCAGGTTGACCTGGCTGCCGTGGTAGACACCCAAAAGCGTGTCAAAGCTGCTACCGGCTGTGCTGAAGGTCACGAAGTCCGTGACCGGGGCAACCCAACGGAACCAGACGGAGCTGCCGCCGGGGTTGCCGGCGTGGTTGGGTTCGCCGGGCTGCTTGCTGGCGCAGACGTTGTCGCTAACGGTGGTGCCATTGCAAACCGGTTGGAGATCCTTGGCGCGGAAAAAGTCATCGTTGCCGGTTTGGGTCTGCCACTGCACCTGGAAGCTGGTGCCGGGAAGGCCCGTGACGGAATCAATGGCGATCTGGTACTCGACGCCCTTGATGCAGTTGAAGGCGATCTGGACCGGCACGCCCGGATAGCCGGGGTTGGTGCTGGTGACCGGGGTCAGTGCGCCGACGGAGGCACCTGTGTAAACAGCGATGACGGGCGAGAAGCCGACGCCTGAGACTGTCCATGTGGTGAAGCCGGTGGTAGCGCCAACCCAGCGGTACCAGACAGATACTCCGCCAGGAACGCCCGCGTGGTTGGGCTCGCCGATTTCCTTGTCGGCGCAGGTGTTATACCCGACCGTGGTGCCGAGGCATCCGGCGACGGTGAGGCGATCCACGAAGTTATTGTTAAGGGGCTCGGCCTTGAAGTTCAGCACGACATTGCCGACCGCGCCATTCTTGCCGTCCACTGCGATATAGAAGACCTGGCCGAGTGTGACGGTGAAGGTGGTGAGGCTCTGGACGTTGACGCCGGGCACGATGTCGTCATTGGAGGCAACAGGCGTGAGCGCGTTGACAGCCACGCCGGTGTAAGCGGCAAGCAGGGTGTCAAAGTTGCTGCCGATGGTATCAAAGGTGACCTTGCCATTGGTGGGACTGGTCCACTTGTACCAGACGCTGTGACCGCCCGCGTTGCCGGCGTGGTTGGGTTCGCCGGTTTCCTTGGTGGTGCAGATGGTGGTCTGGGTAATGGTGGTGCCGAAGCAGGCATTGCCAAAGTCGCCCGGCGTATCGAAGAAGTCATTCGACGGTGAGGCAAGGCGAAGGAAGAAGACGCCTGTCGCGCCGTTCACACCGTCAATCAGGATAAAGTACTCGGTGCCGCTGACGACCGGGAACTTGAGACTGCCGACGCCAGCCGCGACCTCGGTCAGCGAGCCGACGTTTGGCCCGGTGTAGACGCCGATGATGACGTTCATCTGGCTGCCACTAGTTTCAATGCCAGCTTCGCCGGTGAAGTTCGGCGTCCAACGATACCAGACGGAGCTGCCGCCGGGGTTGCCGGTGGGTGTAGGCTCGCCGGGTTCCTTGGTGGCGCCAAAATTGTCCCCCTGAATCAGGGTGGTGCAGTTGATAATGTAACCCGCCTCGTCGAAATTGTCGTTGTCGGGGAACTCGGTGACATTGACACTACGAACACGGCTGTTGTCCTTCTCGTTGGTCTCGCGAGCGACGTTGGAGGAATCGGTAATGACCTGAATGGTGTGTGGCCCTGCAGCCAGCGGCCCGATATTGTAGCACTGGGGCGATGTGGCGCCTGATGCGAGAGAGGGTGTCACGATGGTGGTGACGATGACGCCATCCACGAGAATCTGTGTGTTAAACGGTTTTACAATTCCGGTGGATCCGTTATTAATAAGCGTAAACTTGACGAACACGTCCAGGGAGGGATCCAGAATTCCCTTGTCGTCGGTCGTGGCGCAATCGTTGACCACGAGAAGGCTGTAAGGCCAGTCGGATGCGCGGGCAAAGGCCACGTTGACCCCTTGTGCAACCTGGGTGACAGCGGCACCGGCATTGATAACGCCAAAGCCCGTGACAGGATCCTGGCCCACGGCGGCTCGGCGGCCCTTGGCGTCGATGGCGGTGTTCTGAAGTGTTGTGTTAATCTGGGCTGGCTTGAGAGTGGACTTCATGGATTTCATGAGAGCGCCCACAGCAGCGGCGTGGGGAGCAGATGCGGAGGTGCCAAAGAAATTCGGCAACCCATCAGGCTCATTGGCATAACCCAGAGGCAACCTTGGGCCAGTTGGCTTGCTGAAATCGGCGGAGCCAGCGGCGGCATCGGAAATACCGAAGAACGTGGTATTCACGCCATCTGGTGCGGCAACCAGCGGCGCGTAGATGGAACGCTTCGTGCCGCGACCGGTGGAGTCAAAAAATACAGTCAGACTGCCACCCTTGGCTGAAAACTTCTCGGGGTCGATCAGGTTTGTTGGAGGGAAACCGTTTGGGTTAAAGAGTGGGTGTTCCCACCACGGAACGGCTCCAATGGCCGCAGCGCCCGAGGCCAAGCTATGGCCCCATATGGTGGAAGCGCCATAAGCAGAGGTGTCGTCAGGAATTCCCGCAATGGACCCGACTGGAGCTCCCAGGAGAAGCAGCCGGAAGGTAAGTGGTGCGCCCTTGATTTGCGGAATGTTTGCAATGGGACCAACCCAATGGGGGATGGAAATGTAATAAAGTCCGGTGTAACCGGCGACAAAGGAGAAGGTCTCAATCGGGTCGCCGTATGGGAGACCGGGGAATCCCTGACCTTGCTTGCTCAAAAGGATGGGATTGGAGAGTCCGGCTGGATCTGGGGTCGAGGTCAGAAACAGATCGAGGTCAACCTGTGCGCCATTCTTCGCGGTTGGCGGATTGACCGGATTTACGCTCCAAAAGGGCTGGTTCCATTGGAGAACGACAGTGATGCTATCCCCTGCCTTGAGGGAGATAGGCAGAAAGGGGCTGCCGCTGCCAAAGTCATGGAACGAATTCTTAACAGTGTCAGGAAGTGTGACGTTGGCGGGATATTTGAACTCTTTGTAAGTTTGCTCGACGGCGCTATTGCCGAAATTCCCGGCGGCGGAGAAGTATGGAATACCAGCCTTGACGGCATTGGCTGCCTCCCGGGCAATGATTCCATCCTGATAAACGGGCTCCGCAAAGTAAATAATATCATCGACAATTACTGTGCAGCCTGCGGACCGCAGTTTCTTAATGCCGTCGGCAAAGACAGACTGGCCGCCCCAAGCAGTGTGGAATGCCAAGTCGGCGTCGGGGGCGACATCATAGACAATTTCACCCATGGCGGCACCCTCGTCAGTTGCCGGTGGCTGGTAGAATCCACCGTCGTCGCGCACCAATTGAACAGTTGGAGGGAGGTCCCCCGATTTTTGATTGTTTGCATTGACCAGTGTTCCGGGCAAACCCAATGCCGGCTGGGTTTCGTCGGAGCGCACCGAGGACGTCCACGCAAAGGTATCAGATATTATTCCAACCTTTTGACCGGCGCCAGTTATGCCCTTGGGATAAAGACTGGTGGCATTGACGGCGCGGTCGCCGCGACTGTCCACGCTGCCGGCACGCAACCTAGCGGGCTGCTCGACGGGGCGAATCAGGCCGATTTCCTCGATGGAAAGGATATCGTAAAGCGGAGAAACATCGGACACAAGCAGATAAACAGTGCCCTGATCAGGGTAGGAGTCGCGGACCTCAATACCCTTGACCTGAAGTTTCGAAAGGAGGGCGTCGTCCACCTTGGTGGCGACGACCTCGATGAGAAGGCGGCCATCTTTGGAGGCCATGAGCTTCTGGGCAGCGGCGAAGGACTTCGCCGTCGCAGTGCGGGACTGAATTTTCCTGTCCAGATCAATAAGCTTGTCGGATAATTTCCTCGCACCGGGGACGGCGTTGGGGCCGGCCACCTTTGTGTCGAGCTGCCTCAGGACTGCCTGGGAAGGCTGGGCCGGGGCCACCGCCACTCCAAACGCCATGTGAATCGCTGTCAGGGTTGCCAGAACCCCCCGAACTCCATAACCAAACGTACGACGACCCATGATCTCTCCCTCAAATCGAGCTATGAGTTTCAATATGTGTGAATCAAACAAACGCAAAACATACCCGCCCGGAAAAGCGAATTCCCCGGGTGGGACTGGGTGCTTCTTTTGCGCACATCAAGACGACAGAAGACGGCCGGCATAATACCCGTTGCGCGGACTGTCCCCAAGCATGGCTGATTAATTCATTTGCGCACCCTTTTCCTCTTTGCTTTCTGGGCCGTGGTCAACCCCAAAAACGAGAATTGTTCCGAGCCCGAATATGCCCCAAGACCCGCAGGAAGCGACGATTTTGCTCCGAATTACCGCCGAGCCGGTAGCCCAAGGGCTGCCACTGCCCCAGATTATGACCCCGGGAGCCGCTGCGGCGGACTTGAGGGCGGCTTTGGAGGCCCCTGTGACCCTGGAACCGGGGCAATTTGGGATGGTTTCGACGGGTCTGAGGTTGGAAATTCCCCTGGGATTCGAGGGGCAGGTGCGGCCAAGGAGTGGTTTGGCGGCGAAAAACGGTGTTACGCTGCTGAATTCTCCGGGGACCATAGACTCGGATTACCGGGGGGTGGTGCAGGTGATCCTGATGAACCATGGGCCGTTGCCGTTCACGATCCAGCATGGCGACCGGATCGCCCAGCTGGTCGTGGCGCCGGTGAGCCGGGTTCGCTATGAGCTGGCCGATGAGCTGAACGATTCCGCGCGCGGTGACGGTGGATTCGGGCACACAGGGGTGAAGTAGGGCCCGTCAGGCGGGGCGATGAAGATGGGAAACCCGAATGATGCGGGTTTCCGAGGCGATGCGGTGAACGGGGACGTCCCAGGAATCGCGGGGTAATTCGGAGAAGATCTGAAACTCGAAGCCAAGGCCGAGCTTCACGGCCTGGCGGGGAAGGCGGGAGAGAACCTTGTCGAAATAGCCGCTGCCCTGGCCGAGGCGATTGCCCATGAGATCGTAGGCGAGGCCGGGGATAAGGGCGACATCCACACTGTCGAGGATTTCGGGGCCTTCAATTGGCAGATCGTCCGGAGAAACTGCTGGAAGAGATTTCGTAGCGGGGCGACGCCACACGCGGAACTTGTCGGGGTCGGCGTCCTTGCCGGAACTGTCGGGCAAAATGATCGTGTCCACACGGGTTGCGGAGACCAGATGGCGAAACAGTTCATGGGTTTCGACCTCCCTGCCGAAGGACCAGTACACCAAAACCGTGCGGGCCTGGCGAAGGTCTGCGTCGCTGAGCAACCGGCGATGGAGTGAATGGTTCAGGCGTTGGAAGTCTTCGTCCGCGATGCGCTCGCGGCGGCGCCGAATGAGGGCGCGAAGTTCATTCTTGGTCAACACGAGAACCAAAGATGAGACAACCTGGGCAAACTGCCAAGGCAAAACCGCGAAAAATGGAAAAAGCCGGCTGTCCCGGGGAGGACAGCCGGCTGTGTCACGCTGCGAGGGGGGGCGACAGCGCGATATTGGTGCCCACTACTCCTTGGGGATAATGACGGCATCAATCACATGGATTACGCCGTTCTTGGTCTCGATGTCGGTCTTGACGACAACCGCGTCGTCAACCTTCACCTTGCCGTCAGCCACGGTAACGGTGATTTCCTTACCGTTGACTGTCTTGACCTTGCCGGCCTTGACGTCCTTGGCGAGAACCTTGCCGGAGACAACATGGTAAGTCAGGATGGCCTTCAGCTTCTCCTTGTTCTCAGGCTTGAGCAGGTCGGCCAGCGTTTCCTTCGGCAGCTTGGCAAAGGCGTCGTCCGTGGGGGCAAAAACGGTGAATGGTCCATCGCCCTTCAGGGTGTCGACAAGGTCGGCGGCCTTGACGGCAGCGACCAGAGTCTTGAAGGAGCCGGCGGCAACGGCCGTGTCGACGATGTCCTTCGAATCCTTCTCGTCCTTGCCCTTGTCGGCCTTGGCGGACTTCTCGGCCTTGTGGCCTCCAGCGACTGCGGCGTCGTTTCCGCCACCCTGGGTGGAGCTGCAGGATTGGGCCTGAAGGGAGGCGACGGAAAGCGAAAGTGCGAAGGCCAATGCCATGGTCTTAGTGAAGCTGGTGAATTTCATTGTTGTGATCCTTTCTGAACAGTTATTTGTTGATGTTTGCGTTAATATTTGTTCAATTGGTTCTTATTCGATTTCCGTTTCCTTTTTCGCCGATTTCGATCTTTGTTGCCGCCGATCCAGCTGATTGGGTGGTGGCGAGAAGAATGCTTTCGGCGGCCAAACCCTATTTCGTAAATCACTGTCTCTATGGGATGGCGAGAGGGCCTGTCATTTGAACGAATTGGACAAACAGCAAACGCACGAACCACCGGTGCCGCCTGAGGGCAGGTCGGCAGTGTCCTTTAACATCATTCTGTTTGCGGTGTCGTTTGTAATCTGCGCCGTGGTGGCTTTGGTATTTGTGGACCACGGCAGCGCGCCGGCGCCGCAGGCGGGATTGGCACCATCGGGACCGGCCACCACAGTCCCAAGGCCCAGATCCACAGCCACTGTGCTGGCCGCCACGCCGGTGCCAAGGGCAGCGGGTAGGGCGGATGCCGAACTGGTTCAGCCATCGCCCGCAGCCAATGTGGATGCGGATGTGGTGGATGCGCATCCTGTTGCGGATTCGTCGTCGAGCGGTGAGGCAGCCAGGCCGGTGGCCCGGCAAGCCAATTCCCCAATGGCGTCAAATGCAGACTTGCCGGTGGAAATGCCGGGAGTTGACGTAACACCAGCCTCCCGCGCTGTGGGCGGCACCCCTCCGCCGGGCGGCGGCCTTGCGATTTCCAAGGGACATGCGACCACGGGCGCAAGCGGGGGCACCATGGCCCCTATTTCGGCACCGGACGGAATCGCGCCAGCCCCAGGAATGGCGCCCAGTGCGGCCACTCCAAAGCCCAGTGCTCTTCGGGAAGCCAGCAACATCCCAACCCGACTCATTCAAACACCTTTTCCAATCCTGACGAACGGCCCGCCGCCGGCCTCCAGGGCCACAGCCGCCTATGGAACGGGAGGGCCTGCACCCACTGACCTTGGCAAGAAGTGGACGCCATCGCCGCTAACGCAGGATCCCAAGTCCATCGCCAAGCGAATGATGGATTCGGCCTACAAGGATGGAGGTATTGGCCTGCGGGTTACACCGAAGCCGTCCCCACAGATGACAGCGCCGACGCCCATGCCAACCGATACAACCGGGCTGCCGGCGCCGACACCTATTTCAGGGGCGGCAGAGATTGCACCGTCGATTCTTTATACCCCAGAACCGGCCCCCGCGTTGGTGGAGACGCCCGCGCCCCCTGTTGCGACGGAAATACCGGCACCAGAAGTTACACCGGTGGCGACACCGCCTGTTGCCACTCCGGTTCCTTCGCCGACGCCGGGAAAAGTGGATGCCAAGACCAAGTTTGAACAGATTCTCAAGAAGCAGGGGTTGACCCCGGGGCCAGCGACAAGCGCGCCGATAGCCGCCGCTCCCCTGCTCGGGGCGAACTCCCCGCAGTCGGCCAAACCTGTTGCCTTGAAAGGGATGTCAAATGCGCCGGGAAGTGCGCAGACAACAAATGCTGATGGCGCAGCGCCGGTTCCAACACCAAACTTCCAGACAGGAATGGAAGACAAGCCGGGCGGCCTGAGGGACCGACTCAAGGCGGAGAGCCTGCCCCCGGAAATTGCACGGCGGCTGAACAAGCTGCCCAATTCCACAGCGGCCAGCGTGGGTGATCGGGTGCTGACCCAGCGGGAGGCTTCGCGTCTTGCAGAAGCGAGTTTCGCACTGTTGGGGCGCCAACCTTCGGCAGATGAGCGCCCGATGCTGGAGGAGCAGACAGCCCGTGAATGGGCGGAGCGCGTGGCCATCGCAACGGAGGCCCGACGCCAGGGGCTGAAGGTTTCCGACGATGAGGTCCGCAAATTCATTGCCGAGCAAAAAGAGCGCACGGGGCCGGGCATTGAGGAGGCGCTTCAGAAGTCGGGATTCACGGAGAAGGAAATTCTTGAGAACATGCGGGATTCGGCGTTGGCCGACAAAATGGTCGACACCGTTTTTGAAAGACAATTTGGCACGGATGAGAAGCTAAAGGCGGCTTACGATGCCGAGCCCGGGCTCTACCAGCCGTCGCGCAGGTTGCACCTTCAGGCCGTGTTCCGCCCGCGGCCGAAATCGGAAGCTGAGGCCAGGGCCGTGCAGCAGGATATGGAGCGGGTGGCTCAAGAGGCCGGGCGTGGAGAGGATTTTGCTGCGCTGGCAAAGAAGGAAGGCGCCCAGTCGGCGGGAGATGAAAACGGGGACCTAGGGTGGGTGGATGCCTCGGACCGTCTGCAACCCGAAGTTGCCGCGGCACTGGGCGACCTGAAACCGGGGCAGGTGAGCCGTGTACTTTCGTCTGTTGACGGGTTCCGGGTCATTAAACTGGTTGAGGTGCAGGAACCGAAACCGGGGTTTGAAGGAGCCCGGGAGAATGTCATAGCCACCGTGAGGAGCGTGCTGAGGTTGGCGTGCCTGGATCAGGCCCTGGCAAACACGGTTGTAAAAGTTGGTGACGAAATCCAGGCGCCGGACGGCGTTAAGAAACCTGGCAAGAGCACTGCGTCGCGCCGGGACTCGGCAAGCCGCCGTTCAAGCAGAAACGCGGGCAACGAGGGCGCGCGGCGCAACAGCCGGGCAACAGCATCGAGCAATTCAAAAGCCGCCCAGGACGATAACCTGAACCAGACGTTCGGTTCGGCCATTACCCCGAACTCGTCCCAACCCATCCGTTAGGAACTTACCGACGGCGGGATTTTAGGTTCAGCTTCCAGATTTCATATAGACCTGCAAGGGTCAGGTCCTCCAGAGCTTTTCGCACATGGGCGGATTGCTTGACGAATAGCGGGGCCTGCCCGCCAGTTGCGGCAGTCCGGGTCTTGTAGCCGAGTTCCTTCCAAATTCCCGTTATGAGGTGGTCCACGGCGCCGACAAGCCCGTTCAGGATTCCCGAGCGGATGCTGTCGACAGTAGTGCTTCCGATAATCGTGGAAGAGGGGATCGTGGCAATCTGTGGCAATCGGGCAGTGCGCCGGGCGAGGGCCTCGGCGCTGAGTTCGATGCCCGGCATGATCACACCACCCAGGTATTCCCGCTTACGCGAGATGACGTCGAGGGTGACAGCCGTGCCGAAATCGACCACGATGAGCGGGGCTCCAATGGCGGCAACTCCTGCGACGGCATTGGCGAGGCGGTCAATTCCCACTTCGCGGGGATTGCCATAGCAGTTCTTCACCGTCATTTTCGCCTTGTGGGTGACATGGTAGGGGGCGCAGCCAGTAATTGCCGCCAGAGCGGCATCAAGAATGTCAGACAGAACGGGAACAACGGATCCGATGACAACAGCCTGGAGGCGCGACGGGTCGACATCGTCACGACGAAGGAGGGAGGAGATCAACACGGAATACTCGTCGCTGGTGCGGCGGGCCTCGCTCCCAAGGCGCCACAACCTGGCGCAGCGGTGGTCCTGAAACAACCCCATGGTGATGTTTGTGTTGCCGATATCCAGTACAAGAATCATCTGGGCCTCGAAAATATCGTGGACATTGAAACGCACAGGCTTATGCCCACGGGATGATTCGCAGCAGTCATTGGATTCATGCAAGCGAAGTTGCCGGTGCCCGCAATGAAAAACGTTAGAGCGGGAAGCTTCGTGCGCCCAGATGGAAACGGCGGATTCTGCGTGGATTGGCGACATTTGTCCGCAGAATCGATCCTGGCGACAAGCCGCCTGTTGGCGGAAATCTGTGCGCGAAGACAATTTGCAAGCGGACGCCTGCTGGATGTGGGGTGCGGCTCCCGTCCTTATGATATCGTCTTTGAAGGGCTTGTGGAACGGCATGTCGGGGTGGATTATCCTTCACGAATGCATACCGCCGGCCAGCCGGACATGTATGCGGGGGCACTGGCGCTTCCCTTTCGGAGTGAGTCGTTTGACTTCGTATTGTGTACAGAGGTCATCGAACATGTGCCCGATCCATTTGTGGCCATGGGAGAGCTGGCCCGTGTTCTGAAACACGGTGGCAGGGCCATTGTGACGACTCCATTTATGTACCGGGTTCACGGAGCGCCGTACGATTTCTTTCGCTATACGCCCTTTGCTTACCGGGAAATGGCTTCGCGGGCCGGGCTGATTCTGGAGGAACTCGCACCCCGGGGGGGATACTTTACTGTGGGATTTGATTATCTTATGAAGGGGCTGGCGATGGTGGTCGGCGGAGTAAACACGATTGTTCGTAAAATCTTTGGCACGAAGCGCCATCTTATAGAATCCCGGTGGGTTCGTTTCCTGTTCTTCATGATTCAACGGCCGCTCATTGCATTGCTGAGGCGTGAGAGCGTCAAAAGCGAGACCTACACACTGGGATACGTGGCGATTTTGCGCAAGGCTTGATGGGGACGCGCCAGGAGATCACGACCGCCCCCCCGTCAGGTGGATCACATCCCCGCTGTAAATGGTTTGCTGGATTCCGCTGTCCAAACGCATGACAAGCCCCCCGTCGGGCTCAATTCGCAGGGCTGTGCCTGACAGAACACCGGCGGGCGTTTGAATCTCCGCAAGCTTGCCTATCGTGTCACAAAGGAGGTTCATCCTTGCGGCCAACCCCCCAACGGAATCGCCCGAGAGCAGTCGCTCCAAGTGGAGCAGTACGCCGCGCAACAGGAGTTGAGGTTGACACACTGATTTGGTCTCGAGTGCGACGGATGTCGCAGGGACAATGGAATTTGAGGGCAGGTCGCCTGGCTGCTGGGAGACATTCAATCCGACGCCGAGAACGTAATGGCCCCGCCCTGAAGCGGAAATCAATTCGAGAAGCGTGCCGGAGACCTTCCTGTTGGAAATTAGCACATCGTTTGGATACTTGATGGTCGCGGCCTGGATACCCGCATCGCGAAGGGTTTCGCAGACCGCCACGGGGCCGGCATAGGCAAGCAACCGGGATGATGCGTCGCCAGCCACCACAGGCAAAACCGCCGGGTCGAGAATCAGACTGAAAAGAAGGGATTTTCCCGGTGGCGACACCCATTGCCGCTTCTGGCGGCCACGGCCCGCGGTCTGGTGATTGGCGAAGACAAGCGTTCCGTGAAAATCTCCACGCCCTCCGGATCGCTCAATGAGGGCTTTGGCCCAGTCCGAGGTCGAGTCAATGGTTTCGAAGTAATAGGCCCGCCGGACAAGATCGATCCCGGCAACAGCTTCTTCCAATCCGGGGCGCGTGATTGAACTCACCTTCAGGAAATTCCGAGCGCGCGATTTACGCCGGATATGTAGTTATCCACCATGGTTTCCATGGCGAGATGCCGAATGCTTTCAAATATGCCAGCGCGTTTTTCCGTGTCCGAGAATTGTTCCATAATGCCCGGAAGGGCTTGGGCGAACTCCTGCGCGGTGGTGGCCGCAGGCAGAATCACGGAATTCCTCGAGTCGAGGTATTCTATTTCCGGACTGTGGGTCTTGAGATCGAACACGACGGCCGGCAGGTCATGGCAAAACGCCTGAAGCGGCGCAAGGCCGACAAAACCCGGAAGCACGTACAGGTCACTGGCCTCGTACACCGGCCCTATTTGTTCCGTGCCGACCAAGGGACCGAAGGCAGTGATGGCGCCGCGCCCCCAGGTTTCAGCGGCCTCGCGAATCGCCTTTTCCAAGGGACCGCCGCCCACCACGAACAGGTGGTAATTAGGATCAGATTCGCGGAGACACTTAAATGCTTCGAGAAGGAACTCGAGACGCTTGGCGGGCAGGAGCCGCCCCACGTAGAGAAGGACCTGCTTGTGTTCCACACCGAACCTGCGGCGAAACTCGTCGCGCTGCGGCGCCATGGCGCTGTGGGCGGCGCGCTCGGTTACCGTGTCAATAGTATTATGGAGTACCACCAGTCGCGATTCGGGGAATCCCCGGGCCACCAGTTGGCGACGCAACCCCTCCGTGTAGACGAAAAAGAAATCCGCGGTGCGGATATAGCCACGTTTCAGAGTTTCGGCCATGCGCTTAAGCAATGAAGGATTCTCAACATTCATGTCCTGCAGGTGCCCCCAGAATGCCCGCCGGGTTCCGAAAAGCCGCCAGAAATGCGTGGCGACATACGTGAGGTTGGAGAGATGGGTATCGGTAATTATCAGGTCGCAGTGGCGCGCACGGAGAAAGTAGTGTTGCCAGATCAGTTTCCGGCTGCCGAAGGGCAGTATCGTGGTGCGCGCATCGAGAATGGAAAACTTGAATTGGCGATAGTCCACTGGTTCCACATAAATACTGGGGTTGTCCGATTCGCGGGTGTCGAAGACGACCTCAAAGGTCCAGTCGGGTGGACGTCTTTGTTCCAGCAGCTCATAAAACCGCACGCGGTAGTGCGGTATGGTGGCCACCTGGGAAATGAGGACTCGGTACGGGCGGTTGCGCATGGTTTGGGGGATAGAGGGGCGCGAACGGACGGGAATTCAACGAAGATTACGCCGAAAAACGGCAGTGCAACGAACCAGAGGCCGCTATTTTTGCAGATTCAATGCCACCATCTTGAGTTCCGTCATGTCTTCGATGGCATGGCGCACTCCCTCCCGGCCGAATCCGGAATCCTTGACGCCACCATAGGGGAAGTTATCCACGCGAAACATGGGGGAATCGTTGATGATGACTCCCCCAACATTGAGCTTTTGGACAGCGGCGTTGATGCGGCGTATGTCGTATGTAAAGACTCCAGCCTGGAGGCCGTACCGACTGGCATTGACGCGATCCAAGGCCGTTTCAAAATCGTCGTATGGTTCCACGATTGTCACCGGGCCGAATACTTCCTCGCAGGAAACTTTCAGGCCGTCAGCGGCACCCTCGATTACGGTGGGCTCCATAACGGTGCCTTGGCGTTGGCCACCGGTTAAGATCTTTGCTCCGGTGGAGCGGGCTTCGGCGATCCAGCTCTCCACCCGGGCGGCTGAGATTTCATCAATGAGCGGACCGGCCACTGTTTCAGGATCCATGGGGTCGCCGACTTTGACGGCGCGGGTCGCGGCAATGAACCTCTCGATGAACGGCTTGTGGATTGGCCGATGAACAAGAAGGCGCTGGACCTTGATGCAAACCTGACCGGCGTTGGCAAAGGATCCGATCACGCAACGTTTGACCGCCCAGTCCAGATCGGCGTCCTCGTGGATCACCGCCGCGGCATTCCCGCCGAGTTCCAGCACAACCTTTTTCTTGCCCGCAATGTCCTTCAGGTGCCAGCCGACCCGGGCGCTGCCTGTAAACGAAACGAGGCGGATGCGTTCGTCGCGCACAAGAGTCTCGGCGTGAGATGGATCGGCCATCACGACGTTCAAATAACCGGGCGGTGCTCCGGCCGCCAAAACGACCTGAGCCAGCAACAGGCTCGTGAGCGGCGCCTGGGGAGCGGGTTTGAGAACCACCGAGTTCCCCGCAGCCAGGGCTGGGGCCACCTTGTGAGCCACCAGATTCAGTGGGAAATTGAACGGCGTAATGGCCGCAACGGGGCCAAGTGGAAACCGCAGGGCCACCCCGGCAAACCCCTCGCCTGAGGCAACAATGTCCAGGGGTACGACTTCTCCTCCAATTCGGTTCGCTTCCTCCGCCGCGATCGCGAATGTGGAAACCGCCCGGCTGACTTCGGCGCGCGAAAACTGGATGGGTTTCCCCGATTCAAAGGTGATGAGTTCCGAGAACTCTTCGCGGCGATCTTGGATGGTCTCGGATATACGACGGCAGATTGTGGAACGCTGGTGACGAGGCAAAAGGCGGGTGGTTTCAAACGCGGCAACAGCTGAAAGGATCGCCGCATCAATTTCGGCAGCGCCGCCAACCTGAACGCGGCCCGCGAGGGTCCCGTCCCATGGGGAAAGAATGTCGCGCTGCACGGAAGTCGCAACCCATTCGCCGCCGATAAGCAGGCGACCGAGGTCGGGGTATCGGGGTTTATCCGCCATGAATAGAGGAAAAGGAAACGGGTGGCCCCGTCACCGCAGGCTACTTCCCAGTGGCGGCGGACGCGGCCAGTTCGCCGTGGCGGGCCAGTTCCGCACCCTCGCCACGATAGTATGCCATATTGTCCGCGCTTTCCCACAGCTTCATCTCGTGGAGTTCGCAGTTGCGGGGCAGCCGTTTCTCAAGGATCTGCCAGAAACTGACCACGATGTTTTCCGCCGTGGGAATGACTCCTGCGAGGAAATCCACATCCACATTGAGATTCTTGTGGTCCACCTTGTCGATGATCTCCTGGACCAGCAGGGTCTTGAGGGCTTTCAGGTCCATAACCATTCCCGTTTCGGGATCGACGCTGCCGCGAAGGGTTACCTCCAACTCATAGTTGTGCCCATGGCCATTCGGATTATTGCAGCGGCCATAGATACGGTCGTTTTTCTCGTCTGTAAACTCCGGATTGTAGAGCCGGTGGCTGGCGCAAAAATCAACCTTGCGGGTAATATAAACCATTCGAAAAATGTCCTCCCTAATGACTGCGCGGTGAAATTAGCGTGGTTGGGAGGAATTTAGTCACCCACCAGAAGCGGAGCCTGATGTCTGGCATGGGAGCAGCTATCAGGCTTAGGTAGTTGTTGCAGCGGGCGTTTTGGGTGGCATGGATATGTGCTTCGGGCTCGATTCCACCCCGGAGCCCAAGGGTTTATGAATCAGGAGTGCAAGATGAAGCATGAAAGTGCGGTGCTGGTCCTCGCGACCGCGGGAGTGATTTTCGCAACCGGCGTTCAAAATGCCGGTGCGGTCGAGCAGGTCGATCCCAGCAATAAACAATTGGTTTCCTACGGCAAGGGAGGGAGTAACAAGCGCCCCAAGCTCTACGACTATTACTACTCGCGAAACAACAGCCCCACCCTGAGTCCCTTTATCGTGACCCCTCCCGTTAATGGAACACCGGTCATTCTGGGACCGGTACGGCCTTACTCGGAAAACGAATATGGCCGATTGGTCATTTCCTCACTGAGCGCGAATCGTGTGCAGCCTGCGGGCGCCAAAATATCCACTAAATCGGTCATCGAGGAGGAAATTCTCGATGACGGCACCAAGAATTACAAGCTGGCGGAGGTCCGGATTTCGGACGTGCTGGATCGTGGCACGGTGATGGTGGAAACCGGCGAAGTGGTCAAACTGCGCGGTGTGCGCGTGCCGACCGAACGGGACCCGGACGAGCGGATTCGGTATCACGCCCGTGAGGCCATGCGCTCAATTCGAAATGCGGCTGGTGATCAGACGGTCTTTCTCGTATTCCAGGAGCCCATCCGCAGCGGCGACGGTAACATTCTCGCCGAGATTTACCTGCCCGACGGCACCTCGATTAACCGCCTCTTGATCAACGAGGGGCTTGGCAAGGTCGACGAGGGTGACTACTATCCCCACGAAGACCTGACACCCTTGAAGGACGCCGAAACGGTGGCCCGCAAAGCCAAACGAGGCTTGTGGGGAAAATAACCGCGGCGCGGAGGACGAAGGTCCGCGCCATCATTTCCCGAGCCGATTCGGCGGGTTTTACCAGCGCAAAACGACAAAAGAGATTCTGAAGATTTTGTCAGACGAAAGAAATTGCCGCAGAATTGGCCTCAGCAAACGGCTCCTAGGGTTCGCAAAACTCCGTAACGCTTACCAAACCCGAGCTCTCTCCGAAAACGATTTCCACCCACCCCTTCTGGCCGGCGAACATGAAACAATTAATCTCGTCATAAAAAGCATCATGCGCTCTCGTGTAACCGCACGACTGCAAATACGCAGAATATATGGACACCAACGATGGCGTTGAATCACTGCTCTTGTAGGATATGCCGTTGTCCGGAAACTTGGGTCCATCCCCACATCCGTAGTGAAAAACTACGTCACCAACCACTGACAATTGCGGGAAATTTCGAATGGTTTGGGAACGGATCAAAATATAGTACGGTAGAGAAGCAGGGCGACAATAATAGGACTCCTGAAACCTAAGATAAAAAGTGTAGATCAGGCCCATCAGCGCAAAAATGACTACCAACCCAACGAGCTGGAGCATTATTAGTCGAGCGCCCAATCGCCTCATCTCCCCCCCAAACTCTGACTGTGAATTAGTGTCACAATCTCATTAAGTTAGTAGACTTCCCAGCCATCCACCTGCGCAGGTGGGTCCACAACCATCGTGATCGAGGTCGACGCCGTCGTTGCTGCGCCATCTGTCACCTGGATGGTGAAAGTAAAGCTACCGGCAACCGTGGGCGTTCCCGACAATACTCCTCCGCTGCTAAGCGATAATCCAGGCGGCAGGGTTCCCGACGGCTGGCTCCATGTGTAGGATGTCGCCCCGTAACTCGCCCGCATCGTCCGCGAGTATGGCGTCCCCCGTGTCCCTTTTGGGACGCCACATGTGTTGATACTCACCCGGTTCGGACTTGTCACCGCGGTCGCAAGGTTATCGGTGCTGTCCAACACCCAATTGTCCGGGTCGAGATCAAACTCCACCGGGACGAACGAACCCGTTGGGATATTGAAAGTCTCCGAAGCGAGTGAGTTGTTCACCACGTAGGTCTGCGTTGCATTGGATGCATCCTTTGCGCGAACATCCAAAGGCATGACAAACGCAGTGCCCGACTGCGTCTGACTCAGGTTAACGGTAAGCGTATTGGGGAGGCTATTGGTGTTGGCCACAATCTTATACGTCGGTTGCGGCGACGGCACCGTCGGGTTGTAGCGATACAGCCACTGGTTGAAGTAGGTGCTCAGACTTTGGCCGTACGCCGCCTCCATGTATCCGCGGAAGGTATCGCTATCCGCGTTGCCATACGCCAGTGATGGGCTGGTGATGTAGTTCCTCACCCCTTGGAAAAAGGCGACATCCCCCATCACATGGCGCAGCATGTGCAAAACCCAAGCACCCTTGCGATACACCGAAGAACCCGAGAAGTTGTCGCTGTTAGGACCAGCAACTGCTTGAGTTTGACTGACACTCCAACCATTCACCCATGAATGGTAGGCTGATGATCCACCGGTGGACTCAAACCAAAGCGCCTCACAGTAAGTGGCAAAACCTTCGTTCAGCCACAGGTGATCAAAGGTCGTGCAGGTAATTTTGTCGCCAAACCAATGATGTGCAAGTTCGTGGACATTACGTCGCTGCATTCCATCACTTATCCCTACACCGTCAATACTGCTTCCCGGCATGCTGGTGCAAGTCTGATGCTCCATCCCGGAACTACTGTTGTGGCTTGCGGTGTAGTATTTCTCCGTGAGGAACGGATACTCTCCGAACTTACTGGCAAAGAAATTCATAACCTGCAATGTTCCGGCCGCGCCGTTTTCGGACCCAAAGTTCTCCGGATAAACAGCGTGCTTGATTGGCATAGTTGTGACGGTATCAAGCGCGGTATACGTGGCGCTGGAGTAGCTATAGTTAGACACGCAAACCGAAAGCAGGTAGGTGGCGATAGGATAGCTGTTGGTCCACGTCCACGTCTCCGTTCCGTCTCCATTGTTAACTTGGGACGAAAGTGCACCATTCGAAACCACCTGCCAACCTGCACCCGAGGGCACCTTGATGCGCTGCACGGTCGTCGTGGCCTTGTCGCTGGTCTGGTCCTTGCACGGCCACCACTGGCGGGCACCGTACGGTTCGCTGAACGTGTAGATCACCGTTGTCCCACTGTGTGTTGTACGGCGATACGGTTGACCAAACGCCCCTGCGGTGTTCGGGGTTCCGCTATAGGCAACGCGAATCCGAAACTCCTGCCCGGCCGGAACCGCGGCAGGCAATGTCACGATCAAAAACTTGGTGGTATTGCTTGTCGTGTAGGGCAATGTCGCCGTCCCAGGTCCGCTGTCCACCCTTGCCACCACCATCGCTGGCGTGCTGCCATTGGGGTCAAAATCCAGCGCCACCTGCTGCAGGGTCGAGTCGAGGCTCTTGGCCCCCACCCACACTGTGGCTGACGTCAGGGACGACGCCGACATGCTCGGCTGCCAGTAGCAGTCGTACCACTGCACATCGTACTTCGCCTGGGAGGAGTGGGTTGCCGGCTGGGCCCTGAGTTCCGGGGAATCGTTGAACGACGCGCCAAAATGCACTTCCTCGCTGGTGCCATCGAGGGAAAACATGACCAGTCCCTCCCAAGTGGCGTTGGGGGTTGTCGGGGTCCGATGAACCTCAATCTCATTCTTCCCCTCGGTGAGAAGGTTGTCGAAAAGATTGAAAACTAATCCATCCTGCCGAGGCAGCGGATCCTGGCTAAGCTCCACACCGTTGATCGTCAGGCTCGCAGCCGTGGCGTTGGGAACGAGCAGACCATAAGAAGATTTTGCCTGCGTGGCGTCCAATGCCGCAATGACCACAAGATTTGTGGCAGATGCAGTAGACAGGCTCCGGATTTGCCCACCGGCACTCAGTACATTGCCTGGGGAAACGCTGGCCGCCACATGGCGGCGGGTCATATCAATAGGCGCGGCGTGACCAGTCTGAGTTAGAAGGAAACCGGATAGCCCCCAAAAAACTGCGACGGCGCGCCACACTGCGGGCGCGGGGAATCTATACTTCATGGATGGATTCATAAGATTGTAGAACTGCCACTACAAGGCCTATTTCGAATTAGTTGGCCGGGAATACTCTCTCCAATTATGGGTGCTCCCTCGCGAATCCGTCAACCCGCTCAAAGGCAATGACACCAATGTGGCCCCCAAAGCCGAGGGAGAACTTCATGAAGCGCTGCAGGTCGGCTTCAGCCCCGTCTTCGGGGACAAAACTTACCCGAAACGACGGATCGGGTTCATCGAGGCCGTGAGTTGACGGCACGAATCCGTCGTCCAAAGCCACAAGGGTCAGGGCTATCTCCACGCTTGCACTCCCGCCAAGGAGATGCCCGATCCGGGACTTGAGGCTCGAGACAAGCGGACCAGGCTGGCCAAAGATTCGGGATATGACCTCGGCCTCGGTGGCATCGTTGAGTTGCGTTCCCGTGCCATGGGCATTGATGTATTGCACATCCGCAGGGGCCCACCCGGCCTTCTTCAAGGTCATGCGTATCGCGTATTCCACCGATTCGCCCCTGGTGTCGACTCCGGTCAGGTGGTAGGCGTCGCCACGGACGTCGGATCCCGCAATGCGGGCAATAATCCGTGCGCCACGCGCCCGGGCATCCGATTCGCGTTCCAGCACGAGGACCGCCGCGCCCTCCCCGGCTGCAAACCCATCACGCTTCGCATGGAACGGTCTAGGCTGACTGGCCGAAAGGGCACCCATGTTCTGGAAACCCGCCAGCACCATGACGTTTCCCGTGCTTTCGCTGCTGCCGGCCAGCGCGACATCCACCACTCCAGTGCGCAGCAATTCCGCTGCCTGTATTGTGGAGAAGATTCCCGTGGCACACGCCGAGGGGTAATTCAGCATCGGCCCACAGAACTGAAACTGTTTGGAGATCACGCGGCTCGCTGTATTGCCCGGATACGACAGGTACATTTCAGCCATTTTCCGCTGCTCCGCCGGAGTGGCCTTGTCACCGAGTCGCTCGTGCATCTCAATGGAGTAAATCAGCGTGCGAAACTGCCCCTTGCTTGCGCTCACCACCACCCCGACCCGTGTGGGATCCACGCTGGCGAAATCGAGGCCGGATTCGCGCATCGCCGTGCGCGCTGCGGTCAATCCAAACAACAGGCCGTTATCCACCGTCGCGACTTCCTGTTCCAGTTGCGACAGACGATCCATGGCACCTGCCGACACGGCCTCGAAATCGTCGGCAACATTGGCAAACAGAAACTGTGTGCCACATTCAAAATTGCGGGGGCGAATGGCCGACAGGTTTGCGCGAAGGTTCGAGCATATAGAATCGCGCGTGCACCCAATGGGCGATACGACTCCCACGCCCGTTATGACAATGGATTCAGACATTATTTCAGGATGACGATCAGAGTACGCCGGGCTCCGGACAAGACATTTAGGCAGAGCGGGGATGAGGTTTTCATTTCAGAAGATTTCCGTCTGAACACCCTCGTCCACCGTATGGCAGCGGCGGCAACGGGCCTCGTAGGAGTCCTGGGAACCAATCAGCACGAGGTCGCCGCCGAGAACCTTGCGCTGGGTGCGACTTGCGGGGTTCCCGCAAACCATGCAAATGGCGGCCATTTTCGTGATATACTCGGCGATGGCGAGAAGTTCCGGCAGCGGAGGCCATGGCCGCGCGCGATAGTCCATATCAAGCCCCGCACAGATTACCCGGATACCACGCGCCGAGAGATCGCGGCAAACGTCGAGGGCCTCCGGACCAAGGAATTGCACCTCGTCAATCCCAACCACCTCTGTGTCGGGCCTGATGTGGTCCATGATTTCAGAAACTTTTTCAATCTGTATACAGGGAATGAGTTGCTCGGAGTGGGACGCGATGGAATCCTCGCTGTAGCGATTATCGATGCGCGGCTTGAACGCCAGCACTCCAAGGCGGGCGATTTGCGCCCGTCTCAGGCGGCGGATAAGTTCCTCACTCTTACCGCTGAACATGGGCCCACACACCACCTCGATCCAGCCCCGGTTGGTTTCCCTGTACTCATTCATCAGTGAAGCTCCGCCAGAAGGTCATTTTCCAACACATCGGCAATTCGCTCGGCCGCACGGCCGTCGCCGAACGGGTTCTCCACCGTCGACATGCGCGCGTAAAGGCGTTCATCGGTCAGCAATTGGCGGGCGGCGCGTACAATCGCGTCGGTGTTCGTGCCGACGAGTCGGGCGAATCCGGCTTCCACGGCTTCGGGCCGTTCGGTAGCATCGCGCGTAACCAGCACCGGCTTCCCCAGCGCAGGAGCTTCCTCCTGAACGCCCCCGGAATCCGTAATGATGAAGCGGCACTCCAGCATGAGCGCGACAAATGTCGGGTAGTCCACCGGATCGATGAGCTGAATGTTGGAGATGCCTGAAAGCAGTCGGGACACGGGCTCACGGACATTGGGGTTGGGGTGAACGGGGTAGATGATTCGTGCATTGGGAAAAGCGCCGGCAATTTCCTTCAGCGCAGCGCATAGGTTCCTTATTCCCGGCCCGAAGTTCTCGCGGCGATGGCCGGTGACAAGAATCATCTGCTGGCCAGGCTGCGGCTGCAACTCGTCCGGCAGGCCCTGGACGGTTTGGGCGGTCGTCAGCAGCGCATCAATGACAGTGTTGCCGGTCACGTAGACCTGCTTTGTGGGAACGCCCTCGCGCAGGAGGTTTTGGCGGGCCTTCTCGGTGGGGGCAAAGTGCCACCGCGCAATCTGCCCGACAAGACGCCGGTTGATTTCCTCGGGGAACGGCGCATAGGGGTCGCGCGTGCGTAAACCGGCTTCAATGTGCGCAACGGGAACCTGCTGGTAAAACGCTGTCAGTGCGCCGATAAACGCCGTTGTCGTATCACCCTGCACCATGACGCACGACGGCTTTGCAGTCGCCACGGCGGCGGGTAGTCTGTCCAGCAGTCGTGACGCCAGCTCGGGCAGGGACTGGCCGGGAGTCATCAGGTCCAGATCCGTGTCGGCCTTCAGGTCAAAAATATCGAGCACCTGGTCGAGCATGTGTCGGTGTTGGGCCGTGACGCAAAGACGCACATTAAGCATGGCGCGGGCACGGAGTTCGGCAATAACCGGAGCAACCTTGATGGCCTCGGGGCGCGTCCCCGCAATGACAAGTATCGTTTTCATGAACAAATAAATCCGGGAAGTAGGTCGCCAGCGGTTTTCGGGGGGGTAAACCGCCGAGTAAATTGGAAAAGACGTTGCAGGCGCTAAAAAGTGCCGGGTGCTACGTCAGACCTTTCGCGCAAGGCTCCGTTCGATTTCGCCCAGATCATGGGGCTCCAAAAGATCCCCATACTCCAGGGCGTCCTTGAAGCGCGTGAGGTCCAGATGCATCAGGGCCCACTCCTTGTTGGTATCGTGGGCCACAATGGGACCGATTTCATCCTTGGTCCAATAAACGGACTCCCAGATGCGTCCACCCACATTGATCTTAAGCACGCGGCCACGTTCGAGCATTTCCCGTGGTGCCGCCGCCGGCGGCTCGGGTGACACCTCGGGCTGAGTCTCCACCTCGGGTGCAATCGGAGCAGGCTGCTGGGGTGCAATCGTGGGTGATGCCGTGGCAGGGGCGGCGCGGCGGGTGTGAGCAGTATGGGTTACGGCATGGGGCGATCCCAGCCGACGGACATGCTGGGCAAGTTCGTAGGAATCGAGGTGAAACACAATCGCATCGTAATCCCAGCGTTGGTTGGCCCGCATATTTTCCAACAGGGGCACCGGAATCTTCCCGATTTTGGTACGCTCGTACTGTTCGAGGAAAATCCCGCGGGCAGCCAGCACTCCATGGGGTTCGAGGAAGTAGAAAAGCGCGTAGTCTTTTCCCGAAACTGCATCCTTATAGATGGCCACGCTGCCGTCATCGAAACTGAAAATGGTGCCAGGCTCGTAAGCGTCGGCAACATCGGGCGGTTGGACCTGGGCGGGATGATTACGAATGGTTGCCGTGCGAGCCCGCGGCGGTGCTGGTGCCGGAGCTGGCTGCGGCTGGGCAGAACCTTGGGTAGAATCCCAAGGGCGGGGCGTGCCGTCCCATCCTGCCTTTTCCAATTCGTCGAGGGACATGGGCTGTACCTCGGCGTCGTAGTCGTTGGCCGCCGGCCTCTTCTTCACTTGATCGTAGAACTGCTTGTATCGCGGATCAGACTGATAGGATTGACGCGACGAATGGTCCTGCCCATCGTTGGCAGGGCCTTTTCGATTTAACGGCTTCTTCACAGATTGGGACACCTTATGACGTTCCGGGTATAGAGGGCGCTGGGGATTAAAGTTCCTGGCGATTTCCTCCAGCTCGCGGCGGCGCAATTCCGCCTCGACGGCTTCGGGATCATCAAAATCTATCGGGTTTTCAAGGTCCGGCAGGGGGCCATCGTCGGGGCGATGCCCTGATTGTCCGGTTTTACGGTCAACCATGGTGAGCCCCTTTCATGAGAACCGAGCCTTCCTCCGATGCAACTAATGGAACTGCTTCGAACCAGAATCACCAAAACCTCTACACGATTCAGTAAAATATAAGACGGCATACCAAAACGATATGCAATGGTATTTTATATCACTTTGGCGAAAAAACGCGCCAAATTAACGAGTTTCAGCATTCGCTGGGGGTGGCGTTTGGACCGGTCCACCAACATCGGCGGGACGGTTCTTTTCGCCCTGAGTCACGGATTTGGCTGCAATTCGAGGGTGGGATAGCATCTCGGAAACGGTCACAAATTCAAATCCTCGACTGCGTAACTCGTCGATAACTGCTGCCGACGCATCAATGGACGACTGGTAACGGTCGTGCATGAGGATGATGGACCCATCCTGGGCATTCGTGAGGATATTGCTCTTCATATGCTGTGTGGGGCGACCTCGCCAATCGTTGGTATCGATGTCCCAGAGAATCACCCTGTACCCCAATTGGCGGCAAATCTCACGGACCTTTGGATTGGAGGCCCCATAAGGCGGACGCATTAGGGGTCCGCGCTGCCCCGCAACGGAGGTCAACAGATCCTCCGTACGCGTCAGTTCCTGGACAATCTTGTCCTCGGATAGTGACGGCAGCGATTTATGATCATAAGTGTGGTTGGCCAGTTCATGCCCTTCGGCCACAGTGCGCGCGGCCACCTTTGGGAATTCCTTGATCTGCTGACCAAGGAGGAAGAATGTGGCTTTGACCTTCTTCTCGGCAAGCATGTCGAGCAGAATCGGAGTGAACTTCGGGTGGGGCCCATCATCATAGGTCAGAGCGACGAGTTTTTTTCCCGTGGGCCAACTCGATAACATTATGGTGTCAGTGGAGGCCGAATGGGTTGCCGACATACCCTTCTTGGGTGCGGCGGTCGAAGCCTTAGGCTCGGATTTTGTGGTGGCGGATTGCGGTTTCGGCTTTGTCTTGGCAGATGCATCCGCCTTCAACGGCGGAAGCTTCTGACCGGAAGAGGGTTTGGCCTGGTTGGTGGAACTTGCACCTTCCGGCTGGACGGGTGGCTCCGGGATGCCTCCTGATGGAGAAGGCGTTGCAGTGGGCGCCTTGCGCTTCAGGATACCCCAGCGTTCCAACGTGGATTTCGATTTTCCGGCATTGCCCGGGTCGGCGGTTTGGGCCGGGCACAGGCTACAGATGGCAGCAATGGCTGCCGCAATGCAAAAAGTGACGCGATTCATAGCTCCTCGAGATTCCAACGGGTTAATGGACACGATAACGTATGCCCTGCCGACGCATTCGGGAGGAATTCGCGATTTATTTCGCGGGGGGATGCGGCCGTTTAGATTTCGATTCCAATTGCGCCGTGCAGTTTCCCTAACTGACGCCTCTCAATGATGCGGGCCCACCATAAGAGTCTTGAACGCGTAGCGGCGCCCCTTGCCGTGGCAATCCTGGCCCTGATCATTTGCGGGGCGATTTTCCTCGGCGGTGGCACGCTGTACTTCGGCCATCCGGGCTCCGACCTTGCCAGCCATTTCTACCCGTGGCGAGTGTTCGTTTCGCGGTGGCTTCATCGCGGTGTCTATCCATTCTGGGACCCCCACATCTTTGGCGGTTGCCCGGTGCTGGAAATGCAGCAGATGGCGCTATTCAACCCGGTGTCGCTCCTGACGGCGGCCCTGCTTCCAGCGGGGCCGGGACTTCTGGCGATGATGGCTGCCCATGTCGCGCTGGCCTTGTTCTCGGCTTGGGTTGGGCTGCGCCATGCGTTGCGGGCGAGTTCCGGCGCAGCATTGTTAGGCACCGCGAGTTACGTCCTCGGAGCAGCCTTCGCCACGCGTGTTACAGCGGGGCACTTCACGGTTATTGCGGCGTGCGCTTTGTCGCCTCTGGCTCTTTGCGCCATGATGAGGGCCGCCGCCGACACCCGGCTGCCCTGGCCAGGGCTGAACCTAGCCGCAATCGCTGGAAGTGTCTGGAAGGCGCCCCGCGATCCGTGGCTGCTTATGTCGGCAGTGGCGGGCGGCATGATGGTACTTGTGGGTTCCCCCCAGTACGTGGTCTATCTAATCTGGATGCAGATTGTCGCTCTCGCTTTCATTGGCGGACGACGAAACTGGTTCGGTGCCATAACTGTCTTCGCATCGGTTTGGACCTTGGCGGCGCTTATTTCGGCCGCCTTATGGGTGCCGACTGCAGCGTATCTGCCCTTCAGTGCGCGTGCTGGCACGCCGGCAATGGGTGGATCCAACGTCCTTGATGACTGGACACTCCTTGCAGAGTTGCTACTCCCCTACCCGTTTGGTGATGATCTCACGCTGGCCCATCTGCACAAGAAGAACGTTTGGGAAACAGCCACATTTCCGGGAGTTGTAACTCTTGTGCTTGCCGCGACGCTCACGGCACACGCCTGCGGGCGAACCACCCGTCGCCGCCGGTATGCACGGGCCGCCATCGGAATTGCCGCGTTGGGGTTTTACCTTTCCATGGGTCATTGGTTACCGGGGTTTGGCGGATTTCGAGAGGCCCTGAAGGCACGGGCGGTTCTCGCAATGGGTCTCAGCCTGTCGGCGGCTTTGGGTTTTGACTACCTGCGGGCCGCCACTGTGGCCACGAGGCGCGCAGGAATCTTGCGGAAGATATTCCAGCCCGACCTGATCGCCGTCATATTTATATTCGTCGTGGTGGCAATCGCCCATTTGCGGGTCGTCGGCAACCCCGTATACTATGGAAGTCTCTTTGTGAACCTCGGGCCGCCCTTTGATCCGTCGGGCCGTGGAGCCTGGGCTGTGATTGCCAACCACCCGGAGCAGGCCACCGTCCGATTCCTTCTGGCTGCCACCCAGGTGTTGATGGTCTCAGGTCTTTGCCTTTTTCTGCTTCTTGCCACCCGACTTCGTCGGGCGCAAACTGCACTAGCTGCGCTCCTCATTGTTGGATGTGCCGAACCGCTGCTCGTCCATTTGCCGTGCTTTATTTCCAGGCATCCCTTTGCGCGCCTGCGTTTGCCGTCGGAATTGCTCGATTTCATTGAACCCAAATTGGCCGAAACCAATGCGCGCGGCGATGTGCCCTGGCGAGTCTCCATCCATCCCGGAATGGCAAATTACACCCATTTACTGGATGGGTTCTGGGAAACGGCGGGATACGACCCGCTGATGCCCCGAAACGCCAACAACCGGGTCGCTCTCATGCCGGTCGCGGGCCACCCGGGGGCGTCGGACAGTGTCGCAGCCGTTTCCCGGGCCATGGGTCGCCGTTACGATCTGTCGCCGTGGGACCCGGCCGAAAGGCAGCCGCTCACCGCTGAATCCATGAAACAGTCGGCTCCCGGCGCAGCCATTGCCACCATCGAGCGCAAAGTCATATCCGGTAATTTAACAACGGACTTTTTTGGCCCGACGATGGCCGGGGAACATTTCGTGGTGCCCTTTGGCCATGGCGCCGTGGAGGGCGAAAAGCAGGAAGTACCTCCCGCCTTTGAGGCAGCCATCGCGGACATTCGCAAATACGACGGCACAACAACCGACGAGTTGGCCATGGTTCCCATGTCCACACCCAATGAATTCCAGTTCCACATGGTCTTGAACGCACCGGGACTTCTCGTGCTTCGTGAAACCTGGCTCCCGGGCTGGCGCGTCCGTGTGGACGAAGGCCCGGCCCAACAGCCTTGGATCGCCAATCGCTGGATGCCTGCAACGGCCGTGCCTGCTGGCAAACATACGGTTACTTTTACGTATCGACCGCAAAACTTTTACCTTGGCATTGGCCTGTCACTGCTCGGATGCGGCGCTGTTCTGATTCTGCTCTTTCAACGAAGACGTGTGGATAATTCGCAATGACTGAAAGTGCGAAAACTTCGGCCAATCTGTTTGTCGGTATGGAGGCACAACTTGATGCTATTGATACCCGCCAACTGCGCCGGCGCCAGCAATACGCGGAAGGCCCAAGCCTTTCCACAATTCAATTCGATGGCCGCGAGTACGTCAATTTCTCCTCCAACAATTATCTGAATTTAGCCCATGACCCAAATGTCATTGCGGCGGCCAAGGCGGCCACGGACCGCTTTGGCGCAGGTGCCGGAGGCTCCCGCCTTATCACCGGTTCCATGGCTATCCATCGGGAGTTAGAGACTGCCATTGCGCGTTTCAAAGGAACCGGCTGCGCAGTCGTATTCTCATCCGGCTACCTTGCAAACCTGGGTTTGATACAAACACTTGCCCAACGCGACGGACCAACTCCCCTTCCCATCTTCTTTGATCGCCTCGCCCACGCCTGCATCGTGGATGGCGTGATGCTGGCCGGGCGTCCGTGGCGCAGTTTCCCGCATAACGATGTAGCGGCTGTCGAGCGGTTGCTGATGGGAACCAAAAGCGAAATGTCCCATCACGGTTATCGTGCTATCGTCGTCACAGAAGGCGTTTTCAGCATGGACGGCGATATCGCGCCGCTGGCCGACCTCCTGTCAGTTTGCGAAAAACAGAACGCGCTCCTTGTCGTGGACGATGCTCATGGCACTGGAACTATCGGCCCGAATGGTCGCGGAGCGGCCGCGCACTGCGGGATTGCCGGAGCCCACAATCTCATCCAAATGGGAACCCTGAGCAAAGCCCTCGGCGCCATGGGCGGATTTGTGGCCGGGCCACAAGTCCTGTGCGATCTCCTGATCAACCGCGCCCGTGCTTACATCTTTGAGACAGCGCTGGCACCGGCATCGGTTGGAGCCGCACTGACATCGTTGCAATTGCTGGAGAAAGAACCGGAAAGGGTTGCGGCCCTCCGTTCAAATATTGCACAAACTGTTACAGCCCTAAAAGACAGGGGAATGCAGGTGGCGACATCCGAAACTCCGATCATCCCGGTCATCATTGGTGATGCCGGTAATACACTTCGTGTTTCTGAAGCCCTGCGCTCCGAAGGGTTCCTTGTCGTGGCCATTCGCCCGCCCACTGTTCGCCCGGGCAGCAGCCGCTTGCGGATTACTGTAATGTCGTCCCACACCGAGGATCAAATCAACGGCCTGGCAGCATCCCTTGCAAAAGCGATTTCCGTCCTGTGATCTTTGCCTGAATTTCATCACCGATTGGGGAAGAACTTGGCCGGGAATTACGTCATCGGAATTGACATAGGTACGGGCAGCGCCCGCGCCGGGATTTTTGACCTCAAGGGCAGCATGGCCGCTTCGGCCAAGCGCGATATCCAAATTTGGAAGCCCCAGCCGGATTTCGTCGAGCAATCCTCCACCGATATCTGGCGGGCGGTTTGCGGCGCGGTCAAGGAAGCCATGAAAGAGGCAAACCTTGAGCCGGCAGACATTTCCGGCATTGCCTTTGATGCAACCTGTTCCCTTGTCGCCGTCGATGGAGCGGGCAAACCTGTTTCGCTGTCGCCCACTGGAAACGATAACCAGAACATCATCGTCTGGATGGACCACCGCGCCACTGGCGAAGCCGCCAAACTCACCGCCGCTGGCCATCGTGTCATCCGCTACCTCGGCAGCGTCGTTTCCCCGGAACACGAGATTCCCAAGCTGATCTGGGTCCGGAAACACCTTCCCAAGTCATACTCCCGAACTGCACGGTTCTTTGACCTCGCCGACTGGCTGGCCTTTCACTGTGCTGGCGCCGATATACGTTCGCTTTGCACCACGGTCTGCAAGTGGACCTGCATGGGTCACGAGAAAAACCCAGATAAACGGTGGGTACGCGATTTCTTCCAGACCAACGGCATTGGCGATTTACTCACAAAGAACAAAATCGGACGCGACATACGTCCCTTGGGTGAAAAGGCCGGCGAACTTCAGGCCGGCCCAGCGCGGGCCTTGGGCCTGCAGCCAGGAACTGCTGTGGCCGTGGGCATCATTGATGCCCATGCCGGCGGCCTTGGCGTCTTTGGTCTCGCCAAGGGGCGATTCAACGAGGCGTTTGCCCTGATTGGGGGCACTTCGTCCTGTCACATGGCGGTCAGCAAACGGCCCCGGTTCGTCCGCGGCGTATGGGGGCCCTACTACAGCGCAATGATTCCGGGCTGGTGGCTGAACGAAGGCGGCCAAAGTGCCACCGGCGCCCTGCTGGATTTCGTCATGGAAACTCATCCCCAGTATTCCGCGGCCTGCGACGAGGCCCGGAAATCCGGGAAAAGCATATACGAATTCCTGAACCGGCAGGTGGCTGTTCTGGCCAAGAGCGAAGGCCTGCGAAAGCGGGCGCATCTGACCCACAGATTGCATCTCCTTCCTGACTTCCACGGCAACCGCAGCCCCAAGGCGGATTCCGCTGCGCGCGGAGCCATCCACGGCCTTGCTCTCCACGCAAATCTGGAAGATTTGACCCGCCTTTACTACGCCACGATCCAAGCCATTGCCTATGGCACCCGTGATATCATCGAGGCGCTGAACGCAAGAGGCTACGCCATCAATACCATCCTCGCCTGCGGCGGCGGAACGAAGAATCCGCTCTGGCTGCAGGAGCACGCCGATGCCACCGGCTGCAAGATCCTACTGCCTCGCGAACCTGAAGCGGTGCTCCTGGGCTCGGGCATTCTTGCCGCCGTTGGCGCCGGACATTTTGCCAGCATTGAGAAGGCCATGGCCACCATGAGCGGCGCGGGATCCACAATAACACCCGACCGCAGCGTGGTCGACTACCACGACCGAAAAATGCGAATACATCGTCAGCTTTACCGCGACCAGAAGAAATATAACGCCATTGCCAATGGCAGATAAAGAGAGGCTGACTAGGCTTGATCCTCGGGTTTCGATTCCGAGGCCGTATCCGACGCTGGCTGCTCGGGGGGTTCGAGCAGCTTTGTAAACAAGCTAAGATAAACGAATCCAGCCACGCCGACCACAATGCCGCAGTCGGCGATGTTGAACGTCGGCCAGTACCACTCGCCGCGGTAGAAGTGGAAGAAGTCGATGACGAAGTGAAAACGGACACGATCTATCAGGTTCCCGACGGCTCCGCCGAGGATCATTCCCATGGTGAGCCGCGCAAGCCAAGCCTGTTTGGGCAGTTTGCGGCTCCACATATAGATCCAGATCATGGCCACGCTGGAAACACCCATGATGACAAATGGATAGTTATCCAGGAGCGAAAATGCCCCGCCGGTGTTTCGCTGGAGGTAGAGGTCAAACCAGCCGGTAATCACCGGCACGCGGTAAACCGGAGCCGTTTGCAGCAGTTCCACGAGCGACGGAGACGGCATGACAAAGTCGCCCAAACCGATGGTGATTCCCGGCATGGCGTGGAGATCGCGCAGGGCGATCCACTTCGTGAAGAAATCCAGAATAAAAACAACCGCCGCGGCGGCGGGCAACCACATGGTCAGCGCTTTTTGGCTTCCATCAACCGCAGGTGGCGCATGGAGTAGCGCGCCCACGGCTTGACGCGCAGGCGCTCGAGCTCGATGGGCTCGCCGGTGCC
Organism: Candidatus Sumerlaeaceae bacterium; assembly: GCA_019695055.1. Classification (GTDB taxonomy): domain Bacteria; phylum Sumerlaeota; class Sumerlaeia; order Sumerlaeales; family Sumerlaeaceae; genus JAIBAT01. The sequence continues at coordinate 4,962 of JAIBAT010000081.1, read as the reverse complement.
AAGGCAATATCCGTAGTCACCGCGATCCATGGCACGCAAAGCGTCGTCGATCTGCGTCAGGGTTTCATTCTCAATGGAGCGAATGCCCAAGGCGATATCGATCTCGGTGTTTTCGGAGGCCGAATCGGCGAGTTGAAGGGAGAAACCAGGCTTCTGGTCGCTGTCATCGATGCCGTCCGTGAGGGCCATGTTGTCGAGGCGGCGGATTTCACCGACCACCCGGAGCCGCTCTTCAAGCAGTGCCGTTCGCAGTTCCTTCATGATCTTGGCCGGATAGGCGGGTTTACGCTTTACCGCGGGCGGAGGCGGTGGCTCGGCAACAACGGCCTTCGGGGCGGGAGACGCCTTTGCAGGCTTGCCCTTGGCAGGTTTGACAGGGGCCGCCTTGTGGGGTTTGGCAGAGGCCTTGGACTTTGCCGGCTTGGGCGCGACCTTCTTCGCAACAGGCTTGGAAGCTTTCTTTGCGGCGGGCTTGGCCGCCTTCTTCGCAGGCTTTGCCTTCGCAGCCGGTTTGGCTTTCGCCTTTGCCTTTGGAGCAGCCTTTGCAGCTTTCTTCGCCGGCTTGGCAGCGGCTTTCTTTGCGGGCTTTTTGGCGGCAGCCTTTTTCGCAGGCGCCGAGGATTTCTTCGGGGCGACTTTCTTCTTCAACGTCTTCTCTGCTTTCTTAGCCTTTGCGGCGGATTTTGCTGCCTTCTTCTGCTTCTTCGACATCTTAGTAATGCCTCCTCACCACAGTGGCACAGCGATCACACAAAGTAGCCAGTTCCGCATCCGCGCCGACGGATGGCAACACCCGCCAGCACCTTTCACACTTCGCACCCGTTGCCGGAAGCACCGTCACGTGGACCAGTGCCCCTTGCAGCCGGACGATGGCATCCTGCCCGGCGGGCGGCTCGGCGGCAAGTTCCGCCTGGGACGTGATGAACAGGTCCGCAAGCTGATCCGCGTTTCGCCCGAGCAGGGCCATCAATTCTGCATCCCCGGACGCCAAAACCACCCGGGCTTCGAGAGACTTCCCAATGGGCTGAGGCGCTTTGCGAGCCTCCTCGAGAGCCCGCAGCACGTCGCTGCGAACCTCAAGAAGCTTGCTCCACTCCTCGGCCAGTTTTGGCTGGTCCCACTCTTCCCGGGCTTCGGGGAATGGAAGCAGATGGACGCTGGCACCCTGCTTGTCAAGGTATTGATACGCCTCATCGCAGGTAAACGCCAGGATGGGCGCCAACAGCCGCAGCAGGGCGTCCGCCAGCTCGTACTGGGCCGTCTGGGCGGCGCGCCGCAGGGGCGATTTCACGCCCGAGCAGTACATCCGGTCCTTCAGAACATCCACATAGATGCTGCTGACCTGAACCACGCAGAACTCGTTCGCGCGCTGGTAGATCTTGTGATACTCGTAATTCTCGTAGGCCTTGCGCGACAGGCGGATGAGCCCGTTGAGTTCGTGCAGGATCCAACGGTCGATGTCCGTCAGGTCCGCATGGGGCACGCGGTCCTTCGCCGGGTCAAAATCCCACAGGTTTCCAAGGAAATATCGGATCGTGTTACGGATACGGCGATAAGCCTCACCCACGCGATCCAGAATCTCATTGGAAACCTTCACGTCTCCGCGGTAATCCTCCGACGCAACCCACAGTCGCAGGACGTCGGCGCCCATCTTCTTAATAATCTCCTGAGGCGCGATGACATTGCCGCGGCTCTTGCTCATGGCCTCGCCCTTGCCGTCGAGCACAAATCCGTGGGTCAGCACGCTCTTAAACGGTGGCGATTTGCGCGCGCCCATGCTCACGATGAGCGACGTCTGGAACCAACCGCGGTGCTGGTCGCTGCCCTCGAGGTAGAGGTCCGCCGGGCGGCGCAGGCCGTCGCGTTGCTCCAGCACGGCAATACTTGTCGCGCCCGAGTCAAACCACACATCGAGGATGTTCATTTCCTTCTCGAAGTTGCGTCCGCCGGAATAGGGGCTTACGAAACCGTCCGGCAGGAAGGTTTCCACGGGTTCCTCAAACCACGCATCAGTGCCGCGCTTCGCGACCACCTCGGCGACCTTGTCCATGACCTCCGGCGCGAGGACGGTTTTCCCGCTGTCCTTGCAGATGAGCGCCGGGATGGGCACGCCCCACACGCGCTGGCGCGACAGGCACCAATCGGGCCGGGCCACCATCATGTTGTAAATGCGGTCGTGGCCCCAGGTGGGAATCCACTGAACGCCGTTATCAATCTGCTCCAGCGCCTTCTTGCGCAGGTCGTCGTGGTCCACGCGCATGAACCACTGGTCCGTGGCCCGATAGATGATCGGGTTGTGGCAGCGCCAGCAGTGCGGATAGCTGTGGTCGTACTTGCGGTGCTGAACCAGAATATCCTTTTCATCGAGGTAGCGGATGATGGGCTCGTTGGCCTCCCAGACCTTCATCCCCTCCATGAGCGAAAACTCTTCCGTGAACCGGCCCGCGCCATCCACCGGGACAACCACCGGCAGCCCGTACTTCTGGCCGACGATGAAGTCCTCCATACCATGGCCGGGGGCCGTGTGCACTGCGCCGGTGCCGGCCTCGAGGGTGACGTGGTCACCGAGAATTACCAGCGAGGTGCGATCCGGCTGAACCGGGTGCTCGAGTTCCATCTTCTCGAGGTCGGGGCCGGTGAGTTCCTTGCCGACCGTAAACTCGGTGAGTCCCGCGTCCTTGGTGAATGCCTCCACGAGGTCGCGCGCGACAATCCAATCCTCGTCGCGTGTCCCGCCCTGATGTGCTGCTTTCACGCGCAGAGCCACGTACTTGAAATCCGGATGCAATGACACCGCCAGGTTCGCCGGCAGCGTCCATGGCGTCGTCGTCCAGATGACGACACTCGGGTTCACCAAGTCCGCCGTCGCGGGGCGGGTCTCCGGTTTCAGCACCGGGAACTTCACGTAGATGGAGGGCGAGGTGTGGTTCTCGTACTCGATCTCCGCCTCGGCGAGGGCCGTCTGGCAGTCCGCGCACCAATAGACTGGCTTCAGACCCTTGTAAACATAGCCGCCCGCCACCAAGTCGCGCAGGGCACGCAGGATGCCCGCCTCAACCTCCGGTTGGAGCGTGAGGTAGGGCTTGTCCCACTCGCCGCCGACGCCGATGCGGATGAACTCTTCCGTCTGCGCAGCCACCCACTTGCGCGCGTAGGCGTCGCAGAGCCGCCGGATTTCGGTGGCGGTCTTGGTGGCGCGCTTGGGCCCGAGCTCCGACAGCACCTTCTGCTCGATGGGCAGTCCGTGGCAGTCAAACCCGGGAATGTAGGTCGCACGGTGGCCGGCCATGGTTTGGAACCGGACCACGATGTCCTTCAGCAACTTGTTCAGCGCGTGGCCCAGGTGAATGTGCCCGTTCGCATAGGGTGGCCCGTCATGTAGCACGAAATCGCCCCGCGTGGGCGGCTTTTGCGCGATCCTCTCCTGCAGCTTGATCTCCTTCCAGCGGGCCAGGATTTCCGGCTCCCGCTGGTTGAGGTTCGCGCGCATGGGAAAGTCCGTCTGCGGCAGGCAGAGCGTTGATTTATAATCAGTTCGGGCGGATTCAGACGACATTTCGGGCTCTTAACACGCGCCTTTATACAATATGCGCAAGAAAATGTGGCTGTCCCGTATCAACAATCTCCCACGTACCGAGGAAAGCGGCTGGTAGGGGCCGCCATACCACGGAGGAATTGGTGGGACTGGAGCCTCGCCTCCGGGGGGGGGGGGGGGGGGGGGGGTATTTCCAAATTTGGGGCTTTTTGGCCCCAAACCCCAAAAAAATCATAATTATAAAATGCCGAAAGAATTGCATCCAATTAATGGCAATTTTGCACCCCAACAGGTTTGAATTCTCGATTAGGACTGTCGGGTCCAGTGCTCTGGCTGCAGCGAGTGACGTTTGGCTGATTTGGGATTTGATGATCATCGTGAGAAGTGGTTAGCACTGGGGAAATGGTTTGCCTATTCCCACACGACCCCTTGCAGCCCCTTACAGACCCATAAGCTCTCCCCGACCGAACAAAAAAAGAGTCTTCCAGCAAACCGAAGGTTGTGGGGCAACACTGACTACCTGAGCTTGCCCAGCGCCTCCCTGGCAATTGGCGCCGCTTTCTCGGAATCCTCCCGATACTCAGCCGTCTTGGGCTTGTAGCTCAGGACTTTGTCATAAATCTCAATGGCGCTGGCCCGCGCGGCCACTGCCTTTTCCGTTTGCCCGGCCTCGTCGTATGCTTGCGCCAGTTCCTTCAGGGTGTTCGCCACCGATAAGAGGCCATCGGGCTTCCAGGAATGGGCCGCGGCTTCGAGGGCTGGCACCTGGGCTTTTTCCAGCCAAGCGATCTTCTCGGTCCCGGTCAGGGTCCGGGCTTGATTCGCATAGGCGACGGCAAGGTTCAAAGGCAGGTCCGCGTAATTGGGATCAATGGCTCGCAGGCGTTCATAGGCGGCTATGGTGTTGGTGGTGTCGCCCAACTGATTGTAAACATGGCCAAGCTTATAGTGGGACGTGAGAAAGGAAGGCGCGATGGCCACGGCGCGCTCGAAGGATTCCGCGGCGGCCCGGTTCAGCCGGTCACGCTCCTGCCCCTTTGCACGTTCCGCCTGGTCCATGGTCTGGAGGCCCTTTGCGTTTTCCATCGCCGCGCGGAATTTGGCAATCCCAAACGGGGCATAAAAAAGAAGGACCGCCGCAACGCACGCCTGAAGGTAGCGGACGTTGACTGTCGGCACTCCCCCGGTCGGTTGGGACGGCGCAGGAACCGTCGCGCCCTGCTCCTCACGCGCCACAGCGATGGCAAGACCGGCAAGCACCGCGGTCGTGGCGAGGCCCACGGGCCAGCGAAAGCCCCAGCAGGCCAGCGAAGAGAGCAACATTCCCATCAACCCTATTATGGCACCAAGGGAAACGAGAAACCGAGGGGCGGAACGGGTGCGCGCGATAAGAGCGCATGCAGGGGCCAAAATTGAGAGAAGCAGGG
>JAIBAT010000100.1 GCA_019695055.1 Candidatus Sumerlaeaceae bacterium | reverse complement strand
GGACAAGTATGTACCCCCTCCCCCCCCCCGCTCGTAGTTCCACCTTCTGGTGGTGGGGTCCGTATCGACTCATTCAATGCTTTGGTGCTTTTGTGATTTGGTGGTGAAATCCCCCGGCAGGCCGCGACTACCCCTCGTTTGCTTCCAGCACCCGCAGCAGGTTCTCCGCGGCGATCTTGTTGATGTCGCCCTCCGAGTAACCTCGCCCGCGCAGTCCGGAAATCAGGGCGGGCATCCGGTCCGCCGATTCCAGCCCCTGGGCCGGGGATTTCATCCCCTCCCAGTCCGTCCCCAGGCCCACGTGATTGATGCCCGCCACCTGCACCATGTGGTCAATGTGGTCCAGCACCGTATCAATCGTCACCGGGACAGCCTCCGGGTGGCTGCTTCCGCGCCCCTTCGGCTCCAGGAAACCCGAATAAAGGTTGATCCCGGCCATGCCGTCATTGTCCGCCAACGCCCGCAGCATATCGTCCGTCAGGTTGCGGGAATGGTTGGAGAGTGTCCGCGAATTGGAATGGGTCACCAGCACTGGCCGCTCCGAGACACGCAGCACGTCGTAAAACGCCTCATCCGAAACATGGGACAGGTCCACCACGAGCCCCGTGCGGTTCATTTCCCGAACCACGTCGGCCCCGAACTCAGTCAGGCCCATGGGACTCTCACCATCATTGAGGTGCGACGAACCCACCCAGGAGAGGTTGCCCTGCCAGGTCAGCGTCAGGTAGCGCACCCCCGCCTCGCGGTATTTCGCGATGAGGGAAAGGTCCTCGTTCAGCGCGACCCCGCCCTCAACGGCCAGCAACGACGCAATCCTTCCCGCGCCGCAGGCCGCGCGCACCTCCCGCGCCGTGCGGCAATGCGCCAGTTCGTCCGGGTGAAGCGCCAGTTGCTCGTGAAACGCCGCGATCAGGTCCCAGGTGCGATGAACGGCCTGCTCCGCCGGATACCGGTCCGCGTTGATCCAGGCCACGAAGAACACCGCGTTCACGCCGCCGGCGCGCCATCGCGGGATGTCCACATGATGATCCCCCTCCGTGGGGTCCGTCAGCGTGTGCCCGTTGTCCCTAAGGCGCAGCAGCACATCGCAATGGCCGTCCATGATGATCGGCGGCAGGTTCGCAGCTACAGGCGCTAAAGTCATTGCGGGAAACCTACAACAGGGAGCAAATATGTATGACGAAAATCAACCGGACCACCTACCAGCCATCCCGGTGGACCATGCGTTCCAGTGGCAACCGCGTCTTTTTCAGATTCGTGGACTGCGGAAACCCGACCGGAACCAAAAGGATGGGCTCCACATGCCGGGGAATGCCCAGAACCTTCGCCACCCGCCTCGAATCAAACCCCTCCATGGGGCAGGTGCCAAGCCCGGCGGCCTGCGCGGCGCCCATGAAGTTCTGGGCAGCCAGCGCCACCTGCTTGGCAAGCCATGCGCGCCGATGGACCGCCGGAATCGAGGGAATCGGACGGAACCACCGCGCCACCGGCACCAGGAATGCCTTCCACAGCCAGTTCACGCCAAGGGGCCCGGTTCGAAACGCAAGGGGGACAAATTTCCGAAGCTTGCTCTCATACTCCGCCGTGATCGCACCAGCGGCGCGACCCGTTTCCACCGTGGCTTCGAAATTGTTCGCCACCACATTCCGGTCCCCGCAAAACACCGCCACCACAGGCGCTTCGAGGATCTGCTTTTGCTCCATACAGGCCCCATACAGCTCCTGTCGCAGCGACGCGTCGCTGACCACCACAATATGCGTTGGCTGCAGGTTATACCCGCTCGGCGCCCAGCGCGCCGCATCGCACAGTTTTTCCAGCACACCGTCCGGCAGCTGGTCCGGCCGGAAGTGGCGCACAGCCCGTCGCGACTGCGCAAGTTGCAGGAACTCGTCGAGATTCGTCATGGGGGGATGGCTCCGACGTGGGTTTGGAGGAACTCTAAATGGCCCTGCCCCGGGAAATTCAGGCTCACCGCCCGCCACCGGGCCCGCGCTTTTATCTGTTGCGGTTCGCTGCCCGGTTGGAATCTCGTTGGCCCCGGAAAGTAATCACTTCGAAATATGTGCGGCATAGTCGGCAAAGTTTACGTGGAGCCCGGGCGGCCCGTGGACGGCGACCTCATCGCCCGGATGAAGCACTGCATCCGCCACCGCGGCCCCGACGACGACGGCACCCACCTGCGCGCCCCCGCCGGGTTCGGGTTCCAGCGCCTCTCCATCATCGACCTGAAAACGGGCCACCAGCCCATTTACAACGAGGACGATTCGGTGGTCATCGTCTTCAACGGCGAAATTTACAACTTCCAGGAACTCCGCGAGCGCCTCATCAAGCTCGGCCACGTCTTCAAGACCCGCGCCGACACGGAAACCATTCTCCACGGTTACGAGGAATGGGGCACCAACATCGCCAGCGAGCTCCGCGGCATGTTTGCCTTCGCGATCTTCGACCACAAGAATAACTCGCTCTTCCTCGCCCGCGACCGCACGGGCAAGAAGCCGCTCTATTACACCCACATCCGCCGCGGCGGTCCCGACGAGGCATTGCTCTTCGCCAGCGAGATGAAAGCCCTGCTCGCCGACCCGGACGTGCCGCGCAACGTGGACATCTCGGCGCTCAATCATTACCTGTCCTACCAGTATGTGCCGCACCCGCTCTCCATCTTCGAGGGCATCAAGAAGCTTCCGCCCGGAAGCTGGATGCACTTCCAGAACGGCGTCGAGAAGGTCGAGCGCTACTGGCGGCTGCAGTACGAACCCAAATACGAGGTCAGCGAGGAACGCGCCATCGAGGAACTGACTGCGCGCCTCGACGAAGCCGTCAAGGTGCGCCTGCTGAGCGAGGTGCCGCTGGGTTGCTTCCTGAGCGGCGGCATCGACAGTTCCGCCGTCGTAGCCATGATGCGCCGCCACATCGCCGGTGACCTTAAAACGTTTTCCATCGGTTTCCGCGAGGAGGCTTTCAATGAATTGCCTTACGCGCGACAGGTGGCCGAGAAGTTCGAGACGCACCACGAGGAATTCATTGTCGAGCCCAACGCCATCGAGTGCATAGGCGCCCTCGCATGGCATTTCGACGAACCCTTTGCCGATTCCAGCGCCATCCCGACTTATTACCTGTCCAAGATGACGCGCCAGTTCGTGACCGTCGCCCTGAACGGCGACGGAGGCGACGAAAGCTTCGCCGGCTACGCCCGTTATCGTGGCATGCCGGTCCTGCACAAGTACCGGCGCATTCCGAAGCTACTTCGCGCTGCTGCCGCCGGGCCTTTCGACATCGCCGCCGAGGCCTTCTCCCGCAACGCGAAGGCCGAGCTGCTCTCCTACGTGAACCGCATGTCCCTCATGAGCGAGGAGCGCCAGTACATCCAGTGCATGGTCTTTTTCCGCGAGTACCAGAAGAGCCGCCTGTTCAGCGAGAAGTACCAGAACTTCCTGAACGAATCCGACGCCGACAGCGAAGGGCTGACCGAATCCCTGATGCGCGACGGCACCGCTCGCGAAATGGTGGACAAGATGATGTACAGCGACATCATGATGTACCTGCCCGGCGCCCTGCTGCCCAAGGTGGATCGCACCACCATGGCAAACTCACTGGAGGGGCGCTCGCCATTTCTCGACCACCACCTGATGGAATTCGCGGCGAAGCTGCCCGGCGAATTGAAGTTCCCGAATCGCGAGTTGAAGGGCCTGCTGAAGAAAGCCCTCGCGCCGATCTTTGGCATGGAGTTCCTGAACCGCCCCAAGCAGGGCTTCGGCGTCCCCATCGGCGAGTGGTTTCGCGGCGACCTGCGCAAGCTGACCGAGGATTTCCTCTTTAGCGAAAAGGCGCGCCAGCGCGGGTTCTTCGACCACAAGTACATCCGCCGCATCTTCGATCAGCATGTGACCCACCAGCAGAACCACACGCACCGCATCTGGGCGCTCCTGATGTTCGAGGCCTGGTGCCGCACGCTCCTCGACCGCAGCGACCCGCTGGCGGGTCCGATTTCCTTGGGGTAAGGAGTTTGACGCGAAGGCATTTCACCGCAGAGCAGACGAAGGGGGAAATAGGCACAATTAATCCACCTTAGGCACAGAGCGATATTTGTGTGGGCTTCTCAGGTCACGCGATCCTGTCGGGTTTGCCAGAGAACGAAAACCCACTGACACGATGCCCCCAGGATTAATGTGCCCCGACTTCAATTTACATTTCCCGTATTTTCCATTAACCCTGTAGAAACAATAAACTGCTCCCAAAGGGTTGCAAAACACTGCGTCGGAGACATCAATTTCTGGCGTATAGCCATCCGCAGGTGCCAGTCCAGTCTCAATTGGATAATGCCCCGTGTCGACTTCTCCAGCTTCATGGCACAAAACCAATCCATCTGAAGCTTCCGCACACAACAAAACCAGTTTGATTTGACACCCTAGATTTCTTGGGATTAAACACGCCTGACTTGGCGAAGTGGCATAATCCAATCTCGGAACTTTTCGAATTGCAAATGTGGGAGAAGAAACTCCCAAAGCACTGGTCAACATATCTGCAGGAGTCGAAAGTACTATTACATTAGTGGTTGCCTGCCAGAACTCACTTTCCCTTATTTTGTCATCAAATACTCCATTTGCTTTGACCCCCAAGGTATAGGGAGGAGAGGACGAAAAACCACCTATGAGGGCCGACTTTTCTACCAGCTTCGGTTCGTCTGCCGCCTCTTTTTCCATAACCACTGTAAATGAGGTGGAATAGGTGCCTTCAGCCGCCCTCCACTGAGAGTCCGAATGATCAAACTTTCGAACGTCAGCATAATATCCGGGCTTCCGAAAGACCGCCATAAAATTAAGTACCTTTTGCTCATGCCATTCGAACACCCCATTCATTGTAGCCGAGGTAGTTCGGATATTGTCCGCCAATCGTGCTCCAGATAGCGCCGAATAGCCGCATGTGACCCCATCAAGCAAATTCCCAGATGTATCGCGAATTTCGCCACGAACAATGACGTCCTTCGCGCCTGAGACCGCCATGGCTTCACCATTGCACACAGCCGCCCCAAAACTCACCAGCAGGGCTAAGCACAAATGGTGCATTCCACAAAACAGAGGAACGAACATCAGCAGTCCCCGGTTTAAAGGGTAGAGCATACGGCAAGGCGTGGCTACTCGATTATAGTCAGTCATGACTGATTCAAAGTGTGGCCTTGGAAAGCAAGTCAAGGGTTTGAAAGGTGCTACTGTTCGAGGCCTGGTGCCGCACGTTCCTCGACCGCAGCGACCCGCTGCCGGACCGATCAGTCTTGGCTGATTTTTGCCCGCCGTCTCACTGAGGTTTCCCGTACTCGGGATGCCCCGGCCAGCCCCCTGCCGACGCCCGATTTCGAATAGTCGGCCGGTTTCTTGCCAGTCAATTGTCGCTTAATCACTGGATTAATCCAACCCAAGTCCTGCTTTCTAATGGACAGCAAGTTCAGCACTTCGCCAAGCCGGGTCGCAGCGTTCTTTTCGGTGACCGGTAAAATCAGTTCGATTCCGGGTTTCGGCGCATGTTTGTGGCAAACCAGTCCAAACTGATGGCCGTCGGCTGTTTGGACAAATGCCTCAAACGTCGAATCGAGATCGTCATTCGATTCCCGAAACCGGAGCTGACAGCGTGCACCCAGTTCCTTTGGGGTCTCGGCAATGACCGCAGCGGGCAGGTCAAGCTTGCCCTTTAGGGCAGCCACCTGAATCTGGCGATATTTCGATTTCATGACTGGGTATTCCTTAGAATAGTGACCCTAATCTTCGCAAATTCGCCGTCAACAATTACTCCTTCTCGAGGACCACGCCAATACGCCTGGCCAGGAGGGGAATTACGATCCGGTTTGACGTCAGTTGTGAATTCCACACCTCGCGACCCTTCGGGCAAGGGCCCTTTGTAAGCTCGAACACAGGGCTTGTGAGCGTAGCGGGCCATAGTACCCCAAATCTCACTGGTTTCGGCCTGACGCCCTGCAATCTCGCGAGTTTGCGTGGGGGATTCGATCCTGTGGTAAATTCTTCGGTGGCGGGCCATGCGCGATGTCATGGATTCTCAATGCCGGTTTGACATAGTGGCTAAGGTTTCAGTCTTCAAGCCGAAGTTTTCGGGCACCGACCGCCGGACATAATATTCCACTTCAGCAACTGTATCCCAATTCAAGACCGCTGGAAGGCGGGCAACATGGCCGCCGGTTTGGGTTTCGGCCCGGCCGGAGGAAAGTCCGAACACCGCAGGGCGCGATGCCTGGTAACGCCAGGGCCCGCAAGGGACGGAAAGTGCAACAGAAAGCAAACCGCCGACGGGCGGCCACGCCGCAAGGCGCGGTCTGCCACGGGCAAGGGTGAAACGGTGCGGTAAGAGCGCACCAGCAGCCGGGTAACCGGCTGGCTCGGTAAACCCCATCGGGTGCAAGACCGAATAGGGTCCGATGCGGAGCTGATCGCGGGTTTTGGCCCGCGGCACCAGTCCGCGGCGAGGCGGCCCGCCTCGCACAGGCGCCTCGTGCGCCGACAAAGGACCGGGTAGGTTGCTATGAGCCCCCCCGCAAGGAAGGGGCCGAGAGGAATGGCCATGCACGGGCCCGGTTCGCCGGGTTCGTGAACAGAATTCGGCTTATGCCGCCTTCCAGCGGTTGTGTTTTTATCCGCTTGCCCGGTGGGTCGTCGCCGTTCATATTGCCGCCCATGAAACTGATTGTGGGACTGGGGAACCCCGGCCGCCAATATGCGCTGACGCCGCACAATGTGGGCTTCGAGATAGTGGACATTCTCGCCTCGCGCCATGGCGGCGCATGGACGCTGGAGCGCCGCCTGGAAGCGGAGACCGCGGAGATTACTTTGCAGGGCGTCCGGACCACGCTGATGAAGCCGCTCACCTATATGAACCTGAGCGGGCGAAGTGTCGCTGAATTTGCGCGACGCAACGGCACCGAGCCCGGCGAGATCCTCGCCATCAGCGACGACATCAACCTGCCCCTCGGCCAGTTGCGCATGCGCCCCAACGGCAGCCACGGCGGCCACAAGGGGTTGCTCTCCATCATCAACTGCATCAGTTCACTGGACTTCCCGCGCCTGCGGGTGGGCGTGCGCCCGGCAGACGAGAATCTGGCCAACGTCGTCGATTTCGTGCTCAGCCGTCTGCGCCCCGCCGACCGCGAGGAACTGGAACTCACCAAACAGGACGCCGCCGATGCCGTCGAGATGATCTTCAAGAAGGATCTCGTCACGGCCATGAACCAATTTAACAAGCGGAAGCCCCCGGAATGAGCGGCTGGATCGCCGGGCTGACGGCCGACGACTGCGCGCCGTGGATGCGCGAGGCCATCGCCCAGGCCCGCGAGGCGGCCGCAGCAGGCGAAGTGCCCGTGGGTGCAGTCGTGGTTTGCGACGGACAAATCATCGGGCGCGGACACGACCGCAAGATCGAACTCAGCGACCCCACGGCCCATGCCGAGATTCTCGCTCTTCGCGAGGCTGCCGGCGCCGTCGGCGACTGGCGGTTGGAGAGCTGCGCGCTCATCGTGACCCTCGAACCCTGCCCCATGTGCGCCGGAGCCGCTCTGCTGGCCCGAATTCCCCTCGTCGTCTTCGGCGCGCGCAACGCCAAGTTCGGCGCCGTCGAGACGCACCTGCCTCTCCTCAAGCACTCCGGCTGGAACCACGCCGTGCGCACCATCGAGGGAGTGCTTGCGGAGGAATGTGCCGACGTGCTCACCCGATTCTTCGAGTCTCGCCGCAACGAAGGGGCCTCTTCCACCTGATTTTCCCTTGCACCCCGGGGAGCAGGGTTCCACGCTGATCCTCTTTCGTTATCACCCGCCACGCCTTGTCGTGAGTTGTTTTGGAGGTCTGTCATGAAATGTCAGGGTCTTTGGGGAATTCTATCGGCGGCGCTGCTTCTTGCCTTTGCTCCCGCCTCCGCCGGTGCAGTCGCAGTGCAAATCGAAGGCACCAGCCGCACACTGGAAATTCGCGGCAAGGAAACCGGCGAGTACTTTGGCCGCCCCTTGCTCTGCGTGGATCTCGACAGCGACGGGTATCAGGATATCGTGGTCGGCGCGGACCGCTCCTCCTTTGTCTCGCCGCAACGCCCCACGCTTTACGTCTTCAAGGGGAAGCGCAACTACGCCTCCACCGATCTCATTGACCTCTCCTCCGCCCAGCCCGACGCCGTGATCCTCGGCGACACCGGTTCCGACGAATTGGCCACCGCCCTCGCGGCGGGCGATGTGAACAAGGACGGATTCAAGGACCTCGTCGCCGCCGACTCCACCATGGCGGCCTCCGGCCGCACCGGTGCGGGAATCGTCTACGTCCTCTTCGGTGGACCCAGTTTCTTTTCCCAGACCGTTTACGACCTGGCCCTCAACCAGTGGAGCGTCAAAATCCTTGGCGCCGTCGCAGGCGACGATACCGGCGGCTACCTGCTCTTCGGCGGCCTGCAGTCCAAGGGCCTCGCCTGCGGCGATATCAACAATGACGGTATCGACGACATAGCTGTCGGCGCTCACCTCGCCGACGTAAACAGCCGAACCGACGCGGGCAAGGTTCTCGTGGTTTATGGTCGCACCCCCTTCACGCCAGGCACCACCATTGATCTTCTTTCTCAGGCCAGTTCCACCATCCTCGGCAACGAGACCTTTGCCGAGCTCGGCACCGCCATCGCCATCGGCGACCTCAACGCCGACGGAATCGCCGACCTCATTATGGGCGAGGATCAGGGCAGCGTTGGCTCATTAACCACGGAAGGGAAAGTCTTTGTTCTTTGGGGTTCCAGCTCCTTTCCAGCATCCTACAATCTCCTATCCACCGCGGCTAACCTCACCATCCTCGGCGGACACGTTTGGGACGAACTCGGCCATTGCGTGGCCATGGCCGACATCAACGGCGACACAAAGCGCGATCTGGTCGTGACGGCCCCCGGTTGGGACCCCGCCGGCGTCTCCAGCGCCGATTGGGGTGCCGTCTATGCATTTCTTGGCAAGACAACCTGGCCTGCCACCATAAACCTGGCCAGCGCGTCGCCGGACCTCTTCATAGCGGCAGGCGACACCACCAACACCATCGGCGATACCCTCGCGGTCGGCGATTTCAACAAAGACAGCCGCGCCGATTTCATGTTTTCCGCCCGTGATGGTGAGCGCCCCATATTCAGCAACGAGGGCCGCACCTATGTGGTCGGTGGGCGCGCATCATTTCCAGGAACGCTCTCCCTAACCCAGGGCTCCGAGCAGGTGGAATACATCGTCAATGGGGCCACCAACAATCTGCAGCTCGGCGACACCATCGCCACCGGCGATATCGATGGCGACGGCGCCGTCGAGTTGCTTCTGGCCGCGCCCTTCGTCAATTCCAGCACGGGCAAGCTGCTCATTTTCGACATCACACCGGTCCCCGCGGCAGCGGCGGAATGGCAACTTTACGAGTAGAATCGCGGCTTCGGCGTACCTTCGGAACGGCTTGATTACGGCTTGCATCCCCCCCGGGGGGCCGTTATCGCCTTTGTCTGACTACTAAATACGGGACTTTGACGGAATGATCATTAGTTACAGGTGGTTGTCGCGCCTGCTGGGCCGGGAATTGCCATTGGCGGATGTGCTGGAGCGACTCACCATGGCCGGCCTCGAGGTGGAGGGTGTCACAGATTTGGGAGTGGCCTCGGGAAAAGTCATATCTGCAATCATCCTGGATAAGATTCCCCACCCCAACGCCGACAGCCTTGTGCTGTGCCAGGTGGACGCCGGCGGACCGGCGCCGTTCAAGATTGTTTGCGGCGCAAAGAACATGGGCCCCGGTGACATGGTGCCCCTGTCCATCGAGGGCGCAAAGCTCCCCAACGGCCTCGTGATCAAAAAATCCAAGATTCGAGGCGAAAGCAGCGACGGCATGATGTGCAGCGGCAAGGAATTGGGCTGGGGCGACGACGCCGACGGTCTCCTCATTCTTCCGCAGGACTGGGTCTACGAAAAGGGCAAACCCTTCGACGCGCTCATCGACATAAAGGTCACCCCCAACCGCCCCGATTGCCTGTCACTCTTCGGCGTGGCCCGTGACATTGCCGCGGCCCTTGGCCTTGGTGAGGTGGCCTTTCCCGATTGCGCCGTGAAAGAAACTGGCCCCGCCGCGAAGGATTTCGTAACCCTGCGCATTGACGCACCGGAAGCCTGCCCCCGCTACACCGGCCGCGTGGTCCGGGGCGTAGAAATCGCCCCCAGTCCCCTGTGGTTGCGCCGCGCCGTGGAAAGCGCGGGTCTGCGCTCCATCAACAACGTCGTGGATGTGACCAACTACCTGCTCATGGAACTCGGGCACCCCATCCACGCCTTCGACCTCGACAAGATCGAGGGGAAGCAGATTATTGTGCGAATCGCCGCCGACGGCGAGCAGGTCGTCACCCTCGACGGCCAGACCTGCGACCTGAATTCTGCGGACCTGGTTATCGCCGACGCAAACCGCCCCGTGGCCCTCGCCGGCATCATGGGCTGCGGCAACACGGAGATCACCGACGCCACGACCAACGTTTTCATCGAGTGCGCCTACTTTGCACCAACCGTGGTCCGCAAGACCTCAAAGCGCCTCGCCAAGAGCACCGATTCCAGCTATCGCTTTGAGCGCGGCACCGATTGGTCCGCCTTGCCAAAGATCGTGGATCGTGCCGCAAAGCTCATCGCCGAAGTGGCGGGCGGCCAAATTTGCGCCGGAGCCTTTGACGAAGGCCCCGGCGTCGCTCCAGCCGCGCCCATTGTGGTTGATGTCGCGCGGGTCAATTCCCTCCTCGGCCTTTCCTTGAAGGCTGACGAAATGATTGTGCCGCTGCGCGCTCTCGGGTTTACCGTCGAGGGAAACTCGACGGGCCACTTCAAGGTCACTCCCCCCGCATTCCGCCCGGATATCGAGCAGGAAGCCGACATCGTGGAGGAGGTCGGGCGCCTTATTGGCTATGACAAGATTCCCACCGTCCGCCCGGCCATCGAATCGCGGCCTGGTTCCCAGCCCCGTGAGGATCAGCTTTCCACCTATCTGCGCGACTCTCTTGTTCGCCATGGCTTCTCCGAGGTGGCCAATTTCAGCTTCCTGTCCGCCGATGCCGTTGACCGCTCGGGTTACGATTCCGCAGGCGCATTGAAGCTGCGCAATCCCCTGTCCGCAGAGTTCGCCGTCATGCGTCCTGGCATTCTGCCGGGTCTTCTCCAGACAGTGCTCTACAACCAGAATCGTGGCGCAACGGAACTTCGCTTGTTTGAAATAGGCACCGTTTACCAGAACGCCACAAAACCCGCAGACATGGAGTCCACGCAGTTCGCCGCGGTGGTCTACGGAACCCTCGACACCACAAGCTGGCGGGGTGCCGCAAAAACAGCCGACTTTTTCGACGGCAAGGCCATTGCTGACGCCCTTCTCGAAGGACTCGGCGCTGCGGATTACGAAACCGTGGGAATCGCCGAAGCCGCAGGCTCCCTTCCCGTTGCCAAACTCTTCCACCCCGGAAAATCCGCCGCTCTTCGCCGCGCCGGAAAGATATTGCTGCGCGTCGGGGAGTTGCACCCCGGCCTGCGCCAGACCCTCGATATCAAGCGCAACGTCGTGGTGATTCTCGGCGAATTTGACGCTCTGCTTCCGCTCGTCGGCGCACTACCCAAAATCGCCGACATTCCTGTCTTTCCGGCCGTTTCGCGCGACCTCGCCCTTGTGGCCGGACGCGAGGTCCCCGCCGCTGACATCGAGAGCGCCATCGCCAAACGCGCCAAGTCACTGCTCGCGGGAATCCAACTGTTCGACGTCTACGAAGGCGACAAGATCGCCGCCGACAAGCGCAGCCTTGCCTACCGAATTCTGTTCTCCGCCGGCGACCGCACGCTGACCGACGACGAGGTGAACCAGTTGCAGGAGAAAATCCTCGCCGACCTGAAGGCCAAGCTGGGCGTGGAGCTGCGAAGCTAAGTCCACTGGCTTGGCCCCCATGAATCCCTCTGAGGAACATCGCAATCCCCCCGCCGACCTCAGGACATGTTTCATTTGGGCTGTTTCCATTCTTTTACTGGCTACCGTCTTGCGTGCCTTCCATCTCGGCGCACTGGAGATGTGGCTCGATGAATGTCACTCGATCCTCACCGCCCAATCGCCTCGCGGTGTCTTCGCGGAACTTCGCAACGACACGAATGCGCCGCTCTACTTCATCCTCCTGAAAGCATGGACCGCCCCGTTCGGAATCAGCGAAATCGGCGCGCGGTCCCTCTCTGCCTTGCTGGGCGTTCTTTCCCTGGCCGCCCTGGCACTCTGGCTGACCGAGCTGGGCGCGCCAAGGTCAGCCTCGCTTTGGGCCATGGCCGTCGGCGCCGTCACGCCGCTCCACATCTACTATTCCCAGGAAGCTCGCGGCTATACCCTGATATGGCTGCTCGTCACCCTGGCCGCCTGGTCCATCACCCGCGCCTGCCGCACGGGAAGCCGCCTGCTCTGGTTTCTCCATGCCGTCGCCGTGACGCTCTCCCTTTACGCCCACGACCTGACACTGGCCTTCCTGCCGGGATATTGGTTGATTGGATGGTACTGCGCCACCGGAAAGCGCCGCATGGTGCCCCTGGCCTTCAGTCATACGGCCGCCATCCTGCTTTACCTGCCTTGGTTCGCCCATTTGCTCGCCCAACCCAAGGGAGTGGCATTCGCCTGGATTGAGCCCCTTTGGCGTGCCATTCCGCCGCCCCTCGCCATTCCGCGCTCCCTTGAGGCGCTCACGATCGGCGGATTGCTTCCCAACTACCTGCGGGCCCAGCCTTCCGACATGGTGCTTCGCGCCAGCGCCATCCTGTTCGCCACAATTGCCTTTGGGTGCGCACTCGTTGCCTCCTCTGGCCATAAATCCGCAGACCAGCCAGCCGACGACCCCGGCGCTTTGCCACCGGCAATCTGGCCATCGCCCGTACAACAGCTTTATATTTTGCTCGCGTTTGTACTGCTCCCCCTTCTCGCCCCCTTCGCCTATTCCCTCCTGTTCCACCCCATTTACGTGGTTGCGCGTTATGACACATTGGCCTTTCCCGGGTTTCTCGCGGTGATGGGGCTTGGGTTCTCCGGTGCACAGGAAATCCTTTCCCAACGAACCGGACGAGCCGCCCCGTACCTCCTGGGTCTGCCCCTTCTCGGTCTGGGTGCCCTGGCCTATGCTCCCAAATTGCAGACGTTTGACGATCCCATTGTGTTCCGACCGCAATCTTCCCGCGGCACCATTTTGAAAACCGCAGCATTGCCCGACGACCTCGTCGTGTGCATGGCCCAGGAAGGCGCCAAAATCGCCTACCAGATGCTTCGCCTCGACATTGACGCCCCGCTGCTCACCTATCCCCTGTCCACTCGCCGCCACATGGGCTGGTTTGTTCCCCAAGCCGTGCTCGCCGAGGGCACCGGGCCACTCCAGCACGACGCCCAGGCCATTCTCTCCATGCTCGACGGCGTCGCCCCCAAGGCAAAGCGTATCTGGGTGTTCATGGACCCCTACAGCAATCGAACGCCGCCCCCAGGGCAGAAAAATGATTACGCGGCAATTTCCTCAGTTTTCATGGAGGCCATCCGCGCCCGCGGACTAAAACCAGTCGCCCTTCCGCCAGACCTTCAGGCACAGGCCGAACGGCTCGGAGTGGAGTTGTACGGAAAACAGTAATTCCACCGGGTCAAATCCCCGGCGGCGAATCAGCCCTTCTTGGTGGAGGACGACTTCTTGGTGCTCTTCGTGGACGCCTTCGCCACGGTCGCCTTCGGCTTTGCGCCCTTGGACGACGTCTTGGAATCGGTAATCACGATTCCTTTCTTCGAGCTGCTGGACTTCTTGCTGGCCGCCATGGCCTTGGCATCCTTCTTCGATGGCTGGCTGCTCTTACCAAACGAACGCTCCGCCGAAGCCCCATTCTTGCCGATTTCGCGGCTCGAAACCACCGTGCCCGCGGCATCGTAGGTCACTTCCTCGTAGCGCACGCCAAACAGCGAGCGCTTCTCCACGATCTGCTTGCGCACGAATGTCGCGTCGGCCATCTGCTGCGCCGAACCAGCCTGCTCGTCGATCGGTGCGAAAATCGTGTTAAAGTCGACCGTGCGGCCCTTTTCCATTCTCACATAATTCATCACGCCCGTGGCAATGGCCTTCGCCTGCAGCTTGTTGTACGCCAGCGACGACAGTCGCGAATCCTCATCCGGGCAGCTCATGAAGGACGACTCGACGATGACGCCCGGCATCTTGATCCCGTTAAGCACGCGATACTTGCCGGCCCGCCCGCCGATGTTGTTGGTGCCAATGTAGCGAGAAACCGATGCGGAAATATTGTCGGCCAGCCCCACAGCCTTGGGAATTCCCGGCGGGAAAAAGACCACAGTGTAATTCGTGCCGCGGCTTGGCGCCTCGTTGTGGTGAACACTGATAAAGAGATCGCAGTTCTTTGAGTTCGCCATCTGGCTGCGGAAATCGAGTTCCTCGGTCTTTTCACCGTTGGTGCACCGGTCATCGGTCCGGCGCGTCATAAACACTTCAGCGCCAGCGGCGCGCAGGTAAAGTTCCAGCAACAAAGACACACGAAGGTTCACGTCGCTTTCCGTCTGGCCGGTCGCCACGCCAACGGTGCCGCCCGTGTACTTCAGCTTGCTCCATTGGGTTTGGCCGCCATGGCCGGGATCCACGCAAACACGAACACCCTCAAGGGGCTTTTGCGCGGTAACGTAGGCTTGGATGGGCGAACGACTGGGGAGGACAGCGGGTGAGACTTTTTCGAGGCGCAGGCCCACCAATTCGGCAGGCCTCACTTCAGGAGAGCTAACCTGCCTTGTTTCAGGAATCTGCGGTACAAAAACCATGGCCGTCAACACGGCGGCAACGAGAGCAAAGGTCCATTTTTTCATGGAGTTCCCGGTATCCTTTCGCAATGTGTCCTGCGACTGCAAACATTGGCCCTACCCACCCTGTTCTGGCCCTATAGGGTTGCCCCTCGGGCTTTATTCTCCTGGGCTATCCGGTCCCAATGGATGCACCGCACGGTATGCGAGTCATTTACTCGCTTCAACTCCGGAACCGCTTCCTTGCATTCCAGCGTTGCATACGGGCATCGGGGATGAAACCGGCATCCCACTGGATGTTGGGAAGGGTCTGGCACATTCCCTTCAATGGAGTAAAGCTTTTTCTGCTGCCTGATTTCATCAATTCGGGGGATGCTTTTCATCAAACCATGAGTGTACGGGTGCAGCGGATTCGCAAAAAGCGTCTTAACATCAGCATATTCAACGATCTGGCCCGCGTACATGACCGCCACATGGTCCGAAATCTCTGCGATGACCCCCAAATCATGGGTGATCATGATGATGGACGACTCAAACTGCGCCTTCAGGTCCTCCATCAGGTTAAGGATCTGGGCCTGCACCGTCACGTCCAGCGCCGTCGTCGGCTCGTCCGCAATCAGCAAATCCGGATTGCACGCCAGCGCCATGGCAATCATCACCCTCTGGCGCATGCCGCCACTCATCTGGTGCGGGTAATCGTGCACCCGCTGCGCCGCGCTGGGAATCTTCACCAACTCCAGCATGCGGATGGCTTCCTGCACGGCTGCGCGGCGACTCATGTTCTTGTGAACCCGGAACACTTCCCCGATCTGATCACCCACTGTGAACACCGGGTTTAGCGACGTCATGGGTTCCTGGAAAATCATCGAGATCTTGTTGCCCCGAATCTTGCGCATTTCCCGCTCGGAAAGCTTCAGCAGATCAACGTTATTGAAATGGATGCTGCCGCCCTCGATGCGTCCCGGCGGCTCCTGGATAAGCCGCAGGATGGAAAGCGACGTTACGGACTTGCCGCACCCCGACTCCCCGACGATCCCGAGGGTCTTCCCCTTGTCCAGCACGAAGGTCACGCCATCCACAGACCGGTAGGTCGCCTCCGACGTATGGAAATACGTCTTTAGTTCCTCCACCGCCAGCAGGTGCCGCGACGGATCAATGCGGTTACCGTTGCCGCCGGGAATCGAAATGGCCGGGGCCGGGGGAGTTGCAGTTGTTTCAGGCATGGATCGCTGTCACCAGTCGTATTATTTCGTGGATGTTGTCGCCGCGGTCGTCGCGGTTGTCGCTGGCGCGGTCGCGGTGGTAGTCGTTGCACCCGTGGTCGCGGCCGGAGCCACCTTCTTTGTTCCCGTGGTGCCATTGGCCATGGATGCGGTGCCTGTCGTCATGGCCGCCGTCCCGGTCGTTTGACCGGCCGCTGCCGTGCCCGACGTGGACGTATCCTCCGGCGAGGCGCCCCCGCCCTTCACTTCCTCGATCCACTTGGCCACCGTCGCCCGGTCGCGACCGCCGAGGCTGACGTACTTGTCATAATTCTCCAGCGCCCGGGGCGGATCCTTCAGGTTCTTGTGATAGAGAATTCCCAGGCTCAGGCGAAACTCCGCGTCGCGCGGATTCAAATCTATCGCATGGCGATAGGCCTTCTCCGCCTCGCCAAAGAGCTGCTTCTTGATATCCGCATCCGCGGCTTCGCCGCCCAGGCGGCGCTTCACGTCCCCGATGCGCTGATACGCCGGGGCATAGTCGGGAATGGTCTCCAGCGCCGAACGGAAATTGGACTCCGCCGAGCGCGGGCTGTCCTGCGCCATGTCAATCTCGCCAACAGCCGTGCGCGCCTCGGCCAGCAGGCGCTTGCTCTTGAACGACGGATTCGCCACGGCTTTCAGGTAGTCCACCACGTTCTGGAACCACGTGCGCGCCTCGTCGAACTTCTTGTCCTCGTACAGCACGCGCCCCATCAAAATGTACGCCTCCACCGAATCCTGCTTGATGGCCAGCACCTGCTGCAGGCTCTTGCGCGCCTCGTCGTATTTCTGCTGCGAGAAGGCCAGCCTGCCCGCCGAGAGAAACGCCCGCCACCGGCTCGGCTCGATCCGCGTCGCCTGCTGCAGGTCCGCCGCCGCCTTGTCGTAGTTCGCCAGCACGATCTGCACTTCCGCCCGGTCCACCAGGGTCTCATAATTGTTGGGCGAGATGACCACCTCCGCGTCCAGGTACTTCAGCGCCTCGTCGTACTGGTTCAGGTCAAAATTTGCCTGACCCAGCAGGTGGTTCGCCTCGGGATATTTCGGATCGAGCGTGATCACCTTCTGGAACGACTCGATGGCTTTGCTGGTCTGCCCCGAATCCTTGTAAAGCCGCCCCAGCAGGAAGTGTGCGTCCTTGTTGTCCGCGTTCAGGCGCAGGGCCTCGTTCAGGTTGTCGATCTGCTTCTGCGTGTCCTGCAGCGTGTTCTGCTCGCCGAGGCGCACATAGCTCTTCACCGCGCGGTCCAGCGCGTCCGCATAGGCCGGGTACTTCTTGCCCGTGCCCAGGCAATTCGCAAACCGCGAAGCCGCCGCCTCGTACTTCCCCCGGTCATAGAACTTTCGCCCCAGCAAATAATTGAACTTGATCGTCTCCTCCTCGGTCAGTTGTCCCTTCCCAAGGTTCAGCGCTGTTTCGATCTTCTTGATGGCCTGCTCTTCCGTCAGCGTGTTCCTCAGCAGGATTTCCCCCTGGATCAGGTACGCCCGGTAAAGCTCCGGGTTGGCCGCAATCGCCTCCTCCAGCTCCTTCTCCATCGCCCGGTCGTCCATCCGGTCCTTCGCGTCCAGCGCCCGGGCCAGGTGAATCTCGCCGATGAGCTGGCTCGCCGCCGACGTCAGGTCCTCCGACTTGGAATTCGTCCGAATCTGCATTGCTACCGCCAGGGCGCCGTCAAAATCCCGACCCCGCAACCGCGACTTCGATTCCAGCAGCTGCGCATCCACCGCAGCCTTCACCGACGCCGATTTCAGCCCCTCCGCGCTGGTCATCTTCCTGTCCAGCCGCGCAACCGCCTGGGTGCCTGTCGTTGCGGCGTTCCGCGCCGCCCGGAAATAGTCCAGCGCCACGTCGTACTTGCCCGCCAGCATCGCCTTGTCCCCGGCCACTTCCTCCGCCGTCATGTCGCTGCGCTCCACCGACCGCACATCCGCCCGGCTAAACCGCATCAGCCCCACATCCGTCCGGACCACGACCTCGCCCGACGTATCGCTCACGATGCCGCCCGTCACCACGCGCCCCGAGTTCAGTACCACCCGGTCCGCCGCGGCCACACACGGCAAGGCCAGCGCCAACACCAACCCCAGCGCCCGCACAGCCGACCATTTCCCATATCCCAACATAATTCCAACCCTCTTACCCGCGGCTACGAAAGAATAACATAAGGAAAAACAACCATCGACGCCGCGAGAGTCTGGTTATGCCACCAACTGCCCCCTTTGTGCAGACCCCGGACCCCGCAGTAAAGCCAATTCCAAAGGGGGACAAGCGCCAGCGAATCCCCCTCGCCGGGAGCGCGGGCGGCTCGCCCGCAAAAAAACCCGGCCCTCCAAGCCCCTCCGCGCCCCCCGCGGTGAGATTCTGCCTTTCCCGGGAGCGCCGACGCCCCCGTCGGCTTTTGGATTTCAAGCTGTCAAACGTTTTCGCCAGCAGGAACTTTTTTCTGGGCGATTTTTTAAGTTGAGCAATTTCAAGGAACGACACGGATTAAATCCTTTTTATTTCTTTTTTCGCACAAGGTGGAGCCCGAACAACATCCCAGGATCCACAGGATTCCGGCAGATCGAAACGGATGCAGGCCTGGCGATCATGATGAAAAGACCCTACCACAAGGGCAACCGGCTTGCCTATTCCCTTACAGCCCTCTAAATACCCTTCCAGACCCATAAACGACAAACCCCATGGGACGCCCCGTTGAGTCCTCCCAGTCCGACTGAACGCGTGCCTGCCCCGACATTCCCCCGACGCTTTTCCTTTGTTCCCTCAGCGATTCAAAGTCTTTCAACTCAGAACTCAGAATTCAGAACTCTGAACTCGTCTTCCCCCCAACGTCTCCCAAGCGAACAAAACTTGCCATTCGCGCCATGGGTGGTTAGACAAAGGGAATGAAGGTGCAAGAGCATAGCAGAGAATCGATCAATCGCCAAACAGCCTTGGACCAATTCAGAATTTGTTCTATCCATGCCAAAGCCTAATCGCGAAAACGACCGCCTGAAAGCCCTTCTTGGGTTACCTCTTCCGAAGGCGAGGCGGTTAAAATATGGATTCAAATCTGAAGTCCGGCGGCAAATGAGGCGGTGGACAAGAATCCGGTGGGATTCCATGTGGACGAGTGGATTATCGGCCGCAGTTAACTACTACTTCGACCTATCGGACGAGGATAAGATCAATTTCAAGATCCTAATGGAGGAGGAGATCGCAACCAAGACTGCGGCTCCCTGCCACTTCTTTCTGATGATGATTCAGGAAAAGCCCCAGGAGTTCGCAGACCTGGCGCAGCGTCTGTTTCGGCGATCCGAGGAACTGCTGCGAGATGCACCGCCCGAATTCGCCAAGGAATTGTTGTCGGCCTTCAAGCGTTCGGGGCTGGGTGAAGCATGAGTTTCGGAGCCCTTCCGAATGGGACAAGCGATGAACCCTGCTCCGCGTAACGGTATAAGCATTGTCAGGATTCTCGTGCCCCTGGCAATTGTGGTCGGCTTTCCTACACTGATTTTTTACCTGACATTCCCTACCACTGAAAAAGTCCGGACACTTGACGAATTCTTGAATGCAAAAACCTACTCCTATTCAGAGGAGTACGTTCAGTCCGTGCTCCTGTTGCCCGATAACGAGAAGTGGGAAACATTGACCTCGATGTCTCTGCACAGCGACGACCGCTTCAGGTACGGTCTCTTCAGGACAGTTCTCCACTCCGAGCCCGTTAGCAAGAACCGCCACGCTCCATCTTCAGATATTGGGCGGTTCCTGAAAGGCATGATCAGCCGGGAAGACAACCCAAATGGACGAAGCAGACTCCTCGGAACCTATGACGATCGCTATCCCGAGACTTCAAACACGATCACAAATCTTCCGTAGACCAACGGAAGAGTCGGGACGGGCACGCGTTCTGTCAGACTGGGAGGACTCATACCAATCGCGCACTCCACGCCCTGCGGCAGAATGCCTCACAATTCAGAATTGAGAATTCAGAGAGGGTGTTCCGAAAAAAGCCATAGTTCATTGGATATGCTCGCTTTACAACTCGCTTAAGTCTTGCCAACTATAGCGTCTCATTTGGGGGATTGTGGGGTTTCCAAAGTGGCACGAAAAGCGGCC